>CAYJAB010000005.1:66858-72764 GCA_964368305.1 uncultured Erysipelotrichaceae bacterium | reverse complement strand
TTTAATATTATCGAAAGAGTTGGCTCAGATAAAACTGGTCATTGGGTAGTGAAGTGAAAACGCAAGTAGATTTATTTAATCTTTCAAAAATGGAACGCACTGAGTGCCGTTTTGAGTGGATAAATATGCTCAATTAAAAAGTGGTTTTTAATCCACTCGTCTATTACCGATAACAAATTGATAACATTTTTCTGTAATAATCCTTATAGAGATGATAATACAGAGAAAAATAGCACGATTTCACACGCTTTTTAGACCTATATGCTCCCATTTTACATCTAAAAACGTAGAGTGGGAATAATCTACAGGATATATAATTTAATAAAAACTTAAAAACAGAGCTGAAAGCTCTGTTTTTGTGTAAAATCCATATATTAATTTTTAAGTAATATATAATAGTAATATTCTTATTTATCTTCAATAAAAGCGAATGTAAGAGTATACTCAGTTTCAGAAAGTTGTCCAATATTCTCAACATAATCTGTCAATAGCTCCTGGATACGTCTTTCAGCTTCATGTAGTAATGTTCTGTCTTTTTTAGCAACCTCAACCATTTGACGTTGTGCTTCAGTCAATGCTTCTTTTTGTACTTCAGCATTTGCTTTTGCTGAATTTGCAGCATAATAATATGAATCCTCAGTAAGTGAATTTTGATCAACTTGACTACTTAATACTTTTGCACGTGGTAGTGAAATTGTAATATCTTGCCCATTAACTTCAAATGTAATTAACGCTGTATCAAATCCTATAGATACAATTCCGCTGTATTCAATCCAAAAGTTTCTATCTTTTTTCCAAAATAGGAAGCCTTCTACATCGTCTTCGCTTACTCTAGCTACATTGTGGAAATAACATTCCATAACAGCTAGTTCAGAAATAGCCATCATATCATCTACTTCTAAAGTAGCGTTGTTATCTTCCCCCTGTGGACTACATGCACTAACAAATAATAGTAAAAGTAATAAAAGTATAATACTAGTTTTCTTCATGGTTATCCTCCATAAATCCTACTTCGATTGAATAGTCGTTTCCAAATTCATTTGCAAATGGAATAATCAAAGCTTCAATTGTTTTAATAGCGTTTTGTTCCCCTAATTCAATAATAGCAAATTCTTTTTTAACTTCTTCTTTAAGATCGTCATAACATAGGTTATATGCTTGTTCAACTACTGTATCTGTTTCAGATTTAGCATCGATAAACATAAATTCCAATGTAGAAATGTCAACGTCTGTATCTGTAATTGTGATTGGTGGTAAAGTTACCTTAATGATACGTTCCTCTTTTAGATTTTCATATTTGATTTCAGTAAAGTCAATTCCTACCTTTACACTTGCTTCATAATAAGTGTAATAATCCACTTTCTCATCATTTTTATCATCATATTTAATTGCTACTCCATTATACACAGCAACAAATGTTGATAATTCACTCACATCAATGATTTCTTCAAGTGATGATGTGTTAAATTGTTCAACAGGTTTTGGCGACAGTACTTCATTCACCTTATAGCCTACTAGCACAACTACAACTAAAACAGCAACCGCAATCAATAATTTTGCTAAAGTGCTTAGTCCGCTTATTATAGTTATTAACTTACTTGTAAAACTTACTTTTTTCTTTTCTTCAGACATATTTCCTCCTATAAAAATACTCTCTTTTTTTTTTATACCACGCTAAGAGAAAGAAATAATAGGCTAATTACATAAGAATTGCATAAAAAATAGACCATTACTCACATTTGGGGATGGTCTATTTTAATTTAAATATCTTTTTTAGAATAGATGTAAGTTGATAAATGATAAGACATTATCAATAATATAATATTAGTTATTACAAGTATAATGGTATAGATAAATGTATTTCCATACATTTCAACTGGCATAAATTTGAAGAATGACATATTAAATAAAAAATATAATAATAAAGATAAAGCGACTGATATTAGAAGTAATAGTTCATTTTTTTCTGTGCCAAATTGTGTTATTAAAGGGATGAAAAATGCACTAAGTCCTAATGAAAAACATATAGAAAAGTTAAGTGTAAAGATCATTCTATCTATAAGTTCTCCACCAAATAATATATAATAGATAATTGCTAATGAAGTGGATAACATTATTCCAAGACATATAAATAAAGTAGATGAGATATATTTTGACTTCATAATATCACTGCGTTTAACAGGAAGTGTTAATTCAAATCTATTCCATTTTGAATTTGTATCTTTTTGAGCCATTGTGCCGACAAGGGCACCAAACCCTCCGACTAATCCCCCAATTGCCATTGGAAGGTAAGGACCAATATCATAATTTATAAAACCGGTTATAACTAATGAAACAATAAGGATAAGGCCAAGTATTGATAAAGGAATGATACTTCCTAATACCATATAAAAGTTATTTCTTATTAATCCTTTCATAATTACGCAACCTCCATTGTTAGTAGTGATAAGATTTCATCTATTGTTGAGTTGTCTACAATAATATCAGGATATAAAGAAGTAAAAGTATTTTTGTTAGTAACCAAAACTTCAATTTGTAATCCTCTTTTTCTATAGTTTAAATAATCACATTTTTGTAACTTTTCAAAATCAGCTTCCTTCATTCTAGCAATTCCATATTCATAAATAAGCGTATCTTTTTTCTCTGTTAATATGATTTTTCCGTCATTGATAAATGTAATATAATCCGCAATTTTTTCAAGCTCACTTGAGATATGAGAAGAAATAAAAATTGAATGATTTTCATTTTCTACAAACTCTAAGAAAAGATCAAGTACAACCTCTCTAATTACAGGATCAAGTCCACCCGTAGCCTCATCTAATATTAAAAGCTTTGCATTGTGTGATAATGCTACACAAATAGAAAGCTTCATAGACATTCCTCTAGAGAACTCTTTTATCTTTTTCTCAGTAGGAATCTGTAAGATATTCATATATTTAAAAAATTGCTCACGATTCCAATAATCATATATTTCTGATAATACTTTTTCTAATTTTATAGGTGTTAATTCCCCTGAAAAGTTAATACTATCAAACACAACACCAATGTCATTTCGAATGTTTCTATCTAAATCTAGCATTTCTTTACCGAAAAATTTAATACTGCCACTATCTCTTTGTATCATGTTTAATAGTGCATTAATAGTTGTGCTTTTACCTGCACCATTTTTACCTACAAATCCAACAATCGAACCTGTTGGGACTTTTAGGTGTATGTTATCTAATTTAAAGTCATGGTCTTTATATGTTTTACAAAGATTGTTAACTTCTAAGCTGTAACTCATAAAATTTCCTCCTAGTGTTATAAAATAACGATAATAAAATAAAGTCTATTCATCATAATAAAAGATGCTAATTAAATCTTGTAGTTTTTCAAGTTTAATCCCATTTGTTTTAGCTACTTCTACTGCTTTGATTAAATGCTCTTCTACTATCTTTTGTTTTTCTTCTTGAATAAATTGAGTGTTTTGTGCCGCAACAAAACTCCCTTTACCAACAGTTGTTTCTATAAATCCATCTCTAGTTAAATCCTCGTAAGCTTTTTGTACAGTTATAACACTTACGTGAATCGTTTTAGCTAAAGAACGCATAGAAGGTATCGCATCTCCTGGTTTTAGTTCTTCTCTCATTATCATTGCTTTCATTTGAGAAGTTATCTGCTCATAAATTGGTTTGTTTGTATTAGTACTAATAATAATTTCCAAAATATACCTCCTGTATTCAATAAAATGTACTATATATACTTAGTGTACTTATTGAATAAGTACACTATACATTTCATTAAACAAATTGTCAACAAAAATCTAATAAAAAAATAATATTAGTTTTATTTTAAAATAATAGATATAAAAAAATGAGTAATAATAAGACATTTATATTTAAACTTGTACCAGATTTATTATTTTGATACTATTAAAATATCAGTAAAAGGGGAAATATTATGTAGAATTAGAAAAATTTTTATGGAATAATTAAAAAAAGAGTATCTCTCGTGTATATTGTAATGGCAAATTTAAAAATAAAAAATTGATAGATTTAGAAAATAGCACCTTTTAATAAAATCAAGTATAAAGATAAAAAATCTATTATAGTAGATAAGAATAAAATTGAGAATGTAAAAGAAGAAATATGTAATGGAGATAGAGTATATAGGGGACTTTGAAAATAATATGTTCAAAGAAAAATACATATTATAATTGTATTAAAAAGACAAAAAAAGAAAGATGAGCAGTTCAGCGACTGACGATGGAGGAGAAGCAATGAAAATATTATTTTTGGCTTTACTATTAATGTTTAGTGGGTGTGAAATGAGTGAGAAGAGTACAGATGAATTTACTGATACAAGTGAAATCACAACGAATAGAGTGAAGGAAGATGGCAAAAGAGAAATAGTACCATTAACAAGAAGAATTGATGGAGTAAAAGTAAGAACAATGATAACTGAAATTGAAATGTCAGGAAAGATCATAGCGACAAAAGATGTAGTGATGGGTCTAGGTGGGTTTAGTGAATATGGGCATACAGATGAAGAAATTTCTAATAATGAAAGCATCTTACAAAGTGTGGGAGTAGAAGAGATATATATTGATGAAATCATATCTACAAATGACACAATGGAAGTAGCGATTGGTTATGTCTATGATAGTGATATGCAAATAAACTTAACATTTGAGAATAACGAGTTGTTTTATGTGATTTTAACAGGGATAGTAGAAGATCATGATTATAACGCTGATAGTAATAGCCTTGATTTAGGTATAGGCCTACAAGGAAAAGATAGTATCGAGTTATACTATGAAGGTATCTTAGCTTATCTTGATTGGGAAGAAAAAACATTAGATAATCAATAATATTATATTTATAGATAAGTAAAAAAGGATATATCATAAGATACATCCTTTTTTTTTTAAAATTAAAGTGGGTCATTTATTGTTGTATTGCTGTATATAATCTAATATTTTAATGTCTGCTTCGATCCAATCGACCAAATGATGAAGTGTATTAATTTCTAACCATTTATAATCACTATGGTTATTCAATACAAAACAATTATTTTGTATTGAACATATATAACAATGCATTACTAATTTGAATGTCGAGTAAGTGTGGTGAATTGTACATAAGAAGTCATTTACGATAATATCTGATTCAAGCTCCTCACGTATTTCTCTAATTAATGCCTGTGGGTGAGTTTCATTTTTTTCAATTTTACCACCTGGAAATTCCCACATTCCATCAAACTCTCCTTCAAGTCTTTTGGTTGCTAATACTTTTTTGTCCTTAACGATAATTGCTGCGACAACTTCTACTTCTCTCATTGGATACCTCCTGTTATAAAATCATATATGTCATCTCTAACTGGAGAGTTTAAATTATATACAATTTCTACTGCTTTTTTCTTTGTGTTATTTAAAATAAATTCATTATAGTCGCCAGTTGCGGTAATTTTACCTAAATAATAAAACTCTTTAGAGGTTTTATCGTCTTTATTTTTTCTAACAAATAAATGCATTGAGATATTTAATAATTTAGCATTCAATGCAGTTCTAACATCTTCTGATTGTGCAGTTCTACCTGATTTTGAAATTGCGATGAGTGTATTTTTTGAAATAAATCTGTCTTCATAGTTGATAGAGGCATTGATACCCTCATGTTTATCATAGTTTATAAATACTGGATAAGTGGCTGTTTTCTTATCGAATTTATACCCTCCAATATTTTGTGCTACTTCTCCTTTTTCCCAAGATAGTAAACGACACACATCGGCATAGGTATATTTTTCATATAAAACAAAATCAGTATCTTCATATCTGTTATTGTATTTAGCAGTATACTTTAATAAAGCGTATTCGATCAAATCCTGTAAACAACTTTTAAATTGAGTGTTATTAAGAAGTGATTTAAAAT
>CAYJAB010000005.1:0-66848 GCA_964368305.1 uncultured Erysipelotrichaceae bacterium | reverse complement strand
TTGGAAATCGTATAGTTATCCATATTTTCAATAAATACACAATTTGCATAAGTTGACTTACCTGTTCCCTGTGTAAAATTATTCGTAAGAATATTGTAAACATTTATTCTATTTATTTCGCTTAATTCAATATGGTATTTTTCATATAACATTTTTTTCCAAGTTGAAAATAAATTTGGTTCGTTCATCAATATAAGCTTAAATAGTAAAATCTCTTGTATTCTTTTTCCATTGGCAATCTTTTTAGATACAAACTCTATAATTTCTTCTTCTATTTTTGTAAATTCTATAGTATACTCATCTTCATTTTTCTTTAAGAAAGTATGATACGATCCAAAACTCTTATTATCGAAAATTCTTTGAGGATCTAATTCTTCATGTTTAATAAACTCACATAAAGTTGGTATTCTACCAAGCTTATATTTAAATTGAACATAAGCGTCTTTGATCAAGTGACTGTCATTAAAATTAGCACTATCAATTGACTCAAAAATTCTCTTCTTGGATATTTCATCAAAATTGATTGTTGAAGATCCAGGTATAATTTTATTCCCTTCTGAAACATAAAGTCGTACATTGTCTTTATTGTATGAACGATCACCTGAGAGTGCGATGGGGATTAAAAAATTATTTGTATAATTTCCGATAAAATCAAGAATAACGACAAATTTCTTATTTTCAAACTTCCTAAGACCTCTTCCTAATTGCTGAACAAAAATAATAGGGGATTGAGTAGGTCTAAGCATAACAACTTGATTAATTTCAGGAATATCTATACCTTCGTTAAATATATCTACAGAGAATATGTAATCAAGTCTGTTGCTTGATTCATCCTCTGTTAGTCTTATAATGGCTTCCTCTCTTTTTTCCTGAGAGCTTGTGCCGTCTAAGCATACAGTATTAAATCCTTTTTTATTAAATGATTGAGAGAATGCAGCTGCCTCATTATTGTTGCGACAAAAAACAAGTCCTTTAACCCGATTTCCCGAGTAGCCATAATAATTTATTTTCTCAATTACATGTTCTACACGGGATTCAAATGCAATTGAATTAAAATACGTATACTCGTCAGAGTCAACTTGTCCATCAATGTCAATTTCGCTTATTCCAAAGTAGTGAAACGGACATAATAGATCATCTTTCAATGCTTGATTTAAACGAATCTCATGGATAATATTATTGTCAAATTGCTTGAATACATTAAATAAGTCGGTTCTTTCTGGAGATGCGGTTAGACCGAAGTAAAACTTAGGAGTGAAGTAATTCATTATTTTTTGATAACTGTTTGCGCCCACTCTATGTGCTTCATCAATTATAATGAAATCAAATTCATTTTCCTTAAATTTGAATAAAATCTCATCCTTAGACATCGTTTGCATTGTTGAAAAAATATAATCTTGATCAAAATCTTTTGAATTACCAGAGAGAAGTCCAAATGTTTTTGAATTACCAAATATTTTCTTGAAACTTTTAATCGATTTACGTGCAATTTGTTCACGATGTACTAAAAAAAGAACACGGTTTGGGTTTATACTTTCCGCAGCGAATGCAGCAGCATATGTTTTTCCAGTACCTGTTGCAGATATTAAAAGTCCTTTATCTTCACCTTCCTCGATAAGCTCTTTTAGATTTCTTACAACCTGTTTTTGCATAGAATTCGCAGTTATTTTATTTATATTTTCATCGTCTGTATTTGTGCTTAATACAGTTTTCACTCTACTTTTTCTATAATCTATTTTATATGCATCTATAATAGTTTCTAAAAATGCTCCTTTACTCCATAGGTAATCAAATTCATTGAGAATTTCATAGGCATATTCACCTTCTTTATGAGACACAAGTTTAGAATTCCACTCATTATTTGTGGTAATAGCACTTGCAGTTAAATTGCTACTTCCTAATATAAAAGTATAGTAGTCTTCCTTTTTAAAAATGTAACCTTTTGTATGGAATCCAATATTATGTAAATTTGAATCATACATTTTAATTTCTATATTGTTTAAGTTTGATAGTTTCTCAAGTGCAATCGGATCTGTAAAGTATAAGTAATTTGATGTAAGAATTTTTCCTTTTATACCTCTTTTTTGGAGTTCTTCAAAAACTTGAAGAAGTGGCGTAATGCCACTTAAAGTTATAAAGGCAACACTTATTAAAAATTCATCACAGTTCATCAATTCTTTTGTTAGATTCGCAACAATACGTTTACCGTTTTTAATATCGTTAATGATAAATTCTGGCCTAACTAAACTGTTTGTGTTTGAATTTCTGTTTATTAGAGCTGTTTCTATACCCATTTTAATCTCGTTTTCCATACAGTCCCCCTTTGTCTATGATCTTATTTTATAGTAGTATTACAAGTTTTACCAGATCGAGATGTAAATTTATGTTGGTAATATTAAAAAACACAAAATTTGGTGAATAAACATTTTTGCGCTATAATGTGTAAAAGTATACAAGGAGTGTAGTATGAAAAAAAAGATCAGAAGAAAAGTGTTAATATATATGACATTACAAAACTTATTCTTCTCTATAATAGCAGCGATATTTATAGCGATTGCTTGGTATTTATGGAAGGATAGTGAGTATATTGATATTATTAGAATAGGGATTATTGTGATAGGTTTGTTTATGGTTTATAGTGTGTTTATTGGACCTGCACTGTTTATATATATGTGGAGATATGAGATTGATGAGAATTCTGTGACATATCAAAAAGGAAGACTTATTATTAGAAGAACAGTTATTCCAATGGGGAAAATACAACATATTACAACGGTAACCAATCCAGTTTTGGATAAGTTTGGATTGGTTGAAGTTAAAATACAAACTTTAACTGAAAATCATGCGTTTAATTATATTGATATTAAAGAAAGTGAACAAGTGATAAATAATATAAAACTTATTTTAAAAAATACTTATTTGAAAGATATTAATTTAATGGTGGAAGATCATGAAGAAAAACAGGGAGAGTAAACTTCAATTAGTACGTGAGTTACTATCAAGTATTTGGGGACTGGTTCCTACTTATTTCTTTTTTAATGTAATTTTAGGATTGTCTTTTATTGCTTCTATTTTAATTGTTGTTTTCTTTTTTATTATACAGATTGTATATGGAATGTTGGCTTGGAATAATAAAGTGTTTTATGTGAAGGATGATATTTTTTATATTCAATTTGGTGTATTTAGAAAAACATCGCTTGAAGTTCCGTTAGAAAAGATAATGGGGATTTCTATAAAAGAAGAAATTGTAGAGAAAATCTTCTTTCTTAGAACACTCATTATAGATAGAGGACTTGATATTGATGAAAAATTGTCTTTAACATTAAAAAAAGAGGAAGCATTTGAATTTAGAAAGTTACTATTGAAGGATAATGTCCTAACTGAAGAAACACAAGAAATAAAAACAGAGATGTTATATGAATTAAGTCATAAAGATTTAATTATTTTTTCACTTTCAAAAATATCTTGGTTTCAATTAGGAGCTTTTATTGTAAGTGCTGTCTTTTTTATCAATGAGTATGATCTTACAAGTGCAATTAGTGTAGAGTTTAAACAAGATTTATATACAGTACTATTGGTTGTTTTAGTGTTGTTTTTATTAAATGGTATTATAAACTTTATAAAGTACTATGGCTTTACAGTAGAGAAAAAAGAGAATGTAATTGAAATGAGTACGGGTTTGATTATTAAAAAAGTGACGTCAATAAATTTGATGCATATTAATAGTGTAAAAACAGATCAAACAATCATTCAAAGAATTATAAAATCAAAAACTGTGATGATTAGTACACTTGGTTATAATGATGATCTTGGGGAATCGGCAGTTGTATTTCCGATGATACAAGATAAGGAGTTAAATGTGTTATGGGAGCGTTTATTTTTGAAGTTTATGTATCAAGGGGAAGTAAAAAAAATACATCCTGCTTATCTTATTAGATATCGTACAACGACTTACGGATATGATGATACTTTAATATTTTTAAGCAATGGGGTATTTAATAAAAGAGTTTCTATTATTTTAAAGGATGAGGTAGATTGTATTAAATCTATTCAATATCCTTGGCAATCATTAATAAATGTTTGCCAAGTTAAAGTTTGTTATAAGTCGATGAAATTATCGGACTTGAAAAGACTGACAGGAGTTTCAATAGAAAACTATAAGGAAATGGTAGATGGGGTTGTAGGTAAGAAGTAAAAAACATTGAAGTATTATGTAATGCGTTTTCTATTGAATAGAACGCATTTTTTTGTGTTTATTTCACTCTAATTTCTAGGTTTAACCATATAAAAAAGAACCTCTTAATAATTGGATACCCAACTATTAAGAGGTTCGTATTAATATAGAATTTCAATTTTGTAATTAGTATAGTAATTGAAATACTAGAAAGGGAATTTAATGAAATTATAAACTCACTTTAAAATGAGATAATTAGACATTGTTATTTAAATGAAATAAATATCTGTCTCCGACATAAGATGTTTCAGTATATTCAAAAATATCCTTATTATTGAATGTCGTTGTATGAGAAGCGCGTAGTAATGCACATGTATCACATTGAAGTAATTTCATATGCTCTTCGGTTGGTAAATGAGCATCTAAGGTATAAGAGAATGCTTTTGGTTCATCCCCATATAAGGTGCGTAAGAATTCATATAGAGAAGAATCTAAAACAGTAATATTCAAAGAGGGTAAGTATTTACATGGAATATATGTATAACTTAATGCAATTGGAATTCCATCTCCTGTTCGTATTCTGCTGATGCAATGTATAAGTTCGTCTTGATCTTCTATCTGCAACTTTGCACTAATGTTAGGGATTTCGCAAGCACGCACTACTTTATATTCAATTAATTTTGCTCCAGGTTCTTTATTAATAGATTTCATATCGTTTGTAAAGCTTCCAATATGGCTTAATGTAATGTTCTTATTTACTATTTTGTCATTAACAAAAGTACCTTTTCCAGCAGTTCTAGTTATATATCCTTCAGAAACTAAAACACTTAATGCTTTATGTACTGTCATTTTTGATGCTTGATATTCTTCGCATAAAACAACTTCAGATTGTAACTGATCTCCAGGTAGTAATACTTTACTATCAATCTTATTTATAATGTCATCTATTATTTTTTTATGTTTAGTTTTAGATTTCATAAGACCTCCGAATAAGATGTAATACATTATAAAATATATACAAAGAAATGTCAATTATTTTATAATGTATATACATTTAATAATAAAAGTATATAATTATGTTGATTTAATTTTTGTTTTAGTATAGTATTTAAATATAGTTAAGCTAGCTTTATAAATAAAACACAAAATGAAAGGAGGTATAAAACAATAGTTTTATTTATTTTAGTAGAAAGGGGTTTTATGAGTAAAACAATGAGAGTCGATGACAGACTATTGCACGGACAGGTTATTGTATCTTGGACTAATCAGTTAAAAATAGATACTATAGTTGTTGCAAATGATAAAGTAACGGAAGATGTTATTACCAAACAGTTATTTAAGTTAGCTTGTCCAAGTGATATTCAATTATCAATTAAAACGTTAGAGGGGGCTATTGCTGTAATAAATAACGAAAAACACGATAAACGGGAAATGCTAATCGTAGTTAAAAACTTAAAAGATGCAGAATACATTTGTAGAAACACAAAAAATAGATTCAATGATATCAATATTGGTGGTCTAGGAAGTGGAAAAAATAAAACTAAAATTTCCTTGACTTGTTACGTGAGCGACGATGATTTCAATACGATCAATCATTTAGAAAGTGAAGGATATAATGTATACATGCAAGCAGTTCCAAATTCACAAAAAATGGAAGTTGAAGAAATAAGAAATGCATATAATGCAAGGGAGGGTGTATGAGCATAGTTCAAGGGTTATTACTAGGTTTATTAGGAGGTTTTGGTATTTGGGATTCTAGGGTATTAGGTTTAATGATGTTAGATAGGCCTTTGGTTCTAGGAACGCTTACTGGTTTGATTTTGGGAGATTTACAGACAGGTGTAATAACAGGTGCTGCAATTGAACTTGTTATGATGGGGGTTGTGACAATAGGTTCTGCAACACCATCTGATACAGTGTCAGGAAGTATTTTAGCGACAGCTTTCGCTATTACAGCGGGATTAGACATTAGTGCATCTATCGCACTAGCACTACCAATTGCAACTTTAGGTCAATTAGTTGGTATTGCTGTTAGAACGTTCAATGTATATTTTTTAGGGGTTGCAGATAAACATGCAGAAGCTGGAAATTATAAAGGGGTAGAAAACGCACTTTGGTCTGGAGCTTGGTTATTCTTCGCTTCATACTTTGTATTGATATTTGCTGGTGCAATGATTGGATCAGTTGTAATAAATGAAATCGTACAAATGATTCCTGCTTCAGTTATTAATGGGTTTAAAGTTGCGAGTGGGATGTTACCAGCTTTAGGGATTGCAATTTTAATGCAAATGCTATTTAACAAAAAAAATGCAGCATTCTTCTTTGTAGGATGGGCGCTAACAGCAATTATTGGAGTTAATACAATCGGAACAGCAGTAGTAGGGACTACAATTGCTTATATTATTTTCCAATATTCTATTCAAAGTAAAGAAAACAACAATATGGTAGAAGAAATTGAAGGAGAACTGTAAATGGAAAAAAATAATTTAGAGAACAATGGTGTAATGGAAAGAAAAATGTTTAAAAGTACATTTTTGAGATGTTTTCCTTTACAAGCTTGCTTTAGTTACGAAAGAATGCAAAATGTTGGTTTTGCATATGCTATGATACCAACGCTAAAAAAACTATATCCACATGGTCCAGATGCAGCAGCGGCATTAAAAAGACATTTAACAATTTTTAATACAACACCTGCAATGTCTCCATTTATAACGGGTGCAGTTATTGCTATGGAAGAAAAAATAAAAAAAGCAAAAGATGATGGAGAAGAATGTGATGAAGAATCAATTAATGCAGTAAAAGTAGCATTGATGGGTCCTCTCGCTGGGATTGGTGATTCATTCTTTTGGGGGACATTTAAAATTATTGCTGCTGGAGTAGGAACAAGTATGGCAGCAACAGGAAATGTTATGGGAACAATCATTTTCATTTTACTGTACAATATTCCAAACCTTTTTGTTAGATATCAAGGATTAAAACTAGGATATAAAAGTGGAACATCTCTTTTAAGTGGTTTCATGGAAGGCGGAATAATCTCAAAATTAACAGAAGCTTCAAAAGTTCTTGGTTTAATTGTAGTAGGTTCTATGGCTGCATCAATGGTAAAATTATCAACTCCATTTGTTGCGCAAATAGGGGAAACGGAAATTGTATTTCAACAAATTTTTGATACAATTTTAACAGGAATCCTTCCACTTTCTTTAACATTATTTGTTTACAAATTGCTTTTGAAGGGAGTAAAAGTAAACATAATACTATATAGTATGATTCTTATTGCAATAGCTGGATCTATTTTAGGTATTCTATAATGACATCGAAAATGAGTAAGTATATTGATGAAATACCAACAATATTAAGAAAAATAGTAGTAAATAAATTCGATATTATTGGTAGCTTCCTTTCATCAGTAGAAAAAAGAAAATTTGACCAAATTTATATTATAGGGTCTGGAAGTAGTTATCATGCAGGATTGGGACTTAAGGGATTTATTGAAGAGATAACAGGGATAAAAGTAACGGTAATGTTCGCAACACATTTTGCGGATAAAGAAATTATTGTGAGTAAAAATACACTAGTAATTGGTATATCTCAAGGTGGACAAAGTTTATCTACATATAATGGATTAAATTATGCACGAAAAAATGGGTTATATACAATGGCATTATCTGAAAATCCAAATGCATTAATAAACGAAAAATGTGATTCAGTTGTAAGAATAGAGGTCGACAATGAATTGGCTTGTGCTAAAACAAAAGGTTATCAAGGTACAATTATTACTTTAATGTTGATGTTTCTAGAATATAGTAAAAAAATAAGTACAATTACTGAAGACAAGTATGATTATTATATGCAATGCATTGATAGTTCTATTAATAATATTGCTCCACTAATTGAAAAATCAAAAGAATGGTATAAAAATAACAAAGCAGAACTTATTAATTGTAAAAGACTTATTATTGTTGGATATGATGAGCAATACGGGAATGTTTTAGAAGGAGCACTAAAAATACTAGAAACTGTAAGAATTGGTGTAACTGGATATGATGTTGAGGAGTTTTATCATGGAATATACAACGCCATTGATGAAGAATGCTATATGATATACTTAACAAGTTTAGGAGCATACAAAGATAGAATAGAAACACTACATTCCCTATTATCAGAGTGGACTGATAAAAACTACGTATTTGGGGATTTAAATGAAAAATTTTCTAAGGATAGAAGAAATTTAAATTTCGAATTTACAGATGACAAACATATTTCAGTGCTTGAATATGTAGTTCCAATGCAAGTGATTTCAAGTTATCTAGGATATGATAAAGGAATTGATGTCGACATACCAAAAAGTAAAACATTTCATGGACTAGTTGGTAGTAAAATATTGGATGGGGTTAGGGATTTTTATAAAGAGTAAATAGGTGTTCTTTAAAGTGAACCTACTTTATGTTGAGCATTAAGCTATTAAACAAAGGAATGTGTTAGTTCACAAATAGAACACATTCCTTTTATTTTGTCTTATATGATTGTTACAAGTTGTAGGTAAGAAGTAAAAAAGAACCAATGGTTCTTTTTATTTAATGTATTTTTTTAAAAGTAAGAAATCTAATAACTTCGTAAATATAGGTCTAGATAAAATATAAGTCAACCCTATGCTGAATAACATAAGAAGTATGGTATCGCTTAGTGTACTTAATCCTCTTAGTATATTTGTACCATAATTTAAAGTGGCAAGGATCATTCCATGGAATAAGTAGATTTGGAGTGTTACTTTTCCAATGTCACTAAACCAATATTTTTTTGAAGGCATAATAATTAATAAACTCACTGTTATTAAAAATCCGATGATGTAAAATAGACTTCTTAGTGTAAGACCTTCTATTGCGGTTTGTTTAAGTGCATCGTAATTGTATCTCGCATAAGTGAGTGTTACAGGTAGTGAATGTAAAACATTGGATAGTGCAATTAAAACTAAAATTAAAGCGGTCAAAGCTACAAAATGTATTGCGTATTTATGTTCTTTGATTTTTGAAATAGTGGAAGCATCCCATTTATATCCTATTAAATAAAATGGATATAAAACGGTGATTCTTGCGATGGAAAGTAAACTTCCTGAATTATCAGAAAGACCAATACATAGACCTGCGATAATACTAATAAGCAGATAGCCTGGTATTTTTGTAAAGTAGGGTGTGATTAGTTTCCAAAAAAAGACAGCGAGTAAAAACCATAATGTATATTTTGGATACATTAAACTAAGACTTGTTTCTCTGTGTATTATATAAACATAAAGTAAGTAATAAAGTACTTCAAATACTAAGTACGGTACAATAAATCTTTTTAATAGTGTAATAAAATCGGTTTTTCTTTTAGAAAAATATCCAGTAATAAGAATAAACGCAGGCATATGAAATGCGGATATAAACCATTTTAAGTAAAATAAAAATTCATTGTTTTTGTAAGATGAATTTATTACATGTCCAATGACTACAGTGAGTATTAAAAAGACTTTGTAGTTATCAAACAAGTAATTTCTTGATTTTTCCATATATAATTTCCCCTTATATAAAGTATGTCATAAATTAAGAAAGAAATAAACATAATACAAGTGATTAAATCTATTTTTATTATAAGTAAAATAGTGTAAAATAGAATAAATTAATGAATGGAGAATAATATGGAAAATATAAAATCAGTATATAAAAATAAGATAGTGCTAGCACTGATTTTAGTTGTTTTATTTTTTTGGAAAAGTGAAATGATTATACAATTTATTGGGGAAATATATCAAGTTTTAAATCCATTTATTATTGCAGGAGTTATGGCTTTTATTATAAATGTTCCCATGGTAAAACTAGAGAATAGATTATTTAAAAATATTAAGAATCAGAAAATATTGAGACTAAAAAGAATGATTTCTTTAGTAGTTACATTGGTGTTATTTGTCTTAGTTATCTCAGTTGCGATCTTTATTGTTCTTCCTCAATTGGCAGATACAATGGAAGTATTGAGTGCACAAGTTCTTATTTTTATACCGAAAGCCGAAGCGTATATATTGGATGTGTTTAATAATAATCCTGAAATTGAGGCATGGATTAAATCTATTACAGAGTTTGATTTTATGAATTCTATATTGAGTTTTCTTCAAGTTGGTATAACAGGTGTTTTAGATACAACAATTGGTGTAGCTTCTCAATTTGTTTCAGTGATGACCGCATCTTTAATTGCTTTTGTATTAGCGATTTATGTATTGCTTCAAAAGGAAAAATTAGGATTGCAATGTAAAAAAGTAATTTATGCATTTTCAAGTAGAGAAAAAGCAAAAGAAATATTGCGTATTTTGTCTCTTACACGTAAAACATTTACTGACTTTGTATCAGGACAATGTGTAGAAGCGGTTATATTGGGGTTAATGTTTGTGGTAATATTACCTTTATTTAGTATTCCATTTTCTTTACTCATTGGAATTATAATTGGATTTACTTCTATTATTCCAGTACTAGGTGCATTTATTGGAGCATTTGTTGGGGCGTTTATAATCTTAATAGAAGATCCTATGAAGGCTGTTTATTTTATTATTATTTTCTTAGTTATCCAACAAATTGAAGGGAATTTAATTTATCCTAAAGTAGTAGGTGGGTCGATTGGACTTCCTGCGATTTGGGTATTATCTGCGGTAAGTATCGGAAGTAGTTTATTTGGAGTTGCAGGGATTTTATTTTTTATTCCTTTAACATCTGTTGTATACACGTTGTTTAAAGAAGTGGTGAATAAAAAAATTAAAGATAAGAATATACAGATGAGTGATTTATAAAAGAACAGAAATGTTCTTTTTTATTTTTTACTTGACTAACGTAGTTAGGTAATATAAAATACTAACTATGTTAGTTAAAGGAGGACATATGGCAACAAAAGAACAAGTGAAAAGTATTATAAAGATGATGCATCAACATGGTCGTGTTGAAGCAGAGCATCAAATGAATAGAATGAATATGGGTATTTTTGCGGTTTTAGTTTATTTAAGTGAAAATAATAATCAAGCAAAAAGTAAAAATATAAGTGAGGCATTAGGTGTAAGTACTGCGCGTATGGCAAAGATTGTGTCTAAGATCGAATCAAAAGGACTTGTAGAAAGAAAAGAAGATGAAGCGGATGCTAGAATCACAATTGTCAAATTAACTGATAAAGGAGTAATGATGACGAATAAGGTAAAAGAGCATCATGCGAAGATAATAGGAATTACAATTGATGAGTTTGGATATGATGGATTATTAGATTTTTTAGATAAATTAAAAAGACTTCAAGCGATTATGATTTCTAATCAGTTTGAAGTATTAGAATAGGAGATACAATGGTAAAATTAATTAAAAATTTAACAAAAAAAGAGGCTGTTTTAGCAATATTGATACTTGTATTTACATGTACACAAGTATGGTTTGATTTATCAATTCCTGATTATATGTCAGAAATTACGATGCTTGTACAAACAGAAGGAAGTGAAATGTCTGAGATTATTGAAGCAGGTGTGATGATGTTGTTATTTGCGTTTGGATCACTAACAATTTCAATTATTGTCGCATTAATGGCAAGTCGGATTGCATCTGTTTTCTCATTTATTACAAGATCAAAAATGTTTAATAAAGTCATGTCGTTTTCAATGAAAGAAATCAATCATTTTTCTACATCCAGTTTGATTACAAGAACGACAAATGACATTACACAAGTTCAAATGTTAATTGTTATGGGGATGTCAATGTTGATAAAAGCTCCAATAACTGCGGTGTATGCAATTATTAAAATATCAGATAAAAGTGCTGAGTGGAGTATTGCAACAGGTGTTGCAGTGGTCATCTTATTATCAATTGTAGGTACGTGTTTAGCGCTTGCGGTTCCGCGTTTTAAAAAGTTACAAGTTTTAACGGATAATATTAATCGTGTAACACGTGAAAACTTAGATGGATTAAACGTTGTTCGTGCATATAATGCGGAAGAATATCAAATGGATAAATTTGAAAAGGCGAATCAAGAGCTGACAAAAACAACTTTGTTTACTTCTAAAGTGATGTCATTTTTAATGCCAACGATTCAAATTATTAATAATGGACTTATTTTAGCGATATACTTTATCGGTGCTGTTTTAATAAATGAAGCAGTTGGTATGGATAAAATGAATTTATTTAGTGATATGGTAGTGTTCTCATCGTATGCGATTCAAGTTATTATGTCATTTATGATGTTGGTAATTGTCTTTATGATTTTCCCAAGAGCATCTGTCAGTGCTAAACGAATCAATGAAGTATTAGATATGGAAGTTTCTATTAAAGAAGGATTAAAAACAGAAGGATTAAATACGCATGCGGGTGAAGTAGAATTTAAAAATGTAAGTTTCAAATATCCTGATGCAGAAGATGCGGTTTTACATAATATTAGTTTTAAAGCAAACCATGGAGAAGTTGTTGCATTTATTGGGGCAACAGGATGTGGAAAAAGTACGATCATTAATTTAGTTCCAAGATTTTACGATGCAACAGAAGGTGAAGTATTGGTAAATGGAGTGAATGTAAAAGAGTATAAAAAAGAAGCACTTCAAAATATGATTGGATATGTATCACAAAAAGCAACTTTATTTACAGGAACAATTGAATCAAATGTCACATATGGCGATAAATCTACTCAAGACTCGCAAGAAGATATGGAAAGAGCAGTTGAAACTGCACAAGCAGAAGAGTTTGTAGAGAGTCTTGATGAAAAGTATGATTCATATGTTGCACAAGGTGGTAAAAACTTATCAGGTGGTCAAAAACAAAGAATATCAATCGCAAGAGCGATTTATCGTGATGCGAACATATTCATCTTTGATGATTCATTTAGTGCATTAGATTATAAAACAGATCAAAGATTACGACATGCACTGAATGTTGAATGTAAAGATACAACAAGATTAATTGTTGCACAACGTATTGGAACAATACGTGATGCGGATAAGATTATTGTATTAGAAGATGGAAGAATCGTTGGCGAAGGAAAACATAATCAATTATTAGAATCATGTGATGTATATAAGCAAATTGCACTGTCACAATTATCTAAGGAGGAACTATAATGTCAAATAAAAACAATTATGAATTAGGTTCACAAAAAGCTCCAAAGAAAATGGGCGGTGGACCTGGGATGGGGCGTTCATCACAAGGTGGCGAAACTGCAAAAGATTTTAAAACATCAATATCAAAATTATTTAATTATATGAAAAGAAGCAAAGCTTTCGTGATTATTGCGATTGTCTTAGCAATGTGTGGATCTATTTTAACTTTATTTGGACCAGATATGTTATCCACATTAACAGATGAAGTTATGGATGGAATGCAATCATCCATGATTGTTGAGCAGTTACAAGAAAATGGAATTAGTGTAGATGCATTAATAGCGTCTGGTATGAGTGAAGAAGAAATTGCTGCATCTATGGGTTTAAATGCTGCAGAATTAAGTGCATCTGGATTTACTTTAGAAGCACTTAAAAACCCTGGAATTGATATGGATAGTATTGTATCGATTGTATCCTTTTTAGCAATCATTTACGCAGTTGGATATATTATTTCAATTACACAAGGTGTAATGTTAGCCGATGTACTTCAAAAAACTGCAAAGCGATTAAGAACGGATATTTTAGTGAAAATCAATCATTTGCCAATGGGATACTTTGCGAAAACATCTAAAGGAGATGTATTATCACGTGTTACAAATGATGTAGATACAATTGGTCAATCTTTAACTCAATCAGTTGGGACATTCATCTCAGCAATCACATTGTTAGTCGGATCTGTATTTATGATGTTTATTACAAATGTTCCTTTAACAATCACAGCAATTTTATCTACGGTAATTGGATTTGTATTTATGATGTTTGTTATGAAAACATCACAAAAATATTTCAAAAGACAACAAAAACATCTTGGTAGAATCAATGGACACATTGAAGAAATGTATGCAGGACATACGATTGTACGTGCATATAATGGAGAACAAGATGCAACAGAAGTCTTTGAACATACAAATGAAAAATTAAAAGATAGTGCATTTAAAGCACAAGCATTGTCTGGATTAATGATGCCAATGATGATGTTTATTGGAAACTTTGGATATGTAGCTGTATGTGTAGTTGGAGCACTTCTTGCATTAGATGGACAAATTGGATTTGGTGTTATCGTTGCATTTATGATGTATATTCGCTACTTTACACAACCGCTTTCTCAAATTGCACAATCTGTTCAGCATCTACAATCAGCAGCAGCTGCATCAGAAAGAGTATTTGAGTTTTTAGAAGAAGAAGAAATGACTGAAGAAACAAATAAAGTGTTAGAACTTGAAAATGTATCCGGAAATGTAGAATTTAAGAATGTTAAATTTGGATATGATGATACTAGAATCATTATTAATGATTTCAGCGCTAAAGCAAAAGCTGGACAAAAAATTGCAATTGTTGGACCAACAGGCGCAGGAAAAACAACAGTGGTGAATTTACTGATGCGTTTCTATGAAATTAATAGTGGTGATATTTTAATCGATGGTGTTTCAATATATGACGTAAAAAGAGAAGATGTACACTCTCAATTTTGCATGGTTCTTCAAGATACGTGGTTATTTGAAGGTACACTTAGAGAAAACTTAGTGTATTCATCTAAAAATGTAAGTGAGGAAACGATATATCAAGCATGTAAGGCAGTTGGACTTGAGCATTTAATCCGTACATTACCAAAAGGATTGGATACAATGTTAAATGATTCTGTAAACTTATCACAAGGTCAAAAACAACAGTTAACAATTGCCCGTGCAATGATTGCGGATAAACCAATGTTGATATTAGATGAAGCAACTTCTTCTGTGGATACAAGAACAGAACTTCAAATTCAAAAAGCGATGGATGCATTGATGTCAAATCGTACATCGTTTGTAATTGCACATCGATTATCCACAATAAAAAATGCGGATTTAATTTTAGTGATGAAAGATGGAGATATTATTGAAAGTGGAAATCATGAAGACTTATTAAGTCAAAATGGATTCTATAGTGGATTATATAATTCTCAATTTGAACAAATAGAAGAGTAAAAAAGTAAAGTAGGTATGTATACATACCTACTTTGTTTTGATTATAGTTTGAAATATTATTTTTCACTTAGTTATTTTGTACTAAAGATTATTTTTATTTAGTAAAATCATATGCACAAATGTACTCAACATCTTCAAAATTTCCATACAAAATCCTTTTTTCTATGTCTGAAATATTTTTGTTGCTTGCGTCAAAATAATAAATACCATTTTCCAAAACAACAAAAGAGGGCACATCAGCATGAACAATCGGTGTATATGTATATGAAGTACCATCTCTTAAAGAAAGATATAGACCGCCCTTTCTTCGCTCATTGATGTCATTAAAATAGTCTTCTGGATTTTCTATTCTTTCGACATCATCTCCACTGAGGGTAAAGTGATAGTTATCTTCAGTTACTGCCTCATAATAATGATGTGACGTATGGCAATTATAATAAGTTGCTTCAGGAAGATATTCTTCAAATTCAACAACAGGGTTCTTTGCCTCTAAGATTAAGAAATCGACTTTAAACTCTTTTTGCATTTCACCTTTTCTAACAAAATATGTAACACTTTGTTCTCCTGACCTAAAAACATTTAAGCCAATTTCTACAAAAACATGTCCATTTGTTTCTACAATTACCTCATTCCCTAGTATGTCCACTTTTTTTCCATAAGGTATTTCGATAGGTTGACTTTTACTAATAAATTGTATTTCTTCTGGGGTGTTCACAGCTGTATTATCAGTACATCCAGCTGCCACTAACAAAACAAATAACAATATCGCTATTTTTTTCATACTAATTCTCCTTGTGGTTTTCTTCATTATATCACTTTTTAGGTATGCAATACTTTGTTTTCCAGGTGATTTTCTCATTTGATAATTTAATAGTGTCTTTCATTACTTCTAAATCATCTGAAATCTCTTTCATTGTTTTTATAAACAGGTACAATAAATAAGGGTGTCTTGAAATACTGTACGCATATTGATATTATAATATGAAGAAAATACTGATAATCTTTATGTATTGATTTGAGTGGAGATTATTTATATAATGTATGGAGAAGAAGAAATGAACAAACATCAATTTATTAAAGACTTTTTAAAAGCTATTGAAGATGGAAAAACAGGCAACGAAATCATGGAGTTTTATCACCCAGAGATTATTCAAACAGAATATCCGAATTTCCTTTTGCCAAAAACAATGAATAGAAACTTTGGAGATATAAGTTCAGCATCTGAAAGTGGAAGCAAGGTTTTAATTAGTCAAACCTATGAGATAGTTCAGTTTCATGATTGTGAAAATACTGTTATTTTAGAATCTATATGGCGAGGAAAACTTGCAATTCCATTTAAGCATTACAATGTTGGAGATGAAATGACAGCGTATTTTACACAAATTTACGAGTTCAAGGACGGTAAGATTTACAGACAAAAAAATTATGATTGCTTTGAAACAGCATAAGTGATTATATTTAAGGTTATGAGCATAATCTACATAATCAAACTGTTACTATTCATTTGATAGTAACAGTTTGTTCTTTATTGCTTGACTCATATAGTCTATTTTTATTTATAAGTGTTAGAATAGTTAAAAGGTGAATTATGGAAGATAAAATACAAGTAAAGACAATATTAAAAGAAGACTGGGATAGTATTAATGCATTATCTGTTTCAATGAGTCAAAGTGGATACATTGAATGTTCTGAGAAATGTTTGTATGATGCAAAGACAAATGCATATGATATGGAATGGAATTTTTATGGTGTTTATCTTGATGGTGTCTTAATTGGATTTGCAATGCATGGAAGACAATATTTTAAATATTCTTTATATTCGCAAGTATGGTTAGATCGGTTTATGATTGATCAGCGTTATCAAAAAAAAGGATATGGTAAAGTTGCACTGCGTATGATTTTGAAAAAGATGATAAAAGAATATCGCTGCTTAATCATATATTTATCAGTTGTAGATGAGAACATAAATGCAATTGCTATGTATCGTAAACTTGGGTTTATAAAGACATGGATGAAAGATGAAAATAATGAAAGAATCATGATAAAGATAAAATAACTTGAAAAAGTTATTTTTTATATAGGATAATAAACCAATGGTTTACATAATGAGATAAACCACGTATCATATAATCGAGAAAAAAGGGAAGTATATAAATAGGAGATAAAAAATGGAAATAAAAGTAGATGCAATTAAAAGTACAGGTAAAGAGCTTTTAAAAAAAGTAATTGAGGTAATAAAACATCCGAATCTAAAAGTAGATGTAACACTTAAAGAAGCAGCAATATTAATGTGTATTCAGCTTATTTTTAGTATTATGACATTTGCATTTGTAGTAATAGGAATGATAAAAGAAGTTACAGTGTATGCGGATTTATTAAATGTATCTGTTGTTTCTTGTATGATGTATGGTGGTTTCTTTATTTTACTCATCTATGTATTGTTTGTCATATTTAAAATAATAAATAAAGAGAAATTCAAAATAGATGTATATATAAAAGAGATAAGTGTGAAATTTATATTTCCTTCTATACTTTTGTTTGTTGCATCAATAGTGGGATGTTTTTATAAACCTATGTTAGTCATGGGGATTTCTTTACTGGCAGTTTTGGTTATTATTTCATTAGAACTAATTTCTGTATTTAAGGAAAAGAATTATTATCTTATGGTTATTGTGGTTGTTATTGTTTGTGTACTTATCTTAGGTATTTATACATATTCAATTTCACGTATTGTAGTGGATAGTACCTTTACTGTAAGTGGAATAGAAATTGGTTTATCAGGATTAATGCGATAATCGTTAATGGAGAAAGAAACAGTTTTATCATACAGAAGACTTAAAAGGGAAATACGTGTTTTCTATGTAATGTCTAAAAAAGAGAAAAGATGTTTTTTTCAATATTTAATCGAAATCACAGTTGAAAAAAAGCTGGCACTTTATAATAAAGTGTCAGCTTCTTTTATAGCTTAACAGTGAATGTATTTCCTTTACCTTGAGTACTTACAAGTGTAATTTTACCACTGTGTTTCTCGATAATATTTTTAGCAATAGATAATCCTAATCCATAACTTCCTGAACTTGTGCGTGACTTTTCAACACGGTAGAAACGTTCAAAGATGTGTTTCTGGTCTTCTTCTTTAATATAGTCACCTTGATTAAATACTGAGAAAATTATTTTTCTTTTTTCTCTTTTAAGAACTACATCAATTTTGTTATTTGGTTGCGTATATTTAATTGCATTGTCTAATAAGATTACAAATACTTGTTTAATTAATTCAATATCTACTTTTGATTCAATAGAATCTTCTATGTTTAAATTAAAGTCAATTGATTTTTCAAATGCAATGGATTCAAATGGTAGTGCTATTTCATATAAAGCGTTTGATATATTTGCTGTCTGTTTATTGATTTTAAAATTAAATTCATCCATTTTGGAGGTGTCTAGTAAATTCTTCACAAGTGTATCCATTCTTTTTACTTCATTTGTAATATAGTTAAATTCTTTTTTATCTTTATTTTCATCTTTTATTAAATCTAGATTTAAAGACATAATAGATAAAGGAGTTTTTAACTCATGAGAAGCATCATTAATAAATTGCTTTTGTCTTGTGAATGCCTGTTCAACAGGTTTTGTAAGGAGTTTAGTAATTAAATTGGCAAGTCCAAATAGTACAATAGACCCGACCACTGATAAAACAAACAATCCTTTATTTAAGTCTCTTTGAATATAAGAACTTGTAGTAAGACTCATATCTCGCATAATAATTTCTAAATGTCCAGATTTATCAATCGTTATATATTGAAAGGAATCAATGATACCAGTTTTTTTTGGACTGCGAATTATGTGCTCGATCACTTCTACAACATGTTCTTTATCAATCACGTCTGCGGTAGATAATACTTCAACATCATCATTTGGATAAACCTTAACAGAATAAAAGGGGGCAAGTTCAGCATATTGATCATCAATCCGTTCTAATAAAGGACCACTAAATCCATATGTGCTGATTTCTCTTAATATTTGTTGGTTTTCATAATTTAATACACCAAGTATACCTAAAGAAAATGAACCAACTAATAAGTTAAAAGGAATGATTAAAATTATGGAGGTAGTTAATAATATTTTTCTTTTAAATTTTTTTATCATTTCATCTCCAATCGATATCCTAAGTTTCTAATTGCTTTTATCTGGATATTTGAATTTAAAAAACCAAGTTTTTTTCTAATAAAAGAGATATAAACTTCTACATTATTATAATCACTGTTGTCATCGATCCCCCATACTTTATCAAATAATCTTTCTTTAGAAAGAACTGCATTTTTATTGACAAGAAAAATTTCTAAAAGTTGGTATTCTTTAGCACCAAGTTTTACAGACTTATTATCACACAACAGTTCTTTTGTAAGTGTGTTGAGTGTTAAATCTTCAAAAACAATATTTGTATCCACAACATCTGTTGAACGACGTGTTAAAGCACGAATACGTGCTTTAAGTTCTGCGGTATTAAAGGGTTTTGTTAGATAATCATCTGCACCAATATCTAATCCTACAACTTTATCTTCTATTTCTGACTTTGCAGATAAAAGAAGTACTGGCGTTTTTAATTTATATTCTCTAAGTTGTTTTAAAACTTCATAACCATTCATCCTTGGCATCATAATATCAAGGATAATAAGATCATAAATATCAGAGAGTGCATATTCAAGTCCATCTTCTCCATTATCTGCTGCATCTACAGAATATCCTTCTTTCTCAAGTGCTGTTTTTAATCCAACGCGTAAACCTTCTTCATCTTCTACGATTAAAAGTCTCATACTATCACCTCATACATATATTTTAACATGTTTACTTAAATGAAACTTGAAAAAAAATGAATATAGTTTCAAGTTTCATTTAAGAATGAAATAGTATGATGGCTGTGTTAAAAGGAGAATGTCAAAATGAAAAAGAAGAAAATTGTAATAGGATTAACTGTAGTAGCACTTGCGGTAGCGGGGTTTGTAGTTTTAAATCAAGATACACAAGAGCAAGAGGTAAATACGTATATAAGAACGACAACATTAACTAAATCATCCCTTGATTCAGTTATTTCAACAACAGGAGTTGTCTCTTCATTAAGTGAGACTGCAGTATCAAGCACTGTAAGCAACGTTAAAATATCAAATGTGTATGTAGAAGTTGGTGATTTTGTGAATGAAGGAGATGTCTTAGTGACATTAGAGCAAGAAAAGTTAAATGAGCAAATTACAGATTTAAATGAAGATATTGCGGATGCGAAAGAATTACTACAACAAGAATATGACGATGCATTAGCGAAAAAGGATGCAGCATGGACAACTGTTTTTAAAGCAGATGGAACACAAAGTGTTTATACACAAGCAAAAACACAATATGAAAATGCAAAACTTGCAGTATCGTCTGCACAAGCAGAATATGATTTAGCAAGTACAAATCATCAAACAGCAGTACTAAATTTAGCAAATGCGCAAAATTTATTAAATCAAACAGATGTAAGTGATCCAAATTATGCAACGATTCAAAACGATGTACAAATAAAAACAAATGAATTAAACGCAACAGTAGTTTTATTAGATGAAAAACTAGCAAGTTTAAAGTCAATTAAAGATAGTACAGGGTATGATACACTTGAAAAGTCTTATACACTTGCATTAGAAAACTATAATACGACACTAAGTCAGTATCAAGCAGCAGAGTCAACATTGGCACAAAGAAAAGAAGATTTAGATGAAGGTTCAAATACACAACTTGAAACTTTAAATACACAACTTGAAACGCTTTTAGAAAGTAAAGAAAACTATACATTAAAAGCACAAAGCACAGGGACAGTTACTGAAGTAAACGCAACAGTAGGTGCACTTCCTTCTATGAATCAAAATCTTGTGACAATACATGATACAGATGCATTAAAAATTGAAGTTCAAGTAAATGAAGATGATATTCAATCAATTGAAATTGGTCAAAGCGCAGTTGTTTTATCAGATGCAACGGATGCACAAATCACAGGAGAAGTTGTAAGTAAATCACCTGTTGCAACGACATCAGGGCAAGGGTCTACTTCATCTACATTTACAGTGTCTGTTGAAGTTACATCAAGTGATAGTGGACTATTAATTGGTATGAATACGCAAGTAGACATCGTTCTTGAAAGTGTAGATGATGTATTTATCGTTCCATTAGATGCGATTGAGACACAAGCAGATAAAACATATGTTTATAAACAAATCTCTGAAGGAAATACAGAGGAATCATTTGAAAGAATTGAAGTTATTACAAAAGAAAGCAATGATTATTATGTTGAAATTACAGGAGATGAAATTTCTGAAGGTGTAGTAATAAGATCAAGTGCAATTTTAGAAGACGCCGAGGTAAGTACAGAATTTGAAATGCCATTTGGACCGACTGGTACTGCTGGACAAAATGCTGGTATGGGAGCAGGAGAAAGACCTAGTGGACAAGCAGGAGGAAGATAATGGAAAGTGTTATTGAGCTAAAGGGCATTACAAAAAGTTATTTCATAGGCCTGCCCAATGAACTTGAAGTCTTACATGGTATTGATTTAACCATTTATAAAGGTGAATTTGTAGCAATTGTTGGAGAGTCAGGGAGTGGTAAGTCTACTTTAATGAACGTAATCGGTGTATTAGATACACCGACAAAAGGTGAGTATTCTTTAAATCATGAAGATATAAAGCAGTTATCTGAGAATCAAAAATCCGCAATTCGCAATAAGCATATAGGATTTATCTTTCAAAACTTTAATTTAGTAAGTCGTACAAACATTCTAAAAAATGTAGAGCTTCCTTTGTTGTATGCGAAAGTAGATGCAAAACAAAGGAAAGAAAAAGCGATTGAGTTATTAAAAAGTGTGAATATGGACAATCGTATGAATCACAAACCAAGTGAACTTTCAGGTGGTCAAAAACAACGTGTAGCTATCGCAAGAGCACTTGCGAATAATCCTTCAATTATATTGGCGGATGAACCAACAGGTGCATTGGATTCAGATACATCTAAGCAAGTAATGGATATTTTACACAATCTTCATAAGAATAATGGAAATACGATTGTATTTATTACCCACAATCCAGAACTTGCCCAACAATGTCAACGTGTTGTAACTTTAAAAGATGGAAACATCATTAGTGATGTTAAAGGTAAAGGCTATGTGGGATAATATACTACTTGCGCTTGAAGCGCTAAAAGCAAATAAAATGCGCTCATTGCTTACAATGCTTGGAATTATAATTGGGATATCTTCTGTGATTGCAATCGTAACAGTGGGAAATTCTTTGACATCTTCTGTAAATGCAACGATGTCGGATGCAGGCGTTAATCAATTGACAATTTCAATTACTACCAAAGAAAGTGATGAAGAAAATGTGAAACTATTTTCATCAAACACAATAGATGAAGAAGATTACATAAGTGATGCGGTATTAGATGAATATTCAACATTATTTAGCGAAGAACTTGCAGGTGTCATAGTAAGTGAAAGTGTAAATGGACTTTCAGTATCAAGTGATGAAAATGCATTTAATCTCTCTACTACAGGAATAAATTTAGACTATCAAGAAAACAATATAACACTTCTTTATGGGCGTGATTTTACACAACAAGATTTAGATGAGGAAAAGAATCTAATTATTATCGAAGAAGATTTGGCAGTTGAATTATTTGGGAATCAAGATCCAATTGGTCAAAAAATAAATGTACACCAATCAAATCAAGTGGAGTACTTTTATGTAATTGGAGTAAGTGAAAGCAGTGAAGATAGTATGGCAATGATGTTTTCATCACAAGAGACATATACGACATATATTCCTATTACAACTGCTAAGCAAATGAATGATGGACCAGAAGGGTATACATCTGTATCACTTGCATTTGATGAAAGTGCGGACATTGAAGTAATGAAAACATACACAACAGAATTTTTTACTGAAGTGTATAATCGCAATGATGAGTATACAATTCGTGTTTCAGATCCATCATCTATGTTAGAATCATTCACTGAAATGTTGACAACAATTCAAATTGCGATTTCAGCAATTGCAGCTATTTCACTATTAGTAGGTGGGATTGGTGTAATGAATATTATGTTGGTATCAATTACAGAACGTACAAAAGAGATTGGTACAAGAAAAGCACTAGGTGCACCGACATTTGATATTATGGCTCAGTTTGTAACGGAAGCGATTATCATCTGCATGATTGGTGGAATATTAGGTGTCATATTTGGAGTAAGTCTTGGTATGGGCGCAGCATCTTTACTGGGGTTCCCAGCTGTACCTTCGATTTCTGCAATCTTATTGGCTGTAGGATTCTCTATGTTTATAGGATTATTCTTTGGATATTATCCTGCTAAAAAAGCAGCGAACTTAGATCCAATTGAAGCATTAAGGTATGAATAATGAATAAAAGCAGATTCTTTGAATCTGTTTTTATATATATAATAGTTGTCTTCTTTGTTTATACTTAGTGAAAACGCATTGAGAAACATTATGTTTTATTGTAAAATAATACTATTGAAAGTAAAAGGGAGTATATAATGGGAAAGAAAACAGTAGTATTGAATGCAGAGAAAATGAATTATGATCATAAAATAGATTTATCAATTATTTCAGATGATTTAACAGTGTATGATCACACAGAAGAATGCGATATTTTAGAGCGTACAAAAGGATATGAAGTCGTAGTAACAAAAGAGTTGGTTGTATCTGCTGAAATAACAGCACAATTAAACGAGAGTGTAAAATTGATTTGCGAAGCAGGGACAGGTTACAATAATATTAATATCCCAGCGTGTCACGCTAAAGGGATAAAAGTATGTAATATTCCAGCATATAGTACACAAAGAGTTGCACAAACAGTAATGACATTTATTTTGAATTTATGTTCATCAATGCACACTCAACAAAGAATGTTGGTTAATAAAAATCGTGATAATTTTACGAAATACCTTGGTTTACACCATGTGGAAGTAAACGGTAAAACTTTAGGAATTATTGGATATGGGAATATTGCTAAAGAAGTAGTTAAGTTGGCAATTGCATTTGATATGAATGTTTTGGTTTATACAAGAACAAAATACGAAGATACAGATCGTATTCAGTTTGTGGATTTAGATACTGTGCTTTCAAACAGTGATTTTGTATCACTTCACTGTCCATTGTTTGAAGAAACAAAACATATTATCAATGAAGAAACGATTTCCAAGATGAAACCAACAGCTTATTTAATTAATACAGCACGTGGTCCATTGGTAGATGAAGTTGCGCTTATTCAAGCATTACAAGAAGGAAGAATTGCTGGTGCTGGTTTAGATGTACAAGAAGTGGAACCACCTGTTGCGGATAATCCATTATATGAAATGGAAAATGTTATTTTAACTCCACATATGGGTTGGAAAGGTTTAGAGACACGTCAAAGAATGATTTCTATTTTAGCAGATAATATTAGAAGTTATGAACAAGGAAATCTGCAAAACGAAAAATTTAAATAAGAAAAGAGAGTGTATAAATTTATACGCTCTTTTTATATTAAAGATTAAGTGATACAATAAATAAAAAAGGGGTATTACTATGAAAATGAAATTTAAAATGGTTTTGTTTTGTCTGCTTATAATTGGTTTAGTAGGCTGTTCAACTATTCCAGAAACAGAGGATGTAACGGCTGAAGATACATCGCTTTATATAGAAAAAGCAAATTTCAATAAAGAGGAAAATGATCTTATTAAACTTGTTTGTAATAGCACACTTTATATTTTTAGTTATCACTTAGATGATAAAGTCTCTTCAGCAAATATAATAGTGTATGAGATGGTGGATGGAGAATGGACTGTATTTTCAAGGTTAGATGATATTGAAATTATAGAAAGTGAGTCAAAATTTGCGGTTGGGTTTGATGATTTAGGGGAAGAATTAAGGTTTTCAATTTTAGGAAATGGTTCGCGTGGTTATACCGTCGAAAGAGAATTAGATTTATCTGATTTAAATAATATTTCTTCTGTGTATGATGCACACACCGAAATCAAGTATGGTGAAGAGATTTTAATAGCAACACAGGCTTTTTTAGCGGAGGGTGTGAACTCTGTGCGTGGATTAAATCGTAGTTCATTTGGGTTAGATGATTATAATAATGAAGATTTTGTTAAAGTTTATGCTATGACAATAGTATTTAATAAAAAGGCTGGAGTTTGATAGAGTTTATACTCTATCTTTTTTTTGTTTAATTAGGGTTTATACTATACATTTATAAAAAAGATATTATAATAAATAAAGCGTAAGGAGATTATTATGGACTGTAAAGCAGATATTATTTTAAAAAATGCGGTGCTAGCGGGCAGGACACTTCTTGAAAGTGGAGCGGAAACCTATCGTGTAGAAGATACAATTGTTAGAATATGTCGCAATTACGGGATGGAAGATGCGGATTGTTTTTCTACGCTTACAGGACTTATGGCATCTTGTGAATATGAAGGTAAAAGAGTATCTATTGTTGCGCGTATTAAACGACGTAGCACTAATTTAAAAAAAATAATTGAGGTGAATGAATTATCACGTCATAGTAAAGAATATACAATTGAGCAATTTAGTGCAAAACTAAAAGAAATTAGAAATGGGCATATTTATTCAGTAATAAGTAATGTGATTTTTGCGTTTGTTTCGTGTTTTGGATTTAATTTGCTTTTCAATGGAGTTATTTTAGATTCCTTTTATGCAGGGGTATTTGGTGGGATTATTCGTTATATGATGATTAAGCTTGCGAAGTATGAGATTAATGATTTTTTTAATACAACAATTTTATCAGCAATAACAATGCTGATGGCTTTGGTATGTTATCAATATGGATTGATTGTTGATTATAATATTACAGTTGTATCCACAATTATGTTGTTGGTTCCGGGGCTTGCGATTACAAATGCCATCTACGATACATTGGCGGGAGATTTGGTTTCTGGTATTACCCGGGCAATTGAAGCGTGCATGGTTGCATTAGCTATCGCATTTGGAAGTGGGTTTGTAACTTTCTTATGGATTGAAATGTTTGGGCAAATTAAAGAAGTCAATTATGTATTTGAAGTGCGTGCTGCTCTTCAAATAATAGGTGCTGTTATATCAGTGCTTGGATATGGAATAATATTTAACACAAAAAGAAAATTTCTTTTTACTTCTGCAATTGGTGGGGGAATTGGGTTTGCGATATATGTTGTAGTTTATTACGGATTAAATAATATGACATTGGCATTGTTTTTGAGTTCAATGGCATTTAGTGTATATAGTGATGTGATTGCAAGGGTAAAAAAAGCCCCTGCAACAGTCTTTTTATTATTATCTTTAATCTTAGTTGTGCCTGGTAATGGAATGTATCAGACAATGTTATTAGTCGTGAGTGGGGATCCAACACTTGCGTTATGGAGTGGGTTAAATACAATTGCGATTGCAGTTACAATTGCAATTGGGGTTATTTTTGGTTCAACAACCACATCTATTTTTAATAAAATTGTTAAGAAAAAATAGATGTATAAAAAAATAATATATTGTAAATATATATGTCAAAAAAACTTTGATGTGCAAAGTTTGTGAATATCTTAACTTTTTTATCAAATTCATTGCAATGGTAGCGAAATACGTGTAAAATGTTACATAAGATAGGAGTTATGACCTTAGTTTTAGAAGAGATTAAGTTCGTAACTTTTTAGTAACGTATAAAACATGTATTTTAGAGAGTTTGTTTCATTGTAAAAAATATGTAATTGTTACTAATCTTTACAGCAAAAATGCTGTAAATGAAGATTATTTTTTCTAAGGGGAAAATAAAAAGAGAATTGTAATAAAGGAGTAAGAGGATGAATAAAAAAAGTTTGATTGCATTAATCACGCTGTTTGTAGTATTGATTGTATCGACAGTCGTACTATCGCTTTTTTCAGCAAATGAGGGACAACAACAGTTTGCAAATGATGGGTATGTCCTAAACGTAGACGATATTAAAAAGGTGGAGATTGAGAGTGATACAACATACAAGGTGAATAGATCTGGTGTTGTAAGTTTCAGCGATGCTGAAGGGACTCCGATGTCAATTGAAAGCGAGAATTTTGTCCATTTAGCTGATGATAGCATAATGGCTTTTAGTGATGGGATATTATTAGATTTTGATGATTTATCAGAGAATTTTATTAATAACTATTACGTATCAAAAGAATTACAAATCAAAGAGTCAGCAAATGGGTATACAGTAGATACACAAACTGGAACTTTGGCTTTTGGTGAGCATGTATGGAAAGTTTCAGATGATAGATATATTATTAGATCTAATACATTAGATGTATATTTTTCTGATGAAGATATTAGAGAAGTTAGTAACTTTGTAGAAATTAGTGTAAATGAAGATGGAATCGTTAGTATCTTAACGGAAGATAACATTTGGACTACAATTTCTGAAGAGTGTTATATCTTAACAGAAGATGGTGTAAAAATTTATCCTATTACAAAAATTATTGAAGATGGTGCATATAAAATTACAATGTCAAAACTTGTGATTTCTCCAGATGATAGTATTTTATTAACAGAAGATGAAACAAGAAGACAAATTGTACCAGAATTAAATATCGAAGCTATTGATGGTGAAGATGGTACAGATGGAGAAAGTGGAGAAGATGGAACATCTGGTGAAGATGGAGAAAGTGGAACATCTGGAACAAATGGTTCAAGTGGAAGCAGCGGCCTGAAAGGGGACGATGCTATTTTAGAGTCTACTACAAACTCTGAACTTCCTCAAATGTCTATTGGGGATTGGAATATCACTGAAAATTCATTAAAAGGGATGATTCAAATTACAGATGGACTAACAAGTCTTGAGGTAAGTGCAAGTGATACAAATTCTCATGATGGAAGAGTTTTTATTACAAATATGAAAACAGGTGAAATTATTCCTTGTTATTCTGTAGTGGATGGAAGTTATAATGAAGGGTCTATTACAGATCCATCAGAAACTGGGTTTCCTGAATTTAAAGATGGGGTAGATGAGGTTTATTTCTCTACATTAAATGGTCCGTTAGAACCAAATACAGAGTATAAATTATCTGTGGTTGCATATTACACTTTAAATGATATTGTGTATTCAAGAGAATTTATTACACGTATTTTCTATACAGATTCTACAGGTGCAAATGTGGTTCATAATAAATCTGAAGAAGATAAATTAGATATTACTTTAAAATTAGATTCGACTAAAGTAGCAACAACAGCAGCGGTAGAGGTGTTTGTTTTAACGTATGAACAAAACAAAAACTTTAATCTTGCAACAGGAAACAATGCAAGTAATTATACACAAAAAATTGAAGTAAACTATCAAGCGGGATCTATTACGCGTTTTAATAATGATGGTTCAACTGAAGCAATTGCAGGTGCTACTTTAAATCCATTAGGATTAGTATTTGATGATTTAAATTCAAATACAGAATATGTAATTCGTACAATTGTAAAAGATACATCAGGATTAACATTAATCTCTAAACAAGAACTTGAAGTTATGACTTTAAAAGTAGTTCCTACATGGGGAACGATTACAAGCGATGTTCAAGTAAACTACAACCGTGCTACAGGTGGATTTGAAGTATTTAGACCAAATGTGATTGATACACAAAATGGAGCGGTGAAGTATGTGTATACTGCGTATAATGGCACTGAAGAAGTGATGTCTCAAACGGTTCTACCAAATGAACCGCAACCAGTAGAATTCTTCTTGGAAGGTGGAAAAGATTATACAATAAAAGTAGAAATGCATTATGATGACAATGAGAAAATTGTTATTTATGATTTAGGTACAAGTGAAGTTGTGAAAGTATTGGGAGATACAATTCCAAAGATTATTTTAGATGCGTATTCACTTCAATATAATAGTATTCAAGGTGATATCACACTTCATTTAAATAGTAGTTCATCTTTAACGGTAGATGCATTACATCCTTTGACAATTTCTATTTATGCAGATCAAGTTATTAAACAAGATATTATCTTAAAAGATGGAAATCCTGTAACTGTAGATGGAAGATATACGGTTACGTATAATGTTCCTACTGGTGGTTCATCAAATGAAGAAATTATTGATATTGAATTTGATAATTTATATAAAAATACAAATTATACAATTACAATTAAAGGATTCTTAAATCTTGGAGATGGTAATGGTGTAATGGAGCGTGTTATCGGTACAACTTCATTCCAAACTAAAGACACAAATAGAATGGGTGCAACGTGGAAAGAAGATGATACACAGACAACACAAATTAAACAAATCTTGAATTTAGAGGCACTAGAAGATGCATCTGATAGTGATGTAGGATATGCTACAAATGAATTGAAATATGGAAAAGTAAATGTCTTATTATTTAAAGGGACAGGATATGATCGTGAGTTAATTGGAGATTTTGATGTAATTGATCAAACTGATTTAGAAAATTTATATGGATCAAATGGATTATTAATTACTGAAAATAACTTTGGTGTTTCAACACTTTCTGCTGGAACAACTTATATGATTATGGTGAATGAAATTGTCGATGCTACATATAATATGGATCTCGGGTACATAAATGACTTCGATGAAATCAATGATAATTATAATGTTTTAACTGCGAAAGCAACACCACCGGATTTAACTAAAAATCCAAGTATTGCGGCAATTACAACAACACCGATTTTAAATGAAGATGCGAATAAATATGGTGCAAAATATAATCCTGATTTATTAGATGATGCGATTATTGGATATCGTATTGAATCAAATTATGACAACTCACAACGTCTCGCGACTGAAGTGACTTATTATATTTTTGAATATCAACAATTCTATAATGCATTAAAGGCGGAAACAGATCCAATTAAAGCGGGTGCGATTCGTATTAAAGAGATCACACTGCCAGTTACTGGAGTAGATGATAATGTTCCAGCTATTGCGATGTTCTTCAATGATGTAGAATTTAACTCGGTAATCGGTGAGGGGTCATTTGCACAAAATGCATTTATCTATGAGGGTCCATCTGACTTTACACGTGGGTATAGATATGCGTTTGCATATACTGCTGAGTTTAGTGATTCTGGAAACGTAGCAGATACGAAAACATATCCGTATGATCATTCAGATTATGAAGTATATAAAAATTTATATGGTGCAGGTCGTGAACTTGAAACAACACTTGGTATTCGAACGGCATATATTTTAAATAGTGGTATGGTATCTGCTCCAAAAGGAGATCCAGTTATTTATTCTTATGTATTTGATACACCAAACTCTACAGTTGCGAATGATAAAAATAATGCATCTGTAACAATTCACTATAAATATCAAGATTTAGATGAAACAATTGTGGATACTCCAGGTAACCCAATTACACAAATTAAATTTGAAAATGAATTTGGGGTTGAATCAAGTATGAATATCAATGCTACTCCTGTAAATACAGGTAACGGGTGGTATCAAGTTACAATTCCTTATGTAATGGAACGTGGGGATGTTGGTCCAAATGGTAAAGCAACACTTTCACCAGAGATAGCGATCAATCGTTATTTAAACCCTGATTATGAACGCACTTTACAAGAGTTAACAAAAGATCCAAATTATGAAGATGAAGCATTCTATTTAGCGCATGTTCCAGTTGAATGGGGATATGGTGCAGATTTAAGTACAGGATCTATGGCAAATGCAATTAATATTGAAATGATTCCAGTACTTGAAGAAAACTATATTACATTTGAGTTATCAGATAAATATATAGGTTCTCAACTTCCAAGAGAAACATTGGTTGAAAGAGCGTATTCATTAAAATTAACAGTAGATTGTACATCAAATAGTACAATTGATGATGCAGTATTCTATATTCCAGTTGAAACAAATGAATATGGTATTACAAGTTCTAAGTTCTCAACTTCACAGCTTGGGAATGAGTATTTAGATGAAACATTTGAATTTACAGCTGAGGTATTATATGACAGTGGAATGCAGGGATGGGCTTATGCAGATGAAACTTTAAATCCTATTGGTTTATTTGGTTTACAAAGAACAAATATCTTATTAAATTCAGAGCCAGAGTATATTTTAGGATCATATAGTACATATCCAAATCGTAATACGCAATCTCCTGCAAATGGACTGATTCAATTAAACACAAGATTTGATATTGAAACATTAAGAAATACAGTGAAGGATGAAAAAGAAGACCAAGTAGCGCTTCAAAAATACTTTACGTATACATCTGCACAAAATATTGGATTTACAAAATACTTATCAATTCAACATTTTGGGGTAGCGGATAATAACAGTAGTAATTTAGAGCACTTATCAGGGTACCATGTTGTACCAAAAGGTGTGGCGAGTTATCCATTAACATTTAAAGGAGAAAACTCTACAACGCTTACACAGTTAATCCCGACAGTAGGTGAATTAGATTATGATGTTTCTATTACATTAATAGATATTCAATCATTCCAAATTTCTGGATTCTCAGAGTTGGATCAACCAAGAGTAAACATTTCAGTTTATAAAACAATTGAAGATGCATCGGATCTTTTAAATAATTATGTAGGTAAAATTACATTAGATATCAACGCTGATGGCGAATATATTTATAGTACAGCAGATAACGCAAACAGAATTGATGGCCTTAGTACAAATACTGAGTATTATATGGTTATTTCTGCAGTTGTGGATGGAAAAGAAACAATATTGCTTGATACACAGACAACAGAAAAAGCGATTTACACATTTGAAACGCATGATGGATTAAAAATCACGCCAAATAATGAGGGAGCAATTTATTATAATTTCAGTTATTTTGAAAAAAATGTTCAACTTTACTTTACATTGAATCAGTTCTTAGGTGTTGATTTAAAATATGATATTTTCTTATCAGAATCAGCTGCTTTAAATAATGAAGCGCCTTATATTACAAATCAAGAATTACTTGATTTAGGTTTAATTGAAGAGAAACCAACAAGTAATACAAATATGTTTGATTTAAATTTAACTCCAAGTATAAATAGAGAAAAATTTGCGACAGGTGTTGAGTATTTCTTAAGAATTACTGCAATGGTTGGTTCAAATGAAGAGACTAAAGTTACGGTTGTTGAGCCATTCTTTATTGATGGGGTTGTAGATAACATTAGTTCAATGATTTATGCAAATGAGGCAACTGCTGAGTCAATTTCGTTTATGGTTTCATTAACGGATTTAGAATACTCACTAATGTTAGATAAAAACATGGATGTTGCGAGTAACCCAAGTCCAATTTATACTGTAAGATTTACAGATAATAATGGTAATCGTATTTATACTAAATATGATGAAGAAGTTTATTACTTAAAGGATCTTCAAACAGAGTTTATCTTAGATGATGATGCATTAAGAGGAAACAGTATTGATCAGGTAGATATTTCTCCTGAAACAATTTATCAAATTCATATTTATGCAGTACCTGATTATAATCATGATGGATTAAGTGGAAATACAATACCAAATGATAATAACAGCAAAAAAGATTGGCAATACTTCTTCAATGATGCAGGAAATCAAGTGAATAAATATCCAGTATTTAATGATTTTATTGATACATTCTGGATTAATTCAGGTCCTGATACTTCAAAACGAAATAGTGCGATGGCAGCAGTTGAAGCAAACTTCTTAATTGCAAGCCGTTCACAAACTACAACGCCAGTTGAAAATATCTTAATTAACAAAGATATGGCTACAATTTTTATTAATCAAAGCGATAAATTTGAATTAACACTTGCGGAAAGTTATGGTATTACAACTATAAATGAATACAACGAAGAAATTCAAAGCTTTAAAAAGATTACATATAGCATCACAGGTACAAATTACAACGGACATCCTGTAAGTAATTATGGTGAAGCAATTGCACCACGTGACCCGATGTTTACAAAAACAAAAGACAATGCGAATTATGATGTATTTACATATGTACTGCCTCATACTGTAGCGCGTGGGTTATACCAAGTTACAATTAAGTTATATGTAAATGAAACGGATTTAGTTCCATATGAAACTTTAAGTTTCACATCAAGAAGTTAAGGAAAGGTGAAGCAATTATGTCAAAACAAAGAAAATTAAATAAAAAAGCTAAGATGTATTTTGTAATATTCTCAGCTGTCATAGTTGGTTTGGTTGGCTTTATCACGTTGATAGCAGCCAATGCACTTTCACAAAGACCTGAAAATATTGAACTATCTACAAGTACAGTCGTATTTGACAATACAAACAGACCAGTTGAGCTTAGCTCTACTGGTGTACTGTCAAATGAAATAAATAAAGGGCAGTATTACTTATCTGTTGAAGATCAAGGACCAATTCCTTTAGGGGAAAATACAGTAGCGTATGGACCAGATGGAATTCAAGTATTTGGTGGAGGATATCGTATAGATGAATTTGGTGAAGTAACTGCAGTTAAAGATGATATGGTTTATACTGATTTCTCATCACCAGTATTTTACAAATTATCAGATCGTAAGTATCTAATTACAGGAGATGTAATTACAGATTCAAATAATGTATTTGAAGTAAATGATTATGTCTACTTAGTATTAGATGTAGTAGGTAATGCGTATATATTATCTGATCAAATGAGTTTAAAAACAGTTAAACCAACAACGATTATCTCAGATGAATTAACATTTGATATCGCCAATGAAGTTTTAAGTATAGGTGATCAAAATATTGATATGAGAAAAATCATGGGAAGTACAAATACATATGACCCTGCAATTAATAAAGAACTTGACGATGAACAAACGCCAGATGAAATCAATCTTGTAATTAAAGGTGGAGATGGTGGTACAGGTGGTGACGGTGGTCAAGGTGGTATCGGTGGTACTGGCGGAAACGGTGGTACGGGTGGTACTGGAGGATCTGGAGGATCTGGTGGATCTGGAGGTAAAGGTGGTATCGGTGAAGAACAAACAACCGTACAAATCTTAATGCTTAAATCTGCTACCTCAACTACAAGTACAAGCATCACTGCAAATTATCAATTTGTGGATCCATATGGAGTATTAGGACTTGCATATATGTCAGTTCATAAAGCTTCGGTATTAGAAGCTGCAGGACTTACAGTACAAGATTTATATGATGTAGAAAAAGCGGGTGACTCAAATGTTGTAACATATTGGGAAAATTTTGATACAACATTTAGAGCTACAATTCAACCTTATGATAATGAATATACATTTAATGGGTTAGAAAGTGGGGAGCAATATTATGTTGCACTTGCGCATGTACATGAAGATGAAGATGGAAATGTTGCGGATACTTTAAGAGATTACTTTAAAGTTGAAACAAAAAGAACAGAAAATCGTCTTTATATTAGTACAATTTCTAAAGAGAAAATTATTGTAGTATTGAATTTAGAAGATATTGATACTGTTGCTGCAAGCAGCGAGTTAGTATTAGAGTATGGGGGAAGACAAGAGACATTAACAATTTCGGCAAAAGATATTAACACTGCAATTGAAGAAGGTCTTGAACATGTCTTTGAAATTGATGAATCAGAAGTTCCTGCATTTGAAGCAGCTGAATTTATTACAGTTAAGTTAATAAATCCAGCAAATGAAATCGTATTAAATGCAACTTCAAAAAATAATTTCTATAAATAAACGAAAAGGAGTAGGACAATGGAAAATTTATTAGGATCAATTATGATGTCAGTTGGAGTAATGTTGGGATTTGCTTTTTTAGGAGTTTCGATTGCTCTTGGGATTACTGGAAGTAAAGCCGCTGAAGCGGTTGGAAGAAATCCTGAAACAAAAAATGATGTGCTTCATAGTGTATTAATGGTCGCCCTAATTTTAGTAGGGATATTGATTGTTACATTAGCTGTAGCGGTAATCTTGTTATTTGCAAATCCGTTACTAAACGTATAGAGGGTAATTAGTATGGCATATTTGTATATTGGAACGATACTTGTTATGCTAGTCCTAATTTTATTTACAAGTCTTGCGATTTTAACACTCGTTAAAAGAACAACACATAATATCAAAGGTCGTACTTTGGACTTGATTTCAATCTATGATAGTGCACTTGAACTGAAAAGCTTACAGTTAAGTGTACTTAGAAAGGAAATTGAGGAATTAGAAGAATATAAAAACAGTGAAGAGGATGTGGTTGAAGTTGTTCAAGAGAATAACTTCAAAGCACATACACTACAAGCGGATGATTCTTTAGAAATTATTAGTAAATCAAATTATTTGAGTAAAGATGTGGGGCTAATTTATCAAGGTATTAAAAATAATTTTAATTTTGATTTAGATCGTGTATTTAAAGAATTAAAAAAAGAAACATCTGATGTGCAAGATGGCACAGCAAATGCGTTTTTAAAACAATTATCATATGAAAATGTATACAGCTTAACTTTCTTAAGTCCTCAAGAGCAAATTACTTGTTTAGAGGAAAGTATTGATGAGAAGTTTAAGCCATTATTAAAAAACTATATTGAGGAGAATGAAGTATTTTCAAGTATTGAGTTCTATGCTTATATTACTGAGATTGCGGATTTAGAAAATAAAAAAGCAACGATCTTTGTACCATCTAATGTAGAGGTAGAAAGTACAGATGAATATAATGTAGTGAAAAAAGATTCTCTGATTGAGGGAATTCAAATAGAGATTAATCATAAGCTTTATGATTATGCTATTGCGAAAAAGGAGATAGGGTAAGATGTCAACAATTAATGTAATTTTAGATGAAAAAATCAAGAAAATAAAAGAAAAGACAAATGTTTACACAATGGGTAAAGTAACTCTAGTTAGAGATTATGTTATTGAGGCATCTGGACTTGAGGGTGTTGCGTATTTTGAAAGAGTATTGGTCGGAGATAATAATGAAGGTTATGTAGATTCTATCAATAAAAATTCTGTAGTTATCGCATTGACAAAAATGACTGATAAAGTTTCTGTTGGAAATGATGTGGTATCTACTGGAGAATTATTTACAGCAAAGTACTCAAAAAGTTCAATTGGATGTATTGTAGATATATTTGCAGAAAATAAGTTATCTTCAAGTATCTTTGATGATGCTGAAACAATTTCAATTGAAACAAACCCAATTTCAATTTTAGAGCGTACAACTGTAAATCGTCCATTATTAACAGGAATAACTGGTATTGATATGTTATATCCAATTGGAAAAGGGCAACGTCAGTTAATTCTTGGTGATAAAAAGACTGGGAAAACACAAATTACTTTAGATACAATTTGTAATCAACAAGGTAAAGATGTTGTATGTATTTATGTAGCAATTGGAAAAACAAAAAAAGAAATTAAAGATTTATATGCACAATTATTCAAAAGAGGAGCAATGGCTTATACAGTAATTATCACTGCATTTAACGATGAAAGTGCACCTGTACTTAGAAATACGCCTTACGCTGCTTTATCTATCGCTAGACTTTATTTAGAAGAGTCTAAAGATGTTTTAGTTGTGTTAGATGATTTAAAACGTCATGCGGATGTATGTCGTGAGATGGCATTATTAATGGAGAAAACTCCAGGACGTGATGCATATCCACCAGATATTTTCTATTCTCATTCAAGACTTTTAGAGCTTGGGTGTCAACATGAAAATGGAGGTTCTATTACAATTTTACCTATTTGTGAAACAAAAGGTGGAAATATTACAGATTATATTTCAACAAATATTATTTCTATTACAGATGGACAAATTGTTTTATCTGCGAAAAGTTTTGAAAAAGGACAAAAACCTGCGATTAATTACGGACTTTCAGTATCACGTTTAGGTGGTGCAGTACAGACACGTGATATGAAACAAGTTGGTCCAAAAATTAGACGTGAATTATTATCTTACTTAGAGCAAAGAGAAATTTTTGAATTAGCAAACGTAGATGAAATGGGAGCTGCAATGAAAAGAAGTATGTTACGTGGTGCAAAAATCATGGATATACTTAAACAACATAAATTTGCAGTTAGAACAAGTGAGCAGATGCTTGAAAGCATTGACTTGTTGAACAAGGAAACAGATTAATGAACGTTAAAGCGATTGTAAAGGTTATGAACTTTCACGCTTTATTAAGAGTTGAAAGATCAACAACCCTCGCGTCAAAATATACGCGTGTATCGGATGAGTTAGAGTCTATGATGCGTTTGATCTTTAATAACAAAAATTTAAAAGTAGATAAAAAACTCTCTTTGCCAAGCGCCGATTTACCACCATTAAAAATCTATATTGGTTCTGATTTAGGTTTTTGTGGAAACATAAATTCGACAATTGTTTCTAAAATTAATCAAGATGAAAAAAGTGAAAAAATAGTGATTGGTAAAAAAGTAAAACGTAATAAAGAGTTTAGTTTATATTTAACTCAAGAAGATTTTGAAGAAAACTTCGGGTTAATTAAAAGAAAATTGGCTCAAGCAGTTCTTGAAAAAGAATGGTCTGAAATTTATTTAGTTTACAATCATTATTATAACATTAGTAAAATTGCACCTGTTGAAAGAAAGATTTATCCTTTAGCAGATGATGAGGATTATGATAGTAAAAAAGGACAATGGACTGATTTTGCGATTGAAGGCGATGTATCAGATTTATTGGAAAAAATGATTGTTTCTTATTTATCTTATCAAGTTAAGATTGCAGCAGCGAGTGCTTTGGCATCTGAAAATACAATAAGACAAAGTGCTACAACACAATCATTAAAGAAATTAGATGAGATTGAAGCTGAAACAGTGCAAAGAAGAAGAACTGAAGAAACGCAAGCATCTTTTAAGAAAACGATTGATGGATTTATTCAGCAAAAATCATTGAAGCAGAAAGCTTAATTTAAGGTAGAAAGGTGAAAATATGAGTAATACAAATTTAGTAAATAATCAAGATGTAATTATCGGAAAGATTATTTCTGTAAGTAGCTTAAAAATTGAAATATTTTTAGAGGGTTCTCAAGAAGTTTCAATTAGGGATTTAGTATATACATACTTAAATGATGAAAAAGTATATTTTGAAATCGCTGAAATTCAAAAGAGCATGGTTTCAGCAATTTGCTTTGGAATGACAAATGGATTAAAAAGAGGCTTAGATATTTATTTCCAAAAAGGTGGAATACAAGTTGCTTATGATGATCAAATCTTAGGACATGTATTTAATCCTTATGGTTCTTTAATTGCAGGTGATCATTTATCTGAAAAAACAAAGACAAGAAATATTTACGATAAAGCATTAGATATGAGTCAAATCAATATTAATGGGGATATCTTGTGGACAGGAATTAAAGTGTTAGACTTCTTTGCGCCAATGCGTAAAGGGTTTAAAATGGGTCTATTAGGTGGAGCTGGTGTTGGTAAGACAGTAATCATTAAGGAATTAATCAACAACGTATACAAAGGGTTTGAATCAAACTCAGTGTTTGTTGGGATTGGTGAGAGAAGTCGTGAAGGACGTGACCTTTATGATGAAATGATTGAAGCAAAATTATTTGATAAAATCTCTATGGCTTTTGGACAAATGGGAGATAATGCGATGAGTAGAAGTCGCGCAATCTATACAGGATTAACATTAGCTGAGTATTTAAGAGATGAAAAAGAACAAGATGTATTATTGTTTATCGATAATATTTATCGTATGGTTCAAGCGAATGCGGAAATTTCTACGGAACTTTCTAGAATGCCGATTGATAATGGGTATTCTCCATCTTTATTAACTGAAATCAGTGAGGTTGAAGAACGTATCAACTCTACTGAATCAGGATCAATTACATCCTTCCAAGCGATTTATATTCCAGCAGATGATATGAATGATGGAGCTGTACATGCGATTAGTAAGCATTTAGATGGTCAAGTTGTATTAGATCGTAAAGTTGCGGAAAAAGGATTGTATCCTGCAATTAACGTATTTAGAACAAATTCGAATATCGTAGATCCTGAAATTATCGGGGAAACGCATTTCCGTTTAGTTGAAGATTCTTTAAAATGTTTATCACGTTATGAAGAACTTGAACAAATTGTTGCGGTTTTAGGAATTGATGAACTTTCAAAATCAGATTATGATACATTCTTTAGAGCGAGAAAACTAAGAAATTATTTCTCTCAACCGATGTTTGTCGCTGAACAATACACAGGAATCTCTGGGGAGTTTGTCAAAATTGAAGATGTAATTGAGGATGTAGGATTGATTCTTGCAGGGGAATATGACCATGTTGATGAAGGTGACTTCACATATATTGGAGCATATACTGCAAAACTAAAATAGGTGTCTTATGGAAAATCAAGAAGGATTAATTGGAAAAATAACGGGTCGTGTAATTGATTATAAAGAAGGTATTGAGATTACGCAGGGGATTCGTGCTGTACGTATTCATTCAAAAGGATATGTCTTATTAATCATGGAAGATTATGCGCCAACTTTAGGTAAAATTGATGGGGATGTAATCTTTCTTACAGATGAAGATGAGATTGTGCATAAAAATATTATTGGATATTATAAACATCAGTTTAATGAGTTTACGTTATTAATAGAAGAAGAAGGCGTTGATGAAGTCATTGCCAAACTAGAAGAAGAAATGGAAGAAAAAGAGTTAGAAGAAACAACACAAGAATAGTTGAGAAGGAGAGTAAGCATGAGTTTTAATGAAATGTTCACATTAATTTTGTATTTAATGAGGCCTTTGGTGCCATATATTATTGTATTATTGGCAGTTACAGTCCTTATGTTTACTCTTATCCTCTATTTGGGTAGAAACCTATGGACGGATAATAAGCACTTTAAGACAATTGGAATCTTTTTCCATTTAACACCAACACTTGCTGTAAAAATGGGATGTGCTTGGCTTAAACTTTGTCTATTGTTTATTTATGTCTTTGGATTTAGACCTTTAGATTTAATACACTACATAGCATTTGGCGTGTTATGTATATTTACGATTATTATAAATAAGAACATAATGGAGATGGTGAATCAAGCACTTAGTGTATCGATTCAATTTGCGGGCATAGTTGCCTCAAACATCTTGTTTAGTTATATTGTGCAGTTTGATGTATCAGTTTCATATGTAGTTGCATATGCAATTATTGGAATCTTAGTGCTTTTATATAGTCTCTATGTATTTATTTCGGAAATTGAGTATATATCAAACGAAAGGAGAGTAAAATTTGAAGAAGTTAGTGAAGAATGATTTAAAAGAAAATGCTGAATCATTTATTGAGGAAACATTAGAAAAAAGAAAGAAAAATAATAAAGTGAATGATCTTTTACAAAAGAGTGCATTTTTAGTTGCGATTGCACTAGGTATTGCAGCGTTTGTCTATTTCTTTGTGGAAAAGGAATCATCGTATAAATTGAATGGGAACGTAGTACAGTATTATGCGAATTCTATATACGAGTTTGATTCAAACGCAACCTTGAAGGAAAATATGGATCATGAAACGATATTATATCAAAATGATACTGAGAAGGTGATGACATCTTTAGTATTGTATGTTGAAAATACGCAAAAGATTATTTTACCTAAAAGTATGGTTTATGTAGATCCTCGTAATGCGACTTCTAAAAAAGTAGATCGTTTTACTGAAATAAAGATTGAAAATAATTCTATCATTGCCTCATTTAATGGGGAAGAGGTAATTTTAAATCCAGGATTTTTATATGATGGCGAGGATTATTTTGTGTTTTTAGAAGAAACTTCTGCTGAGTTTAACGGATACTATTTCGATTTGGCTCCTTTATCTTATGTAGAGGCAGATTACAACAATTATACGACAGTATTTGATTATGGTGATAAAGAGATGGATGTAGAACAAGCAACTACTGAAGTTGAAGTGAAGGCAGGTACAGATTATACAGTTCAATTATTTAATGGGGTAGTTACTTTAAATAATGGGACAAAATCTCTTCTATTTTCTGAAGTGGATTTATTAGATAGTATTTTTGAATAGTAGGTAAATAGGAGGTTTTTATGAAAAGATTGTTGACCCTAATCATTATCATTATTGCATGTATGATGATGGTTGTTGCAGCGAATCCTGCAATTATATTAGTAAATGATAATGGTTATGTTACATTTGGTGATAATGAAATAGCTACTTCACTTTCAATGGAAGGTGGAAAAGATAAAGAACTGCTTTATATTGAAAATGATGAGTTTATATATTCTTCTTTAGGAAGATATTATATGGCAGAATCTAATACAACGATTGATATGAGTTATCCAATGTATATTAATGATGGTAGAACATTAAGTTTCTTAAATCATAATTTTTGGCTTGTATCAGATCGATTCGATATTGTAGAAAGTTATAATGGATTATATATCAATGATGGGTATACGTTTAATGCGGATTTAACGCAAGCAGATGACGAGGATTTTATTCTTGTTGCTTTGGAAAACGGATTACATATGAACTCTCAAGATGCGATTTTTAAAAATCCTATGGGAGAGTTTTTAATTCCTTCAAATAGTATTGTGAATTTTACAAATGAAGCGATTCGCTTTTATTACTATGATGAGGGTATTTTAAGATTTGATTCAATTGGACAAACATTTGATGCAACGATTCAAATTGGGGATAATATTTATTCATACCGTGATTTTTTAGAAGCGTTGGGATTGCTTGATGAGTTGATTGATAATACTGAAAATAATGAAGATACAGAAGATGAAAAACAAGAAATAGAAGATTTACTTGATGGAAATCCTACAAATAATACAGGTGATTCAGATGAATCAGAGGGGGGACCAGATGGAGAATCATCAGGAGATGGAGAATCTGAATCTGGCAATGAAGGGAACGAATCAAATGATAGTGCAGATGGTGGTGACCCTGAAAATAAACCAGACGATGAAGATGATGAATTAGAAGATAGTACATCTCCAGAAGGTGGAGATCAAACAGATCCTGCACCAGGTGAAGGTGAAGGCGAAGATAATGATGGCGAAGATGGAACGGATGGAGAAGATGGAGATTCAGGGGATGATTTAAATCCTGAAGAACCAGGAGAAGGTGAAGAAGGAGAAGGTGGAGAAGGTGTACCGCCTCCTTATAAAACACCAGTTGTTTCACTTTCTGGATTTGAACCTTGGACATATTCTATTTCTGCAGATTTAGGAATTGAAGATCAAAGTGCTGCAATAAGACGTGGTATTTCGGTTGCGGTTTACCGTGAAATTCGTGGAGATAAAGTTCAAGTAGGAACACAAGATGGTTATAAAGTGTATGATAAAAATGAAGGTGTTGGGAAATCTACTGCATTAAGAAGAACATATAATAGTGCTGCTGACATTGTTTTAAGCACGATTCAACCTGATACGACAGTTTATCTTCAGTTCACATATTCGTATAATGCGGAAAGAACAGACGGAAGTGGAACTGTTTATTATGAAAGAGTTACAGAAATGTCTGACTTTTATGAAGTTACAACTTTATCGATTGAAGAGGGAAATCTAACTGAACTTGTAGTTAGTTATGAGGATGTGTTTGCTGCGTATTCTAATCGTTTTGAATTAACAAATTTAACACTTAAAAATTCAAGTGCATATGATCCAGAAGATACAAGTTATGAAAATTTTAAATTAAATACACTACCTTATGTGTCACGCTTAGGTTTAAATTTTGATGGATTAGCAGATGATGTGTTTATTACATCTTCTGTACTTAAAAAAGCGCAGGCAGAAGGAGGTACAAGTTTTACCTCACTTGCAGGAATTTTAAGTTCAAATGGAATTCACGATTATTCAATTTATGCGGTAGACCGCTATGGAAATAAATTACCTTTAAGAGTTGAAAATACACCGTATACGTCATTTAAAGGAGATGTAACAACTTCAAAACTTCAACCAACAGTTACTGTAGAAGAAGTTGAGAATGTTACAGATAAATTAACACTTGAGTTTACAGTGGAAGATGTGGATAATGCACTCTATGGTACAGGTGGTATTAATAATTCATTAGATATTTATGTTGAAAACTTCTTAGGAGGATTAACATATTTATCAGGTACGATTAAGGATGGATCAAATGAAATTCCATTTGGTGAGGACACACCTTTGGGAATGTTAGAACTTACAAATCCATCACATGGTAAAAAATATGTTGTTACTTTTGATAGTTTAGCATTCGCTAGAAGTTATAAATTCTATGTTGTAGGGGATTATCATGTACAACCAGATGGTATTACTTCACCAATGTTACCTGTAAAAACAGATCAAGTACTTAAAACTGAGCAAGTTTATACAGCGTCTATTACAAGCGGAAGTTTAATATTAGATTCTAAAGTATATAATACAACAGATACGACTGCAGAATTTGGATTAACATTTACTGAGGAAAGTACAATTGAGATTTTCCCATTGATTGATGAGTATCGTATTGATATTTATAACAATACAAAAAATCTACATGTAGCAGATATCGTATTAAGTGAGAAAGTCTTAAGCGATATTTATATGGGTGATTTAGGGTATGAATACAATGAAGAAACAGGAACGATTGTAATTGGTGAACAAGAAGGTTTTGTGATTGAACTTAAAGGTGTGAAAGAACAATTTGTTGGAGTTTCACTTTGGGATGCAATCCAAGTTAGACCTACAGGAGTAGAAGGCGAATACTTTACACCAGTTGAGATGGTATTTACCGCAAATACTGGAGTATTAGAAACATCTTCTGAACATACATATAACTTTGAAGCTGTTGTAATTAAAAGTGGTGTAGAATATGAAATTCCTAAGAAAGTTTCTAATGATACATTTAGAACTAAGAAATTATCTCCGTATCTTGTAGAGGGATTTGATGTTTTCTTAGCAAAGGATGTATTTGAATTAATTGATTTTGGTGTTATTGATAAAGATGGTACTGTTTTAAAAGACGGTGAAATTCTTATTGAAATTTGTATCGGTGATGCAGTTTTAGATGTGAAAAAAATCCAAACAAATCAACCTCTTCAAAACATTCGATTTGAAGGATTAACACCAGGACTTTATTATGATGTAAGAATTCGTGCATCAGAATACAACAATGATATCGGGTTTGCGAATTATAAAACATATCACTTACTTGAAGAATTTCAAATTCAAGCGGGTAGTGATATTAGTGCGGATATTACACTGAATAAATTAGAATATAACTTTAAATCAGATGATACATATGAATTGGTATTAAATGTTACAGGTGAAGAGATTAAAACTGGAATTGAAAATACAGCCAATGGGACAATTACAGATGATCTTGAAAAATGGAACATATTTACAGGGAATATTTATATTTCAAAATTCTATGATATTGAAAGTTTAACAACGTCAACAGATATTAATACACTTCAAATTGAGATGCCTGCATATTACGCACCTTCAATTTCTGATACGGTTTATGGAGAAGAACGTGTTTATTTCTATGATGCAAGTCGAAGTTTAATTTCGTATTCTACTGTATATACGACGGGTGGTGGTTCACTTGTAGCAATGATTCCAGATAATGCGAAATATATGAAAATTGTAATTTCAGATCGTGCTGCAATGGAGCAATGGGGATTTGAAGTTTATGGTTTCAATATTGATGTGGATAAAGACAAAGTGATGGATATTGCAAGTAACCATACGGGAGATATTACACTTACAAATCATGGAGAAGAGTATCAAATTTTAGATGGTAAAGGTGTGCATAACACTTCAACTGGAGAGCTAGTAAATTATTCTTCACAAAGAACAATTTACATGATGCCTGTAAAACCAGGGGATGTGTATTTTAGTAATACATCTTCAAATAGTACATGGAATATAATGTATTATAACTCTCAAAAACAATACGTGGGACATTCAACACTTGCTAATAGAAATACTTACTTTGAAGTTCCGGAGGATGTTTATTATATTAGTGTATCTTATTATCGAACACATCATATTAAATGGTTTACAATTAACTCTGATCCAATAGAAAATGGGTATCATATCGATGCGGATATTGATGTATTAGATAAAAAAGGATTCTTATTGGATAATGATGGGAATTCAACTGTTAAAGTACGTGTTTTAAGATCAGATATATTAGTTGATCCTGATTTTACATATGATCCAACAAGTTCTTCAAATGAAGCAGAGCTTGTAGAAGAATTTGCGGTTTCATTAACACATACTTTAGAGGAAGGATATACGGCTGCATTAAATTACGTAAGAGATAATTATGTGCCAAACAGTAGTTATCAAATATCAGTTGTAGGTATTTATAGTGGCAGTGAAATTGTATTAGATAGTGAAATATTTAATACGATGGGCTCTTATGAAACAATTGCTACTAAAGAAGATTTTGATAAGATTCTTGAAAATCCACATGGAAACTTCTTAGTTACAGAGGATATTACATTAGACCGTGACTATGACTTTACGTTATTTGGAACAATTGACTTTAATGGTCATGTGATTACAAAAACAGGAAGCAGTAGATTGTTTGCAGGAATTGGGGATACAGGAGTAATTAAAAATCTTGTATATAACAATGTTTCTGCTACACCTACAGGGATTGTCACAAGTAACTATGGAACGGTTGAAAATATATTTATAAAAATTGAAAATGAGTTTAGACCTGGATATTCTGGCGCATTTGCGCAAAATCATTATGGAATATTGAAAAATTTCGTCATTGAATTTAACAGAGATGTCGTCTTTACAGATGTAAATGAAGAAATGGGTTATTTAGTAAGATACGCGTTTGGTGGAGAAATCGAAAATGGTTATGTCTACACAAATGATGGAGCTGATATGGTTATGGATATTAGTCCGGTATCTAATAGAGTTGGTGGGGCAATGGCTCAAGTTTGGGCAGGTGCTGAAATAAAAAATATTTATACAGCATTTGATGTTTATAAACCAGAAGAGGTTGCGGTGGATAGTGCATATATATTCACTCCATTAAACTATTCAACAAATATTGAAAATATTTATCATATTGGGGATACGTATATTTTACATAATGATGAAAAAACACCTCAAAGAGAAACTAAAACTCGAATGATTCGTAATGTATATGGTCTCAATCAATCAGAAAACATTTGGATGTTGAGTCAATATGAGTATTCTCCATATAATTCATATGATGATGTTAACTATGCGAATTTAACTTTATTACATGATGTACAATGGCAACAAAGTGTACTACAAGATGGATTTGAGATTGAACGTAGTGTAGGTATGGGATTCTATCCACGTTTGGAATGGCCTGTGTCAATGCAACAACATCAAATGTATCGTAATTTACCTGTTGTGGAAGCTGCAATTAAACCTGAAATTGTCGATGATGGTTTAGTAGATGGATTCCCACTTGGTAATGATAGTGGTCGTATTGTAATAAAAATGGAGAATTCAAAAGGATTACCTATTGAAGATTTCTCTATTATCGGATTAGAAGTGACGTCTATCTTGTCACAAGAGTTTGCGGAAGATGGACTATATGAAGTTGTATTACAAGTGCGTGTTGCACCAGGTATTGATGGAGCGTATTTAAGTTCATATGAAATTGAAAGCTTTACATACAACAATTCAGGAGCAAGTGCAACAGAAGAAACTGATTACATGACACGAAGTATTAAGTTCTATAAAGAAATTTCAAGTACAACGGAATGGACACTTATGAACGACAATATGAAGTGGAATTATCGTATTACAGCAGATCTTGACTTTACAAAAGATCCGCAATTGTTAGCTGCTACAATTATCAATGGGTCTAAAACAAATCGTACAACGAGAACGATATTCTCAGGATCACTTGATGGTGGAAAATATGATGTTGATGGTAATTTAATTGGTATGCATACTGTTAAAGGATTATCAGTTGAGGGCAGTGAAATAGGATATATATTCTATAATCTTACAAACAATGCAAAGATGACAAATATCATTTATGATGATGTAACGATTGTTGCAACTTCAGCTCAAAGTTATGAAAATGCGGGACTAATCGGTTCAATGTCAAGATATGGAACAATTGAAAATGTACATATGACAAATTCTAATATTAAAGCTTCTGGTAACCTTGGAGGACTTGTTGGATTAAGTTATGGACATATTGAAAATTCTTCTGTATCAGATACAACAATTACACTTGCTTCTTCTAAATTTACTGTAAGAGCAGGTGGAATCGCAGGATATTTATCTGCAAGTGGAGTTTTAAATTCTTATACAAGAAATGTAACAATGGATATCATGAATGTAAATAACAGTGGTGGTATTGGTGGTATTGCAGGTTATGGAGCTGTAAGTTCTATTATTTCAAGTTACTCGCATGGGTCTATCACAACTGACGCTTCTCTTGTAGGTGGTATTGTTGGAAGAATTACAAGTAATGCAAGTGGTGTCATGAAATCATTTAGTTATGTCACAATTAACTCTTCATCGGTAAATGTTGGTGGATTGATTGGTTCAAGTGAAGCAATCGTTCGCGATAGTTTAGCGATTGGGGATGTATTTGCAGGTGCTGCAAATACACATCGTTTAATTGGATTTGATACATATGGTACGCATTATATTTACAATATTTTCGGATATAAGGGTCAAATTACAAATGCATTGACTGAAAATGACAATGATGATGCAAATTATTTATTTAGTGCGGATGAATTAAGGCTACCTTCTACATATTTAAATACGATTTATATGGGAAGACAATTTAATTATGATTCACTTTCAAGTAGTCAATTGCCAATGCTTTATAAGAGCGGAACAAATGAATTATTATATGGACAGCAAGGAAATGGAATTGCAATTCCAGGAAACAGCCCTTTAACTGTCAGTGTACTTCAAGCACAGGTAGATAATAGTTCTACACGTCCATACCAAGTTGCGCTGGAAATTGGGTATGAAGGTAAAACTTACGAAGAACTTGCAGTTATGTTAGGGGATACGAATTTAGATGGTTATATTGATAATAACAATCCATCACTGACATTCTTAATTGAAGGAATGTCAATGACAGAAGCAGATTTTGCGGATGGGAAGTATCATTATGTAATTCAAAAACATCCTGTAAATGACTCAGTACAACTAGTCATTGAAACTTCAACTGCATTGAATGCGTTTGATACATATAAGTTTAAATTAACAGAAGGATTAACTGTAATCACTGCAGTTATTGACTATGGAGAAAGTATATTTAAAGAAATTAGTAATTTAACTGAGTGGAATGATTATATGGCAGATCATAGTCGTCTAACAGAAAATATTATGATTTCTGGAATGATTGACTTTAAAAATGAACCAGTTTTATATCATAATATCTTAGTAGGTAAAATGGTAGGTAAAGAAACAGGTTCTGATGTTGGATTTAAAAACTTAAGTTTTGCAACATCAAGTGCTACAGGTGGTACATGGATTACAAGTGCATCAAGTTTAGATAACTTATTATTTAAAGATATCACTGTAACAAGTTTACAAACACCTGTATTCCAATCTGCTTCAGAGTTATTCACGAATGTTTCTGGAGATATCTCAAGAATTAGAATCGATGGATTTACTGGTCAATTCCACTCTAGTTATAGTGGTGCGACAGGATTTATTGGACTTCTACTTGGGAATATGACGGATGTAACAGTGAATAATGTAAAAATTACAGACTTAGGTTCAGTTAACCGTGATGAGGCAATCGGTGCGATTGTTGGATATACGTATGGTGGATTTAAAAATATTTCTGGTAAAAATATTACAATCGAAGCTAAAGATAGTTACAATGTTGGTGGATTAATTGGGTATGTAAATGGTGTTTATCCAGAAGAATATACACCAAGTGAAAATGCAACACTTGAAAATATTACTGTAAAAGGTAAATATTATGCAGGCGGATTTATCGGAAATGCTCTAAATATTAATGGTATGAGTAATGTTTCTATAAAAAATGCAGATGTCACAGCGGATAGCAAAACAGTAGCAATCAATCCTTCTGCAGGCGGACTATTTGGTAGACTTTATAACATCGCTGGAAATTCTAGTAATATTAGCGCAGATAATGTGAAAGTAACTTCAATTGCTGCACATGCAACTGTGCGACCTTATGCAGGTGGTATTGCAGGTACTGACTATTATAATGATACGATATCTAATTTAAAAGTTACAAATTCAAATATATTTGGAGAAAATGCGGTAGGTGGAATTACAGGTTACTCTCTTTCAACAAATTATATTGGGGTAACAATTGAAAATACAGACATTGTGCAATATACAGATTCAGAAAGCATGCCTACAGATTTGATGGGTGCAGCAGGCGTTATTGGACACTTGACAGGTAATTACTATCAAAGAGATATTATGGTGCGTGATACAAGAGTTTCTGCAGATAACAATGCAGGTGGTGTAATTGGGTCTACGCATGCAGAAAATGAGTCATCTCGTGTTTTAGTTGGAAACATTTATATCGCGGAAGATGTAACAATTACCGCTACAAATGAAAATGCGGGTGGTATTGTCGGAGTAACAACAAGATATACGATTACAGATGCTGCAATTGGTGCAAATGTTATCGCATTAAACAGTAATGCGGGTGGTGTAATTGGAAATGTGCGTAAAGAGGTTGATGATGCAGCGTATCAAACTTTAAAAGGAATTTATATTAGAGGAACTGTATCCGCTGATACAAAAGCAGCAGGTGTGATTGGTACAAGTGGAAATGATGTTATTCTTGAAACGAATAATATCGATGGTATTATCATTGCAGCTGATCTTGAATCAGATGAAAACTTCAATCTAATTATGAATACTCAAAATATTTCAGGTATTACATCAGGAAATGTATCGATATTAGATTCATTATTGATTAATGGTAGAGACGTTAATGATGTAGTAGATTCTGCAGATTTAACAGTAGGTACATTTGTAGGTGCAAGTGAATTTAGTGATCCTTCATTCTATACTGCGCATAAGTTTGATGATATTTCTACAGCGAATTTATCTGTAAGTGGAAATGCATATATGCCATTTATCACAAATAATGATGGTGTTATTCATGCGGGATCAAATGTATATAACGGCAAAAATGTCGGAATCCTTCTTCCACAAGATGGAGCACGTAATAAAGAAACAGTCGTTTATACATCAGGTGTAGATAGTGTAAATATTGAAACAATACATAACACTATTACAATTGATGGAGCAGAACATATTTTAGATGAGTCATATAAAATTGGTGATTATTATGTAATTACATATGGCTATGACTTTAAACCGACATCTTCAATTGAAGTTGAAGGGATAACTTATACAACAAAAGATTTAGCGTTCACTGTTATGACAAATAATGTTACATACTATTTTGAACAAGATGGATTATTGAAATTTGGTGGACTTGCTACAGTAGTGCCACAGATTGTTCAATATAACGGGTCAAACTTATCTAAACCACTTCACATGTGGCAAGGAGATGTAGTTTGTGAAGATGGTATTGTTTATACATTAGATGCAGGAACAGTAGTACCAAAAGATTCAGCAACGTTGTTAGCTCCTAAGGAAATCGCTGCTGAAAGTCGTCCATTATTTGAATATATTTCAGGATTAAGAACATATTATTATGTTTCTGATTATATAGAACTTGGTGAAAGTGAAAGATTGGTTGTGAATTATCGTTTACTTCAACTATATGGAAATGATTATCCTGTCTTTACATCTCAAAATGCTGAGTATGGAACATATTTATTATCTGAATATGGCGATGAAAGATACTTTGCATTAATGGATCAAGATACAAAACAGTTCACTAATTACTTCTCTAACTTAACGGTTGGGAAATTTAGATTAACAGGTATTAATCACACTTCAAACAACTTTAACTTCCCGTATCCAATTATGGTAGCAAGATACGATGATGGATCTGTCGCTGTATGGAACTATGCGGATGGTATTGTACTATATGATTCAACTCCACAACCTGATATCACTACATTTGCTATGGATTTCTTAGGTGGGTTGATGAATCCATTGTTTGGGTCAAAAATTATTTCTGACACAAGTTATGTAAATAGTCTTGAAGCATTAAATGAGTACTATGATGAAAATGGTATTTCTGTTGAAAATGCAGGTAGTCTACTTGTTAATTCTAATAGTTTAGCATTAAATGGTGATTCAACAGGTACAAATGAGGTGCTTGCTTCGCTTCCAGATTCAGCAAGTTATAGTACAGAAAATGGACTGTATGCAAATGGAAATGCATTAGAAGTAAATGGAGATGTAGTCTATGTTGAAAATGAAGGGGTTTATGTTGATAATAAACTTGTATATAAAGAGACAAAAACTCAATCAGAAGATTCAACAGAGGGTGAATCTACTACATCAGTTTCACTTGAAAAAGTAGAATCAGATGTTAAACCTATATTAAGTGATTTCACAATTGTGATGAATCCATATACAGGTAAGTATGAAATTGCAAAAACAGAAGATGCACTTGAAAGAAAAGAGTATATTGAAAGTAATGAAGATGTTGTACTATATGAGGATTCTGATGTAAATACTGAAGAAAAAGATCCATTTAGTATTGGAAATATTTTCACTGCTGTATTCAATTCTCAAGATCAAAATGGAATTGTAATTTTAGCAAGTCTTGGTTTTGTAGCAGTTGCAATCTTTGCAATGATGTATTTAAAACTAAGAAAAACAAAATAAAAGCATAGGGCATCGTAAGATGCCCTACTCATAAAAATATTTATATTATACATTGTAAGTATAAGGGGGTATAACCATGATTTATGAATCAAATTCTATGTTAGATGTTATGAAAGATGTTCTTTATACAAGAACAATTAAGCAAATTGAAACATCATTAAAATCATCTAAAGACTTAAAATCAGCGTTTTCAACATTGCTTGATATCGTTGTACATTCAGCAAAAGCGGAGGCTGGAACGCTTTGGTTTTATGAAAAAAGTAAAGATGGAAGAATTAGACCTTTTGCCGTATATGGCGGTAAGGATATAGGAGACTTCTCTTTAGGTTTAGGAGAAGGTATAGCAGGAAAAGTTATTCAAAATTCATCTTCTATTATTGTAGAAGATTGTATGAATAACCCACATTTTAGTTTTAAAACAGATGAAAAAACTGGATTTGTTACTAAATCAATGATCGTGGTTCCACTTAGAAATGAGGGGGAAGCATTTGGATGTATCCAAATTATCAATAAAACAGATGATGGTTTTTTTGATGCTAAAGATTTAGTTTTTGTAGAAGTTTTGGCGAAGTTTTCGCAAAATAAATTCATGGAATTGGGACTTGTAGAAAGAGATACAACAAAACCAAAAGGGGCTGCTGAAGTTTCTTTTTCAGAAATCGTTATTAGTGATCGTGAAGTAGATATGGAATCTAAATTAAGATCAGTAAAAGCATTTTCACTATTAAGCATTGTAGACCAAAAAATCGTTTTAACGCATATGCTTGCAATATATAGAGTATTTAGTAAAAAAAGACATAAAAGATAAGAGAAATAAAATAATGGTGTAGTACCATTATTTTATTTGTATGTTATAATTATAACAATAAAGTTATAAAATTTTAGACTGGAAGTACGCATTATTAAATTTGGGGTGATTTAAAGATGAAAAAAACAGAAATATTGATATTAATATCATTTGCCTTTCTATGCGTATTTGCACATAGAATTGATTTTTTTGAGGTGTTTGAACGACCTGCAATGGATTATTTATACCAAGATACAAATAATCCAAGTCCAGATATAAAGATAATTAAAATTGATGAAAAAACATTAGATGCATATGGTAGATTTGCTGACTGGGATCGTCAAATTTATGCAAATTTAATGAAAAGAATTACAACGGATGTTGATCCATATTTTATAGGATTTGATATTTATTTTGATAATTATATACGAATGGAAAGTGATTTACTATTCGCAAGCCTTTGTGATCAACATGGAAATGTAGCTATTGCAAATGAAATTGTATTTGAAGATGTTTTAGTAATCGAAAATGGTGTTGCGATTGGTGTCGATGAAATGGGAATTGAAGAAATTGAACAACCATACTCTGATTTTATTGGAAAAGCGGACATTGGTTTTTCTAATACAATTATAGATCAAGATGGAAAAGTTAGAAGAGGAATAAGTGAAGTTTATTATATAGATCAAACATATAAGAGTTTCTCTATGATTATTGCGGAAAATCTTGCGGAGTTAAATGGGGTTGAACTTATAGATCCAATTGTAGATGAGAATAATATATTCAATTTTACATATGTTTCGCAAAATCACGAATATGAGGAAGTATCATTTGTAGATGTTATGACAGGGAAAGTGGATCCAAAAATATTTCACAATTCAATTGTTTTAATTGGTGCACATGCCACATCTCTTCAAGATGCATATCAAGTGCCGAATAATTCATCTCAGTTAATGTATGGTGTTGAGATACATGCAAATATTGCAGAGTCAATTGTTAATAATACAACAACTCGTGAAGTAGATGAATTTGAATATGGGATTATTTTATTTTATACGATTATTTTACTTGGTATATGGATACACTATTATGAATTAATTGCAGGGTTTTATACAATTACAATTTTAAATTTTCTATATTTATTGGTTTGTTTATTCCTACATGATTTAAATATTAATGTTCCAGTTGTATTATTTATAGTTGCTACATCCTGTATGTATTTAGGGACTGTGCTTCGACAGTACATTGTAGAAAAAAATAGTAGAACAAAAACAATCAAGATGTTTAAACGTTATGTAGCTCCACAAGTTGTAGAAAAAATTATTTCTGGAATTGATACTGAAAATGATTTAGATGCAATGGATAAAGGTGCACTAAAAGAAATATGTGTATTATTTGTAGATATATGTGGATTTACAACGATGACAGAAAAGTTAAACCCAGAGCAAGTTGTAGATGTATTGAATCGATATTTTGAAGTTTCCACAGGGGTTGTATTCTCTTATCGTGGGACTGTAGATAAGTTTATTGGAGATGCAATGATGGCAGTTTTTAATTCTCCTTTTGACTTAGAGGATTATGAGTACCGTGCAATTTGCAGTGCGATTTCTATACGTAAAAAATTAGAAGGTATAAGTAAATATGCAATGGAAAAATATGGGGTTGAAGTTAAAGTCTCTATTGGAATTAGTTGGGGCGATGCCATCGTGGGAAATATTGGAACGAAAAGCCGTGCTGATTATACTGCTGTAGGAGATGTTGTAAATGTTGCAGCCCGTCTTCAAACAAATGCTATCACAGATCAGATTCTTATTACAGAAGAATTAATGTATCGTATTCAAGATCGCGTAGAGTGTGAGTCTTTAGGTACAATTAAAGTTAAAGGTAAGAGTAAAACTGTAGGTGTATATGAAGTAATTTCATTGAAGTAAGGGGTGGTGGTTATGAAAAATAATTATCATGTTATGAATATGTTGCTTGTCGTTGTGGTTGTTTGTGTTGGGATATTTATATACACAAATACACAGAGCAATTCATTTACAAGAATTGAAATATTACAACTAAATGGAGAAGCAATTATTGAAAGACCAAGTGTGGGACATATTCATGCGTTTGAAGAAATGAGAATACTAAAAGGTGATAAAATTGTTGTATCATCCAATTCAACATTAAGGTTGATTATCGATGATAAAAAAATTGTGTTTGTAGATGAAAATACAATTTTGAAAATAGAAGGTGTTTCTGAAAGTAAAAATTCACGTGTTAAAATAGTAGTTGAAGCGGGAAATATGATTGAAGAAACGTCAAAGTAGATTTATAAATAGTGGGGTTCATTCAGAAGTTAATTGAATGATAAAATAAAAAAGTGAGGTAAATAGTATGGATAACGGATTAAAAATTCATATTTTAGGTGTTAGAGGGTCATTGCCGGTAAGCGGAGAACAATTTGTAGAGTTTGGTGGTGCAACTACGTGTTATATCGTAAGATGGAATACAAGTGCACTTATCATTGATTGTGGTACAGGACTTTATAATTCAAAAGAAATTTTAAGAGAATGTACAGAAATCTACGTTATGTTGACACATGCACATTATGATCATATTTTAGGATTATTGGATTGGAGTGTTTTTCCACCTGATGTTAAAGTTAAGTTTATTTACAATTTAGAAGTAACAGGTGGCAAAGATATTGTAAAAGAAGTCATGAAACTTCCATTCTATCCAGTTACAACACCAGAACATCGTTATGAAATTATTCAAAGTCAAACAACACAAGAATTGCCAGGGGGGGTAGTTTTAGAAACATATCCTACAGGACACTGTGCTGGAGCGATTATGGGTATTGTAAAAAGAGGAAAACATAAAGTATCATTCTTATTTGATTATGAATCAAATGAAGTATTTGACCGTGAGCAATTGAGAGGTTCAGAAGTATTATTCTTTGATGGTATGTTTACTTCAAGTGAATATTCTGAGTTTATTGGCTGGGGACATTCGCATTGGGAAACAGGGTGTGCGTTAGCAAACGAGTACAATATTGGAAATTTACTTATTATGCATCATAAACCTAGATCTACAGATGAGCAATTGCGTTTTAGAGAATTGCTTGCGAAGAAGAAGTTTAAGCAAACAAGATTTGTTAAAGAAATGGATTTAGTTTTATTAAATGAAAGTGGATTTAGATATATTGATAAAGGTTCAAGAGGAACTGAAGAAGATATGCACTTTAAATTGGTTGTGGATCGTGTACTTCAAAACTTTGATGAAAGAAAAAATATTTCTTTCTTAGATGCAATTGATGCTGTACTTGCGGTAATGGTTGAATCTATCAAAGGGGAAGCAGGTACTTTCTGGTTATGTAATTATACGGAAGATGGTATAGTGAATTATATTTATCCAAAGACAACACTAGGACATGTGAATATGGAAAATATTCGAATTTCATTAGATGAAGGAATTGCAGGTTCTGTAATTAGCAATAAAAGAAGTGTACTAGTTAAAGATTGTAAGTGGGATGCAAAATGGCAGCAATCAATAGATAATGTTACAGGATTTGATACAAAATCAATTATTTGTGTTCCTATGTGTGTAAATGGGTTTACATTTGGATGTATTCAAATTTTAAATAAAAAAGATGGCACATCATTTACAAAAGAGGAAGTTGGATTTGTGGAGACATTATTAGAAAAAACAATGAATATGTTTGCGGATAATGAAATCTTCATTGATAACAACGATTTTGATCCAAATTATAATAAAAAATGAGCAAAATAAAAACAATGAATATTCATTGTTTTTATTTCCAAGGAAATGAGGGTAAAATGAAAAAACAATTAACAATTGAAATGATGCAAAAAGAAATTCATGATTTTTGTAAAGAAAGGGAGTGGGATCAATTTCATACTCCTAAAGATTTAGCAATCGGATTGAGTACGGAGTCAAATGAACTATTAGATTTATTTAGATTTAAAAATGAAAAAGAATGTTTAGATCAAATTCATAGTGAAAATGTCAAAGATGAATTGGCTGATGTTTTATATTTTCTACTTCGTTTTTCTTCACTTTATGAAATTGATTTAAGTGAAGCGTTTATAAATAAAATGAAAAAGAATAGAGAAAAATATTCAATAGAACAAGTTGTTGGAAAAAATAAAAAATATACAGAATATGAATAGATAATATTGACTTAAACATTAGATAGGAGTATTGTTTATATATTGGTTTTTGGAGGAGTTTTATGAATAAACAAGTTGATTTAGGCAAAGAGCCGATATTAAAATTGATTTTTACATTGTCTATTCCTATGGTTGTAGCACAAGTAATAAATATGCTTTATAACATGGTAGATAGAATTTATATTGGGAATATGGAAGAAATTGGTTCTGCTGCTTTAACAGGGGTTGGAGTTACATTTCCAATCATTATTATCATAACAGCATTTGGTGCTTTAATCGCAAGTGGAGGTGCACCTTTAGCGGCGATAAAGCTTGGGGAAAATGATAAAGAAAAAGCCAGTGAGTATTTAAATAATGCCTTTTCTACATTAACTGTACTTGCGGTTGTTTTAGGAGTACTCTTTATGGTGTATAAAGAACCGATTCTTTATATGTTTGGTGCAAGTGAGGATACGATTATCTATGCGTTAGAGTATTTATCTATCTATCTTTTTGGAACAATTTCAGTTTTATTTTCAGTTGGATTAAATACTTTTATTAGTGCTCAAGGAAAAGCGATGGTTGCAATGAAAACAGTTGTAATTGGTGCAATCTTAAATATTATATTAGACCCAATCTTTATTTTTGTATTGGATATGGGGGTACAAGGAGCTGCGCTTGCTACTGTAATTGCTCAATCTATTTCAGCAATCTGGGTTGTTAAATTTTTATCTTCAAAAGAATCGAATATTCGATTGAATCTTAAAAAATTTGTATTTGATAAAAAGATTATTATCGCTTCTATGGCTTTGGGGATCTCACCATTTATTATGCAGTCAACAGAAGCGCTTGTACAAATTTCTTTAAATAGTCAACTTCAATTATATGGTGGAGATACATATGTTGGATCTATGACAATTATTTTGAGTGTTATTCAGATTATTATTTTACCGATTCAAGGGTTTACTATGGGAACACAATCTTTAATTAGTTACAATTATGGTGCTAAAAATATTCAACGTGTAAGAGATGCGTTTAAGTACTTATTAATGATTACAGTTTCCCTTGCAACATTTATGTCATTGGTTGTAATGTTTTTCCCAGAGATCTTTGTTCGTATTTTTAATAATAGTGATTTTGAATTGATTACTTTAACTTCGTATGGACTTAGAATTACACTTGCAGGTATATTTATGTTTGGATTTCAAATGGCTTGTCAGCAAACATTACTGGGATTGGGGCAAGCAAAGATTTCATTGATACTTGCGCTTCTTAGAAAAATCATCTTATTTATCCCATTAATTTACGTCTTACCTTACTTCTTTGGTGTGGATAGTATATATTATGCACAGCCTATTGCGGATATTATCGCGGGTACATGTACAACGATTGTATTCTTTATGAATTTTGATCGTATTTTGAGAAATAGAGAATCACATATTTAGACTTTATAGTGAATATAAAGTCTTTTTTTTTACTGTATTTATGGTATGATAATTACACGTAAAAGAAGCTAATTATGATTGTAGATGTCGGATATTACTTTTTTATTTAGAATCAAATGTAAGCGCTGACACACTATGATCATCAAAGGGGGAACTATGTTGAAAACAGCATTATATGATACGCATTTAAAGTATCAAGGTGAAATGGTTGAATTTGCAGGGTATAGCTTGCCAATTCAATATGCAACAAAGGTAGTGAAAGAGCATATGGCTACAAGAGAACAGTGTGGTTTATTCGATGTAAGTCATATGGGAGAAATTTTAATAACTGGAGAAAATGCATTGTCATTTTTAAATTATGTATTAACAAATGACTTTACAAATATGGCAGATCAACAAGCACGCTATAGTCCAATGTTAAATGAAGAAGGTAAAATACTGGATGATTTGATCGTGTATAAAATAAAAGAGAATGCTTATTTTATAGTTGTGAATGCATCTAATAAAGAGAAAGATTATAATTGGTTTAAATCAAAACAGTTTGAGAATATGGAAATTGAGGATGTAAGTGATCAGTATGCACAGCTTGCTCTTCAAGGTCCAAATGCAGAAGCGATTTTAAAAAGGGTATGTGAAGAATCTTTCATTCCCACAAAGTACTATACTGCAAATTTTAATGGGAATATCCAAGGGATTGATTGTATCATATCGAAAACTGGATATACAGGAGAATTAGGATATGAGCTTTATTTAAAAAATGAAAATGCTGAGAAACTTTGGGAGCTTTTAATTGAAAATGGGAAGGATTTAGGGTTGATTCCATGTGGACTGGCAGCACGAGATACACTTAGACTTGAAGCTGCTATGCCACTGTATGGACATGAAATGAGTGAAGACATTACACCATTTGAAGCTAAAATTGGATCATTTGTGAAAATGGATAAAGAAGATTTTATTGGAAAGAAAGCTTTATTAGAATATGGAGAGAATAAGTGTATTCGTATAGGTATAAAAGCTGTAGACCGTGGAATAATACGAGAGAACACACCACTTTATTTTGAAGATAAAGTAGTGGGGATTACAACATCGGGAACGCATTGTCCTTATGTTGGCGTATCTTGTGCAATGGCACTTGTGGATGTAGCGTATAGTGAAATAGGAATGCAGTTAACGGCGATTGTAAGAAATAGAAAAATTGGCGCAACAATTGTGGAATTGCCATTTTATAAAAGAAAGAAATAGGAGAAAAAATATGAAAGTACTAAATGAATTAATGTATACAAAATCACATGAATGGGTAAAAAAATGTGAGGATGAAAGTGTGGTAGTAGGAATTACAGATTATGCACAACAACAACTTGGGGATATTGTATTTATTAACTTACCTGAACAGGATGATTCAGTTGTGGCATCTGAAAGTTTTGGGGATGCAGAGTCTGTAAAGGCAGTATCTGATTTAATAAGTCCAGTATCTGGTACAGTTATCGCATTTAACGAGGAACTATTAGAAAGTCCAGAGAAAATAAATGAAGACTGTTATAGTGCATGGTTGATAAAAGTTTCAAATGTTAAAGATCAAGAAGAAATGATGAATGCAGAAGAATATGAAGCTTTTGTAGCTACACTGTAGTGATAGTATGACAAAGTATACACCAAATACAACACAAGAAGCACTTGGGATGTTAAATGAGATTGGATTGAATCATTTTGATGATTTATTTAAAGATATCCCGCGTGAAGTCTATTTAGAAAAAGTAAATTTGCCAAATGGTAAAAGTGAATTTGAAGTATTAAAAGAAATGCAAGAATTGTCAGAGAAAAACACTGTTTTTAAGACAATTTTTCGAGGTGCAGGCGCATATCGACACTATATTCCAACTGCATTAAAAAGCATTGTATCGAAAGATGAGTTTTTAACATCTTATACGCCATATCAAGCAGAAATTAGTCAGGGTATTTTACAAGCGATATTTGAATACCAAACGATGATGTGTGAACTAACTGGTATGCAAGCATCAAATGCGTCTGTGTATGATGGAGCAACAGCTGCAGCAGAAGCAGTTGCGATGTGTAAAGAACGTAAGAAAAATAAAGTATTGGTTTCAAGTTGTGCAAATCCACAAGTAATTGAAACGATTAAAACATATTGTTTTGGAAATGAAATGGAAGTTGTAATGATTAAAGAAGATCATCAAACAGATAGCAATGAACATCTTTTATCATTGCTAGATGATACGGTTGCATGTGTTTATGTAGAACAACCAAACTACTATGGTGTGATGTCTAATTATGATGGATTGTCTGATTCAATACATGCGGTTTCTGCAAAACTGATTATGGGATGTAATCCAATCGCGCTTGCGATTATGAAAACACCATTTGAGTATGGTGCAGACATTGCAACAGGTGAAGGTCAACCACTTGGTTTATCTTTAAGCTTTGGAGGTCCTTATTTAGGGTTTATGTGTACAACAGAAAAGTTGGTTAGAAAACTTCCAGGAAGAATTGTTGGACAGACGCAAGATCAACAAGGGAAGACAGCATATGTGCTTACACTCCAAGCACGTGAACAACATATTCGTCGTGAAAAAGCTTCAAGTAATATTTGTTCAAATCAAGCACATTGCGCACTTACCGCAAGTGTTTATTTAACGCTTCTTTCTCATAAGGGGCTAGTGCAGTGTGCAAATTTATGTCATAGCAAGGCGGCCTATTTTAAAAAGAGATTAAATGAAATTGGATATATATCAAGTGATTTACCATTCTTTCATGAATTCACAACAGTGTGTCCAATCGATACAAACCGTGTATTAAAAAAATTAGAGCAGCATCATATACTAGGGGGTTATCCATTAGATGATAAGCGTATTTTATGGTGTGCAACTGAAGTGAATACAAAACAAGAGATTGATTTGGTAATTGAAATTTTAAAGGAGGAATTGCAATGAGTTTAATATTTGAAAAAAGTAAGAAAAATCGTTACAATCAAATTCTTCCTGATTTTGATGTTGCTTTTGAGGCAATCGATCCGACGCTTACAAGAAAAATAGAATGTCATTTACCTGAGGTTGCAGAAAGTGATATTATGAGACATTATACAGAACTTTCTAAAAAAGCACATGGTGTAAATAATGGGTTTTATCCGCTTGGTTCTTGTACGATGAAATATAATCCAAAATTAAATGAAGCGACTGCTTCACTTGCAGGGTTTAGTGAAATACATCCACTTCAGCCTGAAAATACAATTCAAGGATGTATTGAGGCAATTTCAGCAGCAGAAGAAGCCTTTTGTGAAATTACAGGAATGGATTCAATGACATTTCAACCTGCAGCAGGTGCGCATGGTGAATTTTGTGGATTATTGTTGATGAAAGCATATCATCATTTTCATAATGATCAAAAACGTACAAAAATTATTGTGCCGGATTCTGCACATGGAACAAATCCAGCAACTGCAAATATGGCAGGATATACAATTGTCAATATTCCATCTACAAAGGAAGGTCTTGTAGATTTAGATAAACTAAGAGAAGTGGTTGGAGAAGATACAGCAGGATTGATGCTTACAAATCCGAATACATTAGGTATTTTTGATCGTAATATTTTAGAAATTACAAAGATTGTGCATGATGCAGGGGGGCTAAACTATTATGATGGAGCAAATTTAAATGCGATCATGGGAATTGCACGTCCTGGTGATATGGGGTTTGATGTTGTTCATTTAAATTTACATAAAACATTTTCAACACCACATGGAGCAGGGGGGCCAGGATCTGGTCCTGTAGGATGTAAATCTTTATTAACACCGTTTTTACCAAATACAATGGTTTCTAAAAATGAGCTTATAAACGGAGTGCATTCTATTGGGCGTATTAAATCGTTTTATGGTAATTTTGGTGTGATGTTAAAAGCACTAACATATGTTAAAGCATTGGGTCATGATGGTATTAAAGATGGTGCAAATCAAGCTGTATTAAATGCAAATTATATGAAGTATAAATTAAGTGATACGTTTGAAATGGCAACTGAAGGATTGTGTATGCATGAATTTGTTATGAGTCTGAAAACACTTAAAAAAGACAATAATGTCAGTGCGCTTGATGTGGCAAAAGCATTATTGGATTATGGTATTCATCCTCCTACAATGTATTTCCCACTTACAGTGGAACAAGCATTAATGGTTGAACCTACTGAGACGGAATCTAAAGAGACATTGGATAATGCGATTGAAGTGTTTAAGACGATTATAAAGCGTGCTAAGGAAGATATTGATTATATTGGAAATACACCTTACTCTACACCTATCTCGCGCCCTGATGAGGTAAAAGCAGCGCGTGAACCAGTTGTGCGTTATAAGTTTAAAATATGATTAAAACATTAAGTACAGTCATTTTAAATAGTGTAAATCCTTATGAGAATTTAGCTTTAGAGGAAGCACTGTTTTATCATGTGAAAGAAGATGAGTGTATTTTGTATTTATGGCAAAATCAACATACAGTTGTAATTGGTAAAAATCAAAATGCATATCAAGAATGTCATATAAACAAATTGAAAGAAGAAAATGGTCACATTGCCAGACGATTGTCTGGTGGTGGGGCTGTTTATCATGATTTAGGGAATTTAAACTTTACATTTTTAGTTCATAAAAAATACTATGATGTAAAAAAACAACTTGAAGTGATTCAAGTTGCACTAAAAAAATATGGAATAATTGCTGAACTTACTGGTAGAAATGATTTATGTGTAGATGGATATAAAATATCAGGGAATGCCTTTTTAAATATCAAAGAAAGATGTCTACATCATGGAACACTTTTAATGGATGTGGATGTTTCTAAAATGGCAAAATACTTAAATCCATCTAAGTTGAAACTAAAATCAAAAGCGGTAAGCTCGGTAAAAGCAAGAGTAAAAAACCTTATAGAGTTTAATGATCTGTTAAATAAAGAACAGTTATGTACGTATTTAATTGAGGCATTTAATGCTGTATATCAATTAGAAAGTAATCCTATTTTGGTGGATCAGTTAGAGATTAATTTAAAGAAATATGAAGATAAGACATTTATCTTAGGAACAAATTCAAGTTATGAATTTACTATTACAGATCGATTTGATTGGGGAGAAATTCAGCTATTTATAAATATTAAAAATCACACGATTAATGAATATAAAGTATATTCAGATACATTAAAAATGGATTTTATTGAAAAGTTACAACTATGTCTACAAGGTGTTGTGTTTTGTAAGCCTGAAATAATTGATGCAATAAAAAATATTCAAGTTTTAAAAGAAGAAGAGAAAATCAAACAAGATTGTATTGAATTGTTTGAAAGGGAGGACTTTTAATGACATATGATTTAATTATTATTGGGGCAGGACCTGCAGGATATGAAGCAGCTAGTTTTGCCGCAAGCAAGAATATGAAAGTTGCATTGATTGAGAAAAAACATGTAGGCGGAACATGTTTAAATGAAGGATGTATTCCGACAAAAACACTACTTCATGACGTAAGTACATCGAAAAACTTAAATGAAATGCAATTGCATAAACAAGCGGTAATAGAAACACTTCAAAGTTCAATAGAAAAGAAACTCATTAAAGATAAAGTAGATCTTATTAAAGGGGAAGCAATCATTTTAGCGAAAGGTAAAGTTAAAGTGATGGATACAATTTACGAGACAAAATATATATTAATCGCAACAGGATCAAAACCTGTAAAATTAAATATCGATGGAATCGAGCACATTACCCCTTTATACAGTGAAGATTTGTTAGAAAACACAAAACCAATTCAACATTTAGTAATTGTAGGTGGGGGTGTAATTGGATGTGAGTTTGCAGCGCTTTATCAAAAGTTAGATACAAAAGTGACAATCGTGGAAATTGCTTCTCAGCTACTAGGGAACAGCGATAAAGAAGTGGCACAAAGTTTGAAGTTGCAATTTAAACAAAATGGCATTGATGTATTATTAGAAAGTAAAATTGTACGCATTGTAGATGATAAGCATATGCTTATTGAATCAAAAGGGGAAACAGTTGAGCTAGCGTTTGATCAAGTATTATTCGCAACTGGAAGAAAAGCTAGTTTTTCATCTTTATTTAAGGAAGACATCATCCAAGCAAGTAAGTACATTGAAGTGAATGAAAACTATCAAACATCTGTAGATACCATTTATGCAGCAGGAGATGTAATAGGGCAAATGCAACTTGCACATGTCGCTACTTGTCAGGCAATAAATGCAGTCTGTCATATGAACAAGATACCTTTTATTTATGATATGAACTATATTCCAAGTTGTATTTATACACATCCTGAAATCGCAAGTGTTGGATTGACTCTAAAACAAGCGCAGGATTTAGATTTTGATGCGATTTCTATTAAAGTGTTAACTGGTGCGAATGGGAAGAGCTTATTATCGAATCAACCACGCGGATTTATGAAGTTAATTGTAGAGTCTACCTCTGGAAAACTGTTAGGTGCAATCTTTATGTGTGCACGTGCAACAGATATGATTACTCAAATTACCCAAGCGATGGTAAATGATTTGACTGTGTTTGATTTACAAAAAGTTGTTTATCCACATCCGACGTTCAATGAGTCTTTAAAAGAGTGTATTCAACAAGCAGTAGAAAAAATTAAAAAATAATATAAAAACAATCTGATGAAAATCAGATTGTTTTATTTTCAATTGTATTATGATTGAGAAGGCTATTCTAAAATATCAAAATCTACCATTTTCCTTTTACTTTAGTAACAATATAAAACCCCAAAACCAATAAAACGACTAAAAATGCTGAAATCCATATAGGAGAAAATACCCATAACCAACTAATTGATATTAAATTAAATAATTTTAAAACAACTAGTAGTAATGTTAGTGTACTAATCATTCCTAAACCACTGTCTCTTGTTTTTTGTTTATTATACATGTATATCACCTCATTATTAAATATAATTCATAAATTCTTTATATGTATTTAATCTCAATATAATAATAAACTACCCCCTAAGGGGATAGTCAAGTGTATTTAGGGTGAACTATGTATGATTAAAATGTATAAAAAAACAGATAGTATAACAATTTAATTGTTTACTATCTGTTTGTACTTTAAACTAATACTTTAATATCCGTAAAGTGCGTAAGAAAGAAGTGGGCCAAAATCTGAATTCATTAATGAAGAATATAAGTTATAAATAGCCATTTGTTGATCAAATTCACTTAAATTTTCAAGATCAACTGCACCTTCCATTGTAATTGCTTCATATGTATCTACATATTGTTGCGTAATATCACTTTTAATTTCTGCAGTAATACCACTCATAGTCATAGTGATGATAGAAGTATTTGAAAGAACATCATTTTCATTTACAACTGAATTTGTAAATGAAATAAGTGCGATTTCACTTCCGTAATTATCAATGAATGCAAATGAAGTTGTATCTTCTTCGCTTGTCATTTTAATTCCAAGTCCTTCTGGTGTATATAATGTATTGTCTTCAATTGTAAAGTATACACTTTCAGCATCAGCAAATTGAAGTGCTTTTAAAGTAATACCGTCCATATATACAACAAAATTAATTACTTCAGTTGCATCAGTGGTATCTAACTTAGAAGACTCTAAATTTTCAACGATTGCCTCAGGTGTTAACGAATAAATTTCACTTGATAAAGTGATGAATTTCTCATTATTTAATAAAGCATCAATCACAGCATTAATAAATTCAGGATTAATTACTAATGTATGTGCAGTCGCTGTTTTTACTTCGTTTGTAAATGTTGTATATTCAGCATCATTTGTAGTCGTGTAAGTTGCTGAGTCTAATGCTGATAAATATGATTTTTTTACTTCTTCAATAAACTGTACAATTGTGTCTGTATTCGTTGTTGTGCTTGATACATCGATTTCATCAAGTACGACATTGATTGGGTTCATCAAAATTGCATTTGATGCAATTGTGACAGTATTATCATTTTGAATTGCTGAAAAATCTATTAAACTAATTCCTCTTTCTAAAAAATCAAAAGTTAATTGTGACGTATTTTTAACACCATCTGTAATTACATTGTAATTAAAAGCATAGTCGTTATAAACATCTAAATTTGTCTTGAAACTGAAAGTTCCGTTTGTAGAAACAATTTTATCTGTTGAATCTAAAGGTTTGTATTCTGTTGTTTCGATTGCATCGATTGTTGCATCGAATACTTCTGTTGCTAACTTTTTATGAATAGATGCAGAACTTGTTCCTGTCGATAACATAAAGAATGCAACTGCTGCAATTAATAGTGCAGCGACTACTCCACCAATAACAAATTTTTTATTATTGTTTGGTTTTACTGGTTTCATCTCAGTAGATGTGTTTAAATTTTCACTCATTTTTTTCTCCCTTAAATGCGTAATGCTGTATAATAATACATTTTTTTTAATGCGATTGCAAGAGAAATAAAAAAAGACAACTTAAGTTGTCTTTTTAATCTCCAATGGAGCGGATGATGAGAATCGAACTCACGTAGTCAGCTTGGAAGGCTGAAGTTC
>CAYJAB010000004.1:0-87706 GCA_964368305.1 uncultured Erysipelotrichaceae bacterium | reverse complement strand
AAAGAAAAGTAATTGTTCTTCCGCCATCTATTAATGACAGTACATATAAATATGAAATAGAAAATAGTAGTATACGCTTTCCACTGCTTGCGATAAAGGGGATTGGTATAAATGCTGTAGCTGAGATTTTAAAAGATCGAAATGGTCTCGGAAAATATGAGGATTACTATAATTGTATTTCGCGACTTAATCTTTTGAAAATCACAAATAAAATGATAGAGTCTTTAATTTATGCTGGTGCGTTTGATGAGTTTGGTATGTCAAGAAGTAGTATGATAGCCTCTTTAAATGAAGCACTTATTTATGCAAATCTTGTAAGTGTAGACACTGGAGATAAACAAACATTGGATTTTGGATTAGTTAGTAAACCAATCCCAATTATCATGAAAGACTTTGATTTTGAAAGACTTGAAAATGAGAAAAATGTTTTAGGTTTTTATTTATCATCACATCCAATTATTTATATTAAAAAACAATTAGGGTATAATGGGGATAATATCGCTGTATGTAAGCAAAAAAGAGGGTACATACAAGTGCTAGGAATGATTACAAGGGTAAAACTACATCGTACAAAAAAAGGGGATCAAATGGCATTTGTGAATATTATGGATGAATCAGGGCAACTTGACTTAGCTGTAATGCCTACACAGTTTAATAAATATCAAGCAGAACTTATTAAAGGAAATTATATTGTGATTTCTGGTAAAATTGAATCTACAGATTCTTGTTTATTAAATCAAATGAAGAAGATTAATATAAATTAATTTCACATTGATTTCACAGTTTTTTATTAGAATTATAAAAATGGGGTAAAGTTATGGGAAAAATATTAATTGTAGATGATGAAGTTAAAATAAGAGAAGTCATTAAGGAGTATGCGATATTATATGGTCATACTATTTTAGAAGCAAACGATGGTGAAGAAGCAATCAGAATGGTCGAAAATGATAACTTTGACTTAATTATTTTAGACATCATGATGCCAAATCTTGATGGATACAATGCGTGTAAACAAATAAAAAAAATCAAGAAAATACCAGTCATCATGTTAAGTGCAAGACAAGAAGAATATGATAAACTGTATGGGTTTGAACTAGGGATTGATGATTTTGTAACAAAGCCTTTTTCTCCTAAAGAACTTATGGCTAGAGTAAAAGTTGTATTAGAAAGAAATCATACAGGAAAAGAAGAAAAAATGGTGTTCAATACACTAATTATCGATATTGCTGCACATAAAGTTACAGTGAATGATGAGGTGATAAACATGACACCAAGAGAATATGAATTATTAGTTTATATGGCTAAAAATAAAAATATTGCATTAAGTCGTAGTCGCCTGTTAGAAGAAGTATGGAATTATGATTATTATGGAGATGATCGTACAGTTGATACGCATGTAAAAATGTTACGTGCTCGTCTAAGAGAATATCGTCATCTAATTGTTACTATTAGAGGAATGGGGTATAAATTTGAGGTTTGATTTTAAGGGGATTAAATTTAGAACTTGGATTTATTTTTCGTTATTTTCATGGATTATGTTATTGGTGCTTGTGACTTTGCAACTATCATCTCTTGCTCCATACTATAGAAGTGTAAAAGTAAATTCAATAAAGACTATAGTTGAGCAAATAACTTTATCTATACAAGAAGATAATGCGAATGCTTTTACGGAAGATGTCTTTGATTTGTCATACAACAATCAATTATGTATGACTTTTTATAGTGAAAGTGGTGTAGAGATTTTTAATGCGGATTCTTTAGGTGTAGGGTGTTATATTAATCAAAATCAATATGATAAGTATGGATTTTTAGAATCGATTTATTTAGATGAAATGTCAGAGAAAATTGAATACGTGAACAATCCTCGTTTTGAAAATGAAATGATTATATATGGGACTAAAATATCAAGTAATTTAGGTAGTTATTATCTTGTTATGAATGCACAAATTGAGCCTGTGGATTCAACTGTGTTTATTATTCAAAACCAGTTTATTTATATATCTATTTTTACGCTTGCAGTTGCTTCGTTTGTGTCATTAATAATGTCAAACAGACTTTCAAGACCGATTATTAAAATGACAAAAAGTGCGAAACAATTTGCAGGGGGAAATCATGAAGTGTCATTTGAATACGACGGTCTTAGTGAGGTGGATGAACTAGCATACACACTTAACTTTGCGAAAAATGAAATGGAAAAAACGGATGAATTAAGAAGAGATCTAATTGCAAATGTATCACATGATATTAAAACACCATTAACAATGATAAAAGCGTATGCAGAAATGATTCAAGATATCTCTGGAAATAATCCTGAAAAACGAGAAGAACACTTGAAAGTGATTATACATGAAGCGAATCATTTAGATAGATTGGTTTCTGATATGTTAGAACTTTCTAAGTTGCAGTCTGGAAATATGGTTTTAAATAAGACAAACTTTAATTTGGTAGAGGTTACTGAGTCAATTATTTCCCTGTTTGATGGACTTTTAATTAAAGAAGGGATAACCATTGAACTTATTTATCCTACTCCGATGTATGTAAACGCAGATGAAGTGAAAATTGGACAAGTAGTATATAACTTTATCAATAATGCGATTAAATATGTTGGTGAAGATAAAAAAATTATTGTTAAGATTGCAGCAAAAGATGAAAAGACAAGGTTGTCTGTGATTGACCATGGTATAGGTATTGCTAAAGAGAATCAAAAAATGATTTGGGATAGATATCAAAAAATTAATAAAGGGCATCATAGAGCATCTGAGGGTTCGGGATTAGGACTTTCTATTTCTAAGGGGATTTTACATGCACATAACGCAAAATATGGCGTAAAAAGTACAGTGAAAAAAGGGAGTACTTTTTGGTTTGAACTATAGGAGAAATTATGGAATATACATTTGATTACTTACCTAATACCGACATTTATTTGTATCAAAGAAAAGATATGTTTAGATTTAATACAGATACACATTTATTAGGTAGATTTATGAAAATAAAAGACAATGAGATCGTACTTGATATTGGTACAAACAATGGTGCATTATTGTTGTATGCTACACTTTATAATTATGGAAAGTTAATTGGTATTGATATTCAACAGGATGCAATTAATTTGGCTAAAAAAAATTTAGAGTACCATAAGATAGAAAACTATGAACTTTATGTAGGGGATATTAAAGATATTCAAATCCCTTTAGTTGATGTTATTGTTGTAAATCCTCCTTATTTTAATGATTTTACTGCAAAGCAAATGAATCAAAATGAAATGATTAAAACAGCTAGGCATGAAGAAAATTTATTATTATCTGATTTGTGCTTCAATATTAGTAGATTACTAAAGGATGAAGGTAGAGTTTACATGGTGCATCGTGCGAATAGAGTAGTGGATATTGTAAATGAATTCTCTAAAAATGAACTGACTATTAAGACGATGCAATTTATTTATGATGAAAATAATGAAGAAGCACATGGAATATTAATAGAAGCAATAAAAAAAGGTGGAAAGGGGTGTAAGGTTGAGAAACCTTACATTGTAAAAAGATAATATGGTGTTTTTAGGAAGTATTGTAAATGCAATTGGAGTTATTCTTGGAAGTCTAATTGGAATTGTTTTTAAAAAATGGATTAAAGAAGAGTTAGGAGAAATGATATTTTCAGGAATCGCTCTTGTAATTCTTTATATGGGAATAACTGGTGCAATTGTAGAAATGGATGCTACGATTCTGATTTTCTCTATGGTGTTTGGAGCGTCGATTGGGTATTTATTAAATATCGATGCTAAAATCACTCAATTTGCAGATAAAGTGAATGAGAGATTTAATGGTAAATCACAAGATCAAACATTTGCAAAGTCTTTTATCACAGGGTGCGTATTATATTGTGTTGGTGCGATGACACTAGTAGGAGCGCTTGAAAGTGGTCTTTATTTGTCGCATGAAACATTATATGCAAAAACCGTCTTAGATTTTATAAGTTCAATTATTATCGCGAGTACTATGGGAATTGGTGTTATGTTTTCTGCGATTATTGTATTGCTTTATCAAGGTAGTATTTCTTTATTCGCAAGCTTGATTCAACCTTATTTAGCTGAGACTGTTATTAGTCAAATATCAGTTGTAGGCTCACTTTTGGTTATTGCACTAGGGTTGAATTTACTTAAGGCAACTAATATTAAAATAGCTAATTTGATTCCTGCAATGTTTATGCCTATTTTATTTAATATGTTTTTATAGAAAATGGATAAGTATTTTAATTTAAACTTGAGATGAAAAATATGAAACGAACCTCAGAAGTTGGATATCCAATTATTAGAGGTTCGTTTTTATATAGCTATTTAGAGAATGATTAAAATACTTGATAAAAAAATAACTTAGTGTTAAAATGCATGTACCTAAGCAATAGGTAACGTATATGTTTTATGGTTTATCCATAAACGAAAGGAAAAAACTAATGAAAAAAATCGTATTACTTTTATTATCTTTAGTTCTTGTATTTGGTGTTGTAGGATGTACATCTAACACTGATCAAGATCAAAATCAAACAGATGTAGTTGTAGAAACATTTGCGGCAGAGTATGAAATGAAAGGAACAACATCAAGTGGAAGTCCTAAAAATGATACATTCATCTTTGAAGGAACAACAGAAGATGGAATTATCACTGAGTTGAATTTTGATGTTATTCGCAATAAAGGAACAGATACAGAATACTCTAAAAAAGGCATTATGGGATATATGATGAATGTATCGGATGCAAAAATTGAAGAAGTAGAAGGTGAATTTAATTTATCAAACTTTACATCATTTGGATATGATCCAGCATTTGGTGATGGAGCTTCAGCACAATTTATGGTGTTTGCTGTAAAAGATAATGTAACAAATGAAACAACATTTAAAGAACTAACATTTACAGATTATAGTCAAAATGAAGTAGCATTAGATAAGGCTTTAGTAGCATATAGTTATGTAGCAAAAGAAGGTGGAATTGAACTTACTGAAGATACTTTAGTGAAAGATTTAATTGCATTGCATGATTTACATGATGGAACAGTATTTGTAAATGGTTCAAATAGAATTTCATTTGCTGGTTATAACGGTGGTAGAAGTTATGGTGAACAGTTAGATGCAATTGTAGCGCATATTTTAGCAAACAACATGACATTAGATGAAGTTTATGAAATGTTTAAAACTGTAAACCAATCATCAACAGATATTATGGATAGAGATGTTGTAAGTGGAGCAACAATTACATTTGTTGGAGATTTCCAAAGAATGGTGTATGTTGCAATCAATGGTGAATTATTCGAAGGTGTAATTTCGCATAATGAACAAGAGGATCTTACAATTGTTGAAGTTGTAACACAAGGGTATGTAGGTGAAATTGAAACACATGTAACATTTGATTCAGAAGGAATGATTACAGATATTAGTGTACGTGATTCACAAGAATCAGAAGGGTTTGGTGCTGATTTAACTGCTGTTGGATCTGAATATATCGCATCTCTTATTGAAGCGCAAGGGCCAGCAGATGTTGTATCTGGTGTGTCTCAAACATCTAATGCATTAAATAAAGCGGTTGAGTTTGCTCAAACGTATTATGCAGGATTAAATTAATCGTTTAAACTTCACAGAAATGTGAAGTTTTTTATTGAAAATACATCTAAAATTATGTAAAATAATAAAACAAACATATAAAAGGAATATCATTAAATTTGATTGACTTAAAATGTAGTTTGTGGTAATATGACTACGTTGTATGTCCTCTTGAGTGGCTACAACCGCACATTATAAGGTATTAAGTGATTATTCCACCTTATTTGGCGAGTCTTACAAAATGAACAGGAGGTGTATTATGTACGCAATTATTGAAACAGGTGGTAAACAATTACGTGTTGAAGTAGGTCAAGAAATTTACGTTGAGAAATTAGACGTTGAAGCTGGGGCTGAAGTAGTATTCGACAAAGTATTAGTTTATTCAAACAAAGCTACTAAGGTAGGTGCTCCATATGTAAAAGGAGTTACTGTTAAAGCTAAAGTAGAAAAACAAGGTAAAGCGAAAAAGATTACGATTTTTAAATACAAAGCTAAAAATGGTTCTTCTCATCGCAAACAAGGTCACCGTCAACCGTATACAAAACTTGTAATTGAAGCTATCGAGGCTTAATTATGATTCGGGTGAGTGTTAAGACCCAAAATGAGAACATTATTAGTGTCATAGTTAGTGGTCATGCTCAATATGCTGACTCTGGTAAAGACGTTGTCTGTGCTGGTGTAAGTAGTGTTGCTGTAGGATTATTAAATGCATTAGATATGTTAGCACAAGATTCATGTAATTTAGAACTACATGAAAATAAAGTAGTTATTTCTGTAAAAGAAATAGAAGATAAAAGTCAAATGATATTAAAAGTTGGATTAATTCAGTTAGAAACAATCCAGACTTCGTATCAAAACTATATTATTATTGATAAACAGGAGGTATAACCGATGAAGTTTATATTAAATATCCAATTATTCGCTTCTAAAAAGGGTGTAGGTTCGACAAGAAACGGTCGTGATTCTCATTCTAAACGTTTAGGTGCTAAAAAAGCTGACGGTCAATTCACAAGATGTGGAAGTATTATTTATCGTCAACGTGGAACAAAAATTCATCCAGGTACTAACGTTGGTAGAGGAGGAGATGATACATTATTTGCAATGGCAGATGGTATTGTTAAATTCGAACGTTTAGGAAAAGATAGAAAACAAGTTTCAGTTTATCCACAAGCTTAATTAAGTCCCCATTCTTTGGGGACTTTTATATCTATTTATAGAGAGGAGTGATTATATGTTTATAGATCGCGTAAAAATATCAGTTAAAGCTGGTAATGGTGGAAAAGGTTTAGTTACATTCCGACGTGAGAAATACGTTCCACTTGGGGGACCAAGTGGTGGAGATGGTGGTGCCGGTGGTAACATTATTTTTAAAGTAGATTCTCATAAGTCTACTTTATTAGACTTGCGTTACAATAAAAAAATTGTTGCTGGAAATGGTGGATCTGGTAAACCTAAAAAAATGCACGGTGCTGATGGAGGGGATTACATTGTTAAAGTTCCTCAAGGTACTGTTGTAAAAGATGCTGAAACTGGTGCAGTTATTGCTGATTTAATTCATATTGATCAAGAAGCTATAATTGCAAGTGGAGGCCGTGGTGGTAGAGGAAACTATCATTTTATGTCTAGTAGAAATTCTGCGCCTGATTACGCAGAACTTGGTGAGCCTGGTGAAGAAAAAGAAATTCAAATTGAATTAAAACTTCTTGCTGATGTTGGGTTAGTTGGATTTCCATCTGTAGGAAAATCTACTTTACTATCTGTTGTATCAAAGGCAAAACCAGAAATTGCTGATTATCACTTTACAACAATTGTTCCAAATTTAGGTGTTGTTCAAGCACCTGATGGAAGATCGTTTGTAATGGCTGATTTACCTGGATTAATTAAAGGAGCAGCACAAGGTAAAGGTCTTGGACATCAATTTTTACGTCATATTGAAAGATGTCGTGTTATTGTTCATATCGTAGATATGGGTGCAAATGATGGCAGAGATCCTTTGGAAGATTATCGTGTTATTAATGAAGAGTTAAATAGTTATCATTATCGATTATCTGAAAGACCTCAAGTTGTTTTAGCAAATAAGATGGATTTAGATAATGCTGAAGAAAACCTAATAAGATTTAAAAAAGAGTATCCTAATGTGGTAGTATTCCCATGTACGACTATTATTGCTGAAGGGTTAGAACCAGTATTATATCAAATTGCAGATCTTGTTGATACTACAGAAAGCTTCCCAATTATGGAAGAAGAAATTGCCGGTGTATTGTATAAATATGATTCACCTGATGATGATTTTGTGGTGTTAAATTTAGGAAATGGACAATGGAGAATTCAAGGTCCTAAAGTTGAAAAGTTATTTGTCATGACTGATTTTAATGCAGATTCTAGTATTAATCGTTTCGGACATGCATTAAGAAAAATGGGTGTAGATGATGCACTTCGTAAAAAAGGTGCGGAAGATGGAGATATTGTCTATTTATTAGACTATCAATTCAAATTCGTTGAATAATTAAAAACAAAACAAGTATTTTTTATTACTTGTTTTGTTTTATTTTTAAATACTGTATAATTAAATAGGTGATAAAATGATCGGATTTATTAAAGGAAAAGTCCACTCTTATGGACTAGATTATGTTTTGATTGAAAACAATGGTATTGGATATCATGTTTTTTTTGCGCATCCTGATTCAATTGTATTAAATCAAGATGTCATGATATATACATATCAGCATGTAAAAGAAGATGAAATTAGTTTATTTGGATTTATTTCTAATGAAGAAAAAAATTTATTTATGAATTTAATTTCAGTAAAAGGAGTAGGGCCAAAGACCGCGTTAAATATTTTAGCGGCTACAAAAGTAGAGCACTTAATTTCTGCGATTGAAAATAGTGATTTGTCTATATTAAAAAAACTACCTGGTATTGGTGCGAAAACTGCATCGCAAATCATTTTAGATTTAAAAGGAAAATTAATACAAGATGTTGCAAAAGAAGGTAAAAAGAATATAAATTATGAGGATGCAATTTCTGGTTTAAAATCTTTAGGTTATAAGGCATCAGAACTTCAATTTATTAGTAAAGAGCTTTCTTCTAAAGAAAATTTATCAACAGATGAATTAATAAAAGAAGGATTAAAGCTATTGTTGAAAAGGAAGATAGGATAATATGGAAAGATTAGTTACAGCATTAAAGACAGATGAAGAGGAATTATCACTTCGCCCTGAGAGTTTTAGAGAGTATATTGGACAAGATCATATTAAAGAAAACTTAACTATTTTTACAACAGCAGCACTTAATAGAAATGAAGCGTTGGACCATGTTTTATTATATGGGCCTCCAGGACTTGGAAAGACAACTTTAGCTTATATTTTAGCAAACGAAATGCATGGAAATATAAAAACGACAAGTGGTCCAAGTATTGAAAGAGCAGGTGATTTAGCGGCGATTTTATCTACTTTAGAAGCCGGGGATGTGTTATTTATTGACGAAATTCATCGTATTCCAAAAGTGGTTGAAGAGGTTTTATATCCTGCTATGGAAGATTATTGTATAGATATTGTTGTTGGAAAAGACGCGAGTGTACGTTCAGTTCGTATTGATTTACCTCCGTTTACTCTTGTGGGTGCAACAACGCGTGCGGGAGACTTAAGTTCACCTTTAAGAGACCGTTTTGGTATTGTGAATAAATTGGAATATTATACAATTGAACAACTACATTCAATTGTAAAAAGAACAGCTGTTGTATTGAACACAATGATAGAGGATGACGCAAGTTTAGAAATAGCTAAAAGATCTAGAGGAACACCAAGAATTGCGAATAGATTGTTTAAGCGTGTCCGTGATTTTGCACAAGTCTTGAATAATGGAATAATTACGCATGCAATCGCAAAGGATGCACTTGACCGTCTAAAAATTGACTGCTTGGGATTGGATGATGTAGATATTCGTTATTTAAACGGAATTATTGAACGTTTCAAGGGTGGTCCTGTTGGACTTGAAGCACTTGCGAGCAGTATTGGAGAAGAGTCGATGACGCTTGAAGATGTATATGAGCCTTATCTTCTTCAAATCGGTTTTATAAATAGAACAAATAGAGGACGCGTTGTAACTGAGAAAGCATATGCGCATCTTAATATTGCGTATCAAGATAATTTAAAACTTTAAAATATTGTTTAATAACAATATTTTTTTATTGACGTTTTATCCACTTTAATAAAGGTTTATTCTAATCTGTTTTTATGGTAAAATTGATGAGTAAATAAGGGTAATAATACTTTGAAATCAAAACTATTTTGTTGATTAAATAAGAAAAGGGTGTGTTATAAATGAAAATAATAATTGCGACTGGTGGAACTGGGGGACATATTTATCCTGCGATTTCACTTGCAAAGATGATTAAAGAAAAGAAACAAAGTAAGTGTGATATTATTTTTTTCGGAACTTCCAACCATATGGAATCAACAATTGTACCAAGTTTTGGATTTAAATTTGTAGCAATAGATGCAGTTGGATTTAATGGTTCAATTATCAATAAATTAAAAGCATCTACAACTTTAATTAAATCTTTTATAAATACACAAGAGAAAATAAAAGAAATAAATCCAGATATTGTAATTGGATTTGGAGGGTATGTAAGTGCGCCCGTAATTTTAGCTGCTAGCAAACTTGGATATCCAACACTATTACATGAGCAAAATTCATGTGCTGGAAAAGCTAATAGATTTCTAGCTAAATTTGCGAATAAAGTTGTAACATGTTATAAAGAGGTTGAGCATCAATTCCCAAAAGAAAAAGTTGTTTTGTTAGGAAACCCAAGAGCGAGTGAAGTACACACAGATAAAAGAAATGGTGACTTATTAAGTACATATGGACTAGTAGATTCAATTGAGACTGTATTAATTGTTATGGGTTCACAAGGTAGTGAATCAATGAATAAATTATTTGTGGAAGTTTTAAGTAAACTAAAAGAAAAACCATATCAAACAATTTATGTTACTGGAAAGAGACATTATAAAAATGTAACAAATGAAATAGATGAGAGTGATAATGTAAAAATTGTAGAGTATGTTGAGACATTGCCACTTTACCCATATTTAACAGCGATTGTTTCAAGAGGTGGGGCAACAAGCGCGGCTGAGATTTCTGCAGCATCCCTTGCAAGTATCATTATTCCAAGTCCATATGTTCCACATAACCATCAAGTTATAAATGCACAAGCGATGGTTAATGCTAATTCATCAATTATGATTGAAGAAAAAGATATGAGTACAGATTTATTTGTTGAAAAATTAGATAGTATTATGTTAGATAGTAAAAAACGTAATGAAATGAGTGAAGCGGCACAAAAATTAGGAAAGCAAAATGCTGCATTTGATATTATTGAATTGATAGATAAGATGGTAGGTGATGTGAATGGATAAGTATCATATTTTAGAACAGTATGGAAAAGTAGAATACAATGTTTCGGCTTCATCAATGACTACTATGCGTGTAGGTGGCGCGGTTGATTGCGTTGTATATCCTATTGATTTGGTATCTTTGGATCAGGTTATAAATCTTTGTAAGCAATCTGGTTTTCCATATAAAATTATTGGGAAAGGTTCAAATTTATTATTTAGTGATTCAGTATTTCACGGTGTAATTATTAGGTTAGATAAGACATTTACAAATTGTTATTTTGATAAAACAACATGTGTTGTTGAGGCAGGGTGTAGTCTTATTAGCGTTTGTTATGAAGCGATGCAAAAAGGTTTAGGTGGCTTGGAATTTGCAAGTGGAATTCCAGGAACCGTTGGTGGCGCAATTTTCATGAATGCCGGTGCATATAAAAGTTCTATGAAAGATGTGGTCAGTGAAGTTCTAGTCTATCGAGATGGAAACAGTATATGGATGAAGTCTTCTGAACTTGCATTTCTGTACCGCTCTAGTATTTTTACAGTTAATCCAGATTGGATAATATTGGCTGCTAAAATACAACTACATCAAGAAAGCACTGAAAAAATTAGAGAAATTGTTGATCAAAGAAGAGAAAGAAGAATGAGTACTCAACCGCTTAACTATCCAAGTGCTGGAAGCGTCTTTAGAAATTTAGACAATATGTTCGCATGGCAATTAATTGAACAAAGTGGATTAAGAGGTAAAAGTATTGGTGGTGCACAAATTAGTGAAAAACATGCTAACTTTATTGTTAATAAAAATAAAGCATCTGCAAAGGATGTTATGGATTTAATTGAATTAACACAAAAAACAGTTTTTTTGAAGTTTAATGTTCGATTAATGATGGAAATAGAAAAGTTTAACTGGTGATATTATGAGCTATAATAAAGATGTTGAAACAGTTGATACATTAATTAATGATCATAAAAAGAGTACAAAAGTTAAAAAGAGAAAAAGAAACATAAAGGTAATTTTTGTTATTTGTATCATGTTGCTTATCTCATTCTTATTTTATTTATATATGACGACTTCGATTTCTAAAATTTCTAAAGTAACAATCTCTGGAAATTCATATTTAAGTTCTAATGAAGTATTTGACTTAAGTGGGATTGATTATGACGATTATTATTTGATGACATTTGCCTCAAGCATCGAAAAGTCAATTAAAAGTCATCCGTTAATTAAAGATGTCAAAATTAATAGTTCATTTTTTGATAGATCATTAGATATCAACATTACAGAACACAAAATTGTTGGATATTATGACTCAAATGATTATTTGTTTTTATTAGAGGATGGAACAGTATTAGATGATTTAAATGATGAAGCAGCTCTTATTCGCCATCTTCCTGTAATAGTAGGTTTTGATACAGAAGATATGCAAAAAGAGCTCGCAAAGGCGTTTGAACACGTAGAGGATAGAATTTTAAGTAAAATATCGGAAATTCATCAATATGAAGTATCTTATGATAATCGTATGATAGAAGTAATCATGATGGATGGCAATCGTATTTATTCTAGTATTTATGCACTAAATAACTTAAATAATTATTATGAAATTGTAGAGGTATTGCATATAAATAATGGTTGTTTATTTATAAATGATGCAACAAATACGTATTATAGTACGCCATGTGAAGAGATAAAAAACGCACAAAATATGGATGAATAACACGATAAATTGAAAAAATGTTTTATAATCAAATTATTTTTGCTATAATAACTTGGATTAGGAGGTATAATATGCCAATTGAAAATAGTACAAGACTTGGAAGTATTAATATTTCTGAAGAAGCAATCGCTACATTAGCAGGTGGAATTGTATCTGAATGCTACGGTGTAGTGGGGATGGCTTCTCAAAAAGTTTTAAAAGATGGATTTGCTGAATTATTGAAAAAGGAAAATTATAGTAAAGGAATCGTTGTTCGTAAAATTGATTCTGGCTATGAATTAGACCTATATATTATTATTAGCTTTGGAATTAAAATTTCTGAGGTTGTTTGCGAAGTACAAAAGAAAGTTAAATATGAACTTGAAAGAACATTAGAACAAGATTTCAATCATATTAATGTTTATGTACAAGGCGTACGCGTTATTGATTAGTGAGGGAAATATGAAATTATTGAATGGAACAACATTAAAATATATGTTGGAAAATGGGAGTAATAATCTTACTAACCATTATGCTGAAATAGATGCTTTAAATGTGTTTCCAGTACCAGATGGTGATACTGGAACAAATATGCATTTAACATTTGCATCAGGAGTAAAAGACGCAAAAGCGACTTTAAGTGAACGAGTGGAAGATATATCTAAAGCTTTATCTAAAGGTTTGTTGATGGGAGCAAGAGGAAACTCAGGTGTTATCTTATCTCAAATTTTTAGAGGTTTTTATCAAGGGTTAGAAACTGTTGATGAAGCGGATGTAGAAACACTAGCGAACGCTTTTGTTAAAGGAAGTGAAATTGCATATCGTGCAGTTATGAAACCTGTGGAAGGTACCATTTTAACTGTAATTAGAGAAAGTAGTTACATGGCACGTGAATATGTAATCAACAATCCTGATTGTACATTAATAGAATACTTTGAAAATTTTATTGTTGAAGCACATACTTCACTTAACTTAACGCCAGAACTTCTTCCAGTATTAAAAGAAGTTGGAGTTGTAGATAGTGGTGGAGCAGGCCTTGTTTTGATTTTAGAAGGTTTTAGAGATGCGTTGTTAAATAAAACAATTGAATTAAAAGAAGTTTCAACTTCATCTGCGGGCGTACAAGAACAAATGTCTTCTGAAGAGTTTGGGTATTGCACAGAGTTTATTGTAAGATTATCTGAAAATGGATTAGTATCATTTGATGAAGATAAAGTAAAAAAAGCTTTAGCGCGTATTGGTGAATCGATCGTTGTGGTTCAAGATGATGATATTGTAAAAGTACATGTTCATACATTAACACCAGGGGATGCTTTAAATATTGCACAACGTTATGGTGAGTTTGTTAAATTGAAAATTGAGAATATGCAAGAGCAACATGAAAATATTATTTCCTCTGCAGATGCGATAAGTAGTGCACCTAAAAAGAAATATGCTTTAATTGCTGTTGCTGCTGGAGATGGATTAACAGAGTACTTTAAAGAATTACGTGTTGATCATGTTATTAGTGGTGGACAAACAATGAATCCATCTACAGAAGACTTTGTTGAAGTAATAAAAAAATTGAATGCGGAGCATGTAATTATTCTTCCTAATAATTCAAATATTATTTTAGCTGCAAGTCAAGCTGCTACAGTTTTAGAAGAGCAAAGTATTACTGTTCTTCCTACAAAAACAATTCCTCAAGGGATTGGCGCTTGTATTATGTTTAATCCAGATATTGAATTAGATGATAACTTAACTGAAATGAATGAGGCAATTTCTCGTATGCGTACAGGTCAAGTGACATATGCAATTAAAGACACTTCTATTGATGGAGTTACTATTAATGCTTCTGATTATATGGGTATTTTAGAGAAAAACATTATTGTAAGCTCTAAAGATAAAAAAGAAGTTACAGAAACATTAATTGATCAATTATTAGCAGATGAGTCTGAAATTGTTACTTTGATCTTTGGTGAAGATTCAAATGAAAAAGAAGTAGAGAGAATAGAAGAATATATTACAAGTAAATATGATGTAGAGGTTGAAGTTATTATGGGGAATCAACCTGTATATAGTTTATTTATTGGAGTAGAATAAAAAAAGCCTTCGGGCTTTTTTTTGAAAGTGTTATAATAGGTAAAGAGGTATTTATGTTTGAAAATATTAAACTGACTAAAAAAGAAACAGATGCATTAACGTCGCTAGGGATCATAGATTTCTGGTCTGTTTTTGTATATTATCCTTATCGTTATGATACTGTAGTTCAAAAGCCTTTTAGTGAATGGAATATTAAAGATAAAGTTTCTTTTGAAGGTAAAATTGTTTCTGGTATTAAAACAAATAGGTTTAAAAAAATTACAATTACCAAGTTTGAAGTTGAGACAAATGATAATATTTTTGAAATTACTCTTTTTAATCGTCCATGGTTTAAAGGGTATGAATATGGTTCTTTTATTACCATTTTTGGACAATACGAGGGAAGGCAAAAAGTGAATGCAATGCAATATAACTCAATACCACTGAATGAACAATTGGGATATTATCCTATGTATCGATTAAAAGATGGTATTACTTTAAAAAAATATCGTAAAGTTGTGGAAGCTGTATTTAAAGATAAGTTTGATGATATAGATGAGATGATACCTAAAGGTTTAAAAGAGAAATATCGCCTATTAGATCGCAAAGTTGCATTGAGAATGATTCATTTTCCTAAATCAGAAGAGGAGATTAAACAAAGTTTAAGAACTTTAAAATATGAAGAGTTTTTATTATTTCAACTTACTGTCCAAATGAGAAAAAATGCTTTAAGTCAAAAGCAAGTTGGTGCAGGTAAGTTTTTTGATTTTGATGCTGTATTTAGACTTGCGAATCAATTAAGTTTCACACTCACAAATGATCAAATTAAAGCAGTGAATGAAATACTGAGTGATTTGAGTGAAGATAAAACAATGTATCGACTTGTTCAGGGGGATGTTGGATCAGGGAAAACACTTGTTGCAATGTTGGGGTTATATGGATGTGTTTTAGCTGGTAAACAGGGTGCATTTATGGTGCCAACAGAAATTCTTGCAAAACAACACTATGCATCTTTAAAACAATTTTTTAAGCCAACAGGACTTAAAATAGCATGTCTTTACTCATCGCTTGCAAATTATGAAAAAAAGCAAATAATAGAAGATTTAAAAAATAATGTGATAGATATTATTGTTGGAACGCATTCATTAATACAAGATTCAGTTTTATTCTATGATTTAGGAATGGTTGTAACAGATGAACAACATCGTTTTGGTGTAGAGCAAAGAAAGAAATTAAAAAATAAAGGAAACAAAGTTGATTTTTTAATGATGAGTGCAACTCCGATTCCTCGAACACTTGCGAGTATTGTATATGGGGATATGGATATTAGTACAATACTGACACTTCCAAAAGGAAGAAAATCTATCATTACGAAATTGATAAATAAAAATTCTATGGTTGATATTTTAGATGAAGTACTTGACTTAGTTGAGAAAAAAAATAGATGTTATATTGTTTGCCCTATGATTGAAGAGGATGATTCTACAAGTGTTAAAAATGTAGAAAAAATTCATCGTGAATTACAAAAAGAAATTCAAGAAAAAAGGGGTAAATCGTTTAAAATTGGTCTATTACATGGTAAAATGACAAGTGTTGATAAAGAAGCGGTAATGTCAAAGTTTGCAAGTGGTGAATATGATCTTTTGGTTACCACAACTGTAATTGAAGTTGGTGTAAATGTAGCAGAAGCAAATGTTATGGTGATTTATGATGCAAACAGATTTGGCATGTCACAATTACATCAATTGCGTGGTCGTGTAGGAAGAGGAAATCAGCAAGGATATTGTTTTTTATTAACAAATTCTGAAGATCATGAAGCATTAGAAAAATTGAAAGTGATTGCTTCAACAAATGATGGGTTTGAGATAGCGAATTTTGATTTAAAATTTAGAGGACCGGGTGATGTTTTGGGTACTAAGCAAAGTGGTATACCTCATTTTACTTTAGCGAACATCATTCAAGATCAAGCAATTATGGATACTGCACGTAAAGATGCAGTTGAATTGTTGGCAGATTCAAGTATAGCGCATAGTACAATTATTCAAAAAGCAAAAAAAGCACTTTTAGAAAGTGATTTCATTGATTAAGGAGAGAAATATGAAATTAGCAATAGATGCAATGGGCATGGACAAAGGAAGTCAAATCGTAGTGGATGCAGTTAAAAGGTTTATTAAAGAGAATGATTATGAGTTGTATGTATATGGAAATGAAACTGAACTTGAAGGTTTGAAATCAGTTGAACGTGTGCATGTTTTACATTGTACACAAGTAATGGAAATGACTGATGGTGCATTGGCTGTAAGAAGAAAAAAAGACAGTAGCATGGTGCGTGCAATTGATGATGTTAATAATGGCGTTGCAGATGGAATTGTAAGTGCGGGAAGTACAGGAGCACTTCTTTCAGCAAGTACACTCATTTTAAAAACAATAGATGGAATTGATCGTCCAGCATTATTGGGAACACTTCCTGCAAAAAATGGAAGAACTGTTGATTTCCTGGATATGGGTGCAAGCTCTGAAAATACAAGTGACCATTTGGTGCAATTTGCGAAAATGGGAAGAGCTTTAGCGAAGTATGTAAAAAATATTGAGTCTCCTAAAATCGGTCTTTTAAATAATGGGAGTGAAGATAAAAAAGGGGATTTATTAAGAGTAGAAACTTTTAAGAAACTAAAAGAAATAGAAGAGTTTAACTTTATTGGAAATGTGGAAGGTAGAGATATTTTATCTGGAGAAGTGGATGTAGTTGTTACGGATGGTTTTTCAGGAAATCTAGTTTTAAAAACAATTGAGGGTACAGGTGCATTTGTCATGAGTACTTTGAAAGAAAAGCTGATGTCTTCTTTTACTTCAAAAATAGGTGCACTACTTTTAAAACCAGCATTATCTAGTTTAAAAAACACATTGGATTACAAGCAATATGGTGGTGCAATATTAGCTGGTTTAAATAAACCAGTTGTTAAAGCACATGGAAGCAGTAATGCTGAAGCATTTTATTTTGCGTTGAAACAACTTGAAAAGGCTGTTGCAAATGATGTAGTGGCAAAAATAAAGAGGGATTTAGTATGACAATTGTATCGTGGTTAGAGCAAAGAGGAATATTAATTACAAACTATGACCTAATTGATCAAGCTTTTATGCACTCTTCCTATGTAAATGAACATAAGAAAGGGCATAAAGACAATGAACGTCTAGAGTTTATGGGGGATGCTGTTTTACAATTGTGGACAAGCGAACATCTGTTTAAATTAGATCCTATATTAAGTGAGGGGAAGATGACTACATATCGTGCAGCACTTGTTTGTGAAGAAGCACTTGCTTCATATGGAAGAAAATTAGAGCTTCCTCAATTTTTTAAATTAGGATTGGGTGAAGAAAAAACGGGTGGTAGAAATCGTGATTCTATTATTGCAGATATGTTTGAAGCTTTTTTAGGGGCATTATATTTAGATTGCGGATTTGAGGCTGTTAATATAATCTTAAATAGTGTAATTAATTTTAAAGTTGACTTTGATCACTTTGAGCCAATTGTTATGGATTATAAAACAAAACTGCAAGAATATGTGCAGTCAGACATTAGAAAGACTGTCTCTTACGAAGTTTTATCAGTGACAGGGCCTAGTAATAATCCTATATTTGATATTGCTGTAATGTTAGATGGCATTATGTTAGGGAAAGGCAGAGGCAAAAGCAAGAAAAAAGCTGAACAACAAGCTGCAAAAGACGCTTTTGATAAACTGGTGAATTAAATGATAACAAAGACATTATTTGGACAAGTGAATCAACAAGATTCTTACTCATATTTATTGGAAAATGATTTTTTAGCAGTTCGTATATTAGATTATGGTGCAACAATACAATCATTTATTGTTAAACCATTTAATCGAGATATTGTATTAGGATATGATACGTTAGATGAATATGTTAATGAAAGAGGTACTTATTTAGGTGCTACGATTGGACGTGTGTGTAATCGCATTGAAAAAGGTTGCTATAAATTAAATGGTAGTTCTTATCATCTTCCAATAAACAATGGACCTAACACATTACATGGTGGTATTTCTGGATTTGATAATAAAGTTTTCAATGCTGAAGTTATTGAGGATACATTAAAACTATCTTACTATAGCCCTCATATGGAAGAAGGATTTAATGGTAATTTAAGTTTTTCTATCTCTTTTTCACTTAAGGAAGATGCATTGATATTAAGTTATGAGGCAACATGCGATGAAGATACCTATGTAAATTTTACAAATCATAGTTACTTTAACTTAGATGGAGTAGGATCTATAGAACAGCATAGGTTATTTATTAATGCTGATCATTGTGGTGAAGTAGATGAGGATGGATTGACATTAGATTCATTGATTGAACTTTATCAAACCCCGCTTGATTTTAGAAGGGAAACAAAGCTTGCATTAGCACTGATTAAAGATGAATTTGAGCAAATTAAAATAGCAAAAGGAATTGACCATCATTATTTGATTAAATCAGAAGGATATCGATTGTTTTCAACTTTAAGCAATGATTCAATGTATTTAAAAGTATATTCTGATTTACCAGGAATGCATGTGTATACAGGTAATTATATTTCTAGTTTAGTTGGAAAGTATGAAAATTTATATCATGCGCGTGCAGGGATTGCTTTTGAAACACAATATTATCCAAATAATATAAATAATAATCAACTTCCTAAAAGTATATTGAAAAAAGGGGATTGTTTTAAACATAAGACAGAATTTAAAGTTGTCTTAAAGGAGAATTAATATGCTAATTAATCTATTAAAATCTAAACTGAATTCTACAGAAATGGACTTAGATTTTTCTAACATTTATGTATGTGATAGCGATTTAGTGCAAAAACAAAAACAACGTTATTTAAATGCTGTTTCTATTTTTGAGTCTTTATATGACAATCAAGATATTTCTATTTTCTCTACAAGTGGAAGAACAGAAGTAGGTGGAAATCATACAGATCATCAAAATGGAAAAGTCCTTGCTGCAAGTGTAAACATGGATACAATTGCTGTTGTTGGTGAAAATAAAAATATGATTTGTATTAAAAGTGATGATTACTTAATTGATTCTATTGATATCGATGACACAGATATTCAAACAAAAGAGTTTAATACATCTACTGCTTTAATTAGAGGGACTGTAGCACGTTTTAAACAATTGGGGTATAAAGTTGGTGGATTTAATGCTTTTATGACTAGTGATGTTTTAAAAGGTTCAGGAATCTCTTCTAGCGCTGCTTTTGAAGTTATGATTGGAACGATTTTAAACCATTTGTATAATGATGGTAAAATTGATCCAATTGTGATTGCACAAGTTGCACAGTATACTGAAAATGTTTATTTTAATAAACCATGTGGTCTTATGGATCAAATGGCATGTTCTGTGGGTGGATTTGTATCAATTAATTTTTACGATCCAAATAATCCAATTGTAGAAAAAGTGAGTTTTGATTTTAAAGATAGTGGATATCAACTTTGCTTGGTAGATACAGGAGGAGATCACACGAATCTTTCTGATGAATATGGTCTTATGGTGAGAGAAATGAAAACTGTTGCATCTTATTTTAATAAAGATGTGCTAAGTCAAGTTTCTGAAAAAGAATTTTATAATAATCTTGCGAATTTAAAAGAATTAAATAATGATCGTGCAATTTTACGTGCAATGCATTTCTTTTCAGAAAATGTACGTGTTGAACAAGAAGTTGATGCTTTAAAGCAAAACAATATTGATGCGTTTAAAAAATTAGTTATTGAATCTGGATATTCATCTTATATGTATTTGCAAAATGCATTTTGTATAACAGATATCAAACATCAAGGTATTTCGCTTGCTTTAGCATTTAGTGAAAAATTATTAAAAAATCACAGTGCATATCGAGTGCATGGTGGTGGACTTGCAGGGACTATTCAAGCATTTGTTGCTAAAGAATATGTAGCTGCTTATAAAGATGAAATGGAAAAAGTATTTGGTGTAGGAAAATGTCATATTCTTGCTATTAGACCGATGGGTAGCATTAAAGTTATTGGGTAAAGGAGACCTTATGTATAAAGTATTAGATAAAAAAATTATTAATGAAAATGTTGTATTATTAAAAATAGCAGCAGAAAAAATCACAAACCATGTTCTTCCAGGACAGTTTGTGATTATTAAGTTAGATGAATATGCTGAAAGAATACCTTTAACAATCTCTGATTTTGATAAAGAAGAAGGTTCAATTACTGTTATATTCCAAACGATTGGAGTATCTACAATGATGCTTGGTAATTTAAATGTTGGGGATGAAATTGAAAGTGTACTTGGGCCACTTGGTAAACCAACTGAATTTGATGGACTTAAAAAAGTATGTGTAATTGGTGGGGGTGTTGGTTTAGCAATTGCATATCCTTCAGCAAAACATTTACATGAAAATGGTGTTGATGTAACATTAGTCGCAGGGTTTAGAAATCAAGATTTAATTATTCTAGAACAAGAAGCTAAAAATGCAAGTAGTCAATGTTATTTCACTACGGATGATGGTTCAAATGGAAATCAAGGATTTGTTACTACTCAACTTGAAAAACTTATTCAACAAGGGGAGAAGTTTGATGCTGTAGTATGCATTGGTCCTGTGATTATGATGAAATTTATTTGTGATTTAACAAAAAAATATGGAATTAAAACAATTGTTAGTTTAAATCCTATTATGATTGATGGTACAGGTATGTGTGGTTGTTGTCGTGTAACTGTGGATTCTAAAGTTAAATTTGCATGTATTGATGGTCCTGATTTTGATGGGCATCTTGTTGATTTTGATGAATTAATGACTAGAAATAGATCATATGCTACACAAGAAAAGCATGCATGTAATAGATTATCAATGAAGGAGACAGTATAATGGCAAATATGCAACAAGAAAAAGTAATTATGAGTACTTTGGATGAAAATGAAAGAATTCATAATTTTAAAGAAGTAAATTGCGGCTATAGTAAAGAAGATGCACTAATTGAAGCAGATAGATGTCTTCAATGTCCAACAAAACCTTGTGTTAGTAGCTGTCCTGTAAACATTGACATCCCAGGGTTTATAAAGCATTTAAAAAATGATGAAATGAAAGAAGCATATAAATTAATATTAGAAGAGAATCATTTTCCTGCAATTTGTGGGCGTGTTTGCCCACAAGAGTCACAATGTGAAAGTAAATGTGTACGTGGAATTAAAGGGGAAGCGGTTGCGATTGGAAGACTTGAAAGATTTGTTGCGGACTATTATAGTGAACATTACCAAAGAGAAGTTAAAGAAGTTGTAAGAAATAATAAGAAAGTTGCTGTTGTGGGAAGTGGTCCTGCTGGGCTATCATGTGCAATGGATTTAGTACAATATGGATATGATGTAACTGTATTTGAGGCTTTACACAAAGCGGGCGGTGTTTTACAATACGGAATACCGGAATTTAGACTTCCAAAATCTATCGTTGAAAATGAGATAGATGTTTTAGAAAAACAAGGTGTAAAATTTATCTACAATGCGTTTATTGGAAGAACAATTACAATCCAAGATTTGATTGATGATCAATTTGAGGCAATTTTTATAGGAAGTGGAGCAGGGGTTCCAAGATTTATGCATATTAAAAATGAGGCAGCGATTGGCGTGTTTAGTGCTAATGAGTATTTAACACGCGTAAATTTAATGAAGTCATATGATCCTCAATATCACACTCCTGTAATCGATAGTAAAAAAGTTGCTGTGATTGGTGGTGGAAATGTTGCGATGGACGCTGCAAGATGTGCGAAACGTTTAGGAAATGATGTAACGATTGTATATCGTAGGTCACTTTCAGAAATGCCAGCTCGTCAAGAAGAGATTCATCATGCAATGGAAGAACAAGTTAAGTTTTTACCTCTTTTTAATCCAGAAGAAATACTAGTTGATGATTCAAATAGAGTTACTGGACTAAAACTACAAAAGATGAAGTTAACAGAACCTGATGAAAGTAACAGACGTGGTGTTGTTGCGATGGAAGGCGAATATGATATAGTAGAATTTGATACTGTGATTATGGCAATTGGAACTTCACTAAATCCTCTTATTACAAGTAGTATTGAAGATTTGAAGTTAAGTTCAAAAGGCGGAATTATTGTAAATGAAGATGGTCAAAGTTCAGTTGACTATGTCTTTGCAGGTGGCGATGCTGTAAGTGGTGCTGCTACAGTTATTTTAGCTATGTCTAGTGGAAAAAAAGCAGCTAAAGGAATTCATGAATTTTTAGAGAAATAGGAGTAATATTATGCTATTAAATCAATTGTTTGAAGTAATAGATTGTACTGAATTCACAAGCAATGAGCTTGAGTATTTAGATGAATCCTCTATTTTAAATGTAACACTTTATAAGTCATTTAATAAAGTTGTTTTAGAGATACAAGTTAAAAAAGTATTACCTCTTAATTTGTATAAAAAGCTAAAGAGTATTTTAGAATCACACTTAAATTTAAGTGTGCTTTTAAACTTGTCTGTTTTAGACTACAGTATAAATCCGATTGATTTGGCTAGCTATATTCAATATTATTATGATTCTAATGATAAAATAAACTATTATAAATCAACACTATATACAATTGATGATTCTAATGTGACTTGTTTATTTTTAAATCAAGAAATTTTAGAACAATCATGTATTGATGAAGCGGAGTTATATGAATTTTTAAAAACAGTTGGAATGATTCATGTATTTAGTAAAAAGGTTAGAGTGGATGATTCTGAAAAAATATTTGTGAAAAAACCATTAGAACAAACAGAACAACCTGAAGTAAAGGTAAGAGAATATACTTCTAAAAAGCAAAATGAAAATAAATATACAAAAGTAAATATAGTTGATATCGAAGATGAAATTGAGTATGTAAAAATAAGTGGTATGGTTTTTGATATTGATAATCGCGAAATTGCTAAAACGGGTAAACTAATTCAAACAATTTCTGTAACTGATAAAACAGATGCAATTACACTAAAACGATTCGAAAATAAAAGTTTCACAAAAGAAGTAATGAATGAATTGCATACAGGGGATTATATTATTGCTTATGGAAGTGTTTTACATGATAAGTATTCGCGTGATTTGGTCTTAAATTTACATCATCTGACAATATCAAAAAATACAGATGAAAGAAAAGATGAAGCAAAAGAAAAACGTATTGAACTACATGCACATACTAAAAAAAGTGAGATGGATGGTGTTGTTGATGTCGAAGATTTAATTATGCAAGCATATAATTTTGGTCATAATGCAATTGCGATTACAGATCATATGGTTGTTCAATCTTTTCCTGCAGCATATCGCTGTTATAAAAAATTAGCTAGTAAAGATAAAGACCGTGATTTTAAAATAATTTATGGTGTGGAAATGAATATGGTTGACACAGAATTTACAATTGTCAAAAATATTCAAAACAATGAATTGGATCAAACTTATGTAATATATGACCTTGAAACAACAGGATTATCAAGTGAGACAGATGCAATAATTGAAATTGGTGCGGTTAAAATGAAAGGGAATGAAGTAATTGATCGTTTTCAATCATTTATTAATCCAAACAGAAAAATCAGTGCATTTACGACAAAATTAACTGGAATTACTCAGATGGATGTTGAAAAAGCACCTTCTATTGAAGAAATTATGCCACGCATTATTGAGTTTTTCTCAGATGCTGTTTTAGTAGCACATAATGCTGAATTTGATATGGGATTTATGCAAATGAACTTACTAAGATTAGGATATTCACCTTTAAAAAATACGGTGATTGATACATTAGCGCTTTCAAGATCAATATTTGCAGATCGTAAAAGTCATAAACTTGGAAAAGTCGCAAGATTTTTTAAGATTGTGTATGATGAAGATGTAGCGCATAGAGCAGATTATGATGCTGAGGTTTTACTTTCTGTATTTATTAAGATGTTGCAAGAGTGTCGAAATTTAAATTGCAAGACATTAACAGATATTCAAAAACTGCAAGATCAAAATGCATTTTTGAAAGAAAAAAGTCGTCATGTAAATGTGCTTGTAAAAAATGATTTTGGTTTAAAGGATTTATTTAAATTAATCACTTTGTCTCACACTGACTATTTATCTGTAAAATCAAGTGTCATGGAGGCTAAAATACCAAGATCTGTTTTAGAACAATATAGAGAACATTTACTAATTGGAAGTAGTTGTTATAATGGAGAAATTTATGAAATAGCCGCAAATCGTTCTCAAAGCGATCTAGAAAAAGCGATTTCTTTTTATGATTATATTGAAATACAACCATTAGAAAATTATCGTCCTTTGGTTGAGAATCATAGTGTGAGTAGTGTAGATCGATTAAAAGAAATTTTAATTAATATAATTGAAACTGCTCAAAAGTTAGATAAAATTGTAGTTGCTACAGGAGATGTTCATTTTTTAAACCCTGAAGATAAAGTTTATCGAGATGTATATATAAACGCTCAGGGAATAGGTGGTATGCGTCATCCACTGTATATATATGATACAGATAGAAGACGTGCGAATAAGACTCCTGATCAGTATTTTAAAACAACAGATGAAATGCTAAGAGATTTTAGTTATTTGCCATTAAAACTAGCAAATGACTTAGTAATAAAAAATCCTCAGCTAATCAATCGTCAAATTGAAAATGTTAAACCTATTAAAGATGATTTATATAAACCACATATTGATGGTGCAATAGATGATTTAAAAAGAATTTGTTATGAAACAGCACATTCTATTTATGGTGAAGTGTTGCCTGAAATTATAGAAGCGCGTCTAGAAAAAGAACTTAAATCAATTATTGGAAATGGATATGGTGTAATTTATTATATTTCATATTTATTAGTTAAAAAATCTAGAGAAAATGGATATCTTGTAGGATCTCGTGGTTCAGTAGGAAGTAGTTTTGCTGCAACGATGGCAAAGATTACGGAAGTTAATCCACTTGTACCACACTATGTTTGTCCAAATTGTCAGCACTCAGAATTTTTTGAGGATGGTAGTGTAAGTAGTGGATATGATTTACAAGGAAAAGAGTGCCCTAAATGTTCTACTTTAATGAAAGGGGATGGTCAAAATATTCCTTTTGAGACCTTCCTTGGATTTGATGGAGATAAAGTTCCAGATATTGATTTGAATTTCTCTGGAGATTATCAAGAGTTTGCACATGCATATACCAAAGAAATTTTTGGAGATGAAAATGTATTTAAGGCGGGTACAGTCGGTACAGTTGCGGATAAAACAGCATATGGATATGTTTCAGGGTACATTGAAGAAAAAGGCTTAGAATCTAAAGTAAAAGCTGCACAAAAGGATTTCTTATCAAAAGCATGTGCTGGAGTAAAAAGAACAACAGGACAGCATCCAGGTGGGATCGTTGTTATACCAAAAGATATGGATGTACATGATTTTACTCCTGTTCAATATCCTGCAAATAATAAGGAAAGTGAATGGAAAACGACTCACTTTGAGTTTCATGATATCGATCAAAATGTCTTAAAACTAGATATTTTAGGACATGTAGATCCTACTGTAATGAAAATGTATGAAGATATGTCAGGATTAGATGTAACAAAAATACCAATGAATGATCCAAAAGTGCTTTCCTTGTTTAACAGCATTGATGCTTTAAACTTAGATAGCAGGGGATATACTGAAAAAACAGGAGCATTGGGGATACCCGAGTTTGGAACGGCGTTTGTAAGAAAAATGTTAGTGGATACAAAACCTCATAATTTTTCAGGATTATTAAAAATATCTGGATTAAGTCATGGAACGGATGTATGGTTAAACAATGCGGCGGACTTAATTAAAAATAATATTCCATTTGACGAAGTTATTGGATGTAGAGATGATATTATGTCTTATTTGATTTTAAAAGGTCTTCCATCTAAATCATCATTTGATATCATGGAGTCTGTACGTAAAGGAAAAGGATTAAGACCTGAGTGGATAGATCTTATGAAGCAATACAATGTACCGCAGTGGTATATTGATTCTTGCATTAAGATTAAGTACATGTTTCCAAAAGCACATGCGGTTGCATATGTAATCATGTCTGTAAGAGTTGCTTGGTTTAAAGTGTACTATCCACATTATTATTATGCTGCATACTTTACATTAAGATGTAATGCATATGATATTGAAACGATGGTTAAGGGAAAAGAAGTCATAAAAGCTAAACTTGATGATATTATTAATCGTATGAATAATTTTGAGTTAAAGAAAACAATTACTAAAAAGGATGAAGATTTAGTTTCTATGCTTGAAGTTGCCTATGAAATGGCACTTAGAGGATATCGATTCAGCAATATTGATTTATATAAGTCTGACGCTACTAAATTCTTAGTGGATCCAAATGATGAAAAAGTTATCATACCACCATTTACTTCGATTGATGGCTTAGGAGAAAACGTTGCCAAAAGTATTGTAGCTGCAAGAAAAGAAAGAACATTCTTATCTAAAGAAGACCTTCAAAATAGAACACAGCTTTCTTCTACTTTAACTAAAAAACTGGATATTCTTCAAGCGCTTAGTGATCTTGAGGATGAAAATCAAATGTCCTTATTTTAAGAAAAAATGTCTTATTGATTTAAGACATTTTTTTTATGTATAATACTTGTTTTTTATCTTATTGTAATGTATGATGTAAGTACTTCAGGGCAGGGTGAAATTCCCGACCGGCGGTATACCCCGCGAGCCTAATATTAGGTTGAACTGGTTAAATTCCAGTGGCGACAGTAAAGTCTGGATGAAAGAAGGAGTACATTTCCTTTTTGTGGTAGCCCGGAGAATTCCGGTTTTTTTATTTTAGGAGGTACATATGAAAACAAAAAAACTAAAGTATTTGACGCTGATTAGCGTGATGTCAGGACTTTCATTTGTCTTGTATTATTTTGAATTACCTGTTGGATTTTTATTTCCAGCAGCACCATTTTTGAAAATTGATTTTAGTGATATTCCAGCAATTTTTACTGCGATATCACTAGGACCTGTTGCAGGTGTAATTGTTGAAGCGATTAAAAATGTTCTTCATTTTATTTTTATTTCTAAAGAGCCAGCAGCAAGTGGAGAAATTGCAAATTTCCTTGCTGGGATTGCATATTTAATTCCAGTAAGCTATATAGCACGTAAAAATTATAAAAAGTTTATTATTCCATCAATGGTGTTCGCAACTGTATTTAGTGCGATTGTAATGGGATTTGTAAATTACTACATTACATTACCACTTTATGGTATGGAAGAAAGCTTAAGAATCCCTGTAATCATATCTACATTTTTCCCGTTTAATTTATTAAGAGGATTTTTAATTTCTATAGTTGTATACTTCTTATATCCAAAAGTTAAATCGATTGTGAAATCATACAATCAAAATTAAGACTACATAAAAAGCTGATACTTTAATACAATGTCAGTTTTTTTTATTTATTTAATGAGATTATTTTTTTCTACTAATAGTACTATTTTTACCTTCATTAGTGAAATAATAAGTGCATAAAATGTGTCTGTTTGTAAGTTGGAAGATGTGTTTTTTACTTTACTATTTGCTGCCTTACAGCTAATTAAATAAAAACTGGTTGCTATTGTAATCATAGCGAAACAATGCATCATCCAAAGTTTTGATTTTTTCATAAAAGATTCTCAAGTTAATATAAAATTAACATGTATAATTATAATGAAGCATTAAATATTTTAGGACAAGTTGTTTTTTTGTAAAAATGGATATTAAAGATTTTTTTAAAATATGACCTAAATAACTGGTTTTTATTTATTATAGAATTCAATAATCACATTTTCTTGTCTTTTTCTAAAAAAAGAGGTAAACTACATTAGTTATTTCTAAATTTGGTATAATGAAAGAAATTGTATAAATACGGTCTTTTTTTATTAGATTTTTCGTGTATTTATCGCTTTATTTTTTCCTTTTACAGGTAAAATTTGATATAATATAGTATAGACTTAGGAGGATTGATCATGAGCCAACCATCAAGATTAAAAAAATATGAAAATTTAAGAAATCAAATTCAAACAAATACTGAAGAAAATAGACACACAGAATCTTTTTCAAATATTGCGAATAAGTTAAATCAATTAGAGCCAACTGAGTTTAAAGCTGTAGATGTAACTAAAGATACTGTAGATGCAGCACACATTAGAAAGCGTTCTTTTGAAAATACGACAACACCGCAAGAACCTGTTTTTCATAATGAATATTTAGATGAAGTAATTGAAGAAGTAAAAAAATATAATATTCGTAAAGGGTTAAGAACTTTTGATAATACACAAATGAATATTTTAAGTGAGATTAATGGCAAAGTTGTGAAACCTATAGTTCAAGAAGATATAGAACCACTTTTAGTTGAAGATATGGTTGTATCAGATGAAGAAACTAAAAATAGTATTAAATCACATATTATGAAATTTTTAAATGGAGCAGATGATGACGATGTAACTGAGGAAGTTGTGATTCAAGAAAGTATTGAAAAAGAAAACTATGAACAACAACTACAAGAAGAAAGAAATCTTCGTGAGAAAGTTATGGAAGAAACACAACGCTTAAAAGTTCAAATTGAAGAATATGAAGAAGATTTGGATGAAATGAGTGAAAAGGTAAGTAATACAAATAAATTGCTTAATTTAATTTTAGTCTTTTTAGTAATTGCATTGATTGTGATTATTGCTGTTGCGATTTATTGGGCGCTTACAACAAGAGGTTCAATTTAATGAAAATTAATATTGCTATCGATGGACCAAGTGCTGCTGGGAAAAGTACAGTTGCTAAAAAGATTGCAAGTAAGTTAAATTATATTCATTTAGATACAGGGGCAATGTATCGCTGTGTGGCTTATAAGGCGCAACAAATGAATATTGATTTAATGGATATCGATCGTATTATGAAAATGATTGAAACTACAGTAATACGTCTTGATGCACAAGGCCGTGTGTTTTTGGATGAACAAGACGTTACAAGTAAAATACGTACAAATGAACTATCACTTGCAGCATCCAATGTAAGTGCAAATGCTAGAGTTAGAGAAGAATTAGTAAAAAGACAGCAAGAGATGTCAAAAGAAAAAGGATTTATTCTTGATGGAAGAGATATTGGAACAGTTGTACTGACAGATGCAGAGTTGAAGATTTATCAAACTGCATCAAGCGATTCTCGCGCAAAACGTCGTTATGATGAGAATAAAAGTAAGAATATAGATTCTGATTATCAAAAACTTAAAGAAGAAATCGAAAAAAGAGATTATCAAGATATGAATAGGGAATGTTCTCCTTTAAAACAGGCTGACGATGCAGTATTAATTGATACATCAGACATGAATATTGATCAAGTTGTAGATAAGATTTTAGAGCTTGCATCATTAAAAATAAATAAGGAGGTTTAGTATGATAGATGGAATAGTAGCAATAGTAGGTAGACCAAATGTAGGAAAATCAACTATTTTTAACAGATTACTTGGAGAAAGAGTTTCTATTATTGAAGATACACCAGGTGTTACAAGAGACCGTATTTACGGAAAAGCTAGCTGGTTAACAAAAGAATTTAGAATTATTGATACTGGAGGAATTCAATTATTAGATCAACCATTTCAAAAAGAAATTAAAATGCAGGTAGATATTGCGATTGAAGAGGCAAATACTATTATTTTTGTTGTGAATGGAAACGATGGAATTACACCAGATGATGAATATATTGCCAGACTTTTAAGAAAAAGCAATAAACCAATTATTTTAGTTGTAAATAAAGTAGATGATGTTGCATTTTTACCTAACACATATGAGTTTTATGGATTAGGACTTGGAGATCCAATTGCAGTAAGTGCAGTGCATGGGATTGGGATTGGAGATACATTAGATGCCGTTATAGAATCGTTTAAAGGTCAGGTTTACAATGACTATGATGGAATGTTAAAGTTTGCGATCATTGGTCAGCCAAATGTTGGTAAAAGTTCACTTGTAAATGCAATTTTAAATCAAGAACGTGTAATCGTTAGTGATATTGAAGGCACAACACGAGATGCGATAGATACGCCGTTTAAAAAAGAAGACAAAGAGTATGTTGTTATTGATACAGCTGGTATTAGAAAACGTGGAAAAGTGTATGAAAATATTGAAAAATATTCTGTATTGAGAGCGATGTCTGCTATTGAAAGAAGTGATGTAGTCCTTTTTGTGATTGACGGTATAGCTGGTATTCGTGAGCAAGATAAACATGTTGCTGGATATGCACATGAGGCAGGAAAACCAATTATTATTGTTTATAATAAATGGGATGCTGTTGAAAAAGATGATAAGACAATGAATGCTATTATTGAAAAAATTAGAACACATTTCTTATATTTAAGTTATGCACCTATTGTGTTTGTAAGTGCATTGAGTAAACAAAGAATTCACACATTATTGCCAATGATTGAAGAAGTGTATAAATATAGTACTTTAAGAATTGCTACAAATGTATTGAATGAAGTAATAATGGATGCACAATCATTTACACCGGCACCTACGCACAATGGGAAAAGAATGAAGATATTGTATGCTTCACAAGTGGCGATTGCACCACCGACTTTTGTATTGTTTGTAAATGATCCAACATTGATGCATTTTTCATATCAAAGATATTTAGAAAATAGATTAAGAGAGGCGTTTGGTTTTAGTGGGACGCCAATTAAAATGATTGCGAGGAAAAAAGATTAATGAGTAAAATAGCTATTTTAGGAAGTGGTAGTTGGGGGACTGCTTTAGCACAGGTGCTTGCGGACAATAACCAAGATGTACTTATTTGGGGTATAAGTGATGAGGAAATTCAAGATATTAACAATCATAAAAATTCAAAGTATTTTCCAAACATTGACATTAACCCAAGTATTAAAGCAACTATAAATTTTGAGGATATCAAAGATAGAGATATTATTCTTATCGCAACTCCTTCGATTACAATTGAGGGAATTTGTCAAAAGATTAATGAGTTAATTGAGAAGCCAGTAGTTATTGTAAATGTTGCTAAAGGCTTCCATCCAATTTCACATAAACGTATGTCAGAAGTAATTAAAGAGTCGATGGATCCGTCTTTATTGATAGATATTGTTTCTTTAATTGGTCCTTCACATGCAGAAGAGGTAGTAATTCGTCTTTTAACAACTGTAAATGCAGTTTGTGAAAATGAGGAAAGTGCTAAATTGATTCAAGACTTATTTTCCAACTCATACTTTAGAGTTTATACATCATACGATGTAGTTGGTTCTGAGTATGGTGTTGCGTTAAAAAACGTAATAGCACTTGCAAGTGGTATAAGTAGTGGTATTGGACTTGGAGATAATGCAAGAGCAGCACTAATGACACGAGGCCTTGCTGAAATTGCACGTTATGGTACGTATTTTGGTGGAGAATTTGAAACATATTTAGGATTAACAGGTGTAGGTGATTTAATTGTTACTTGTACAAGCCATCATTCAAGAAATTTCCAAGCAGGATATCAAATTGGTAAAGAAAATAGTGCTGAAGCATTTTTAGAAAATAATTCAAAAACAGTTGAAGGAATTAGAACAGCAGAAATCGTTTATCATGAAGCTAAAAAACATGATATTAGTATGCCAATTATTGAAGCGGTTTATAAAGTTATTTATGAAGGTGTAAAACCTACTGTTGCAGTTGAGAAGTTAATGCAACGTGATTTAAAAGATGAAAACTAAGTTTAAATTTCATTATCATAAAATAATTGATTTGAAAAGCATGGAGTGTATTTTAAGTGACTCCATGCTTTCTTTATGTGAAATAGAGCATCTTAGTCAATATCAGGGTAATATAAAAACTTTAACTGCATCTTATTATGGAATACTTTTGATTAAACAACTGCTTAGTTTAGAAAATGTTTGTACAAATATCTTTTATATAAATAGTAAGCCAATGCATGATAAATATTATATTAGTATATCTCACTCAAATGAATATGTTATTGGATGTATTAGTTTGAATCCTATAGGAATTGACTTAGAAAAGATGCGATCGATTGATCATGAAAAAATAGTCAATCGTGTATTTAATCAAGATAAAGTAAAACAGTATAGATGTCATACTAATAAAGATGAGTATTTTTTTGAAACATGGTGCGAATATGAAGCACATTTTAAAATGAATTACGGTCAAAAAAATCATAATTATCAATTTCATACTATTGGAATTAATCAAAATTATAAATGCAAAGTTTGTATAGCACTTGATTAATTTAGAATAGTAGTGTATAGTTTCATAGCATTTATTAAAGACAGTTCGTAACCATCCTGTCTCTAAACAAAACTAGGAAATTTTTTCCTATTTTAAGATGCACACTTTGGTGTGCTTTTATTATGAAAGGAGTAGCTTACAAAAGTAAGCTAGAAAAATTATGCAAAATGAATTAATTTTAGTTTTATCATTGGTATTAATCTATACCACAGTACTTGGATTCTTTAAACTATTTGGAAAGAGCGGTTTATATGTATGGACTGTAATTGCAACAATTACAGCAAATATTGAAGTAATGATCTTAATCCATGCGTTCTCATTGGAACAAACACTGGGGAATATTTTATTTGCTTCAACATTTTTAGTTACAGATATTTTATCTGAAACCAAAGGGAAAGAGTATGCAAAGAAAGCAGTCAGTATTGGAATCATGACAAATATCGTCTTTATCTTAATAACACAATCTTGGTTTTTATACACACCAAGTGTAAACGATATTGCATTTGAAAGTATTAAATCAGTATTTTCAAATACACCTAGACTTATGTTAGTTGGTCTTGTTGTTTATGCTGTAGTACAAAGATTTGATGTTTGGTTATATCATAATGTATGGACTAAAACAACAAAGTACTTCAAAGATAATTCAAAAGGATTATGGATTAGAAACAATGCATCTACATTGATCTCACAGCTTTTAAATGCTTTTTTGTTTAATTTCGGAGCATTTTGGGGTGTATATGATTTAAATACGCTTTTAGTTATCACATTTTCAAGTTATGTAGTGTTTATTATTACGAGTATTATGGATACTCCATTTGTATATTTAGCAAGAAAAATATCTAAAAAACAAAATCAAATAAGCTAAAATCAAAGATACAAGAAACTTGTATCTTTTTTTATTGACAAAAATAATAAAAATGATAACATTGTTATTATAAATTACTGTGTTATGAAAGGAGATTAAATTGAGCTATTCATCACAACAAACAAAAAGTCGTATTTTAAGTAGTGCAAAAGAACTATTTTTAGAAAAAGGATATGATGTTGTTACATTAAGAGAACTTGCTGAAAAAGCAAAAGTAACAACTGGAGCCTTATACAATCATTTTGAAAGTAAAGAAGGATTGTTTGATGCAATTATTGAAGATTTTTCAGTTGAATTTTTAGATTTATATGAAAAAGTACATCTTGAATCTGAAAAGGATTATGATTTTGAAAGTCAATCAACAGTTGAAAATGTAGGGATTGGGACACATAAAGTTTTAGAATTTATATATTCTGAATTTGAACTCTCAAAACTACTTATTAATTGCTCTAAGGGGTCAAAGTATGAAAACTTCATAGATTTATTAATTGAAATTGAAGAGCAATCTTCACTTAAAGTAATTGGTGATGAACAATTTAAGAACAATAACATAAACTTATTTTTTGTGCATGTTATCTCTACATCTGGTGTAAATAACATGATTGAAGTTATTCGTCATGAATTATCAAAAGATGAGGCTTTTGAATATATCAGTAAAGTTCAAAAGTTTTATTACACAGGATTTAAAGAACTTTTAACAAGTTAATTTAGTTTAGGCTTCATTGAGGGGAATCCCTCAATATTTTTTAAAAATAAGTTAGCATTAACTAACTTTATAAAGGGGAAATTATGAAAAAAGAAAGTAGTAAAAAGCAGTCATTATTAAAGAGATTATTTATATTTGCAAAAGGGTATCAAGTCTTGACAGTGATAGGTATGTTGTTGTCTGCAGTTAGTACAGTCATATCATTGCTTCCAGTGGTCTTTATATGGCGATGTGTCACAGAAATTATCGAGATATATCCAAATATAGTATTAACAGATACCATAATTTTAAATGCATGGAATGCAGTGTTTACAGCAGTAAGCGCAATGATTATATATGCGATTGCTTTGATGTGTACACATATTGCAGCATTTAGAATAGCGAAAAACATCCGAAAAACTTCATTGAATCATATAATGAAGTTACCTTTAGGTTTTTTCACAGAGAATGGAAGTGGAAAATTACGTCGTATTATAAATGACAATGCTTCAGCAACAGAATCATATTTGGCACATCAACTTCCGGATTTAATAGGAGCATATGTTACACCAATTACCGTACTAATATTGTTATTTTTATTTGATTGGAAATTAGGAATTGTAAGTTTACTTCCTTTAATATTTGCAACAGTTGCAATGATGTCTGGTATGGGAAAAGATCAACCTGAACGTTTAAGACAATATCAATCCGCACTAGAAAATATGAATAACGAAGCTACGGAGTATGTCCGCGGTATTCCTGTAGTAAAAACATTTAATCAGTCTATTTTTTCATTTAAGAAATTTCATGATGTGATTACATATTATAAAACACAAGTATCAGGGTATTCTTATAGAATGAGAATGCCAATGACATTATTTCAAGTGTTTCTCGCGACTACGCCTATATTTTTAGTGCTATTCTCTGTTTTTGTTATAAATGGGCAAAATGATGTAGTAACTTATTTCAGTTATTTCTTCTTTTACTTAATTTTTACACCGATTGCTTCAATGATGATGATGAAAATAATGTGGGTAATGCAACATGGAATGCTTGCAAAAGATGCATTAGAGCGTATAGATGATTTATTACAAAATAAACAATTGATTTATTCTGACACACCTAAGAGTATTGAGACCTATGATATTTCATTAAAAAATGTATCGTTTACATATCCAAATAGTCAGAATACTGCAATAGATAATGTTTCTATTGAGATTGCACAAGGACAAACAATTGCTCTTGTAGGCCCATCAGGTGGCGGAAAAACAACACTTGCTACCTTAATTCCTAGATTTTGGGATGTAGATGCAGGAGAAGTAGCGATTGGCGGTGTCAATATAAAAGATGTTGGTCAATCAGAATTGTTATCGAAAATCTCATTTGTATTTCAAAATGCAAATTTATATAAGGCAAGTATTTTAGATAATCTTTTAGAATCAAAACCAAATGCTACAAAAGAGGAAGTAAATTTTGCTTTAAAAGCTGCGCGATGTGAAGATATTATTGATAAACTTCCAAATGGTATAAACACCATTTATGGTTCCAAAGGTGTATATTTATCTGGAGGTGAAGCACAAAGAATTGCACTTGCAAGAGCAATATTAAAAGATGCACCTATTATTTTATTAGATGAAGCAACAGCATTTGCTGATCCTGAAAATGAACATGAAATACAACTTGCAATGAATGAGTTAACAAAAGGAAAAACAGTTGTTATGATTGCACATAGATTATCGACTATAAAAAATGTAGATAAAATATATGTCATAGATGCCGGAAAAGTAATAGAGTCAGGTACCCATAATGAATTATTAAGTAATGAGGGATTATATTATAAGATGTGGAATGAATATAATAATGCATTTATGTGGAATGAAAGTAGAGGGAAAAGATAATGAAAAATTATTTAAAGAGAAAATTTGTCCTTACGGATAAAGGAGCAAGTGAATTATTAAAAGCAACAGGTATTACTGTTTTTATTAACTTAGCAATAATGATAATGAGTGCTATTTCATATTATTTTATTAAGGATACATTGGTACCGATTTTAGATGGATTACCACTTACATATAGTATTTTATTTTATTTATCATATGCACTTATTTTAATAATTGTATTAACGATTGCTTATTATTTTCAATATAACTTTTGCTATATTTCAGCATATGAAGAAAGCGCAACTCTTCGTATTACTTTAGCGGAGACATTAAGAAAACTACCATTGTCTTTTTTTGGTAAAAAAGATCTATCTGATGTAACAACCACTCTAATGAGTGATGTTTCTACAATGGAAAATGCATTTTCTCACTTTATCCCAAGTTTTTTTGGTTCTATAATATCTACAATTATTATGACGTGTTCAATGTATATTTTTGATTGGAGGTTAGCACTCTCTTTAACATGGGTTATTCCACTTTCATTTATATTAATTGTATTAAGTAAAAAAATACAAGACTTCTATGTAGTCAAAACAAAGAAAATACAACTAGAGTACGTAGATAAAATACAAGAATGTCTTGAAAATATAAAAGATATTAAAGCAAACAGCCGTGAAGAAGCACACTTAAACATAATGAGTGAACATTTTGATAAATATGAAAAATCAAGTATACAATCAGAATTAATAACAGGGTCATTCGTTAATTTTTCGCAAGTTGTCTTAAAACTAGGAATTGGTACTACTACAGTTGTAGGGGTAGCTTTACTTGCGAATAATGAAATTAGCATTTTAACACTATTAGTATTTTTGATGTTAGCATCTCGTATATATGATCCGCTTGCAGGAGCGCTTATTAATCTAGCTGGTATTTTTATAACCTTAAAAAGTGTAGAAAGAATGAATGATTATAATAACACAGTTATACAATCAGGATCAGATATTGAACTTTCTAATGGTTATGATATTCATTTTGATAATGTAGAATTTGGATATGAAGAAAGTGATATGATTTTAAACAAGGTAAGCTTTACAGCTAAGCAAAATGAAGTAACTGCACTTGTTGGACCATCAGGAAGTGGTAAGTCAACTGCTATGAAACTCGCAGCACGATTTTGGGATGTTAAAAAAGGCTCTATTACAATAGGTGATATAAATATCAATCAAGTTGAACCAGAGTCGTTATTAAAGAATATCTCAATTGTTTTTCAAGATGTAACTCTTTTTAACAATACGATTATGGAAAACATTAGAATTGGTAAGAAAAATGCAACAGATGAAGAAGTAATAATAGCATCTAAAGATGCGATGTGTCATGATTTTATCTTAAGTTTACCAAATGGATACGATACATTAATTGGGGAGAATGGTTCTAAGTTATCTGGTGGAGAGCGTCAAAGAATTTCAATTGCTCGTGCACTATTGAAAGATGCCCCTATTGTATTTTTAGATGAAGCAACCTCTTCTTTAGATATTCAAAATGAAAGTGCAGTACAAAAAGCGATTGCAAGGTTAACACGTGACAAAACGGTTATTGTAATTGCGCATAGAATGCGCACAATAGCAGGTGCTAACAAAATTGTCTTATTAAAAGAAGGTGTTGTATGTGATGAAGGAACACATAATGAGTTGTTGGAGAAATCTAAAGATTATAAAACAATGATCAACCTTCAAAGCGAGAATTTAAATTGGAAAATAATTTAAGTAATGAGGTAAAATGAAAAATAATTTTTTAAACCAATCAAAGCATCAATTAACAAAACGTTTTGGGAAGCAATTGTCAAATTCTATATACAATGAATCATTAGATATTTTTATAAAATTATGTGAAGAAAATAAAAACGAATCACAAAAAGAGAAAAATCATACTAATGTAAAAATATATCCAGCAATTGCTTTGACACTTGCACAAATGAATTATGGCATTTCCAGGGAAGATTCAATATCATTCACAAGTGATTTTATTGCATACAGAAGTAATAAAATGGCAAAGGTACTAAAACTTTTTTTGAAGATTCCAAACATTTATAAAAAAGCACCTAAATTTTTTGAGAAAATGACGATTAAAAATTTTGGTAAAGAAGCAAAATTTGATGCGATTTTTTATGATACACCACAAAGTATGATGAGGTTTGATATGTTGAAATGTCCATATTTTGACATATGTAAGAAGTATGGATTAACTGAGATTACAAAAGCATTTTGTAAAGGAGATGACATAGTTTATGGTAATATGCATCCTAAACTTGTCTGGAATAGAAAAAAAACACTAGGGGATGGGGATGATATTTGTGATTTTAATATAACGAGTTTAGAATAATGTAGTACTTAAAAAAAAAGAAAATAGTTATAACTATCCTTGCAAATTATTGTACATAATAGAAGGTGAACATTATACTATTTTCCTTTTTTTATACTTTTTTAACTAATTTATGATTATGATAAACATACGTTTCATTTAATAATGGTATCAGCTGTTGTCTATCTTTTTTTGGTTTAAGTCTCTCTGGATTAAATGAATGAGAAGGTATGAGTACATTTGCGTTTATTTGATCTACATAATACTTTACTTGAGATGGATAAGCGTGTGTAAAATAGTTCTCACAGAAGAAACTAACATATTCAAATTTCGTTTTACTAAGAATAGATTTTAAATTATTGTATGCTGGATCAAAACTACCGATTGGGATTCCTCCTGAGTGCAGGTAGCTTGCGTTTTCTTGAGGTAGTGAAAATAACTCCATAATATATTCATAAGAATTCTGTAGTAGATATTTATGAGGGTTTAATGTAATTTCTTCGTTTGTTACAAGTGTTGCATTTTTGATTAATGTCTTATACCATTGCTTGTCATTATGTTTATTTTCTTTAAAATCTGGTAAATATATATTCACTTTTTTATTGAAAAATTTATAAACGATATAAGCAGTCTTTGGTTCTAAAATCAGGATTCTATTACATTGTTTTGCCATATGTTCAAATTTTTCCACTTCTGCCATTTCTCTTTGATAAAAATTAATGACACATAATCCAGTTTTATTTTTCATGTTTTCTAGCAATTGGTTTTCAACCATCTTCTCATCAAGCATATTAGGTGGAAGATTTTTGTCTGCTATTACTTCAGTGTTTGCATTTGCATATATCATCTCCATTGTAGAATCCATAAAACTTGTTGCATCACATACTAAAACATCAATATTTTTTTCTTTCAACCATTTCATTTCATTTAAAACATTTTCAGCATTTGCATTATGTAAAATAACATCTCCTGTATAATGTAGTTTTAAATCAGGGGTTTCTACATAAAAAGACCAATCTTTATAACTTCTTGGATTTATTAAGTATGGTGTAATTTTAATGTCACCAATATATATAGTGTCTAGATGTGAAAAGTCTTTGTAGTCTACTTTTCTAATCGAATAACAGCCTTGATTTGTATCTTGTAAAGCCTGCTCGATTACTTGTGCTTCTTTGCATAAATAAATATCAACTTCATCATGCAGCATTCCCATAAAGAGCATATGGTCTAAATGTAGGTGTGATATAAAGGCAGTTGTAGGAAGTTGAACTTCTTCATATGATTTTAAATCAATATTTTTAATATATTCTTTAGGATAAATTCCCTCAACTTTTGGTATTAAACCAAGTAGAATACTATCTGAGATATAATTAGAGTCACGTTGAAGTACTTTTCCATCAAAGACATCACTCGACGGGTTATATGCTGCACCAAGTTCTAATATAATTCGCTGATTATTGTATATAATACTCATACATACTCCACCGATTGTGTGAATTCCAGAATAAAATTTTAATTGTGTTTTCATATATTTTTCCTTTTTTAAAAGTATATCATATTTAATTGTTAACATTCTGTTAAAATACTTGTAAAAGTTTAATATATATTTTAATATTATTTTAGGCAGAAATGCGGGGAGGAAATGCAATAGCATGAAAAAATTATTATTGATTTTAGTAGTTTTAAGTGTATTAGTAGGTTGTAGTTCTACTCCATCAACAAGTGGTGGGGATGATCAAGGAGTATTAACAACTCTAGAAGAAAAACAAGAAGTAGTAATTTGGCATACTTTATCTGAATATCATTCAGAAGGGTTACAAGAAATTGTAGATCGATTTAATGGAGAAAATGAAATGGTAGATGTAGTTCTTCAACAACAACCATTAACAGATTTTGAATCAAAAGTTATGCAAGCTGTAAGAAATGGAGTAGGTCCAGATATGATCTTTACTTTCCCAACAGTTGCATCAAGATATGTAGCAGATGATTTAATTGTAGATTTTTCTGAATATGTAGATCATCCAGAAATTGGAATTGAAAATTATTCTAGTTTAATGAGTGAAGCAGTTTATGAAGAAGTCACACAATGGGATGGTAAATTATATTTAATGCCTGTTATTAAAACAGGAGAAGTATTCTATTATAATAAAACATTATATGATGAATTAGGGCTTACTGTTCCAGCGACATGGACAGAGCTTGAAAATAATAGCCGTATCATTACTGCACATACAGGAAAACCTGCATTTGGTTTCGATTCTGAAGTAGACGGAATGCAAATGTTTATTATGCAAGCAGGAAGTGGATATATTAATACGGATACAAATACTGCTGAAATCAACAGTGATATCGCAGTTGCTGAACTAGAAAACTTCGGAAACTTAGTTGATGAAGGTGTATATCGTTTAGTTGGGGAAGATCAATACTTCTCAAATCCATTTGGAAGTGAAGCGGTTGCAAGTTATATTGGTTCAAGTGCTGGTTACGGATTTGTTGCATCTGCAGTTGACAATAAATTTGAGATGGCTACAGCACCAGTTCCACAAGAAGGACCAGAAAAATATGTTAGTTCTTGGGGATCAAGTTTCTTAGCGTTTAAAACAACACCTGAAAAAGCTCTAGCTAGTTATGAGTTTGCAAAATGGTTTATTCAACCAGAAGTAAATGCTGAATGGGCTATGATTTATGGTGCGGTACCTGTAATGACTGCTGCACAAGAAACTGCTGAATATGCTACGTATACTGATGAAAATCCAGTTGTAGCTACATTAGTTGAAAGTTTAAAAAATATAGGATATTTACCTGCAGTTGAAGGTTCTAGTGAAGTTAGAACTGCACTTAAAAAAGCTACTCAGGAAGTTGCTTTAGGTGTTAAAGATGCTAAAACAGCTTTAGATGATGCTGTTGCAGAAACTGCTGATGCATTAAAAGGAAACTAATTTTTAAATAAAATATACCTCCAGTTCACATTATAATTATGATTAATCAATAGTTATTTACATCGTGAATTGGGGGTTTTTTAAAAGAAAGTGAGAAATTATGAAAAAACCAAAGTTGTTAGTATTTTGCTTAGATGCATTATGTAGTAGTGATGTAGAATATATGAAAACACTTCCTAACTTCAAATTTATGTTTGAAAAAGGATCATATATAAAAAGAGTAGAAACTGTATATCCTTCATTAACATATCCATGTCATGTTTCTATTTTAACTGGAACTTATGTAGATAAACATCAAATTCCACATAACGAACAAGTTGAAGCAGGAAGACATGATGCACCTTGGTATACAATGCGTAGTGATATTAAATGTAAAACACTTATGGATTATGCAAAAGAGAATGGATATTTCACATGTTCATTAAGCTGGCCAGTAAGTGGTGGTGCTGATATTGACTTGAATATGCCAATGATTATTCCTGTAGGATATAAAGGAAATGATCCTTTACAATTTTTAACAGATACATCATCGCAAGAATTAATTGAGCGTTATTTTTGGAAATATGGGTATCATATGAAAGGAATAAGTAGAAGTTTGGATCATTATACTATGGCACTGGCACCAGATATTATTAGAGATTATAATCAACCAGATGTGATGCTTGTGAAGATGTGTGATCTTGATTCTGTAAGACATGCCAATGGATTACACAATGAATACACACTTGAGCAATTAAAACGTCATGATGAAGAATTTGGTGTTATTCTTGAAAGTATTAGAAGATATGGAGACTTTGAAAATACTAATTTTGTTATATTAGGGGATCATGGTCAAAGTGATGTTAAACATGTATACAACTTTAATGTATATTTAAAACAAAAAGGATATATTAATGCAACTGAAGAGGGTGAATTGATTGATTATCGTGTTTACTGTCACTCAGTTGGATTGAGTGCTTGGGTTGAGATAAAAGACAAAAATGACGTGGCATTGAAAGAAGAAATTCATAAAATGTTATTGGACATGAAAAATGATAAAGATGAAGTTATAGGCTACGTCTTTACAAAAGAAGAAGCAAAAGAGTTATACCATCTTGAAGGACCTTTTGATTTTGTGATTGAGGGGAAAGAGAATATAGCATTCGGAAATACATTATATGGAGATAATTTATTCTCGAAAACTGCTAAAGGGAATTATAAATTCTCATTCGCGTCACATGGTCATTTACCTTCAAAAGAAGAACAGACAACATTTATTGCGTGTGGGCCTAATGTTAAAGAAGGGGTTGTTGTTGAGGTTGCTCAAATGGTTGATGAAGCACCTACACTTGCAAAAATGCTTGGATTTGAAATGGAAGATATCGATGGAAGAATTATTGAGGAAATCTTAAAGTAAGGGGAATATTATGTATATCAAAATTAATAATTTAACAAAGAAGTTTAAAGATACAATTGCAGTAAATAATTTAACAGCGACATTAAATGATGGAGAATTAATTGCTCTTTTGGGACCATCTGGATGTGGGAAAAGTACAATGCTAAACATGCTAAGTGGGATACTTCCTGCAACAGAAGGTGAGATATTTTTTTCAGAACAAGATGTTACACATTTGACACCTGAAAAACGTGGAGTAGGACTGGTTTTTCAAAACTATGCACTTTATCCACATATGACTGTTTTGGAAAATATTTGTTTTCCTTTAGAAATAAAGAAAGTGCCAAAAACGCAAAGAATAGAAAGAGCAAAGGAATTAGCAAAGCTTGTACATATTGATACATTGCTTGATCGTAAACCTGCTCAACTATCGGGTGGTCAACAACAACGTGTTGCGATTGCAAGAGCGTTAGCGAAATCACCAAGTATTTTATTGCTTGATGAACCATTAAGTAATTTAGATGCTCGATTACGCATTGAAATGCGTGAAGAAATTAGACGTATTCAACAAGATACTAAAATAACAACTATCTTTGTAACGCATGATCAGGAAGAAGCGATGAGTATTTCAGATCGTATTATGTTATTAAGACAAGGTGAATTACAACAATATGATAAACCACAAAATTTATATGATAATCCAGCAAATGAGTTTGTTGCGGATTTCTTAGGATTACCACCTATTAATAAATTAGTGGGGACTGTTCAAGGTCAAAAAATTATATTAGAGGATTCAAATGAGGAGCTACTTTTACCTTATCCTGTTTCAATAGAAGACAACAGAAAAGTAACTGTTGGTATTCGTGCTGAAGCAATATTACTTTCTAATGAAGAAAATGCACACTTTAAAGCAATTGTATCTAGAAAATATGCAATGGGTAAAGAAGAATTAGGAAGTTTTGCAATTGGTAATAAAGAATTGCATGGATATATTCCAGTTGAATCTCATGTAGGAATCAACGATACAGTTTATTGTACACTAAAGAATAAAGGGGTGTTTATTTTTGATGCTCAAACAGGGGAACGTCTTGTATGAGTTCAGTAAAAAAGGGGAGAAATAGTAAATTTAGTTTTGAGCCAATTTTATATTTACTGCCATTTTTAATTGGAATTATTTTATTTACACTTTATCCTGTAATTAATGTATTTGTTGTTTCATTTTTAGAGGACTTTAGAATGATGACAGGAGCGTATTCTGCTGTAGGATTTGAAAATTTTAGAAAAGTATTTTCTGATGCAGATTTTTTAAATGGATTAAAAAATACAGCAATTTATGTCGCTTTTGTTGTGCCTATTTCTACTTGCTTATCTCTTTTTATAGCAAATTTATTAAATAAAAAATTAAAATTCTCTGCTCTATTTCAAACAGCTTATTTTTTACCAATGGTAACATCTGTTACTGCAATTGGTCTTGCATGGAAATGGATGTATAATTATGATTATGGTGTAATCAATTATTTTTTATCGTTATTTGGTATTGAGGCAATCAATTGGTTAAATGATATTAATTACGCGCTTCCTGCTGTTATTATTTACGGTATTTGGAGTATTATGCCATTTACTATCATTTTGTTTCTCTCTGGGCTTCAAAACATTGATGAGAAATACTATACAGTTGCGAAAGTTGATGGCGCAAGCAGTAAAATGATTTTCTTTAGAATTACTGTCCCGCTTTTAGCACCAACAACTGGTCTGATTCTAATAATTAATACAATTTCTACATCAAAAGTATTTAATGAATTATTCCCATTATTTAATGGATTACCAGGACCTGCGTATTCATTATACACTGTAGTTTATTACATATATGATGAATTTCATATTAATTGGGAACTAGGAACAGCATCAGCTGCTGCTGTAGTTTTATTCTTAATTGTATTTGTGTTTACAATGATTCAGTTATTTATACAAAGAAAGTGGAAACATTATTAAGGGAGAGAATTATGAAAAAAATAAATTTTGTTAAAATTATGCAATATCTTATATTGATTGTTGGGGCAATCATAATGGTTTTTCCTTTTTATTGGATGTTTATTACAGCATTTAAAACGGCAGGAGAGATTGCAAATATTCCACCTACATGGCTACCAAGTTCATTTAAGTTAGATAATTTTATATCTGCATTTGAAATTGCACCATTTGGAACATATTTTCTTAATTCTGTTATTGTAACAATTTGTTGTGTAATCTGTTCGTTGTTTACTACGATCTTAGCATCGTTTGCTTTTTCAAGATTAAAATTCCCAGGTAGAGACATCGTATTTTCATTACTAATTGCACTTATGATGATTCCGTTTGAAATGTTAATCATTACAAATTATTCAACGATTGTTAAAATAGGATTGATTGATAAGTTGCCTGCGTTAATCATTCCGTTTACATCAAGCATTTTCTATACATACATCTTAAGAAACTTCTTTTTATCCATTCCCGATAGTTTATATTATTCTGCAAGAATCGATGGGGCAAGTAACTGGCAGTATTTATGGAAAATTATGGTACCCATTGCAAAACCATCTATTGTTACTATCGTTTTACTAAATGCGATTGCATGTTGGAATTCATTTTTATGGCCACTGTTGGTTACGAATACAACTTCTGTTAGAACGCTACCAATGGGTCTTTATGCATTTATTACAGAAGGTGGAGTTGTCTATGAACGTTTAATGGCGGCTGCTACAATTGTTGTAATTCCTATGATTATATTATTTATTGTAGCAAGAAAATATATCGTAAATGGTGTTGCACGTGGTGGTTTAAAAGGGTAGATTTTAATATATAATTATATATTTGCATTTTTTTATAAATGATAGATTTTATAAATTTTTGTAAATTAGTTGTATTTAAATTATGGAAGTGATATTATAAATAAGTCAAATGGAGGCAAAAATATGAACGAAATTAAAAACAAAAAAGCATTAGTTGAAGCTTTAGCAACTAAATGCGATATGACTAAAAAAGCTGCTACAGAAGTATTCGAAACAGTTATTGAAGAAATCGTAACTGCACTTCAAAACGGCGATAAAGTAGATATTAGCGGATTTGGAAAATTTGAAGTTAGAGAACGTCCAGAACGCCAAGGAATTAATCCAGCAACAAAAGAACGCATTACTGTAGCTGCTTCAAAAGCACCTGCATTTAAAGCGGCAAAAGCGTTAAAAGACGCTGTTAAGTAAGAAGCGAAAGCTTCTTTCTTTTTTAAGGAGGTATTATATAGTATGGATATAGTTTTATACATTGGTGCGCTTGTTTTAGTGATATGGTCACAATCAGCTGTACAAGGTGCATACAGAAAATATAAAGATGTTCAAATTGAACAAAGAATTACTGGGTATCAGGTTGCAAAAAAGATTTTAGATGAGCACAATTTAAGTGACGTAAAAATAGAATATGCAACAGGTATTCTATCTGATCATTACGATCCTAAAACAAATACTGTTAGACTTTCTGAGGCTATTTACGATGGTAGTTCAGTCGCTTCAGTTGCGGTTGCAGCACATGAAGTTGGTCATGCAGTACAACATGCTGAAGGATATGCTGGTATAAAAATGCGTGATGCAATTCTTCCAGCTGCAATCATTAGCAGTAAATTAGGTTGGGGTGTATTATTTATTGGTCTTTTTTCAGGACTTGATTCACTGTTTTACTTAGGAATAGGTGCTTTGGTTGTTATTGCAATTTTCCAACTTGTCACATTACCAGTCGAGTTTAATGCATCATCTCGTGCTTTAACATACTTAGATAGTATGGGGATTGTAAATGAATATGAGCACGACGATGCTAAAAAAATGTTATCTGCTGCAGCATTTACATATGTAGCTGCATTGGTTAGTACACTTGCACAAATTTTAAGAATGGTATTACTTCGCTCAAATAGAGATTAATTAAATAAATATTGAATAGAAAAAAACTGATATTTCAAATGAGATATCAGTTTTTTATTTAGGAATTGTGATTTGATGTACTGTATTTAATAATGAGGTGGTAAAAATGGCATATTTTATAAATGAAAATAATGAACAAGTTGATATATTTGAGTTTCCTCCCTGTAATAGAGATAAAGTTTATATACATTTAGATACAGGAGAGTATATTGAATCAAATAATCCTTATTTATTTCAAAGTGAAAGTGGAATGGTTTTGGGGTTAAACCCTGATTTTAAAGAGTTTAATGTGTATGATTCAAATGATAATCTCATTGAAACATTATCTATCCATTGGAAAGAAGATTGTACTGTACAATCAAGTGAATCAATTGAGCAATTTACGGAAAATTCAAATCAAAATCAGATTAGTTTTTTACTTTTATTTATTATTGTTTTTCTAGTTATATGTGTTATTTACTACAAAAGGAGAACGGTATGAGAAAAATCATTTTTATTATTTTTATTGTATATATGAGTGGTTTTATCACACATGTGAAAGCTGTTGATATTGTCGATAAAGAAAGACTCCCTTATGAAGTGCTTCATGTAGATATTAAAAATGAACAATTAACAATTGAGGGCTGGGGATTTGTGAATATTCTTCAGCATTTCTTAAATGATACAACACACTCTTATCAGGTTGAGTTTAGAAGCAAAAATCATTCTTTCATTGTTGATGCAAGTTCACGTTATAGTACACAAACTGAACTTGTAAAGTTTGCTGGGACAAGACGATGCGCAAACAATCAATACTATATGTATGGAAATCAGTGTTATTATGACTACCAGAATGTTGGGTTTAAAGCAGTTGTTCCATTATCAAGTTTTCAGGAGAATGCAGATTATACTGTATATTTAATCGTAAATGCAAAGACGACAAATAAATCATTTAAAACAGTCATTTATTTTCCAATGCAGCAAGATGTTGTAGACACATCTAAAAACATAAGATACTCAATCTCATCTAGACTAGATGACACATCAATTATAGTAAACCATACAACTGTTTTAGCGCGAAGTACACCTGCTAAGTACTCTAATTATATATATCATGGCAATTGGTGCTCAAATAGCTTCAAAAACAGGCTATACTTTGCCGTAAATACGACATATAACACTATTTTTGCTAAACAAAGAGTAAATGATGTCCATTATTATCAAGTTAAGGGTTCTTTATCCTATTGTGAAAACCAAAGAAGAAGGGTAAAAGAGGGAAATGATATCTATCCTATGTGGATTGCAAGCACATTTGTGGACTATAGTGGTACATCACTCCATGTAAAAACAGAAAATATTAATACACCGCCAGTTATAACAATAAAAGAGAATCCAAGAATAAAAAGGGGTACAGAAATAGAGTTTAAAAATTATGTAAGTGCATTTGATGCGCAAGACTTAGATATCACACATAAAATAGTATTAATAAAAGGAAGTGTTGATTTTAATAAAATTGGAAATTATACTTTGACATACGAAGTAGTGGATAGCGGTGGATTAAAAGATACTAAAGAAATGTATGTAACGATATATGATACAAATGAACCTCCATCTATTACAGCATATGATAAAACATTACTACAATATCAATCGTTTGATCCATTAAAAAATGTGAGTGCAACAGATTATGAAGATGGTGATATTACATATAAACTAGATGTATTAAATACAGTTGATACAAGCATAGTTGAAACACAACAAGTGTGCTATCAAGTAAAAGATTCTAAAGCAGCTGTAGCCTATAAGTGTATTAATATATTTATAAAGGAAAAACAAGTAAGATCACTAAATACAAGGTTCATACAAAAAAGTCATTTATTTTATCAAGAAGACGTTCCACTGGTTTGGAAAGATAAAATAAACGACTTAACATATGAAATAGATAATAATTATCCATATTATGCACAAAGATTAGAAAAATAATCAACTTCGCATAATGTATATTATGTAATTTTTATATATTGTTATTTTAAATAAGATAAGACTGATTTTCCATACTTAGGTAATGGTAAGTCAAAGTTTTCAGAGATTGTTGCTCCAATATCAGCAAATGTTTCAGATACAGGTAATAAACCTGCACCATTAAATGATGGTGAATATAAGATAAATGGAACCATTTCTCTTGTATGGTCTGAGCCATGATGTGTTGGGTCATTTCCATGATCTGCAGTAAGAATTAGCAAATCAGAATCATCCATTTTTTTAATTAGTGTTTTTAAATGTTTATCAAAATTTTCTAATTCTTGTGCATACCCTTTTGGATTTCGTCTATGCCCCCAAAGTGCATCAAAATCAACTAAATTTGTAAACAATAAACCTGTAAAATCTTGATTTAAAAGTTCTATTGTTTGAAGCATTCCTTCATCACTAGATTTTGACTTATGAGATTCTGTAATCCCTTCTGTATCAAATATATCATTAATTTTACCAACACTGATTACATCATAATTATTTTCTTTCAATTCATCTAAGACTGTTTTACCAAATGGTTTTAGTGCATAATCATGGCGGTTTGAGGTACGTTTAAACTCTCCCTTTTTATCTCCAATAAATGGACGTGCGATGATTCTTCCAACTTTCCATTTATCTACCATTGTAATTTCTCTTGCGATTTCACAACAACGATATAATTCGTCAAGCCCAAATGTTTCTTCATGACATGCAATTTGTAATACAGAATCAGCTGATGTGTAAACAATCATCTCCCCTGTTTTCATATGTTGTTCACCAAGTTCATCCAGTATTTCTGTTCCACTTGCTGAATAGTTACCAATCCATTTATGTTCTGTTTTTTCTTCTAATTCATCCATTAATTCTTGAGGAAACCCAGTGTCTGTGAATGTTTGAAATGGTGAGCTAATATTAAGACCCATCATCTCCCAATGTCCTGTCATAGTATCCTTACCAACACTTAATTCTCTCATCTTAGTAAAGTATCCTTTAGGGCTTTCAATTGATTTAACGCCTTCTGTAGGATGTAAATTACCTAAACCTAACGACTCAAGTGTATCAACTTTAATCCCACCTACTGCTTTTGCAAGGTTTCCAAGTGTATCACTTCCAAGGTCGTTGTATTTTTGTGCATCATCTAATGCTCCAACTCCTAATGAGTCAATAACTACGGTAATAATTCTTTTATATTTCATTTGTTTCCTTTCATGCTACGTGGATGGTAGCGATTATAAGCATCTTTTAAATGCTTATTTTGTACATGTGTGTATATCTGAGTTGTTGAGATGTTACTGTGTCCTAATAATTCTTGAACACTTCTCAAATCAGCACCATTTTCTAATAGACTAGTCGCAAAACTATGTCTTAATGAATGAACAGTTAAATCAATATTTAAATCTAATTCAGAATTTATTTGTTTTAAAACCTTCCATATATATTGACGATTTACTCTTTTAGAAAACTTATTTATAAATATATAATGACTTACCTTTTTCTCCCAATTAGGGCGTACTTCATTAATGTATTTCATTAAAATTTTTAATGAGTAGTCTGCAATCGGAATGATTCTTTCTTTATTTCCTTTTCCAGTGATTCTAATAATTAATGCATCTGTATGGACTTGATTAAATGTTAAGTTAACAACTTCACTCACTCTTAGACCACAGGCAAATATCAACTCAAATATTGCTTTATGGTATAAGTCTATATCAGAAGTATCAAAGTAATCAAAGAATTTAACCAAATCATGATCTTGATAATATAAAGGCAATGTCTTTTCTTTACTAGCAACTTTTACTTTGTTTGTTGCGATAGAAAGATTTGGATGATTTAGTGCTATCGATTTATGAAAACTTCTTATACTACTTGCAATATGATTTAGTGTAGTGTTTTTATATAGTTTAGACTGTTGATATAAAAAATCTAAAATATCTGTTTGTTTAATATCTTCCATATTCACAATATGAATACTTGATAAATATGCTTCATATTTTATTAAATCATTTTTATAACTATTAATAGTATTAATAGGTTTTTGCTGATTAACAGTTAATTCTCTTAAAAAATCATCAATTGCTTCATTAATTTTCATCTAATCACCTACTTTTTATTTATGATATCTTTTGCAATTATCACTTTCTTGGATTGATATTTTTTATTAATTGTATTGAGAAGCTCATTCACTTCATTTGATGTTTCACTCGTATCAAACAAACTAAACTGTTTAATTGAATTAGATTTATGTTTTAAACCTCCAACACTAATACCAAGAAGTCGAATAGGTACATCTGACTCATTTTCATCATATAAAGACATAATCTCCTCATATAATACCGCCAAAGCATTTTGCCTTTCCGATAATTTACGTGAACGTACAATTGATTTAAAATCATGATATTTAATTGTGATAGAAATTTGATTAAAACTCATATTTTGTTTATTTAATTTTTTAAAGACTTGATTAGCTAATTGTCCAAGTACTTCTTTTACTTCATCATATTCAACAATGTCGTCTATGAGTGTAGTTGAGTGTGAAATAGACTTTGCTAAGTCATCTTCATTATATACGAATATTTTATCATCTGACATCCCATTTGCTCTATTATAGTAATTAATATAATTTTTACCTAAAATAACTCTAGCTGCTTCTACATTTGTTTCCTTAGCTAAATCCCCTATTGTTTTTATTTTTGCTCTAATGAGTGCGGGTGCTGTTTTCTTACCAATTCCATACATATCCGCAATGCTCAATGGCCATAATTTAACTGGTATTTCAGCTTTTCTTAAAACTGTGATTCCCATAGGTTTTCTCATATCACTTGCCATTTTTGCTAAAAATCTGTTATATGAAACACCGATGCTACACTTTAATTCATAAAGTTCAAATAAATCTTTTTGAATTTGTACAGCAAGATCAAGTGGCTTTTCATAATGTTCAATGACATCAGTCATATCCACATAGCATTCATCAATACTCGCTTGTTCAATCAAAGAAGTATATGTTTTTAGATAATTAATAAATTTTTCTGATAACGATCTGTATAATGGAAAGTTACCTTCTAACACAATTAAATTCTTACAAAGTTTTTGGGCATGTGCAACAGGCATCCCACTATGTATCCCAAAAGCCCTTGCCTCATATGTGGCAGTAGAAACGACTGATCTTCTTGAATTTCCACCTACAACAAGAGGAAGACCAGCAAGTTTCGGGTTTTTTATGATTTCTGCTGTAGCGAAAAATGCATTTAAATCTATATGAAATATTACTTTACTCTTCATTTAATCACCTACTATATTATACCAAAATAATAGATTTTAAAAAGGATATTCCCCTCTTATTTCATATTATTTAAATCAACATTTGGATTAATATATCTTTTTTTACCAATTGTTTTTTCACCATAATTAATTGCCTTTACAGGACATCTTTGAAAACATGCAAGACAGGCACAGCAATGATCATTAAATACAGGTTTATTGTCATAAATCTCTATATTTTTTGTAGGACAAATATTTTTACAAAGCTGACATCCAGTACATGTATCCAAAACTATGTAATTTTTTGCCATAAGTTTTAATTTGGCGTCATTATTATTGTGAACGATATCTAAATTTTTAAATATATTTGCTTTAAATTTTCTTTTTTTACTCATTAAAATAGCAGATGCAATCTTATCAATTTTACTTGTCGATTGTTTTAAAATCATATTGACCATAAACTCAGGCATTGTAAACGCAATCGTAAAGTTTAAAGGCATTCTTATTTCAAAAATATTATAAATATCAATTCCATATGACAAATATAAATTTTGCAAATGCTCTTTTGCATTTGCAGAAAAACCTGCATAAGTTAAAACTATATAATGTTGTCTTGTATCTAAAATTGCCATTTTCTTTATATATTCTTCCACAAATAAAGGTACACCAAAACTGTACATAGATGATATTAAAATAATACGATCATATGCTTCTAGTTTATTAATATGCGTATTGGGTAAATAATACAAATCCGACTCAATTTTGCTTGATAAACTTAACGCTACGTTATAGCTGTTACCTGTTCCACTAAAATAAACAATCGCTGTTTTCATATGTATCCTCCATAATTAGTTACAGTATACAATGTTTATGTTAATATATCTAATGATTTGAATGATTAATGTGTTATTTTCATATAAATTAAATAAAAAAAACAAGGATTTAATTTATATAAATTCTTGTTTTTTTATGTTTCTTTTAAATTTATTGATGTGAATCAAATAGTTCTTTAGCTGCAATCAGTGCACTTTCTGAATTACTACCACTTGAAATCATTGCTAATTCCTTGATTCTATCATCAGAGTCAATTAATTTAATACTAGTAATTGTTTTGTCACTAGATTGATCTTTATATACAAAATAATGTTTATCAGCGCATGCAGCTACTTGCGCAATATGTGTGATCGATAATACTTGCAGTGAAGTGCTTAAATGCTTCATTTTCTTACCTATTGCAGAAGCAACAACACCAGAAACACCTGAATCAACTTCATCAAAAATAATAGTAGAAATACCTTGCAATAAACTAAATACAACTTTTATTCCAAGCATAAAACGAGATAATTCACCACCACTCGCTGTGCTTGCAAGTGGTTTAAGAGATTCACCTTTGTTTGTTGAAATATAGAATTCAACTGAATCGCAACCAAAAGATGATAAATTAGTATCTTTAATTTCAATTGAAAATAAAGCGTGTGGCAACATTAAATCAGTCAAGTTATCACTCACTTCTTTTACAAGAACTTTAGAATATTTCTCTCTTAAACGATTTATTTCTTTTGCTGTTTTCATTGCATTTTCTTTTGCAATGAAAACTTCTTTTTCCATTTTTTCTAGGTACAATTGTCTGTTTTCAATCATTTCAAGCCTTTGAACAAGCTCGTCTTTCTTTGATAAAATAGCTTCAATTGAATGTCCATATTTTCTTTTTAGTTTACTAATTAAAAATAATCTTTCTTGAATCGCATGGTACTGATCTTCATCAAATTCTAAATTTTCAGTGTATCTATGCAATGAAGATACAAGATCTTGTGTTTCATAATATTTTTCTTTTAAACTAACATGAATATCATTTAACTCATTAATAGAAGATAAACTATCCAATTGTTTTATTGAACTGTAGTATTTTTCATCAACCTCAGACATATTTTCTAATACCTGAGTCATCGTTTCATTAATTTTAGTAAATAATGAAAGTTCTTTTTGTCTTTCTTCTAATTCAATATCCTCATTTTCTTTTAAATCAGCATCTGTGATTTCATCAATTTGAAAACGAATATATTCTTCATCTTCAGCATTGAAATCGGTATTACTTTTTTCACTAAAATTTTTATTTAATTCAGCGTATACTTTATAATCTGCTTTCATTTTATTAAATAACACCTCATTGTTAATAAAAGCATCTAACAATGATATATGACTTTTACTATTCAATAAGTATTGTGTATCATGCTGAGAATGAATATCCAGTTCAAAACTTAATACTTCCTTCATGAAACTATATGTTACAGTGCGATGATTAATTTTTGTTGTACTTTTCCCATCTAATGTGAATGTACGACTAAAAATATATTCATTTTCATCTTCGAATTCAGCTTCTTGCAATCGTTTTAAAGATTTAGGGTTAGAAATTTCAAACACAGCCTCGACATACGCTTTATCAGCGCCTGTTTGTATAATTTTAGGGGATCCTTTATCACCACACAAAAGTCCTAGTGCATCGATGATGATAGACTTTCCAGCTCCAGTTTCTCCTGTAAAAACACTCATTCCACTTTCAAAATCAATATTTAATTTTTCAATTATGATGTAGTTTTGAATATATAAATGTTTTAACATAACAATCCCCTCTCTAAGTTACAATTTTTTTATAATCAAATATTCTTTTTAAACTCGTCTTACTTAAATGCAACAAATATTCTTGGTTTCCATCTCTTCCAACAGTTGCACATTCTATTAATCCTATTGGGTTTAATTTATGAATGATTGCTTCATCCACAATTTCTTGTAAAATAACTCTTTTTGCTTTTTTATCTTTTACAATTCCATTTTTACCAATATACTTTTTCCCTACTTCAAATTGTGGTTTTATTAGAATAACACATTCTCCAGTATCATCTAAAAGCATTGAAATAATAGGAATCAAAAATTTACATGATATAAATGAAACATCCATACATACAAAGTCAATTTTTTCATTAAAATCTGTTATTTTTAAATTTCTTGCATTGGTGTTTTCCATTGAAACTAAATTTGGAATAGTACGTAATGAATGATGCAACTGATCTGTTCCAACATCAACCGCATACACTTTCTTAGCACCATGATTTAGACAACATTCACTAAACCCTCCAGTGCTTGATCCAATATCAATAATAATTCTATTACTTAAGTCAATATTAAAAGCTGACAGTGCCTCATGAAGTTTAAACCCAGATCTTGCTACATAGTGAATATCTGGAATCAACAACTCTACAGCATCTTCCTCTTTCACTTGAAAACTGCTTTTTTTAATTACTTTATTATTAACAAAAACACATCCGTCTTGAATATAATCTTGTACTTTTTGACGAGAAATATTTTCTTGTTTTGCAAGATATAAATCTAATCGTACCATTATGCCTCAACAATCGATAAGATTTTTTCAAATAAGGAATTAATATCGATATGTTGTGACTTCCTTAAATTTGAAACAGAACCATGCGTTACAAATACATCGTCAATTCCAATTCGAATTAAATTAACATTTTGCTTTGTATCATTATAATATTCTAAAATACTACTTGATAATCCTCCTTTTAACATATCTGTTTCATAACAAATAATAGGTAAATTAGAGTTAGAAATTTCATTCAACATAACATTATCTAATGGTTTAAAAAATCTTGCATTAATGACTGTAATAGGAAGTTCATTGATAATTGCTTTTTGTGTAATTCTATTTACATCAGGTCCGTAAGCAAGTACAACAAGTTTACTATTCTCTGCTTCATATTCTTTCGTCCAAGTTCCAATTTTTATTAATTCGTTTTTATTATTGTCAAAATAAGGAGCACTTCCTCTTGGATATCTAATCACAAAAGGATGATTTGTATTAAATGCCGTATGCAGTAAAGACTCCGCTTCGATAGAATCTTTCGGTTGAGAAATAATAATATTAGGAAGTGGCATTAAAATACCTACATCAAACACCCCATGATGTGTGTCTCCATCTTCTCCTACAAGACCAGCACGGTCTATACCAATTACAACAGGTGCATCCATTCTTGCGATATCATGGTTAATTTGATCATATGCTCTTTGTATAAATGAAGAATAGACTGAAATAAATGGCTTTTTACCATTTACCGCAAGAGATGCAGCGAATGTCATTGCATGCTCTTCAGCAATTCCGCAGTCAAAAGAACGCTCTGGAAATTGGTTAAAGAAACGTTCAAGTTTGCTTCCTGTAATCATTGCAGGTGTAATCGCAACAACATCTTTATTAGACATTGCTTGTTTAATAAGTGATTCTGACATAATTTGTGACCAACTTAAGTGGCCACCTGGTGTCTCACTTAATGAATGACCAGTTTCAGGATCAAATGATCCTACTCCATGCCAATACCCTTCATAATCGTTTTCACAGTATTTATAACCTTTTCCTTTTTTAGTTAGAACATGGACTACAATAGGTCCATCGTGTGACTTCGCAGCTTCAAATACATTTATAAGTTGCTTAATATCATGTCCATCCACTGGACCATAATATTCTAAATTAAATTCTGTAAAAATAGATGGATCAACTACGCTTTTCTTAATCATGTCTTTAACAGATCTTAATCCTCCTAGCACACTTTTACCTACATGTGTAGAAGATAGTAGTTCTTTAGTATCATGCTTAATCAAATTATAAGGTTTACTAGATCTTAATTTTCCAAGACCATTTGAAATAGCCCCTACATTTTGTGATATAGACATATTATTATCATTAAAAACAATAATCATATTCTTCTTTAATCCTCCAATTTGATTGAGTGCTTCAAGTGACATTCCACTTGCAAGTGCACCATCCCCAATAACAGGAACAACATGATAAGATTCATTATTTAAATCACGTGTCACTGCCATACCAAGTGCAGCAGATAAAGAAGTTGAGGAATGGCCTGCTTCCCATACATCATGCACGCTTTCACTGCGTTTTTGAAAACCAGAAATTCCATCCCATTGTCTTAATGTATGAAAACGTGGTGCACGTCCAGTTAGAATTTTATGAATATAACTTTGGTGACCTACATCAAAAAATATTTTATCCTTTGGTGAATCAAAAACATAATGTAATGCCATTGTTAATTCAACAACACCCAAATTACTAGATAAATGCCCTCCTGTTTTACTTACATTTGTAATTAAAAAACGTCTGATATCTTCAGCAAGTGCATTCATTTCAGCAGTATTTAATGATTTTAAAAATTTAGGATCTTCAATCTTAGTAATATCCATTTTTACCTCCTAATGAGTTCTATTCTCAATCTTATTTACAAGTTCAATTAATTGTTCTTTATTTAAACTTAATTTGTCTATTAAATAATAACATAATGCAAAGGTCTTTTTAAGTGTTTCTTGTGCATTTTCAAGCCCAAGCAATGAGACATATGTTGCTTTATTATTTTTTAAATCACTACTTTCAAGATTTTCATTCTTTAAATTTTTTGTTACATCAAAAATATCATCTTGAATTTGAAAAGCAAGGCCAATTGTAAACCCTAGTAATTTCAAAGATTCAATATCTTCTTCTTTGTTTGCAATAATCGCAGCCGTTATTAATGGAATTGCAATTAAATGACCAGTTTTATGATGATGAATCTGTTTTAAAAATTCAACCGAAACATCTTGATTTTCGCTTATCATGTCGAATTCTTGCCCTAAAATCATTCCTTTGTATCCCGCATAGCGTGATAAATAAGAAATAACTCTAACTTTTTGATCACTTGTTAATAATGTATCATCTGAAACAATTTGAAATGCGCGTGTAAGGAGTCCATCTCCTGCAAGTATTGCGATTGCTTCATTAAATTGTTTATGGCATGTTAATTTTCCACGACGATAATCATCATTATCCATAGCAGGCAAATCATCATGAATTAAGCTATATGTATGAATCATTTCAATGGCACACGCAGTTGAATAGCCTATATTAATATTTTTCTGATATGAATCTAAAACAGTCAATAGTAGTAACGGTCTAATTCTTTTTCCACCAGTTTGTAATGCATATAGCATTGCTTTTTCAGTTTCAGATGATGAATTTGTATCAAAATAAGAAAACAATATCTCATCAAATTGATTAGTTTGAATCATTTGCCTTATACTCTTCCATTAAAGTATCTACTTTTTCTTCAAATCCTTTTAAAACACCATCACATGTTTGAATTAGTTTTAAACCTTCTTCAAATAATGAAATAGATTCATCTAAAGTCACTTCATTTTTTTCCAATTTAGTTACGATTTCATTAATACGTTCCATCGATTCCTCAAAATTTATTTTACTCATATTTTCTCCTTTTTCATTATAATTGATGTAATATTACCATCTTTTAATTTTGTAATAATTTGATCATCTTTATTCAATAAATCTATACTATTAACAACTTTGTCATCTTTATATGTAACAGAATATCCCCTTTTTATGACATTTAATGGGGAATAAGCTTGCAGTAAATCAATGTTTTTCAACACACTTTGCTTTCTTAAAGCAAGCATTATTTCAATTTTATGTTGTAATAATTTTGAAACAGAAAGTAAATGATTACTTTTGTGTAATGAAAACTGTTTTGCAAGTCTTGTAATATGATGAGCACTTAAAGAAAGCTCTACTCTTTTATCGCTTACAATATTAGTATACTTCAATAAGTTTGACTTATATAAATCAAGAATCATTTGTTTTTCACTAATGTAAAGCGTAGGTTCTTTAAAATACTTATTATTTTGATAATTATTTATAAAATGTCTTTTCCCTTCAAGTAGGACTTTTATATTATATAACATCCTATTTTTTAATAAAAATAATTCTTTTTGAACACTAAGTCTATCAACTGATGCAAGTTCAGCAGCAGCAGTTGGTGTTGCAGCACGACGATCAGATACAAGATCAGCAAGTGTAGTGTCTATTTCATGTCCAATCCCAGAAATAATCGGTGTATGAAGTTTAAATATAGTTTTAACTACCAATTCTTCATTAAATGACCATAAATCTTCAATAGAACCGCCACCTCTAACTAATAATATAACATCTGCATTAGAATTATCTGCTTTTAATAAAGCATCGGATATCTCTAAATATGCATTTGTTCCTTGAACAAGACATGGAAATTCATCTATTTCAATAAGAGGCCACCTTCTTTTAATAGTAGTTAGTACATCTTTTCTAGCTGCAGTTTCATTTCCTGTAACAAGTGCAATCTTTGATATATACCTTGGTATTGTTTTTTTATGTTTTTCATCGAAATAACCTTCATTTAATAGTTTATTTTTTAAAAATTCAAGTCTTTGATATAAATCTCCAATTCCATCTTGTACAATGCTTCTTGCATACAATTGCACCGCCCCTGTTGCTTCAAACATACTTATAGAACCATTTACAACAAGTTGCATTCCATTTTTTATATCATAAGGCGCATTTGATGTATTACTTCTAAACATAACACATGATATTCGACTTGTTTGATCCTTCAAAGTAAAATAAAAATGCCCACTCGTATGTCTTGTAAAATTAGAGACTTCTCCCTTAACAAGAATAGACTGAATAAGAGAATCATTATCCAGTTTATTTTTCAGATAGCGGACAACAGTAGTAACAGACCATGATTCATTTATCATAGTCTATCTAATACACCATTTATCAATTTGTATGTGTCATCATCACAATAAAATTTAGCCAATTTAATTGCTTCATCGATAACAACAGCTTTTTCATCATTTTCAGAGTAAAGTTCACATCCAGCAAGTAATAAAATACTTTGCTCAATATATCCTAGACGATCAAATTCCCAATCAGTTAATCTCTTTTGGATCTCTTCAATAATAAATACTTTATTTTTAACAGCATTGACAGTCAATGATTGCATAAAATAACCATCTCTTATTTCTTCATTTTCTATCATCTCTTCTAATATAATGTTGATATCTTTATTTAATAATAAATGTTGATATAAACAAAACATTGCTTGTTCTCTTTGTTTATGGCGATTCATATTTTACCTCCATCTCATATATAATTACACACTTTTATTAACAAAATAAAACACCAATAAAGGTGTTTAAAAAACAAATCCAGTAACGCGGATATTAACCGAACGACAATTTAATTCAGTCATTTGGAAAATTGTTTGATGAATTTTATCTTGTAGTTTTTCACAAACTTCATTTACATTTGCACCAAATTTAACTTTAATGTCAACAGATATATTTAGCTCATTTTTTGTGATTTTTGAAATACTTGGTTTAGTAAATGCTTTATTGTCACACAAAACTACTTTTTCATCTTCATCCACTGTTAAGCAGACAATTGTGTCAAACACACCTTTTGTTAAAGCGATATGTCCGAATTCTTCACACTTTTCTTTTATTACAATATATTCATTTGCCATTTTTATCACCCAGTCTATTATAACAAATTATTTATGATTTAGATAGTGACTTTATCTAAAAAGTAATTTTTTGTTGTTTCTACATCACTTTTTAACTGTGATTTTAAGCTATCAATTGAGTCAAATTTCTTTTCTTCTCTAATTCTATCATAAAAACAAACACTCACTTTTTCAAGATATATAAATTCATTGAAATCCAAAATATGCGCTTCAATTGATACTGTATGATTTAAATTAAATGTAGGATTCATTCCAACATTAATCATCGCTGAATATTTTTTTCCTTTAACAGTAATTTCCCCTACATACACTCCCTTTTTAGGAATGATGTATTCATCAGTAAATCCAATATTACATGTAGGAAATCCAATTGTTCTCCCCTTTTTCTTACCATGTACCACAATACCTTTGATTGAGTATGGATAACCCAACATTATATTTGCTTGTATAATATTTCCTTCTTCAATCAACTTCACAATGCTCGAAGAACTAATTTTTTCATTATTAAATAGAACTTCATTCACAACAATCACTTCAAAATTTGAAGTGTCTTTTGTAAATGAAGTAACACTACCTAAACCTTTTTTCGCAAACTTAAAATCAAATCCACAAATCAGTGCTTTTAACGGTAAATGATTCAACATAGAAATAAAATCATCCACTGAGGCATTTGCCATTGTCATTGTAAAATCTAGAACAATAAACTCATCAATTCCTCTTTTTTGTGCAATTTTTTTTCGATCTTCTAATGTAGTTAAATGTCTAATTCCATCAAGTTTATGAATAATCTCTTTTGGATCTGGATAAAAAGTAATCAATGCACTTTTAATATTATTTTGAGTTGCATACTTAATGGTTTGATCTAATAACTCCATATGTCCCATATGAATTCCGTCAAAATAACCTATACACGCAGCAAACTCTTCTTTTAATGTAGTACACCCTTGTAACGTTACAACATGAGTATTCATTACCAAAACCCTCTCATACTTTTAAATTTTTTACCGTTTTCTCTTTTATAAGCAGCTAATACTTCATTTTTTGAAACAATCATAACTAAATCATGCTCTGTATCTAAAAAGATACGTTTACCATTATAAATGTCATCTACATTTTCATATTCAATATATGGGTAATCAATCAACATCTCATACGGCGTAAAAAGCTTGATATCATCAGAAATTTCATCTAATTTTAAAGCATTTTCTACTTCAAAATGATCTATCTTAGTACGTACTAATCTACTCATTGTTCCAATATTATTAAGCTTTTCAGCAATTTCTTCGCATAAAACACGTATAAATGTTCCACTTGAGCAAACTGCTCTAAACTTAATTTCTTCACCCATTTCAATAAGTTCAAGTTCATAAATTTCTATTTCTTTTGCTGGTCTTTCTATTTCAATACCTTCCCTGGCATATTCATATAGTTTTTTACCATTAATTTTAACTGCACTTACCATTGGTGGAACTTGCATTTGTTTACCAATAAAAGACTTAAAAACAGCTTCAATCTGTTGAGTATCAAATGAACTAACTTCTTTTTCTTCAATTGTTTTCCCCCAAATATCACCTGTATCAGTTTTATAACCAAATTTTAATGTCGCAATATATTCTTTCTTATTATTTTTAATGTAAGGCAGTATCTTGCATGCCTTTCCTACCATTACAATCAAAAGTCCTGTAGCATTTGGATCTAATGTTCCTGTATGCCCTATTTGTTTTGTATGTAGTATTTTTCTAAGCTTTGCAATGACATCAAATGATGTCATTTCTTTTTCTTTGTTTATTAATAGTATTCCGTTCACATTATCACCTTTTTTTTCTTTTATATTATAATAAATTCATGATATAATAGCAACGCAAATAAACAAAGGAATAAATTTATGTCAATGAAAAAAATATTAGGTTGTATTCGTAAAGCCGATCGTGAATACAATTTAATTCAAGAAAACGATCGTATATGTATTGGAGTAAGTGGTGGAAAAGACAGTATGCTTCTTCTTTACTGTATGCATTTATATCAAAAATTTGCTGATAAGAAATTTGAAATAGTTGGAGTACACATTAAACTAGGATTTCCAAATATGGATTTTACAGAAGCTATCCACTTTTTTGAAAGTAAAGGAATAGAATTTCATTTATTTGAAAGTCAAGTGTATGATATTTTAAAAGTCCAAGCAAATGAGGATGGAACACTTAAGTGTTCATTATGTTCTACATTAAAAAAAGGTATTGTAATTGATTCTGCAAAAAAATTAAATTGTAATAAAATAGCATTTGGGCATCATGCAGACGATGCTATAGAAACACTACTTATGAATGCTATATATGGTGGAAGACTCGCTACATTTAAACCAACAATGTACATGAGTCGTACTGATACTACATTCATTAGACCATTTGTATACGCATATGAGAGTGATATAGAAAAAGCAATCATGGAATCTAAAGTTCCGATTGTTAGAAGTACTTGTCCAATGGATGGATATACTAAACGTACTGAAACTAAACATATGTTGAATGACTTATATGAGAAATATCCTATGGCAAAAGATAACTTTTTATTAATGCTACATAATGATGATAAAACTGATTTATGGCATCCTGTGAACAAAAAGAAATAAATATTATCTAGTATATAAAACATTACTTAAACATAAAAAAGTCAGCAATAGATTGTTGACTTTTTTCATTATAATATTATAAAAAATAGTATGAAGGTCTTTATTACAAGTACATGTACACCATCTGTCATTTCAGTAGCTTTTTTTCATAACACCAAAATTTAAAAACATAAATAAGTTTAAAATATAAAAAAACAAATAGACCTAATAATCATGTTGTCTATCTGTTTTATAAGAATATTTATTTTGTATAATCAGGATATAAAGGTAAAATTGCTTGAGTAGCAACATCTATGATTCCAAGATCACTCATTTTTGTATCTGGAATTACAGGAAGAGCACAAGTAACAATTCTCAATAATGGATTCGCAATTACTGTTAATCCAATTTCTCGCATAACATCTTTTAATACTTGAGATTGTTCCGCAACAACTTCTGCAGTATTAATAGACATAAGTCCTCCGACTTGAAGTGGTAATGTTCCTATTACCTTACCATGATTCGCAACAGCCATCCCGCCTTTGATATCTATCAGGGCATCTACAGCAGCTTTACCATTCTCTGGAGTATCATATACAACAGTAACATTGTGTGAATCATGAGAAACACTTGATGCGATAGCACCTTGATTTGTTCCAAAGTTTCTTAGCACACCATATCCAATTGTTTCTTTTCCATAACGATTAAAAATCGTAACAAACTTTAAGTTTGGATCAAATGATAAATCAAGAACTCCATCTTTTACAGGGATTTCTTCAACTGCACATTTAGATAAAGAAAATCTTAAATCATGATATCCAATAACATTCACCTTAACCATTCCATCTTTAATAGGTGCATTATAAATAAACTTATCAAGAGATGGTGATTTTAAATTAATAGAATTTATTTCTTCTATCTCAAATTTCTTTTCTTTAATTGGTTCTACAAGTTTTCCGTTTTCAGAAACAAGCTTCCCTTCAAAATAAACTTGAGATGGCGCTACCTCATATAAAGATTTAACAACTAAGATATCTGCAATATATCCAGGTGCAATTGCACCTAAATTTTCCATTTTAATTTGACGTGCATTATTAATCGTTGCACCTTTAATCGCTGTTAATGGATCTAGTCCACTATCAATTAATTTTCTAACAACAATATTTAAATGACCTTCATTTAAAATATCATCAGACTCTTTATCATCAGTACATACAGAGAATTGATCATAGAACTTAATTCTTTGTGTTCCAAGAACACCTTCTCTTGCATTTTTAGCCATTGAACTCTCACGCACATCCACATGCATACCAATTCTTAATTTATCTAAGAATTCTTTTTCAGTACGAGATTCATGACATGTTCTTGCACCACCAATACTATAAGCAGATAAAATTCGTCCAGACAACATTGGAGCATGTCCTTGAAGGTAAAGACCACATTCTTTTGCCGCTTTTAAAATTTCAACCATTCGTGGATCATTATTCACAACACCTAAATAATCCATAACTTCTGCAAGCCCAACTACTCTTTCAAGTTTTGCTAATTCATAGATATCTTTTGCAAAAAATTCAGCGCCTGCATTTTCAACTGATGGAACAGCTGGAACGCAAGATGGAATGTCAATTAATTGACGCATAGGTAAATCATCTGAAGAATCGTGCATATAAACAACTGCATCTTTTCCAAATACATTTGCAATTTCATGAGGATCTGTAACAACAGTTGTTGTTCCATGATTAACTACACCTCTTGCAAAGTTTCTTGGTGTAAGCATTGAAGATTCAATATGAATATGTGAATCAATAAATCCTGGGATTAAATATTGTCCATCACAATCAACTATTTTTTTAGCATCAATGTTTTGTCCAACATTTTCAGATTCAACGTGTGCGATAAATTTATCATAGATATAAATATCTGCAGGATAAACCTCTCCAGTTAGTACATTGACAAGTTTTGCGTTTGTTAAACACATATCTGCTTGTATTCTACCCATAGCACAATCAATAAGTGCTTGTTTATTCTTTGGCTCTAACTTTAACATAAATCCTCCTACATTATTGCATTTGAAACAAAATATAAAATTAATGGAATTGATAAAATATACATACCTGGATGGATATCTTTAAATCTAAATGTTGCTACTTTAACAAATACATGGAATAAGATTCCCATAGAAATACCTACAGAAATACCACCAGCAAATGCTGCAAACATCACCATAACAAGTGGTCCAATATATTCAGTAAAATCAGTGAAATCAATATCTTTAAAACTTGTAATCATTAAAAATCCAATATAAATAAGTGCAGGCCCTGTTGCACAGTTAGGAATACTTGTAAACAATGGTGCAAAAAATGCAGAAACTAAGAATAAAACACCAACTCCAATTGAAGTAAGACCTGTTCTACCACCTGCTTCAACACCTGATGCCGATTCTACAAATGTTGTAATTGTCGTACAACCAAATGCTGCACCTACAGTAGTTCCAATCGCATCTACCATAAATGGTTTTTGAATATTTGGTAAATTTCCATTTTCATCAAGCATATTTACACGTCCTGCAACACCTAAAATTGTACCAAGTGTAGAGAAGAAATCACCACAAAAAACAATAAATATTAATGGGATAGCACCCCATGTAAATAATGATGCGAAATCAAATTGGAACATAATATCAGACACTCCATCAAAGTTTGGAACGCTAAATACAGAAGGAATATTTGTAACAGCAATTCCATTTACTCCAGGTACAAAAATACCTAATGCAGTAATTACAAGAATACCTATTAAAATACCACCACGAATTTTATGTGCTTCAAGTGCAGCGATTAGAAATAATCCCCCAAGTGCTAAAAGTACGGATGGATCTCCATAATTCCCCATTGAAATTCCATTTACGAAATTACCAATACCTGAATTTTTAAATCCTAAAAAAGCAATAAAGAAACCAACTGCAACACCGATTCCAATTTTAATATTCTTTGGAATCATTTCAACTATCAAGTCTCTTACGCCCATCGCAGTTAATACGATAAATAAAATCCCTGCTAGTAAAGTAATTGTCATCGCTCCAGCAAATGAAATTGCCCCTGTTTGAATCATAGCACCAAACATAAAGTTTGTACCCATACCAGTTGATAATGCGAATGGTAAGTTTGCATAAAATCCCATCATAATTGTAATAAACCCAGAAATTAATGCAGTTGTAACCATTACAGCTTCTTTTGTAAGAACCACTCCATTAATATCAGTAAATGTCGATTCAGTAAATCCAATAATTGCACTTGGCTGAACCGCTAGTACATATGCCATTGTAGCAAATGTAGTTAATGCTGCGATAATTTCTTTACTAAAACTACCGCCTTTTTCTTTAAAATTAAAGAAATTTGTAATAAAACCGTTTTGTTCTTTCATAACTTTCCCCTTTTTCTATTGTTTTCACCAAATAAAAAAGGCTATTAATAGCCAAAAAGAGACTATCAACATAGAGACACATTTAAGGTGTGCCGTAGAGACTCTCGTCCATATTACGAGATTATATGGTGAAATACTTGATTAGTATATCATACTTTTAATTATATTCCACATAAATAAATAAAAAAATATAATTTTAGATAATAAAAACTTGACAAGTTAAATTTTATCAATTAATATGTGGAAGTATAAAAAAATCTAGAGGTAGCGGTGCAAATGAGTAAGATACTGAGTCGGCAGACAATGATGTATCTAAAAGGTAATCATCGCCGAATGTTATATTAGGCATAATATAATATGGGGTTATAGGAAATACTTATAACACTCCTTCGTTTGAAGTGGAGCTATTAATATGTACTTTATGGTCATGTGTAATAGCATGATCTTTTTTATATCTAACATGGAGGAAAATAAAATGAAAAAAATGTTAACAAGTTTATTAGTTGGATTAGTTTTACTAACAGGGTGCTCTCAACCTCAAGAAGAAGAAAATACGTTTACAGTTGGAATGGAATGTAACTATGCGCCATTTAACTGGACGTCACTTACTGCAAGTGATTCAGCAGTTCAATTAGCAGATGGGTCATATTGTGATGGATATGACGTTGAAATGGCACAATATATTGCGAATGAATTAGATGCAACACTTGTCATTAAACCAATTGAATGGAATGGACTTGAGCCTGCTTTATCAAATGGAGAGATTGATGCAATTATCGCTGGTATGACAGCAAATGAAGAAAGACGTCAAAATGCAGATTTTACAACACCATATTATGAATCAGATATGGTTATGATTGTTACAAAAGATAGTGAATATGTAAATGCTACAAGTATCCAAGATTTCAGTGGTGCTGCGGTTCGTGGGCAAACTGGAACAACATATGATGAAATCATTGATCAAATCGATGGTGTCAATCACGTAGATCCACTTCCAAGTTATCCTTATATGGTTGTATCATTGCAATCAGGTGAAGTGGATGGATTAACTGCAGAACTACCTGTTGCAATTGGTGTTGTTAGTGCAAATGATGACTTAACATATGTAGAATTTGCGCAAGGAGAAGGATTTGATGTAGATACATCTGTATCTATCGCAGTTAAAAAAGGTAATACTGAACTATTAAATTCAATTCAAACTGCACTTGATACTGTGGATAGCGAAACAAGATTAGAATGGATGCTTAGCGCTACAGAAAGACAACCAGCAAGCGAATAATGATGAATATTGAAAACTCACTGTTAATATTAGAAGAATACTGGCCTTTATTTTGGTATGGTATTAAAAATACAATGACTATTGCGATTACAGCAACAATCATTGGATTATTTATTGGATTAATAATTGGAGCAATTAGAGCAATAAAAAAAGAAGATAGAGATTCTATTTTTACAAAACTATTTAAAACAACAATCCACTTCCTAACAAGTGCTTATGTTGAAATCATAAGAGGAACTCCTATGATGGTACAAGCGATGTTTTTATACCATTCATTAAGAACATTATTAAATTGGACGCCATTTGTTGCTGGTATCTGTATTGTTTCAATCAATACTGGCGCATATATGGCAGAGATTATTAGATCCGGTATTCAATCAGTTGATAAAGGTCAAACTGAAGGTGCTAGAAGCATCGGTATGAGTTCATTTCAAACAATGATCTACGTAATACTCCCACAAGCAATTAAAAACTCATTCCCTTCTATTGGAAATGAATTTGTTGTAAATATTAAAGATACAAGTGTACTTAATGTAATCGCGGTAACAGAGCTATTTTATCAATCAACTAAAATTGCGGGTAGTTTATGGAATGTTACAGATACATTCTTAATTACTGCAGTCATTTATTTCGTATTAACTTTTACTACAACACGTGTCTTACGTTTAATAGAATATAAAATGAATAAAACTGTAAGCAGCTACCCTGCTTCACAAACAGTTGAACACAATACTTTACAAACAGGAGGTCAAAAATGAATAAAATAATTGAAATTATCAATTTGAAAAAAAGTTTTGGATCTCTTAAAGTATTAGAAGATATCAATTTTCACCTCAATAAAGGTGAAGTTGTATCCTTAATTGGTAGTTCAGGAAGTGGAAAAAGTACATTATTAAGATGTATTAATCTTCTTGAAACACCAGATGATGGAAAAATACTAATACATGATAAAGATATATTAAAAGGAGAAATTAAGATAGACCAACACCGTACTAAAGTTGGTATGGTCTTTCAAAACTTTAATCTTTTTAATAATATGAACGTTTTAAACAACTGTATGATTGGACAAATCAAAGTTTTAAATAAATCAAAAGAAGATGCAAAAAAATTAGCACTACATTATTTAGAAAAAGTTGGAATGTTATCGTTTGCGAATGCATCCCCTACTCAACTAAGTGGTGGTCAAAAACAACGTGTAGCAATCGCACGTGCATTATGTATGGAACCTGAAGTGCTTTTATTTGATGAACCTACGAGTGCATTGGATCCTGAAATGGTTGGAGAAGTACTAAAAGTAATTGAACAACTTGCAGATGAAGGACTTACAATGATTATAGTTACGCATGAGATGAGTTTTGCTAAAGAAGTCTCAAATAGAGTTGTATTTATGGATAAAGGTGTAATTGTTGAACAAGGATCTCCAGATTTAATCTTTAAAAATCCAACACAATTAAGAACAAAAGAGTTTTTATCAAGATTTATAAAATAGTCTATAGCAATATAGACTATTTTTTTATATTATATAAGTATGACAAAAAAAAGATACAAAAGAATATACATTGAAATAACAAATAAATGCAACTTAAGTTGCATATTTTGCAGTAAACACAACAGAGAGTTAATTGAAATGAGTTTAGAGCGGTTTAAATATATATTAGATAGTATTGATGATTTAACTGACTATATTTATTTACATGTTAAAGGAGAACCATTATTACACAGAGAATTGATACAAATATTAGATTTATGTTTTGATGCTAAAAAATATGTACAACTTGTAACAAATGCGACATTATTAAATAATTATGATGAAGAACTTTATATGCATCCTGCAATTAGAAAGATGAGTATCTCATTACATAGTCTTGATCAACATAATGTAGACATCAACTTATTTTTTAATAGGTTAATTCCTCTTTTAGAAAAGTCTACTTACTTTATAGAATTAAGATTTTGGAATAAAGACTCTATTTCTAAATCAGACAGATGTATGCACATGATTAATTTGATCTGTTCATATTATAGTGTTGATATTGATTTACTTTTAAAAGACGATTCCTATAAATTAGCCTTGAGAAGATATTTAAATTTTGACAGTGAGTTTAAATGGCCAGAGTTGACAGAACGTGATTATGGTGAGGTTGGAACATGTCTTGCGACAAAACAAATGCTAGCAATTTTAGTAGATGGTACAGTTGTTCCATGTTGTCTTGATGGAAATGCAGATATAAATTTAGGGAATATATTCGACAATAAAATTGAAACGATTATTTCATCAAATAGATACCAAGCAATACATACAAATTTCTTAAACAATAAAATATCTGAAAAATTATGTAAAAAATGTCAATATAGAACACGATTCAATAAATAATAAAAAGATTCCCATTTGGGAATCTTTTACTTGTTTATATCTTTAATAATACGATCAATTTTGTTTCCTTTTTCAAGTGAATCATCAATTGTAAAAATTAAATCAGGTACTTTATATGTTTTCATACGTTTCCCAAGTTCTGTTCTAATAAAACCTTTTGCATGTTTTAAAGAAGACAGTCTTTCATTTACATATTGTGGTTTATCTAAAAACGACACAAATATTTTAGCAAATGATAAGTCTTTTGTAACGGTAACATCTGTTACCGTACAAAAACCTATTTGTTTATCTTTTAAAGAAAACTGGATAATATCTGAGACTTCTTTTTTTATAATCCCAGCGATGCGTTCATTTTTAATATTCATATGTGTTACCTACTAGACGTTTGCAACGACTTGTTCTCCATATGCTTCAATAATGTCACCCTCTTTAATATCATTAAAGTTTGTAATTGTAATACCACAATCATATCCAGCAGCAACCTCTTTCGCATCGTTTTGGAAACGTTTTAAAGAGCCTAACTTACCAGTATATGCTACAACACCATCTCTTATTAAACGTACGCTACAATCCTTAACAATCTTTCCATCTGTAACCATACATCCAGCAATTGTACCAATTTTACTTACTTTATATGTTTGACGAACTTCAGCTTGACCATGGACAACTTCTTCATATACAGGAGCAAGCATCCCTTTCATCGCAGCTTCCATTTCTTCTACAACTTTATAAATAATGTTGTGTAAACGTACATCTACACCTTCCTCCTCAGCTTTTTTACGTACTGCAGCAGATGGTCTAACATTAAATCCATAAATGATAGCTTTAGAAGCATTCGCAAGCATAATATCTGATTCTGAAATAGCACCAGCAGTTGCACGAATAACGTTTACTGTAATTCCACTCACTTCTAGTTTTTCAAGAGATTGTTTTACAGCCTCCGCACTACCTTGTACGTCTGCTTTTAAGATAACTGGTATCTCTTGAACATTTCCTTCTTGAATTTGTTTAGATAAATCATCTAAACTCATGGCACTACTAGAGCGACGTTCTGTTTCTACTTTAGTTTGTAGACGTCTTGAAGCTACTTCACGTGCTTCTTTCTCATTGTAGAAGACTTTGAATATATCTCCTGCAACTGGAACATCATTTAATCCAATAATTTCAACTGGAGTAGATGGTCCTGCTGTTTTAATCTCACGATTTTTATCATCCACCATTTTACGAACACGTCCAATTGATGAACCACAAACAAGCATATCACTTGTTTTAAGTGTACCATTTTGTACTAACAATGTAGTAACTGGTCCTCTTCCTTTATCAAGTTTCGCTTCAATAACAGTTCCACTTGCGTTACGACGTGAATTCGCTTTTAACTCTTGAACTTCACTTACAAGTAAGATTGTCTCTAATAAGTTTTGAATACCTTCTCCAGTTTTAGCGGAAACTTTACAATAAATTGTATCTCCACCCCACTCTTCAGGTAATAATCCTAAATCAGACATTCCATTGTAAATACGATCAATATTTGTATCAGGTTTATCAATTTTATTTACAGCAACAATAATTGGACATCCCGCTGCTTTCGCATGGTCAACCGCTTCTCTTGTTTGTGGCATTACACCATCATCTGCCGCAACTACAATAATAGTAATATCCGTTACTTTAGCACCACGCGCTCTCATTGATGTAAAAGCCTCATGACCTGGAGTATCTAAAAACGTTACTTTTTTTCCAGATACAGATACTTGATAAGCACCAATATGTTGCGTAATCCCACCAAATTCACCAGTTACAACGTTTGTTTTTCTAATTGTATCAAGTAAAGATGTTTTCCCATGGTCAACGTGTCCCATGATTGTAATAATTGGAGGACGATCTTCCAGTTTAGTTGGATCTTCTTCTTCCTCATCTTCTAAGCTATCAGGATCAATATATTTTTCCTTTGTAGCTTCAACTGAATATTCTAAACAGATTAATTCAATTGTTTCATCATCTAATGATGTATTAATTGTAACCATTTTTCCTAACATGAATAATAATTTAATAATATCACTCGCGTTACGACTCATTTTTTCAGCAAGATTTCCAACTGTAATTCCTTCAATATAAGTAATCTCAGTAGGATAATCAATCTTTGGTTTCACATAAGTTTGATTATTATTGTTATTCTTTGCTTTATTGTTTACTTTTCTGTTTGGTTTTGCCATACAGTCACCTCATTTCACTTAGCAAGACTCTAATTTATTCTTAAATCCTTCATCTAGTATTGCAACAAACATACGATTAGGTTTCCCTATTGCAATCGAAAGATTTAAACTCTTCTCAACGAACATATATGGAACTTGATAAAACTTACATTTATCTGTCACCACTTTCTTTGTTCGTTCTGATGCATCGTTTGCGATAATCACAAGCTTTGCTTTCTTTTTTCTAATGTTTTCCATAGCTGTATCACCAGTAACAACTTGTCTTGCTCTTGTTGCTAGACCTAGTACTTGGTAAATATCACTCATTAAACATCTCCACTAATGTATCATAGATTTCATCTGGTATTTTACATTCTAATGCGCGAGATAAGGCATTGTTTTTCTTTGCTAGAGTCACAACATCCTTGCTTTTTTTAATATAAGCCCCTCTTCCATTTTTTTTACCTGATTCATCTATTTCAACATCACCTGTTGGTGTTTTTACTATTCTTAACAATTCCTTTTTAGGAAACTGTTCTTGTGTAATAACACATTTCCTCATTGGCACTTTTCGCATATAAACACCAATTATTCGTAATATTCATCAAACTCATCGAAGTCAATTTCGTTTTCAACCCAAGATTTAGAACGTTCTTCTTCTTCCATTTGTTGAATAATTGTTAACTCTTCATCAGAATATTCAGGTTTAATAGAATAATCTTTGTCTTTTCTAATATCAACTGAGTTTAATTTACGTTCATCTTCTTCTGTTTTTTTGCGTTTAGCACGATAGTCTTTCTTCTCAGGAGTCTTCGCAGTTTCATCTAATTTTTCAAAACGAGATACATACCCTGTGCTTCGTTCTTTAAGCTCTTTCTTAGGACGTTTAGGTTCCTTCACTGGTTCAACTACTTCTTCTGTAGGTAAAGTTTCTTCAGTTTCCTCAACTATCTCATAAACCTCTTCTACTGCAGGTGTATCTTCAGCTTGTACTTCTTCTTCAACAAGTAACTGTTGTTGACGCATGTATTCAGCGATTTCTTTATCACGTTTGATTTTCTCTTGTTCTGCATAATACTCTTGAAGTAATTGATTGTAATCCAATCCTTCTTCTTCAATTGATGCTTTAGTTTTAATATCAATTTTGCTTCCTGTTAATCTAACTGCAAGACGTGCATTTTTTCCTTTTTTACCAATTGCTAATGAAAGTTGATTATCATCTACAATTACAAGTAAACCACGTTTTTCTTTCATAGGTACAACTGCGATAATTTGAGCAGGAGCCAATGCGTTTGTAATTAAATCTCCTAAATCATCAGACCATTCGAAAATATCAATTTTCTCACCTTTTAGTTCTTCAATTACAACTTGTACACGACTACCGCGTGGCCCAATACATGCACCAATTGGATCAACATCAGGATTTTTACTATAAACAGCAATTTTAGTACGTTCTCCTGCTTCTCTGGCAATCGCCTTAATTTCTACAAGTCCTTGATAAATTTCAGGAACTTCGTTTTCAAATAAACGACGAACAAGTTTTGCATCTGCACGGCTAACTAAAACTTGAGCACCTTTTGTGTCTTTATTAACTTCAGTGATAATAACCTTAATGTTTTGCCCTTCAGTATACGTTTCATTCACCATTTGTGCAGCACGTGGCATTAGAGCTAGTGTTTTTCCAAGATTTACAACAATAAATTTCTCTTCTACAGATTCAACTGTACCTGTGACCATTTCATCTAACTTATCGATATATTCATCATGGATAGCTTGTTTCTCAGCTTCACGGATTTTTTGTTTCATTACATTTTTTGCAAGTGAAGCTGCTGCTCTTCCAAGTTCTGTAATAGAAACTTCTTTATCATATAAATCACCAATTTGAAGTGCAGCGTTGATTTTAGATACATCTTCTAAAGCAACTTCTAATTCGTCATCAAGTGGTTCTTCAACTACTGTAAACTGTTGATATACAGTAATATCTCCATGATCTTCATCGATATCAACTTTAATTAATGCATCTGGTGCATCAATATGTTTGCGATATGCTTTTGCTAATGCTTCTTTTAAAGCTTCAATAACAATTTCTTTAGTTATTTTACGTTCTTCTTCAATAGACTGCATTACTTTCATAAAATCTTTGTAATTCATTTTTTTCTCCTTTTAAAATTTTATTGCCAAGCGAATTAACGCCGCATCTTCATATTTCCATTGAATTAATTTTTTTCTACCTTTGATAAAAATTAATGTAGTGAAAGTATCGTCTTTAAATGACATCAATTCACCTTGAATATTGTCAAATCCTTCCTTACTTTCAATAAAATCAATATATAAATGTTTTCCGACTTGATTGATAACTTCATCCTTAGACTTTAGTTTTCTTTCTATTCCTGCAGAGCAGACTTCCAAAAAGTATTCTCCATCAATAATATCAAGTTCATCCAATTTCTCTGAAATTTCTTCAGATAAAACAGAACAAGTATCAATGTCCATACTACCATCTTCAAACATAACAGCAATTCTTAAGATTTTTGACTTCGACTGATTCTCAAGTTCAATTTCATATAATAAAATATTTTTCTCTTTGATTAATAATGAAACAACCTCTGTAATTTTTTCAATAATTTGCATTTACTCTCCTTTACATAAATTAAAGAGTGGTTTGAACCACTCTTTGTTTGCTTTTTTATATAATATACGATTTAAACCAAAAAAGCAATGAAAATACAAAATAAACTTATAAAAAAGGATAATTTACACTATCCTTTTAAATAATACTATGCTCTTCCTGCGTATTTACCATCTGCAGTTGAAATTAATACAATTTCACCTTCAGTAATAAATAATGGAACTTTGATTTCTAGCCCTGTTTCAAGTTTTGCGTTTTTAGAAGCTCCTGTAGCAGTATCTCCTTTAACAGCTGGTTCAGTCTCAACAATTTCAAGAGAAACTTTATCAGGTAAAATTACACCCAAAATTTCTTCATTAAATGTTTGAATAGTAATAATGTCATTCGCCTTAAAGAAGTTTAACTCCCAGTCTAGTCCATCTTTACTAAGTTCTATTTGATCATATGTAGATGTATCCATTAATGCCAATGCATCACCTGTGTCATATAAATATTGCATCTCTTTCTTTTCGATATGCGCTTGATCTACTTTATCTCCTCCTGTGAATGAGATTTCAGTAATTGTTTTTGTTCTTAAGTTTTTAACTTTAGCTTTGATAATCATTTGTCTCATAGCTGTTTTATTATGTGAAGCATCTAAAACAATATAAATATTACCTTCATATTCAAAAGTTAATCCCGGTTTAAAGTCATTTACGATAATCATGTTATTACCTCCTACTCAATACATTTTAATTGTTTAGTAGATTTTGTCAAGATTACATTTGAAGTTTCTGTAACAAGTACATCATCTTCTATACGAATCCCACCTAATCCTTCAATATAAATACCAGGTTCCACAGTAACAACATTCCCTGGTTGTAATTCATTTTCTTCACTATAATTTAAACGTGGATTTTCATGTACTTGAATACCAAGACCATGACCTAGTCCATGTTTAAAGTATTCTCCATATCCTTTATCCGTAATAAACTTACGTACAGCAGCATCAATATCTTTGCCTTTTACACCTGGTTTTACCATAGAAATACCAAGCATATTTGCCTCAAGTACAATTTCATACATTTCTTTTAGTTTAGGATTATGTTGTTTCCCCATTACAAATGTACGTGTCATATCACTGCAATATCCTTTATATAAAGCACCAAAGTCAACAGTTACAAAATCCCCATCTTCAATCACTTTATCACTAGCTACACCATGTGGCATGCATCCACGAACTCCGCTTGCAACAATAGCACTAAATGAATTCGATGCTGCACCTAATTGCTTCATTTTATTTGTTAAAATGGATTCAACTTCAATTTCAGTCATTCCTACTTTAACAACTTCTAATAAATGAGCATATGCTGCATCACTAATATCACACGCTTTTTGCATAATTTCAATTTCATCTTCAAACTTTACATTACGGATATTTTTTAAATCAACATCCACAAGACGCGCTTGATATGTCTTTTCAAGTTGTAACCACTGATTACGCGTTATGAAGTCACCTTCTAATCCAATTGTTTGAATTTTTTCATCTTTGATAATTTTATTCACTACAACAGATTGTGTCACAACTTCATCCGTAATCAAAACTTTCGCACCAATGCATTGATTACTTGCTTGTGTCATGTATCTAAAATCTGTAATAAAATAAACATTATCCTTTGTTATTAGTACATTTCCTGTACTACCTGTAAACTTAGAATAGTAAAATCTATTATAATCTGAAAAAATATTAACAGCATCAATATGGTTATTAGCCATATACTCTCTAATAATCGTAAAACGATCTTTCATAATTTATCACCCCAAAAAATTATATCAAATAAATTAAATTAATAAAATGCTTTATTCGTAATAATATTCAACAATATAATCATCAATGTCATCATAAATCAAAACACTTTTAAAGTTAAATTTTCCTTCAACAAGAATATTTGCTTGTAAATCATCGTATGTAATTGAAATTGTGCTTTCATTTTTTTCATAAACGATATCCTCTTCTTCAAAGTTATAAAGTTTATCACACACATCTTTTATAATTGATTTCTCAAGTACATATCGTTCATTGAGATATTCTTTTTCACTTATCAATTTTAAATATAAAAGTTTTAGTGTTATTTGTTGAGAAAACAATGCAGAAATTAAAATGAAACCTATTAATCCGTTTATTAATAAATAACCTTTATTTCTCATATATTACCTTTTTATAATCTATATCATCTCTTTTGTACCGTAATTCAATGGATTGATCGCTTTCAATAAATATCGCATTTTCAATTAATGAATAATAGATTACATAGCCTGGTGTAAGTACAACACGGTCTAAATCAATTTCTAAATAACACTTTGAGTTTTGATACATAAATGAAATTTCATAGTCTTTTACTTTAATATCTTTACTTAGCATAAGTAAGTCCTTTAGTTGATAAGCATTTAAATCGTCTTGTACATGGTGATAGTTGATAGAATTATGATTTAAATACTCAATACATTCATACATTAGCATCATAAATAATGTACCAAATAAAAGCGCAATACAAACCTCTAATAATGTAAATCCTTTCTTAAGATTTTTCATATATCATTGTATTTACCTTTGAAACAACAGTGACAATTTCAACACATATCAAAGTGATGCTTGCTAAAAGTAAACATTCTATTAACACAAATCCTTTATTTTTTTTCAATGTGTCCACCTCCTAAGTGTAAAATGATTTCATAATACTTTTGCCCATATGTAGGATATAGCGTACCTCCCCTATTAATGTTTCCTTTACCATTAAAAGATATAGTATTGTCTAATAGCGTTAGTGTATTTCTTTCTCTATTTAAAATAGAGTTCACTTTAACAGATAAAATTCTTGTAAGATAATCATCTACATCCATCTTAAATAAAATAGCTCCAATATTAGTTTGCGGTATTAAAATGATACATCCAGAAATAATAACTACCACAATCACACTTTCCAGTAATGTGAACCCTTTATTGTATTTGTGCATAAGCTTGTCCATCTTCTATGTAGATTTCTGTTTTATTTTGACAAGTCATTTGTTGCTCACTAATTAGTCCTGCTTCATAAAGATCATTTAAATCATATGGTTTTTCATCATTAAGAATCATATATTCTACAATTGCTGTATCAATTACTTTTAATTGAGACTCACACCCTTTTTTCTGTATTACATCAATCACATTTTGAATATTTGGTATTGTTAGTAAAAATAAAGCTGTGATAACCATAATAACTACAACCATTTCTAGTAAAGTAAATCCTTTTTTCATTTTATTCTCCTTATAGTTGTTGTAAGTATTTCATTGGAATAAGTAGTATTTGATATGTCATTAATAAAATCATACTAATAGAAAAATATGAAAAATACTGTAATGATTTTGAAAGTGATTTTAAATAATATAAAAGCTTATGTTGCATCATTTCATTATATTCATCAAGTATATCTGTCATATTCCCAATGTGGATAGATGTTAAAATCATGAAGATCAATTGTGAATCTAGTGGGATTTGCTTAAATGCAGCTTCAATTGATATTCCATCTAATAATTGTTTTTGCATTTTTAAGGTAATATTATTTAATATTTTATCTTCAAATACCATTTGCATTATATGAAAACACTTTTTTGTTGAATATCCATACTTTAAAAGACAATTAAGTATATTAGAAAAATTTAATGAGGATAATATCATCCAAATATTTGTCTTTTTGAATTTAAATAAACCTATATAAGTTTTAAAAGGATGTTTAAAGTAGTAAAACAATACAATAATTATCATTAAAACAAATATCCAAAATAAAAGAATCAAACCCACTACAATATATTTCATTACATCTGTATTAGAAGAAGAAATATCAAACATTTGAGACATTGAATTTATTTTGGGAAATAGAAAAAATAAATAAATATGCAGTAACACAATCGATATTAAAAATAAAAACAATGGATATGCTAAAGTCTTTCTAAAAATAGCATTTATTTTTTTGTATAACGCAAGATCTTCTATAATTAAGCGATACGCAAAAGATTCGCTTAAATAATCAAATAATGCATTATACTTTTTTAGCTTGTGACGCATAGAACTACTTGAAATATGAAGTAGCTTTTCAATGTCTTTAGCACTAAATCCATGTTCTATCATAAGACTGTACATCTTAATCGTGTAAAAATCTTTTTCAGATATATTCTTTTTTAGTGATAAGATTTCTTTGTTTAAAAACTTGAAGTTTTTCTTGAAATGATTCAAATTTTTCACTTGGCTTATTAAACTCAAGCACATATTGGATATCATTTTGATCAAAGAATTCATAGAGCACAAATTTCTCCTTTTTGTTTTTATGTAATACCAACCTTTGACTGGATAAGCATAATAACACTTCTTTTAATTCATAGCTTTGTATATTAAAATCTAACAGCCTTTTTATAGCTCCTAAGCAACTTTTCGCATGTATTGTTGATAGGACAAGATGTCCAGTTAATGCCGCTCTAATCGCCATCTTTGCATCCATTTCACTTCTAATTTCTCCTAAAACAATAATATCAGGATCATGTCGCAGTAATTGCTTAATTGCTGCATCATATGTAAATCCTTTTTGTAAATTCACTTGTAGTTGAATAACACTTGGGATAATCACTTCAATGGGATCTTCTACTGTATATATTTTTTTATGCTCAAGGTTTTCTATTAAATTATATAATGTCGTTGTTTTGCCACTACATGTAGGACCTGAAAGTAAGATAAGTCCACTTTTAAAATTTATCATTTGATTTAAATGTGTCTGTACTGGTTTTTGATATCTAAACACCGATGATTTTGGTTTTAAGTTTAGTATTCTTAACACGCCACTACATATTTCAAAAGAGTAAACCAATGCAAATCTAAAATAAAATGTTTTTCCAAGATATATTATATGAAACGCACCTGTTTGTGGAAGTGACTGATTTGATAAATCTAGATTCGATTCATATTTCAATTGTTCAAAAACAATAAAATCATCTTCTATTACATCCATTTTTAAAAGTCCAAGTGATGTTCTAATAAAAATAATTAAATCATTGTTTTGAATTTGAAAATGAACATCTGTCGCTTGTTTTTTTATACAAATATCTAACAGTTCATAGAATCGATTATGCATCATATCACCTCACTATCTAATACGATACAATCTTAAAAAATCCTATAATAAAAAAAAGACACAAATGTGTCTTTAATCTAAATATGGATTTGATTTAAGTTCATGTTGAATTGTAGTAAACTGTCCGTGCCCTGGGTATACAATCGTATTTTCATCAAGCGTCATTAAATATTTAATAGATGCCTTCATTTTACGATCACTACTTGTTTCTAAATCCGTACGTCCTATATCTTCAAAAAATAATGTGTCACCTGAAAACAAATTATTTTTAATCATAAAACAAACAGAACCATCAGAGTGTCCTGGAGTAAATATAACGTTTATTTCCATATTCGCAATTACAATGACTCCCTCTTTTAAATGTACAATCGGTGATTCAATTTTCACATTTCCTCTTGGTGATAAATATGATTGAGATGTCCTAACCATATCTTCATCTTCTTCATGAAGATAAACCTTACATTGGTATTTTTGATATAACTCATCTACAATCCCTATATGATCAAAATGACCGTGTGTTAAAAGAATTGCCTTTACACTTAATCCTTCAAGTAAAGGTTCTAGTTTTTCAAATTTAGAACCTGGATCAATAACAATTGCTTTTCCCTCATTTGAAACAACAAAGCAATTCGTTTGATACAATCCAAGTTTTACTGATTTGATTTCCATAATGCTTAATATAAAAAAAGCCGTAAAAGGCCTTTCTTATTTTTTTTCCTTGTGATCAGTTTTTTTATCACAACGTGCGCAATATTTTTTAATTGTCATACGTTCAGGATTTTTCTTTTTGTTTCTTGTTCCAATGTAGTTTTCTTCTCCACACTCAGAACATTTAAATGTAATGTTATCTCTCATTGGATAGTCCTCCTAATAGCGTAATGATTATATCATATATTTTTTAAAAATACTATTAATTTCTTTCAAAGTAATAAGTTAATACTTCTGCAGCCATTTTTTGACAAATATTTACTTGTGTTTTATCATTCCAAGCGTTTCTAACTGCACATGCAATTGCCACTTCTGGATCATCATATGGAGCATAGGCAACAAGACTTGAATTAGGTGCACTTACACGTATTCCTTCTTCATTTTCAACTGTGTTTTCAGCTGTTCCTGTTTTCGCTGCTACTTCAACTGGTACATCTCTTAAATACAAATTACAATATCCATCAATTACACATTGTCTAAACCCTAATTGTACGCGTTCTAAAGCATCCATATCATTAAGACTAGACAAAAACTCTACTGGATTTTCATAAACGAAAATGTCATTGTTCGCATCTGTTGCTCCTGTTACAATACGAGGCTTTACACGATATCCTCCATTTGCGATAGTAGAAATATATTGAGCCAATTGCATTGGAGTATACGTATCGTATTGTCCAATTGCATAGTCAAGTAAATTCCCTCCATATTGTGTAAATCCTTTGTATCCTGTTGTTTCATAGGTTACATCTACACCTGTTTCTATACCTAAACCAAACATACTATAATAATTACGCATCGTATCAAACGCGCTCATATCCATATTTAATGCTTGATCATACTCATACGTTGCCCCTGCTAGCCTTATTGCAATATGGAACATATAAATATTACTTGATAAGGATAAAGACTCAATATCGTTGATTAGTCCTAAGTCATTTGAAGAGGATTTTAAAGGTGTATCCTTAATTTTCATTGGGGTGTCAAATATGTATTCATTTTCAGAAATAATTCCTTCAGATAACCCCATATAAAGCGTTGCACCTTTTACAACACTTCCAGGTTCGATCGCATCCGTATAAACGGATACAGGATCATTGTAAAGTATGCCATCACTAGTTTCTTTCATACCTACCATAGATAGTAGATCTCCAGTATTAGGATCTATTACAATAAAATATGCATTATCAAAATACTTACGATACTCATTTCCTTTATTTTCTTCGATTGTTCTTGTGACAATTTCTTCTACTTTATTTTGTAAATCTAAATCGATTGCAGTTACAAGGTTGTATCCTTTTGATCCTTCTTGAACTTGATCATACACCGCAACCTCTGTCTCAACATCATATCCAATATCATTAATAATTCTTTCACCACTTAATAAATCTTCATAGTATAACTCAAGTCCACTTCTACCAATTTTTTCATTTCTAGAATAGCCCTGTGATAAATAAAAATCCAATGAACCCGCTGGTAATCCTTGTTGAGTTGTTGAAACACTTCCTAATAAATATTGAATATTAGAAGAATATGGATACTCTCTTTCCCAATCTAGCACATAACTAAAACCTGGGAATAAATCAATGTTCTCATTTAAATAGGCGACTTCTTCATAAGATACATCATTTAATACAACATTTGGATTACCGCTATTTTGCGCGACCATCAAACGATAGACAGTCCATGTTTTTAAATCCTCAATGCTTAATGTTGCTATATCTTCACTAGTAATACGATCTAGTTTTAAATAGTAAATATCATTATCACTTAAAAGACCATCTCTATACATTTGCCAATCTTCTTCCGTTATTTTTGCAGTCGCATCTGATGGATTTACTTTAATAAATAAATCTTTCAACTCTCTTGATGTTAAAGATTCATAATCCACTTCAAAATGATTGGAAAAAACTTGAGCACTTTCCCACATTTCTTTATCACTTACTTGGTAAGGTGGAAAATATATGATATTCAAACTTTCTCTATTTGTTGCAAGTGCTAACCCATTTCGATCAAAAATATCACCACGCGGTGTTGTGATTTTTTGATAGCGACTAGTATAATTATCTAGTTTCACTGCATAAGATTCTTGATTAATAATCTGTATGCTAAATAAACGAATTATTAATACGCTCATTAAAATAAGCATAATTATAATAAACACATATATTCTAAAGTTTACAGATTTATTCACATCAAAAGTCTTTTTTAAGTTTTTACTGCTTCCTTTGTAATTTATTTTTTGATTGTCTTTGGATTTTATTGGTCCTAATAGTGGTTTTTTGCTCATACTAAACTCCTTGTAATCTAAAACATTATACTACAAAATGAGTAAACAATCTATTTATGCATTTGCTTAATAATGAAAATAAACTATAATATATTAAAAAAGGAGTTAAATATGCTCAACAGGAAAAATACAAGACCTATTTTTGTAAAAGATTTACAAATTGGTGGTCAAAATAAAGTCATTATTCAATCAATGACAAATACAAAAACAAAAGATATATCGAGTACAGTTTCACAAATCAATCGATTAATGGTCGCAGGATGTGAACTTGTACGTATGGCAGTTTTAGATGAAGAAGATGCAAGAGCAATTAAAGAGATAAAAAAACAAGTTAATATCCCACTTTGTGCTGATATACACTTTAATTATCGCTTAGCTCTTATTGCGATTGAATCAGGAATTGACAAAATTAGATTAAATCCAGGAAACATTTTAGAGAAAGAACATGTTAAAGAAGTTGTTAAATCATGTATTCAGCATAAAGTCCCTATCCGTATTGGAATAAATTCAGGATCAATTGAAAAAGAAATACTTGAAAAATATGGCAAACCTACAAGTCAAGGAATGATTGAAAGTGCACAAAAGCATATTGATATTTTAGAGGAACTAGGGTTTTATGACATCGTTTTATCATTTAAAACAAGTAGTGTTCCACTTACAATAGATACATATAAATTAGCGAGTGAAACATTTAAATATCCCCTGCATCTTGGCGTTACAGAAGCTGGAACATTTAATTTAAGTGCAATTAAATCAAGTGCAGCACTTGGTGCACTTTTGCATGATGGAATTGGAGATACGCTTAGAATATCAGTTAGTGATGCACCAGAAACAGAAATAAAGATAGCACGTCATTTGTTAAATAGTTTTGACTTAACTGATAAAGTAGCAAACTTAATTAGTTGTCCTACCTGCGGAAGAATCCAATATGATATGCTTCCAATCGCAAAAGAGATTGAAGAATTTTTAGAATCTGTTCCTTTAAAAATTGATGTTGCAGTAATGGGATGCCCAGTGAATGGACCACAAGAAGCTTCACGTGCAGATGTTGGAATTGCAGGCGGAAAAGAAGAAGGCCTTTTATTTAGAAAAGGTACATTAATAAAACGCGTTAAACAAGAAAACATCGTTGAAGAGTTGAAAAATGAAATATACAAAATTATGAAGGAGAGAACATAATGAAAGAAGTTTGTGTTATTGGTGCTGGATATCATGCTAAAAACAATATTTATCCTTCGCTAAAAGAATGTGGTATTGATGTTGTAGCTATCGCTACAAGAAGTATGGAAAATTCTAAGAAAGCTGTAGATGCGTATTCATGCCATGCAAATGCATATGACGATTATATGAAAATGTTAAGTAATGAAAAGTGTAAAAATGTCGTAGTCATTACCCAAGCAGAGGATGCATATACCATTGTGTTAAACTGCTTAAAAGCAAAGAAAAACGTTTTTTGCGAAAAACCATTAGGAATGAATTTACAACAAGCACAAGAAATAAGTAAGACCGCAAAAGAGAATGATGTTTTTGTTATGGTGGGTTTTATGAAAAGATTTTCCCCTGTTTATACTATGTTGAATGATCACATAAAAAGTAAAACACTTGGGGATGTAACCTCATTTAGAGCAATGTTTGCAGTTGATTGCACGAGTTGGAATTCTTCACAAGAAGGATTTGTATATTTTGTAATTATTCATTATTTAGACTTAATTAGGCATTTATTTGGCGAGGTAAAAGAACTATCTGGTTTTGTGGGTGGAAATCAATCAACACAAATATCATATGCCTTGTCTGTAAAAATGGAAAACGGTGCAGTTGGGACAATTAGTTTTGAAAATCAATCTGGATGGACGCGTGAATATGAGGCAATTGATACGACTTTCAAAAATGGGTTTATTAAAACAGAAGATACAACTAAACTTATTCTTCATCACAGTAAATCAGTAAATGCACCATGGCAGACACTATCTGAGCTTGACTATATTTATACACCAAATTGTGCTCCAATGTCTGGAACTACAAGAGATTTATATTTAAGAGGATTCAAAGGTGAATTTGATCATTTTATTGATTGTAGTATCAATCAAACTCTACCTTTCTGTAATCACTTTGACAATGTACTAACTACTCAATTATGTGAAAAATTATTAAATGATATAAATTAAAAGACTGTTATCTAAATAACAGTCTCTTTTTTTATAATACAATATTTACTATCTTATTTGGAATTACAATAACTTTTTTAGGCTCATTTCCATTTAGTTGCGCTTTAACTGTATCTAAGTTAAATGCCATTTCTTTAACTATATCTTGGTTTTCATCTACCTTCACAGTAAATTTACCACGCATTTTACCATTTACTTGAACAACCATATCGACTTCAGTTTTGATAAGTTTTGCTTCATCAAATACCGGCCATTTTTCAAAGGTAACAGTTTTTGCATTTGTCAAATATTCGTAAATTTCTTCCCCAACATGTGGTGCAAAACACGCGAACATTTTTACAAACCCAATTGCATACTCACGAGAAATAGTTTCTACTTTATAACACTCATTCACAAAAATCATCATTTGTGATATTGCAGTATTAAAGTTTAAAGTTTCAATATCATGCGTTACTTTTTTAACAGTTGCGTTATATACAACATCAAGTTTTCCATCATTTATATCAGAAAGCTTATCTTGTTCAACTAATAGTCGATAAACACGTTCAATCCATTTCAATGTACCATCTAATCCACTTGTGTTCCATGGAAGTGAAGCTTCAAGTGGTCCCATAAACATCAAGTACATTCTCAATGCATCTGCACCATGGCTTTCAATTACTGTATCTGGATTAATAACATTTCCACGAGATTTACTCATTTTTTCGCCATTTTCACCTAAAATCATTCCTTGATGGAATAACTTGGCAAATGGTTCTTTTGTAGGAACAGCTCCAATATCATATAAAACTTTATGCCAGAATCTTGCATACAATAAGTGTAATACTGCATGTTCTGCTCCTCCAACATATAAGTCAACAGGCAACCATTTTTTTAATAAATCAAAATTTGCAAGTGCATCATTATTTTTAGGATCGATAAATCTTAAATAATACCAGCAGCTACCTGCCCATTGTGGCATTGTATTTGTCTCACGACGTCCCTTTTGACCATCAATTTCAACTTCAAGCCAATTATCTACATTCGCAAGTGGAGATTCTCCAGTTGTTGTAGGCTTATAATTTGTTGTATCTGGAAGTTCAAGTGGAAGTTCATCAACATCTACTGTTCTCATTGTCCCATCTTCCATATGTACGATAGGAATTGGTTCACCCCAATATCTTTGTCTTGAAAATAACCAATCTCTTAATTTATAAGTTGTTTTTGCTTCACCACAATTATTATCTTTTAACCAATCAATCATAGTTTTAATAGCTGTTTCTTTATCCATTCCATTTAAGAATTCAGAATTAATATGTAGACCATCTTGTGTATATGCTTCTTCTTCAACATTTCCACCTTCTAATACTGGAATAATTTCTAAATCAAACTTTTTCGCAAACTCATAATCACGTTCATCATGTGCAGGAACTGCCATAATAGCACCTGTTCCATAAGCTGCCAATACATAATCCGCAATCCATATAGGTACTTTCTTATTATTTACAGGATTAATTGCATATGCACCTGTAAATACACCTGACTTATCTTTGTTTAACTCTGTTCTTTCAAGATCTGATTTTGTTGCGCATGCTTTAATGTATGCATCAATTTCATCTTTCTTATCTGAAGTCGTAATTTGTTGAACAAATGGATGTTCTGGTGCAAGAACACAATAAGTTGCTCCAAATAACGTATCTGCACGTGTTGTAAATACTGTAAATTCTAAATCATGTGCATCCACTTTAAAAACAACATGTGCACCTACAGATTTACCAATCCAGTTTATTTGCATTTCTTTTGTCGATTGTGGCCAATCACATAACTCCAAATCTTCAAGTAATCTTTCAGCATATTCTGTAATTTTTAAAACCCATTGTCTCATTGGTACACGATACACAGGGAAATTACCTCGTTCACTTTTACCGTCAATTACTTCTTCATTTGCTAAAACTGTTCCAAGTTCAGGACACCAGTTTACAGGAATGCGATCAACATAAGCTAATCCTTTATTAAATAATTGCGTGAAAATCTATTGTGTCCATTTATAATAGTCAGCATCTGTTGTAGAAATCTCACGATCCCAATCATATGACAGCCCAATTTCTTGAATTTGTCTTCTGAAATTATCAATATTTGTTTTTGTAAATGCAGCAGGATGATTTCCTGTATTTAATGCAAACTGTTCGGCTGGAAGTCCAAAAGCATCCCATCCCATCGGATGTAACACATTAAATCCTTGCATTCTTTTCA
>CAYJAB010000003.1:89317-106640 GCA_964368305.1 uncultured Erysipelotrichaceae bacterium | reverse complement strand
TGCCAATTAATAAAAACACAAAATATCAATCAACTATAGCTCTTTATTTAAGGGCTTTTTTGATGTAATAAATCATATGTAAAAATAATGACATAAAAATATAAAAGAGAATGAAAGTAGTCTTATTTTTTTTATTATGGAATGATATAATACAAAAGAAAGTATATTAATGTTTTAATATTTGGTGAAAAAATGAAATATGTAGATTTACATAACCATAGTGTATATTCAGATGGAACAAATACTGTGGAAGTTATTATTGAAAAAGCGATAGAAGCAGATGTAGGATTTCTTGCAATTAGTGATCATAATGAACTTGCTGGTGCAAAAGAGTTAAAGAAAATAGTGAATGGTCGTCTTGATGTGATATCAGCAGTCGAACTTGATGCAATGCAAGAGGGAATGCATCTTCATATTTTAGCGTATGGGTTTGATTTAGAGAATAAATCGTTTAATGAATTTGTTTTAAAAAATCGTAAAAGATTAGATGATTATAATCGTTTGTTAGTTGAAAAGATGTTGAAGGATTATTCAAACATCTCTCTTGAAGAATATGATGAATATAGACATATTCAATCTTTGGGTGGATGGAAAACACTGCATTATTTAATGGATAAAAAAATCATAAGTACAATTAAAGAGGGATTTATGATTTATGAAAAATATGACTTAATTTATCAATGTATTGATTTTGAAGATGTGCATGCAGTGTGCAATTATATACATCAAGCAGGTGGAATTGCAGTTTTAGCACATCCAAAACGAAGTGTGAAAGCAGATACTAAACAACAATATATTCAAGTCTTTGATAAGCTTGTATCACTCGGAATAGATGGTATTGAATGTTACTATCCAAACCACGATGAACAGTTTACAAATCTATGTGTTTCGTATTGTGAAAAACACAATTTGAAGATTACAAGTGGGTCTGATTGTCATGGAACATATGAAAAGACAAACATTGGACAATTAAAGACATTGATTTCTACGATAAAATTAGATTCATAATAGGGGGGAAATATGGAATTTGAAAGTACAATAAGATCAATTGTAGAGAAGGTATTTGAAACACAAATAACAAACATACAAAAGGCAGTAAAATTAGGATTAGAGTCAAAAAGAAAAAATCATAAGTTTTATGTTTTTGGAACGGGCCATTCTCATATGGTAGCAGAGGAGTTATATGACCGCTTAGCTGGACTTGATTTGTTTGATAGTATTTTAATGCCAGAATTAATGTTGCATCAATTTCCCGGAAAATCAACGATGATTGAAAGACTTGATTCTTATGCGGATGTCGTTTTAAATATGTATCCAATTAATAAAGGAGACACAATTCTTTTAGTATCAAATTCTGGACGCAATGGGCTTCTTGTAGAGATTGCATTGCGTGCATATCATATTGGAGCAAACGTTATAACACTTACAAATTTTCAACAAGCAAAAATAGTTAAATCAAGACATCATTCTAATAAGAGTATTGTTGATTTTTCTCATATCAATATCGATAATTGCGGAGAATATGGAGATGCATGTATGACAACTTTATCTGGATATAAAGTTGCTCCAACATCTACTATAACAACAATGTTGATTGCGCAATTGATGAATGCAATTGCATATCATAATTTAAGCAATTCAAATGAGTCAATTGAAGATTTAGTTGCTCGTTTTAAACAGTATTATTTTACAAGTTTTGATCGCGTAAAAATAGAAGATACAAAGCAGATTGCACAATTGCTGTATAACACTGAAAAAAGTGACCATGATATTTTCTTTATCGGTATGGGTCACTCTCATATGTTATGTGAAGAGGCGTACACTAGAGCAGGTGGTTTTGCACATTTTCGTATTATATTAGAAGATGAAATGATGAATCACCAAGGAAAACAAAAATCAACTCTAATGGATTCATTACTTGCGTATAAAGATGTCATTATTAAAAAATATGATATTAAAGAGAAGGATACAGTTATCTTTTTCTCTAATTCTCAAAGTGGAGCATTCACAAATGAGTTCGCTTTAGAATTGAAAAACAGAAATGTAAATACAGTTGCGTTTGTTAATACAAGACAAAATAGCCTGTCTAAACATCCATTGAATATTAAACTTGAAGATACCGTGGATTATATCGTAGATAATGGATGTGATAATCAAGACGCAAATTTTAAAATAGAAGATAAAATAATGTGTCCACTTTCATCAAGTATAACAAGCTATGTACTACAAGGATTATTTGTAAATCTAACAGAGATTTATGAGAAGCATAATGAAATTCCACCTGTATTGGTTAGCGCAAATGTAGATATGGATCATACAAGTTATAAAACACTTGAAAATCATAATGATAAAATTAAATTGAAGTATAAATCGAAGTATCATATTCAACATAAACTTTAGGAGGATAGTATGGAAGTTAGAAAATTTAAAGCAATCATTCAAGAAGGAAACAATGGAGGTGCTTTTGTTGCGGTTCCATTTAATATAAAAGAAGAATATGGCAAAGGTCGTCTCAAAGTTGAGGCAACCTTTGATGGAGTTTTTTATTCTGGAAGTATTGTAAATATGGGATTTAAGAATTGAGATGGAAGTGTATGTTATATATTAGGTATATTAAAAGATATTAGAAAACAGATTAATAAACAAATAGGAGATGAAGTAGAGGTTGTGATTAAACCGATTATCTAAGATTCATATTTGTATTTAAAGTAGTTTTTAGATACAATAAAATAAAGGTGGGGACAATATGGAAAATAATGGATTAGTGTATACAATTTATCGTCCTAAGGGCGAATGTATTGGAACAGTCGTGGTTGTTCATGGAATGTTAGAACATAAAAAAAGATATGATTATTTTGCGACAAGACTATCGGATGCAGGGTATGCGGTTTTAACATATGATCAAAGAGGTCATGGTGAAACAGGTAAACTATCTGGTGAGTTTGGGTATTTTGCGAAAAACAATGGATGGAATCATTTGGTAAAAGATTGTTTAAGTATGGTAACACTTATAAAATCAGAATATCCTGGTGTAAAAAGTGTTTTATTTGGACATAGTATGGGTTCTATTGTAGCACGTAGTTTTACAAGATTATATGATACAGAAATCAATAGTTTAGTCTTATGTGGTGCACCTTTTTATAATTCAATTGCGCCTATTGGTGTTAAACTTGCACAAACAATTTCTGTATTTCAAGGTGAAAAAGGAAAGAGTAAACTGTTAAAGGATTTAGTGTTGGGTCCTTTTAATAAGACAATAAAAAATCCAAGAACAGATAGTGATTGGATTAGTAAAAATGAAGAAAATGTGGATATTTATTTAAAAGATCCGTTTACAAGATTTAATTTTACCAATAGTGCGTATGCGGATTTAATGCGTGGAACGCAGGATATGGCGGATTTAAAGAATTGGAATTTTACGAATGCTGAATTGAGTGTATTATTTATTAGCGGAGAAGAAGATCCTTGTATTGGTGGTGAAAAAGGATTAAGTGATTCTATTTCGCGTATTAAACAAGCTGGATATCAAAAAGTGAAGAGTATTGTATATCCTGGTTTAAGACATGAGATTTTAAATGAGACTGAAAAAGATCAAGTCATTGATGATGTGATTGAATGGTTAAAATAAAAAAAGGATGTGAATCCTTTTTTTATAGGTTTTTATTCATTGATCGATACATACTTTCAAGAGGAAGCATTACGATGAAAACTAAGTTTAGTAACATAATATAATATCCTCTTGTATAATACGCAAGACTTTCTGCAGAGATAAAGACAAGCATAAAGACAAATAGTATTAAAAAATAGCGCGCTCTGACTTTACCTTCATGGCCTTCTTTTACGACAAATCGATCTAACTTATCCGTCAATAACAAGTAAATCATTACAGGATAAGTCAAGACGATACTAATTACATAATCAATTAAAAAAGCATCGTTGTGTATTTTTGTGATACAAAAATAATTTGCTAAGATAATAGCCATTAAACTTAAGATACGATATGTTTTAGTCATGTGCAATTCCTCCTATATAGGTATCATATATAAATTCTAATTTTAATTCAATCTTATTTTCTGAAATTGTAGTATGCACGTGCAATGGCTGCAGCGATTTTAAGTCCAGGTGTTTCAAGTGTTTTAGTAACTTGTTTTAGATGCTGACGTATTGGTAGATTTTGAGGGCAGTTTTTCTCACATGCGCCACAATCAACACATCCAGTTGCCCAATAAGGCTTTCCATCATTTGATTGCACACCAGCGGATAATGCATATAAAATTTTTGTCATATTCTTATGGAATAACGTGTAATCGTTGTAATGTTTAAATGCAGATGGAATGTCAATTTTAGCAGGACAGTTGATGCAATATTGGCAACCTGTACATTTGATTGTTACAAGTTGATCAAACTTGTCTTTAACTTGTTTGATGATATCTAACTCTTGTTTTGTCATATTATTTTCAAGTGCACTACTTGCGGTTTGAATATTTTCATCAATATGTTGATAATCGTTCATGCCAGATAAAACAAGCGTAACTTCAGGATGATTTAAAATCCATCTTAATGCCCAATCGGCAGGTGTTTTTTTAATTTCTGCTTGATCATATAATTCAGTGATTTGTTTTGGAAGACGACCAACAAGTGATCCACCTCTTAAAGGTTCCATAATAAATACACCAATTCCTTTTTCTGCAGCAGCTTGAATACCTTTGATTCCTGCTTGAAATTGTTCATCGATAATATTAAATTGTACTTGGCAAAAATCCCAATCGTATGCTTCAAGAATTGGAATAAAATTCTCATATTTATCATGGAAAGAGAATCCCATATATCTGATTTTTCCTTCTGCTTTGAGTTTATTCATAAAATCAATTACACCAAGCTTTAGCATTTTTTTAAATGTTTGACCATCTAGTGTATGAAGTAAGTAATAATCAATCACTTCAACCCCTAATTTCTTTCTTTGTTTTTCAAATAGTGATTCAAATTGAGCGGTTGTATTTACTAAAAAACAAGGCATTTTTGTAGCAATGTTCACTTTTTCTCTATATCCATCTGTTAGGATGTGCTTCCCTAAAAAACTCTCACTTGCCCCTGCATGGTAGTTATATGCTGTGTCTAAGTAGTTAACACCATTGTCTATAGCATGTCTGATTTGTGCTTTCGCAAGTTCTGTATCGATTGTTCCATTTTTAGTAGGTAATCTCATACACCCATAGCCAAGTGCAGAGAGTTTTTCATTTGTTTTTTTAATTGTACGATATTGCATAACAAGCTCCTCAACTTCCTTGAGTATTATAACATTTATTAGATAGAAATTTAAAAATAATATATAATAATATAAGATATGGGGGCTAAGTGATGAAATCTGTTACAAAAATAACTGTAGATGAGCGTTTACCAATAAAAATAGGGTTGTGTGATTTAATAAATGATGAAGAAATTGAATCTTTTATGTTTAAAGAAGAAGAGATTGAAAATGAAGTATTCTCTGATATGAAGTTTTCTGATTTAATATTTGAAAAATGTGTATTTACAAAGGTTGTTTTTAAAAGATGTATATTTTCAAATATCCATTTTAAAAAGTGTTCATTTGTTAATTGTGAATTTGATTTATCCTTTTTACGTGAATGCTTTATTGACCATACACAAATGAAAGGATGTCAATTTATCAAATCAAATTTAAGAGATATTGAAGCGAAGAGTAGTTCTTTTAAATACTCTAGTTTTTCAGACAATGATATGACTTTCTTAGAGTTTAATCAGTGTGATTTAAGTGATTGTCTATTTAGTGATTTAACTTTAAAACACATATTATTTGAGGAAAATGATTTTACATCTTCAGAGTTTTCTAATACAAGCTTTGCGGAAATTGATTTTTCAAGTTGTAATATTACAGGTATTTTAATTGGGAATATAAGAGATTTAAAACATGGTATTTTTAATATATATCAAGCTGCAGAATTATCTCATCTTTTAGGGATTATAATAAAGGAATAAATGTATGCATTTTAAGAAAGTAAAAACAATTTTATCACCGAAAAATGGAGTAAATCTTTATCGAGGATGTACACATGGTTGTATTTATTGTGATTCAAGAAGTACGTGTTATCAGTTAGAACATGACTTTGAAGATATTGAAGTAAAAGAAAATGCGATAGAACTTTTAGAATTGGCATTAAAAAGAAAGAAAAAACGCTGTATGATTTCTTTCGGGTCTATGTCGGATCCTTATATGCCAATTGAAGCTTCTTTAATGTATACAAGAAAAATGTTAGAAGTGATTGACAAATATGGATTTGGAATTCATATTATTACAAAATCTGACTTAATATTAAGAGATTTGGATTTGCTTGAAAGGATTAATCAAAAAAGTAGAGTTGTCGTAAGTATGACTTTGACAACATATGATGAAGAAGTATGTAAAATTGTTGAACCTAATGTAGCAACTACAAAAAGAAGATTTGAAGTGCTTATGCAGTTAAAGGCACGTGGTATTGAAACAGTTGTGTGGATTTGTCCAATTCTTCCTTATATAAATGATACATATGGGAATATTAGAGGGATTTTATCTTATTGTATAGAAGCAGATGTAAAAGCGATTTTAAGTTTTAATAGCGGGATGACACTAAGAGAAGGAAATAGGGAATATTATTATAAAAAGTTAGATGAATTTTATCCTGGATTAAAAAAGCAATATCAAACAGAATTTAAGAACCATTATGGAATCGGCAATTTTAGGACAAGACAAGTAGAAAATGAAATTGAAAAAGCATGTAAGAAATATGGAATACTGCATAATGTAGAAGAAGTGTTTGCGTACATCCATAAATTTGAAAGAAAAAATCAAGAAGTTCAACTATCTTTATTTGATTAAGTGTGTTAGAATAGTCGAATGTGTAAAACGAGGTAGAGAATGAAAAAGATAAATTTATTAGAAGGAAATATTACAAAATCACTCACAATGTTGGCTCTTCCTATTATGGGGATGAGCTTACTTCAGATGGCGTATAATTTGACTGACATATTTTGGATAGGTAAATTAGGTTCAGGTCCTGTAGCATCTGTTGGAACTGGCGGTATTTTATTATGGTTATGTGCAAGCATCCATATGCTTACAAAGATTGGAAGTCAAGTGTATGTTGGACAATCTTTAGGAGCAAAAAACTATAAACTAGCAGGAAAATATACACAATCAGGATTAATATTAAGTGTTATTATTTGTGTAATCCTTGGTTTCACATTTATCTTTTTTAGCGATCCTATTATTGGGTTCTTTAATTTAAATAGTGCTCAAGTTGTGAAGGATGCTGTACATTATATGCAAATAACAGGTGGTCTTGTGATTTTCTCGTTATTTGGAAATCTGATTACAACTTTACTTACAGTTACTGGCGATAGTAAAACGCCGTTTTATGCAACGGCAGTTGGGCTTGTATTTAATATGGTTTTAGATCCTATTTTGATCTTTGGATTGTTTGGCTTTCCAAAGCTTGGGGTAATTGGGGCCGCAATCGCAACAGTTGCTTCACAGTTTATTGTATTTATATTATTAATTATTGTTGCTTCAAAAGAGAAATTATTATTTCCTTATGTAAAAGTATTTGAAAAACCTAATTTTGTGACGATGAAAAATATTTTAAGATTTAGTCTTCCAGTTACAATTCAAGTGACAATTATGCCTGTTGTATCTATGTATTTATCAAGATTAATTGCTGGATTTGGTGATGATGCGGTAGCCGCTCAAAGAATTGGGAATCAAATTGAATCAATTTCCTGGATGGTTTCTGAAGGATTTGCGGTTGCAATCAATAGCTTTATTGCGCAAAATTTTGGTGCAAATAATATAAAAAGGGCTACGGATGGATTTTATAAAGCGTTGAGAATGATGATTGTTTATGGTGGGTTTACAAGCTGTGTATTAATGTTTGGTGCAGGTCCGATTTTTTCGTTATTTTTAAATGATGCAAATACACTTTTGATCGGTATTGGATATCTTCAAGTGCTTGGTGTATCTCAAATATTTATGTGTATTGAAATTTTATCTTCAACCGCACTAAACGCGTTTGGTAAAAGCGTTGTTCCTTCATTTGTAAGTACGATTGGAAATTTGATTAGAATTCCACTTGCGATGGTATTAAGTGTTTCTGTACTTGGAATCACGGGTATTTGGTGGGGGATTACAATTAGTACAATCTTAAAAGGATTAATTTTGTTAGGTTCAATTATTTATTTTTTAAGTAAATTAAAGAAAACTCATAGTATATCTTAAAAGGAGCAATTGCTTCTTTTTTGTATTATGATATCGGTATAAATAATGGAATAAATATGATAGAATATAGGGTATAAAAAAAGAGGTGTCTTATGGAGTGGATTATAAATGCACATGCATTAAGTGAAATAGAATTATTAAAAGAAGCAGGGTGTGATGCGGTTGTTTTTTATGATGATGATTTTTCTGTCTGTTCAATTTATAAAGTAGATATCTTAACAATTTTAAAGGCAAAGAAAATTTGTGAAGATTTAAATATTAATCTATATATATCAATGAATCGAATGGTATTTGAAGAAGACTTGCAGGCTTTGGAAGAAAAAATGAAGGTTTATTTTGAAATAGGTGTCGATGGTATTTATTTTGCGGATATGGCTTTATTTATGATTGCGAAAAAATATAGGATGTTAGATAAAATGATGTTTCAACCTGTATCTGTTATGACAAATAGTTTTGATGGAAATAGTCTGATTAACAAAGGGATAAAGCGTGTTTGCTTATCGGATGAAATCACATTGGATGAAATTTTGATGATAGCGAAAAAAACATCTCAACCTGTTGAGGTAAAGGTATATGGAAGAATGGTGCTTTCTTATTCTAAAAGACCGTTGCTTTCTAATTATAAAGAGGAAGTTAAATTAGATAAAAATTTAAAGTATTTAAAAAATTTGACATTAATGGAAGAAACAAGAGATCATAAAATGCCGATTTATGAAGATCAGTTTGGAACGTATATATTTTCTGCTGATACAATTTGTGTTTTAGATGAGCTAAAAACATTACAAGAACATTCAATTCTATTTAGGCTTGAAGGTGTTTTTGATGATATTACACAGCGTGTGGGTGTTTTAAAATACATGAAGGAAGCACTAAAAACAAACCAAGGTTCTTGGACGGATTTGGATGATTCTTATATGTATAGTACAGGGTATTTTTATAATAAAACAAATTTGGTGAAGTAATGGAAAAAATAGAACTATTAACTCCTGCGGGAGATTTACAAAGATTAAAAATAGCTGCAATGTATGGTGCAGATGCAATTTATATTGGTGGTAAGAGATTTTCTTTAAGATCAAGAGCAAGTAATTTTGATATGGCTGCAATTGCAGAAGGTGTTCTTTTTGCAAAGCAGTATCAAGTTGCGATTCATGTGACAATCAATATGATTCCACATGAAGAAGATTTTGAAGGATTAAAAGAATATGTGACACAATTGGATGCAATTGGGGTAACAGCGGTAATTGTTGCAAGTCCTTATATTGTAGAATTTATTAAATCACTGGGTTTAAAAATAGAAATTCATTTAAGTACACAACAATCAATTACCAATCATTTAGCAATTGAATATTATAAAAGTATTGGTGCAGATCGCATTGTATTTGCACGTGAACTATCCATTGAACAAGTGGTACAGTCTACAAAAAAATCATCTCTTCCAACAGAAGCGTTTATTCATGGAGGAATGTGTGTGAATTATTCTGGTCGTTGTACATTGAGTAATTATATGACACTTCGTGATGCGAATCGTGGTGGATGTGCACAGTCTTGTCGTTGGAAATATACGCTATTTGAAGATCAAGAAATAATCAGTGATCCAGATTGCATGTTTTCAATGAGTTCAAAGGATATGATGGCACTTTTGGTATTACCACAGTTAATTGATGCGAATGTATGTAGCTTAAAAGTTGAAGGACGTATGAAATCAGCGTATTATGTAGCGACTGTAGTAAAGACATATCGTATGATGATTGATGAATATTATCAAACTAAGCAAATGGATGATGCACGTATGGCATTTTATTTAAATGAAATTGCGAAAGCTGAAAATCGTCCAACATCGATTGGATTTTATCATGGAATTCCAACGTATAAAGATCATTTATATGGTGTAAATGGAGCGGGTGTTACGCATGATTTTTTAGCTTATGTTTTAGACTATGAAGATGGATATGCACTTGTAGAGGTGCGTAATTATTTTGAAAAAGGGGATTGTTTTGAGGTGTTTGGCCCAAATATATTCAATCAAAAATATATCGTAGAAGAAGTGATTGATCAAGATGGTCAATTGATTGAAGTATGTAATAATCCTATGAAACAAGTGCGTATCAAAATACCATTTAAAGTAGAGAAACATGACATGATCAGAAGAGGTACGTATGAGTAATATTATTTTTGAAGGTGCAATTTCAGTAAAGGCAGCTATTCTTGCACAAAAACGTAATGTTTTTGAATTAATTGTAGATAAGGATAAAAAAGATAAAAACACAAATTTTATTTTAAATGAGGCAAAAAGAAGAAATATTAAGATTCGTCTTTGTTCTAAGGATGAAATTAATGAACTCGCAAGTGGGAAGACACATGGTGGAATCATTTGCTATGCAAGTGAAAGAAAAACTGAAAAAATTTCTAAATATCTAAAGGATTCAGATGCATTTATTTGTGTGTTAGAAGGGATTGAAGATCCTTATAACTTTGGATATTGTTTAAGGTCACTGTATGCGGCAGGGTGTAGCGCAGTGATTGTCAATCAAAGAAATTGGTCGTCAGCCGCTGATGTTATTGCCAAAAGCAGTGCAGGAGCAAGTGAATACATTGCGATTTGTAGTGTTGAAAACATGCAAGAAACATTGAATGAAGTAAAAAAGGCACAATTTCAAATTTATTGTGCACAAAGAAGTGATGCGATTAGTTTATATGAAGCAAATTTTACAAGTAAAGTTTGTTTGGCAATTGGTGGTGAAATGCGTGGTTTAAGTAAGGTGGTACTTGAAGCAAGTGACCAAAATATTTATATACCATATGAATATGATTTTAGAAATGCATTAAACGCAAGTAGCGCAACAAGTGTAATAGCGTTTGAAATTTATCGTCAGAAAATAAATAGGGGGGATTTATAATGAAAGAAGCAGTTTATATATCAAAAAATACAGTATTAATTAATTTTACAAATGAATATCACAATACATTTGAGGAGTTGCTTACAAGTAAGAGCTTTAAAGGAATCGTTAAATGGTACCTTTCTGATTTAAAAGAGAGAAATGAAAAAAAATATGCATGGATTTGTGATAAATCTATAGATAAAAGTGCAGAGGAATTGATTAAATTAATTAAGTTGTTAACGATTTTAGAGGTAAACGAAGTTGAACATCGTCTGCTTAAAGATAAAGAAATGTTTTTGGAAATGGTAGAGGATTTTTATACATTCTATCGAAATAAACAAAGATGTACAGTGATTAATGCTTCAAAAGATGAAGGGCTTTTAAGTTCAAGTTTTATTGAAGCGGATACAAGATATAATGCGTTGGTATTAAGTTTATATCGTAGTATTCAAGAGAAGATACAAGGAAGAAAAAATAAGGTGTATCGTCAACTTCAAGCTGGATCTAATGCAAGTATGGTGTTAAGAAAATATAAATGGAATACAAGTAAAACGTACGTGGATTTAGAAAAAATCCAATTTGTTGATAGTATTATGCTTAGAACACCTTTACTTCTTCATCCATCAAGCAACAAGCGCACTGGTATGTTTGTGCAAACAGAGCATAATCCTATTTTTGAGTTTACAGGAAATCCAAATGCATGGTTTTGTTATCCATGTAAAGTGGGGAGCTTGTTGACTTATATTTATGTACATAGAGATTTCACATTCTCTGCACTTGCGCTTTCAAACTTATTTGAAATGGCAACAGACAGTGAATGTATCGGACATAAACCTGATTTAATTTTATTGTTTGGAAATGAAGATCATAAAGATGAGTGTGTATATTTCCAAGATGTTGAAAATGACATATGGGTGGGGAAAGTATCGTATGCACCAATCATTGAGTATTTTGGATATTTAAAGAAAATGACATTGACTTTACATAACTTAGCAATGATTTCAAAAGGATGGCTGCCACTTCACGGAAGTATGGTTAATATGACATTAAATACAGGTGAGAAAAAAGGAATTGTCTTTATTGGAGACAGTGGTGCAGGAAAAAGTGAAACAATAGAAGCACTACAAAAACTGAAGAGCGATAAAATTGTTTCGATGGATATTATTTTTGATGATATGGGATCAATCCATTTAAAAGATAAAAGTACATTTGCACAAGGTACAGAAATCGGTGCATTTATTCGTTTAGACGATTTAGATCGTGCAAGTGCATATCGAGATATGGATCGTAGTATTTTCTTTAACCCAGAAACAGATAATGCACGTGTTGTAATCCCGGTTATCCAATATAAAGAAATTATAAAAAATCATCCAGTGCATATGTTTATGTATGCGAATAATTATACAGAAAAAACAGGTATTCATCGATTCTCAAATATGGAAGAAGCGAAGGATACGTTTAAAACAGGAAAACGTTTTGCACTAGGCACAACACAAGAAAAAGGAATTTCGACAACGTATTTTGCGAATCCATTTGGTCCTATGCAAAGAGCACAAGAATGTGATCCTATTATCGATGAAGTGTTTGATGTATTACATCAAAATAAAGTTTATATTGGAGAGGTTTATACTGGGTTAGGACTTAAAGATAAAGGAAATAATGGATTAGAAAAAGCAGCAGAAATGTTATTAGATACAATAATCAAGCTTTAGAAAGGTATATGGATGAAAAAATATAAGAAAAGGTATCGTTTAAAAAGTATGTATAAGACAAGATTAATTGCTTTGGGTATGGCAGTTATCTTAGTGGCAGCTTTGTTTTTTGGATATCAAGTTCTGTTTAATGATATGAATAAAGTTCCAAGTCAACTAAAGGAGAATATATCTTCAACTTTAGAAGTAGGTGAAGGAAAAATTTTATATGAACAAGCAGAAAATCTTGAGGTTATCGTACATTATCCAAAAATAGATGGAAAAGTAAATAAGGAAATTTATGATAAAGCAGTTAATTTAAAAGATAATTATTTGATTGATTCTGATTTATATACAAAAAAAACCTATGTTTATGTATCTTATGATACAACCGTTGTATCAGATCAGTATGTAAGTGTAGGATTTAATTGTGCGATTGTTACGGATTTAGATGTTATAGAAACGACAAGGTGTTATACAGCTTCATATGATCTTACTACTGGAGAACAACTTGATTTAGATCAGTTATTTGAAGAGAATTATTTAGAAAAAATTGCAGCGATCGTAAGAAAAGAGTTCAGATTGAATCCACTTTATCAAGACTTACTGTCGGATTCTAATTTTTATAACGCAACTTCAAGTGATAAAGAAAATTATGATGTATTCATGTTGAGCGATGATCAAATCATTTTTACATTTAATGAGATGGAATTATTTAATACTAAAAATAATACGATTGAAATTTCTGTATCGGTTGATGATATATCCTATTATTTAAAAGCAGATTATCCTGCAACTGAATTGATTACTCCTTCAACATCTATGACAAATACAGAGCGTTATATTGATCCTACAAAGCCGATGATTGCATTGACTTTTGACGATGGACCAAGTAAATATACACTTGAAATTATTGAAACGCTAAAAGAGTACGATAGTGCCGCGACATTTTATGTAGTAGGAAACCGTGTTGAATCTCATAGTTCAATTCTAAAAAAGACATATGAATATGGAAATGAAATCGGAAATCATACGTTCACGCATGAGAATTTGACTAAGTTGGACTATGATGGGATGATGCAAGAAATTGAATCTGTAAATGACAGTGTATCTTCAATCATTGGAGAAACGATAGATACAGTACGTCCTACATTTGGGGATTATAATAAATTATTGAAAGATAGCTCGCCGTATCCGTTAATTTTATGGAGCGTTGACACACAAGATTGGCGTTATAAAAATAGTGAAACTGGTGCTGAAAGACTAACTGATATCCTTGTCAATAATACAAAAGATGGAGATATTGTGTTAATGCATGATTTATATGAAAAAACCGCTGATGCAACAATTGCTGCAATTCCACAGTTAATTGAAAAAGGATTTCAAATTGTGACTGTTTCTGAATTGTTTGAATATCGTGGTATTGTACTTCAACCAGGTGAAGTATATGGTAATGCATACATAAAATAAAACAATTGAAAAGCAAGTAAATAAGTAAGACTTAAATACTTGCTTTTTTTGTATTCTATCGTTTAAATATGTTAAAATATAACAAGATTGTGAGGGATGTTTATGAAGGCAGTTTTGGCACAAATGCGTGTAGTAAGCGGGGATATCGAAAGAAATATTTCTGTGATGAAAGATATGATTTCTCAAGCAAAAAAAGATCAAGCGGATTTGATTGTTTTTCCTGAGATGTGCATAAGTGGCTATTGTTTAAAAGATAAATGGTTGAATCATACATTATGTGAATCGTTGATGCAGCTAAATGAAGAAATAAAAGAACTTTCAGATAATATTGGAATTATCTGGGGGAATGTGTATTATCCTAATAACGGAAAGTTCACAAACCGTGACGGAAGTCATTTAAGAATGAACGCGTGTTATTTTGCATATAATCAAAAATGGGTGAGACAAGAAAATACTGAGTTTGAAGGTGTGTATTTTAAACATCTTACGCCGGATTATCGTTTCTTTGATGATTCTCGTTATTTTCTAAGTGGTGTTCAACTTACACGTCATTTAAGATTAAATGAGTCGGATTTAATTTCTCCTTTTATTTGGAAACATAAGGATAAAATACTTAGAGTTGGATTGGAAGTATGTGAGGATTTATGGAGTGAATCGTACGCTTTAAAAGTCTCTAAAGAGTATAAGGAAAAAGAAGTTGATTTTATTGTGAATATTTCTTGTTCGCCATGGACAGTTTCAAAAGAAAAAGCACGTCGTAAAACAATAAAAAACCAAGTAAAGTCAAAATTGATTTATGTGAATGCGGTAGGGATGCAAAATACTGGAAAGAATGTACTTGTGTTTGATGGAGACAGTGCAATCTATGATGAAAATGCTGTACGGATTGATGGTTGCAATGATGGATTTAATCAAGAATATAAAGTAGTAGATTTTAATGAAATAAAAAAGGAAACACCTGTTTCGTATAAATTATTAGAAGGATTATTATGTGGTATTAAATGTTTTGATGAAGAAATGTTTAATTCTAAAGTAAAATGGATAATTGGGTTATCTGGTGGATTAGATAGCAGTGTAAGTGCGACATTACTTTCTTTAGCATTGGAATCAAATCGGCTTGTTGGATATAATATGGCAAGTCAATATAATAGTTGTCTAACGATTTCTAATGCGAATAAAATGGCAGACATTTTGGGTATTAAATGTCATAATGGATCTATTGAAAAAGTGACGAAGGCAACGCATGCAACGCTTAAAGAGTTTGGTTATACAAAAGAGTATTCTGATTTAGTATACGAAAATATACAAGCGAGAGTAAGGGGACATTTATTAAGTAGTTTCGCAAGCATTGAAGGTGGTGTTGTTGTAAACAACGGAAATAAAGTGGAAGTGGCTTTGGGGTATTGTACGCTTTATGGGGATTCTATTGGTGCGATTAGTTTAATAGGAGATCTTACAAAGAAAGATTTATTTGAACTTTCTTATGCGATCAATGAAAAGTATCAAAAAGAGTTAATTCCTTTTAATTTGCTTCCAGTTTTCAATAAGGGAAATCTATTTTTCGAGATGCCTCCAAGTGCGGAGTTGAAAAATGCTCAAACCGATCCTATGAAATGGTATTACCATGATCTTTTATTAGAAAGAATACTGCAGGATCATACAGTTGAATTTTTATTGGAGGAATATTTAAATGAAACTGTAGATGCAGAAATGATGAAGTGGATGTGTTATTATGGATTAGATGATCCAAAGCGATTTATTGAGGATTTAGAGTGGTTTATATCTACATTAGAGAAAAACGTCTTTAAAAGAATTCAACTTCCTCCAAGTATTACGATTAGTAAATGTGGATTTGGGGATGATTATCGTGAAAGCCAAATTAAATGGATTCAAACACAGACCTATCGCGATTTAAAAGAATCTATTTTAAGAAAGTGAGAAGTACAGTGAAATTAATAGTAACGGATATGGATGGTAGTTTACTTGATAGTCAAAAAAGCTTACCTAGGGATTTTGATGAAGTTTTTTCAAAGCTAAAAGAAAGAGATATTCCTTTTGCGATTGCTACAGGAAGAAGTTATATTGATGTAAAGTATACAATGAAAAAATGGATTGACCAGATTTCTGTAATTGCAGAAAATGGCAATCATATTTTTCATCATGATACATGTATTTATACAGCATCTTTAGACCATCAAGTTGTATTAGATGTATATCAGGATTTTAAAAGAATGAAAAAAGGGATACTTATCTTATGTGGCGTAAAGGCGATTTATCGAATAAAAGATGATTTTGCGCATGAAGAAGATGAAAAACAAGTTGCAAAGTACTATCGAGAAGTGACTTATTTAGATTCAATTGAATGTTTGGATGATGAAATATTAAAAATTACAGTATGTTGTTGTTTATCGACAGCAAAACATATATATCCAACTTTAAAATCGTATGAAGAGAAGGCAACGGTTGTTGTGTCTGCTTTTGAGTGGCTGGATATTATAAAAAAAGGGGAATCAAAAGGGAAGGCAATAAAAATACTCCAAGATAAACTTGGAGTATTAGATAAAGATACAATTTGTTTTGGAGATTTTTTAAATGATGCATCGATGAAAACAAAAGAAAATACTTGTTTTGCAATGCAAAATGCACATCCAGATATAAAAGAATTATTTGATGAAGTGATATTAAGTAATGATGCGTATGGGGTTACTTTAAAAATAAAATCGTTACTTAATCTTTAATTTTATAAATAATGGGAAATGGTCTGATGGGAAAATATCATTCAGTTGATGTGTAATGATATGACCATTCACAAACTCTAGTTGTTTTGAAAAAAAGATATGATCAATCGGCTTTGATTTACCGGCTTTTCCCAAATGATAATGAAGTGTACTAAATGAATGTATATAATGATACATACTTTCTAAGTGGACATCTTCTTTTCTTAAGCTTTCAATAAAATTTAAAATAGAACGACTTGTATCGTTTGTATTAAAATCTCCCGTTATGATAATCGG
>CAYJAB010000003.1:0-89307 GCA_964368305.1 uncultured Erysipelotrichaceae bacterium | reverse complement strand
TTGTTAGATACGAACTTTCTCAATTAAATGGTCTAAATGTGTATTGTATACATAAAACTTTTTCATGGTTTTTAAATCTTTGATTTTAACCATCGTACAAATACGTGGAAAAATTGAAAACATACTTCTGCTTGCGATCATATTTGGCTTATTAGAAAGCCAAAAAGTACGGCTGTAAATTATTTTATATTTTCCTTTTTTGACAAGTATTTCAGAAGCCTCATTAAACATATAGGATTCTTTTAAATATCTAAATGTTCCTATTGCTTCATATTGCTCTAAATAAGGAAATAACAAGGCTTTATGTTTAAGTGTTAATTCTTGTGTACAAATAAAATCAGGTTGATAGATATCAATAATATTAATAATACTGTCTTTTCTATTGCGTAAGCGATAACTTGGAAGAGTAAGTAAAGAATCATGTTTAAGATTCATACTAATAATTGATAGCGTGTCCATAAAAATTAAAAAAAATAACGGAAACCCGCTATTTTAACTCCATTTGTTCTTTTAATATAGCAGCATTGCCTCGTGTAAATGGCAAAGTTTCCCCGCTAAATGTAATCACATCAATAATAGCTGGTGATCTTTTTCTTCCAATAAACTCTTTAATACTTTTATATCTGTAATATTTTTGATTATGGATAAATCCAGTTGAATTGTAATATAATCTACGTGACAATTTTGATGAGAAGATTTGTGCAATAAACGCAAATCCTAAGATAATCCCAATCGCAACTGTTGTTGGATCATTTAAATCAAAAAACACACATGCAAAACTAACAATTGAAGCAACAATTTGAATAGCATAAAGCTTTGTACCACTGTCTACTACAGTATATTTTTCTTTTTTTACTTCTTCGTCTGCCTTAACAAAATTTACAACTTCAAGATATTTTCTTGATTGCATAACTACAATAAATATACCAACTGCTGCTGAAAATAAAATCATCCACATAATAACCCCTCCGGTCGTAATAACATTTTTATTATAACACTGAAGCTTACAATATTCAATCTTGCAGTATGAATGATATTTGATATAATGAAAGAGGAAAAAAAGAGGGAAACTATGAATTATTTATGTGAGCAATATCAAGTAGATGTTTCTACTTTAGAGCTTAGTGAAAAAGCAAAAGCAACGATTCGTTTAAAACCAACGGGGACAATTGCGATTATGTTTATTGTGTCTGTTGTTTTAATTATTACACAAGTTATGGTATTGATGTTACTAGGGGCATTTTTTCTTGGGTTTTGCATTTTGTCATATTTCTTTGGAAAAGATCGTAAAGTGATAGATGTTTTTGAAGAATATGTGATTGTGTATGATAATGAAAATCCAGAAATAGGGTATAAAATTAATTTCAGTGATATCACTGAATGGCGTTTTCACACGGTTGCGAACGGTGCAGATTATATGCTGATTAATTTAGAAAATGAAGGATATATTACGATTGATAGTTATAATAGTCAAAAAGTTGCAAAATACTTTATGAATAAAATTCCAGATAAAGAATACAATCGCAAAATATTAAATAATTTTAAAAAGAATTCACAAGGGGATGGTATGCTTGGACATATCAAAATGTTGTTTAAAAAGAAGAAATAATTTTACACCTTTTTTAAGGTGTTTTTGTTTATAAAATAGGGAGAAGAGAGTATGAATATTAAAGATATGGTTGTTAGATATGGGATTATGTTTGGAAAAAGAACGACAAAAAAAGAAAAGGAACGTTTTATTCAAGTCATAGGAAATGATTTTAAAGAACAAGGGTATGAAGTGAGAGCAACTGTTTCAAAAGATACAGGAGTAAGTGCGATCAATTTAATTGTAGGAAATTTAGCGGAGGCAAAAAATATCATTATTGTACATTATGATACACCACCACTATCGATTCTTCCAAATTATAAACATTTTCCATTTGATGGAAATAAAACATACCAAAAGGCTAAGTTGACAAATAATATAGGACTGATTATTGCGTTTGTATTAGGTCTTATTTTAGTTGTACTTGCAAGTATGTATGCAGATTTTTCAAGTGTTAATGTTTCAAGTGTCTCATTTGGGATTGGGATTATTTTAATTAGTTTGTTGACGATTAAACTGGAAAAAGGATTTGCGAATAAATATAACTTTAATAACAATAGTATGGCTATTGTTGTTGCGTTAGATATTGCGAATACACTAAAAGAGAAAGATAAAAAGAAAGTTGCGATTGTATTGACAGATAAAGAATGTTTCAATTTTAAGGGAGATAAAATGGTAGTAGAAAATCTTCCTAAAACAATCCAAGACCGCAATGTGATTCACATTAGTTGTGTTGCTTATGGAAAAGTAGTAGGTGTGGCAAGTAGTAAAGAAAATAAAGCATTTGCTGAAAAAATGATTTCTTATTATAAAGGGGATAAAGTGGTGAAACAGTATGTTTGTAATGAGGCAAAAAGAGTAAGAACATCGCTCATGAATTATCCAAAAATGATTTCTATTGCAAGTGGAATTGAATATGATAAATCATTGCTTGTAGAAAATACGAGAAGTCAAAATGATGTAGAGTTTGATTTGGAACATATGGAAGAAATCAAAAAAATGGTTGTTGAATTTATAAAAAACGAAAGATAAAAAGTAAAAAAACCACATATTTGTGAAAAATAAAACTTTTCACATCAAAATCACAAAATTGCTTTGACATTATGATTTTAATGTTGTAATATGTGAATGTAAAGTTAGTAAACGGTTACATAAAGGAGATATTAAGATGCAAGAAATAGTAAACGTACGTATTGATGGTAGAATGATCCATGGTCAGGTAGCAATATTCTGGACTGGAACATTAAAAGCTACAAGAATCATGGTTATTGATGATGGAGCTGCTAAAGATGAGATCCAAAAAATGGCACTTAAAATGGCATGCCCTCCAGGTGTTAAATTATCAATTTTACCAGTAGAAAAAGCTGTAGCAAACATCAATGCTGGAAAATATGAAGGTGAACGCGTGTTTGTGGTAGTTAGAATACCTGAAACATTAGTTAAACTTTGGGATGCAGGATTTAGACCAGAAAGCGTAAATGTTGGAAATATGGGAAGTGGAGTAGGAACAAAAGCAATCAGAAGATCTGTTCATGTTTCTCCAGCACAAGTTGAAATTTTCAAAGATTTACATAGTAGAGGAATGAACTTCTACGCTCAAATGGTTCCAAACGACGAAAGTGTCGAATTTATGGGGTTACTATAATCCAATAAACGACTTTCGATATAACATTCATAATAATTAAAGAAAGGGAGGATTTTTATGAATTTAGAAATGTGGCAGGTAATTGTATTATCTGTATATTCTGGAATTTCTATGCTTGATGCTTTATCATTCAACATTGGTTTAAATGGTATCATTCAATCAGGGATTTTCACAGGTTTAGTATGTGGTAATGTTGAAGCTGGTTTATTCATTGGTGGTACATTACAATCATTTGCATTAGGTATAGGTACATATGGTGGGGCTTCAATTCCTAACTACTCATTAGCAGCAATTATCGTTACTGCAATCGGTGGAGGGAATATTAGTGAAATCGAACCACTTATCACGTTAATTGGTATTCCAGTTGCTACAATTGCTGTACAATTTGATATCTTAGGACGTTTTACAAACACAGTATTCCAACAAAGAGCAGATCGCTATGTTGAAACTGGAGACATGAAAAAAATCGAATTAATGAACTGGTTAGGATGCTTACCTTGGTCATTATCTAGATTTATTCCTACATTCTTAGCATTATCAATTCCAGCTGACCAAATCGTTGGTTTAACTAAATTGATTCCTGCTGAAGTTGTTAATGGATTTGCAGTAGCAGGTAGAATGTTACCAGCTGTTGGTTTCACAATCTTATTAAAATACTTACCAACTCAAAGAAATCTTTCTTACTTAATTCTTGGGTTTGTATTAGCGGCTTATTTAGGATTAAATGCACTAGGTGTTTCTTTAATCGGGGTAGCTATCGCTATGGTTATCTTTAAAAACAAAACAGAAGTTGCAACTGCTGGAGGTGACGATTATGACGAATAGTAAAAAATTTACAAAAAGCGAATTAAATAAAATTAATTTCCGTTGGATGTGGCATTCTCAAATCGGATGGAACTACGGTCGTATGCAAGGTTTAGGTTACTTAACTACAATGTTACCAGTAATCGAAAAATTATATGGAGACAATCCAGAAGCTAAAGAACATGCTTTAAGAGCACATTCTCAATTCTTCAACACAACTCCTCAAATGGGAGATATCATTCTTGGTATTAATATCGCGATTGAAGAAGAAAAAGGTATTGAAGGTGTTGATACTGCAGTAGCAATCAAAACAGCTTTAATGGGACCATTTGCTGGTATCGGGGATACAATCTTCGGTGTTATCGGTGGTACAATCTTTGGATCTATCGCTTGTACAATGGCAGTTGAAGGTAACTATGTAGGGATCGCAATGTGGACTCTATGGTTATTATCTATTATCTTTGTAATCCGTCCTTGGTTCTTCAAAATGGGTTATGCTCAAGGGATTAACCTTGTAACTACAATGTCTGATAAACTAAACGCTTTAACTGAAGCTGCAGGTGTATTAGGGGTAACAGTAGTTGGTGCTATGGTTGCGTTAATGGTTAATGTTAAATTAGGATCTATTGAAGTAATCGAAGGTTTACCATTTGATTTACAAACAGGTCTTGCTGACAAAATTATGCCAGGTTTAATGTCTGCACTTACAGTATTTGTATTCTACAACTTATTAGGTAGAAAAGGGATGAATTCTAACAAATTAATCTTCATTGCTGTAGTAATTTCATTAGTATTAGGATACTTTGGAGTATTAGTTTAATTAACTAAATTCATAAATTAAAAGAGACTTAGGTCTCTTTTTTTTTATATCATTTATGGTAAACTATATGTATGCGAAAAGGAGAGATTCATTATGAAAATAGCAACAAAAACCATTAATATTAATCCACAACAACCTATAAGACAAATGGGGTATATTGAGTTTGTAGATAAGATTGAAAAAGTGCATGATAACTTAAATGCACGTATTGTATCTTTAATTGACAAGGAGCATGTTATTTTTGTTTCTGTTGATTTATTAGCGTTTTCAATTGAGGCACAAACGATCATTGAAAACAAAATACATTTTAGTTTTCCAAATGCACGTGTAATTGTAAGTGCGACACATACACATTTTGGTCCTGAAGTTACAGATTTAGAATACCAAAATCAGGTGATGACACAATTGATCCAAGCAATCATTACGTTAGAGCATAAAGAATACGAAGATGTTACGTATAGCTTTACTTATACACCATTTCAAGAAGTGGGGACAACGCGCTTATCACACAGACAGGCAAAACATGTCTATCTAGAATTAATGACAATTTATACAAAACAAACACCATTAATTCATTTTATGATGCATAATGCACATCCTACAATTATGTCAGGTCATTTTAATGAGTTTAGTAGTGAATATCCAGGTTATGCAGTTGCGAAGTTAAATATGCTTTATCCAAATCAGTTCTTTACATTTATGCAAGGTGCAGATGGAGATATTAGTTCTCGCTTTACACGCGATGGACAATCTTATGAAGATGTCAAAAAACTTGGAGATAAATTTGTAAGTAAAGTTCAAGAGTTGTTAAATGAGAAAAAAGACAGTTGTCCATTGTGTCTAAACTATGAAGATGTAGTATTAAATATGGAACATGAAATTAGAGATTTAAGTCAATTTAAGATTAATGATTCAATGGGTGAAAGAGAAAAAGAAACACTGAGAATTGGTGAAATTGTAAGAGAAGATTTAATTAAAAACTTTGATTCACTGCCAAAAACAGCACTTATTACAAAAGTTGATTTTGGTGGATATAAAATGATTTTTACAATGAATGAACTGTTTAGTGATTTTATGGATCCGATAAATAAGTCAAATACAAGTTTAATATGCTATTCAAATGGATATGCAAGTTATGTAACCCCAATTGGATGGGACAATGTAACGTATGAATTTCTAAGAGATTCCGTTACAGATAACACAAAAAAAGAAATGTTAGAAATTTTTAGAAAACTTTCAAATGATTAGTTTCTTCATTTAATACTATCTATTTAAAATAGATGTGATAGAATAGGGAAACAGAGGTAAAATATGCTAAAAATAACAGACTTAAAAGTCAAAATATCAGAACTAGCACAACTTAAAAAAGTAGTCGCTAAAGTATTGAGAGTGGATGAAAGTGAAATATTAACACTTGAAATAAAAAAGAAATCTTTAGATGCAAGAAAAGCGGACCAACTTCATTATGTAATGAGACTTGTAGTTAAATTAAAAGATGAGTCAAGATTCAAAAAAAGCACAGGTAAAATAGAACCTTATAAAGAAAGTAAGTATCAAATAAAACCTGTATCACTACCAAAGGAAAGACCTATTATCGTTGGCTTTGGTCCTGCGGGAATGTTTGCGGCACTCGTACTTGCAAAAGCAGGTGCATGTCCTATCGTTTTCGAGCAAGGTGAAGCAGTAGATGAGCGTACTAAATCGGTAGATCATTTCTTTAAAACAGGGGAGTTAAACGAATTAAGTAACATTCAGTTTGGTGAAGGTGGCGCAGGAACTTTTTCTGATGGAAAACTAACAACACGTGTAAAAGATCAGCGTATTGACTATATATTAAGTGTTTTCCATGAATTTGGAGCAAATGAGGATGTATTATATGACAGCCATCCTCATATTGGTACAGATGTTTTAAAAAATGTTGTGAAAAATATGCGAAATGAAATTATTTCATTGGGTGGAGAAATTCACTTTAATTCAAAAATGACAAATATAGTAAAATTAAAAGATCAATTGACACAAATAGAAATAAATTATAGTGATAACTATCAAACAAATCACTTGATTTTAGCTTTAGGAAATTCTGCAAAAGATACATTTAGGTTACTAAATGATTCAAAAGTAAAAGTTTCTTCTAAACCTTTTTCAATTGGATTTAGAATTGAACATAAACAAAAATATATAGATGAAGTTCAATATAAAGAGGCGTATGATAAATATACACTTCCAAAAGCAGAATATCGTTTGACAGCAAAAACATCAAGCGATAAAGGTGTATACACATTCTGTATGTGTCCTGGAGGAACGGTTGTTGCAGCAACTAGCAATAAAGGGCATGTAGTTGTAAACGGAATGAGTGAGTATAATCGTGATAAAGAAAACGCAAATAGTGCAATTATTGTACAAGTAGATCATACAGATTATGGAGATGGTCTATGGGATGGAATTGATTTTATAGAAAACATCGAAAGAAAAGCATATGAACTAGGAAATAAAACATATAAAGCACCTGTTCAACTTGTAGAAGATTATATAAATAATACGACAAGTACAGAATTTAAGTCAGTGCTTCCTTCATATCCTTTGGGGACAGTTTTTAGTAATTTAAATGAATTATTACCTGATCAGTTAAATACTGCTTTAAAAGAAGCGATTGCTGTATTTGATCGTAAAATGAATGGATTTACTAAAGATTCGCTTTTGACTGGAGTTGAAACACGTACTTCATCTGCCATTAGAATTGATAGAGATTTTGAGACAATGGAGTCTGTTTCATCAAAAGGAATTTATCCAATTGGTGAAGGTGCAGGATATGCAGGTGGGATTATGAGTAGTGCAATAGATGGTTTGAAAATTGCTGAAAAAATTGTGGAAGCATTATCATAATCATAAACTATTGTAAAATATTTTATTAGGCGTATAATAAAATTCTGGGTATAGTATATCCATATAGGTAGGATACAACATGAATATAATGGAGTTAGGTAGTAAAATAAGAAACAAAATTAAAACTAAAAAACCAGGTGAAGTTATTGCGATAAGTTTTGCAATTACTATTTTAATAGGTGCAGTTTTATTAACTTTACCTATTAGTAATAGCGATGGAAATTGGTTTTCATTTATTGATGCACTATTTACATCGACAAGTGCACTGTGTGTAACAGGACTTGTTGTTGAGGTAACTGCAGAGCAATTCTCAATTTTTGGACAAACCATTATCTTGATTTTGATTCAACTTGGTGGACTTGGTATTATGACGATGATTGCATTAATTATCTCTTGGTTTAATAAAAAACTTGGATATGCTGAGAAGATGGTTATTTCCGAGGCAATAAACACGGACACTAAGTTTGAACTTGTAAAGTTTTTACGTTTTATTATTAAATATGTATTTATATTCGAATTTATCGGAGCATTACTAATTATGACTGTTCTTATTCCTGAATATGGAGTAGGACTTGGAATTTATAAGAGTATTTTCATTTCAATTTCAGCATTTTGTAATGCAGGATTTGATGTAATTGGAGCAAGCAGTCTTGCACCTTATACAACAAACTTTGTTATGAATTTTACAGTAACAAGTTTAATTATTATTGGTGGTATTGGATTTACAGTGTGGTTTGATTTAATTGTAAAAGCGAAGTTGATTTTTACAAAAAAATATTCAATATCAAAAGCAATTCGTTCTTTACGTGCACACACTAAACTTGCACTTGTTATATCTTTTGGATTAGTTGTAGGTGGAGCGGTGTTGATTTTCTTTATGGAATCAAGAAATCCATTGACACATCAATTCTTAAGTTTCCCAGATCAGCTTATGGCATCTTATTTTAGTTCAGTTACTTTAAGAACAGCTGGGTTTGCGACAATAAACCCTGCTGATATGACGGTTGCTGTACAGTTTATGATGTGTATCTTTATGTATATTGGTGGATCTCCTGGGGGAACTGCAGGTGGTATTAAAACAACTACATTTGGAGTAATTGCATTGTTTATAATTTCAGAGTTAAAAGGAAATAGTGACACAGTGTTTAAAATGAGAACAATTGCAGCTCAAACATTTAGAAAAGCGGTTACTGTATTGTTTATTACATTAACTGTTGCTGCAAGTGCAATTATTATTTTATCAATCACAGAGAATGCACCATTTATGGATATTTTGTTTGAAGTGTTCTCTGCATTAGGAACAGTTGGATTAACACTTGGATTAACCCCAAATTTATCGTTCTTTGGTAAAATTATTATTATGATTTTAATGTTCATTGGTCGTATTGGACCATTGGCTATTGTATTAACACTTTCTGGAAATAAAAAACATGGCTCAGGAATTGTATATCCTGCAGCAAATATCCTCATAGGATAAGGAGAAAATTATGAAATCAAGTCAATATGTTATTTTAGGATTAGGGATCTTTGGATCTACAATTGTAAAAACACTTAGTTCATTTAATTGTGAAGTTATTGCGATCGATCGTGATTTGGGATGTGTGGAAAGAGTTTCTGACTATGCAACACAAGCCGTTCAAGCAGACATCACTGATTTTGAACAGTTAAAAGCATTGGGTGTAGGTGATTGTGATGCAGCAATTGTCGCAACAGGAAGTCACTTAGAAGAAAGTTGCTTGGCAATCATAAATTTAAAACAATTAGGAGTGCCATTTGTACTTGCGAAGGCAAAAAACAATGCTTATAAACAAGTATTGTTAAAAGTAGGTGCGGATAGAGTCGTACAACCTGAAAAAGAGATTGGTGTTCAAGCTGCAAAAAGCTTATTAAGTGATAATATTATTGACTTAATTCAAATTGATAGTGATTATAACATTATTGAAATTCAAGCACCTAAAAAATGGGCGGCAAAATCATTAATTGAATTGAACTTACGTAATAACTATGGAATTAACGTTATTGCGATAAGAAAAGGGCCAAAAGAGAAACTGATTATTTCTCCACCAGCTACTTATATTATTCAAGAAACAGATCAATTATTAGTTGTTGCGGATATGGTTTCTTTTGAGAAGTTTGATTATTTAAATAAAATTTAAGAGGGAAACCTCTTTTTTTAATTGCGTTAAGGTTTATTTTTTGTATTTAATTTGATAAGATTAAATAGATACAAAGGAGTGCTTATGAAAAGGACAAAAACGCAAAGACTCACTTTAATGACAATGTTGTTGGCGATGAGTATTGTACTGCATATGATTGAACCTTCAATGCCTATTCCAATTCCAGGAGTTAAACTAGGACTAGCGAATATTATAGGATTGATTGCATTTTATTTATTTGGTGCAAAAGAAATGATTATTATAAACTTTATGCGTGTGTTATTAGCATCCTTATTAAGAGGAGTCCTCTTTTCTACACCATTTTGGGTATCGCTTAGTGGAGTCGCATTGAGTACAATGATGGTTATTATAGTTGCGAAGTTATTTAAGCCAAGTGTGCCGATTGTTTCGGTTGTAAGTGCAGGCTTTCATGGTATTGGACAAGTTATCGCAATTTCAATGCTTTATAGTACGTTTGGTATGGTATATTATTTACCGATGTTATTGGGACTATCTATCCCTACAGGTGTCTTAACAGGATTTATTGCTGATCAAGCTTTAAATAGATTAAAAAAATAAGGAGAAAAAAGATGAAACATATTTATAAACCAAAAGGGGTTTGTGCCCATGAATTTGTTTTTGAAGTAGAAGGGAATACAATTGTAGGTGTTGAAATTAAAGGCGGATGCGCTGGAAATTTATTAGGAATTAGTAAAATGATTACTGGGAAATCAATTGATGAAGTAGTAGGTGTATTTGAAAATGTTAAGTGTGGACTTAAGCCGACATCTTGTCCTGATCAAATTGCTAAAGCATTGATTGAAATTCAAGCACAGTAAAACTAATGAGTAGTAAATAAAAAGCGCGAAAGCGTTTTTTATTGTTAGGGGGAAATTATGAAGAATTTACATTTTATGTGGGATATATTAAAAGGGAAAAGATTAAAGCTTGTCATTACTTTTTTTATTGTGGCTTTTTATGTGCTTTTATCTTTAATGTCACCACTTATTTTTAGTTTTTTTATTGATAATGTAATTAATTTAGACCCAATTCATAATTCATATATTGCATACTTTGCTGATTTATTGGGTGGGGTTGAATATATACGAAATCATTTATGGCTTGGTGCAATCGTAGTAATTGTGCTAAATGTAGTGATTTGTATTTTAATTTACTTACGAGGAAAGTTTAGTGCGCAAGTAAGTGAATTTACAACAGAGAAACTAAGAAATAAATTATATTATCATTTATCACTCATGCCATATGGGTATCATGTGCGTTCAAAATCAGGAGATTTGATTCAAAGATGTACATCAGATGTGGAACAAATTAGAAAAGTACTTGCAGGCCAGTTAACAGAGCTTGTATATGCGATTTTAACAGCAATCATTGCAATTACAATTTTATTTAATATTTATACACCTCTTGCATGGATTGCGGTAGTGAGTATGCCATTTATTGCTGTATTTGCTTTTATTTTCTTTGTGAATGTTCAAAAAACGTTTAAACAAGCAGATGAGGCTGAGGGAAGAATGTCTGAAGTACTTCAAGAGAATTTAAGTGCGACACGCGTCGTAAAAGCATTTAATCAAGAAAAAGAAGAAATCCATAAATTTCAACAGAAAAACATGGAGTATACAAAAGATAGTTTTAAACTCATAAAGCTACTGGGGATATATTGGGGAGCAAGTGACTTTTTTTGTTTGGCACAAATACTGCTTGTATTAATCGTGGGGATATTTTATGCACGAGATGGAGCAATTAGTGTAGGAGACTTCTTTGTCTTTGTATCATATGAATCAATGATTTTATTTCCACTTAGAAATGTAGGGAGAATTCTTGCGGATATTGGTAAAGTATCTGTTAGTATTGATCGTTTGAATTTCATACTAGAAGAAGAGATAGAAGATGTTATTTCAGGAAAAACACCAGAAATTAAGGGGAATATAGAGTTTAAGCATGTTTATTTTAAATATGATGATGGAAATAAAGATGTGTTAAAAGATATTAGTTTTAGTGTGTCTCAAGGAGAAACAGTCGCAATACTTGGGCCTACTGGAAGTGGAAAAAGTTCATTGGTTCATTTATTAACTAGATTATATGATTATAAAGGGTCTATATTAGTAGACAATGTCGAGTTAAATGAAATTCAAAAAGCATATTTGAGAAATCATGTAGGAATCGTACTTCAAGAACCGTTTTTGTTTTCTAAGTCAATTTATGAAAATATTCGACTTTCAAATCCAAAAGCAGGTCAAAGTGAAGTATATGATGCTGCAAAGGTCGCAAGCATTCATAGTGTAATCACTGATTTTGAAATGGGATATAATACACTTGTTGGAGAAAAAGGAGTTACACTCTCAGGTGGTCAAAAACAAAGAATTGCAATTGCACGTACAATCGTTAATGAATCACCGATTTTAATATTTGATGATTCTTTAAGTGCATTAGATACGCAAACAGATGCGAACATAAGAGCTGCGCTTTCATCTCTTTCAAAAGATACAACAACCTTCTTAATTACGCATCGTGTAAGTAGTGCACAAAGTGCAGATAAAATTATTGTTTTAGATCATGGAAGAATTATTCAAACTGGTGATCATAATAGCTTAATTAGTGAAGAAGGTCTTTATAAACGTATTTATGAGATACAAAATTCAATCAAGGAGGAGGCGTAGTATGAGTCAGTTTCAAGAACAAGAATTTAATACGACTTCTTTGGATAAAAGTCTTTGGAAAAAAATATTTAAGTTATTAATGAAGCATAAAAAGAGTGTATATGGTTTATTAATTGTGAATATTATGGTTGCGATTATTGACGTTGTTTTACCATTTCTAAATAAATTCGCAATTGACTACTTTGTAGTTGGAAAAGGGACTACAAATGAAATTATGTGGTTTGGGATTGGATACTTTATATTAATTCTTATACAGTGTATAAATGTATATTTCTTTATGCGACAAGCAGGGAAAATAGAAACAGAATTCGCATATGCAACACGTGAAAGTGCGTTTTTGAAACTACAACAATTATCCTATTCGTATTATGATAAAACACCGCTGGGATGGATTATGGCGCGTATGACAAGTGATATTACACGTCTTGCGGAAATATTATCTTGGAGTTTGATGGATTTGATATGGGGATTATCTGTCATGATTGGAATTACAGTTGTAATGTTGATTGTAAACTGGAAACTCGCACTTCTGATTTTAATGGTTGTACCACTTCTTGCATATTTAAGTGTGTGGTTTCAAGTTAGAATACTTAAAAGTTATCGTTCGGTTAGAAAAATTAATTCTCAAATTACAGGTGCATTTTCTGAGGGGATTAGTGGTGCGAAAACAACTAAAACACTCGTACTTGAAAGTCTTCACAATGAAGAGTTCAATGCTGTTACAGGTAACATGCGTTTTAAATCAATAAAAGCATTAACATTATCTGCTTTATTTATGCCGGTTGTTATGGGGCTTGGCGCAATCAGTACAGCAATGCTGCTTTGGGTTGGGGGAAATGAAGTATTAGTAAAGACAATTGAGTTTGGAACATTAATGTTATTTACACAATATGCGACACAATTTTTTGAGCCATTAAGACAAATTGCCCGTTTACTTGCGGAGCTTCAACTTGCACAAGCAAGTGCAGAACGTGTGATTTCATTACTTGAAAGCGAGCCGGATATACAAGACACACCTGAAGTGATTGAAAAATATGGTGATTTATTGTCTGCGAAAGTAGAGAATTATGAATCAATTGTTGGTGATGTAGAATTTAAAGATATTCAATTTTACTATAATCCAGATGAAATTATTTTAAATCAATTTAACTTAAAAATAAAAGCAGGAGAAACAGTTGCACTTGTCGGAGAGACAGGAAGTGGTAAAAGTACAATTGTAAATATGTTATGTAGATTTTATGAACCAAAAAGTGGTGCATTATTAATTGATGGAGTTGATTATAGAGAAAGATCGATTGGTTGGCTACATTCAAATCTCGGGTATGTTTTGCAGTCTCCTCATTTATTTTCGGGAACGATTAAGGAAAATATTCGTTATGGTAAAATGGATGCGACAGATCAAGAAATAGTTGATGCTGCAAAACTTGTAAATGCACATGAATTTATTATGAAATTAGAAGATGGATATGATTTTGAAGTAGGTGAAGGGGGAGGACGTCTTTCTACAGGTGAAAAACAACTCATATCATTTGCACGTGCTATAATTAGAAAGCCAAGTATCTTTGTACTGGATGAGGCAACCTCTTCTATTGATACGGAAACAGAGCAAGTTATTCAGTATGCTATTGAAAATCTACTAAAAGGAAGAACAAGTTTTATCATTGCGCATCGTTTGTCGACAATTGTAAATGCAGATCGTATTTTAGTGATAAAAAAGGGAGTCATACTTGAGGATGGAAATCATGCATCTTTGATGAAGAAGCAAGGGTATTATCATCAATTGTATACAAATCAATTCCAAGAGGAATTACAAGAAAGACTATTAAACCTAAATGGGCTAAAGGAGAATGAAGAATGATTCAAGTAAATAATGTATTTCCTTATGATGTAAGTGAAGGAGCTGTATTAGATTATATTGATAATCAGTTTATGGCAGTATTTTGTGATGAGAAATGGTCCGAAGAAGAGATTGTTGGATTAAGAAGAAAGAAGTTAAATATTTCTTTAGTTGTACGTGGAAATTTGTTGATTTTTTTAATTTCTGTAGATGATTTAATTGAAGTGTCAGATTTCCCATTTATTTATAATGTACAAGATCATAATTTGGATTTAAGTCATACTTATGAAAAAGATGAAGGAATTTCATTTAGTATTTACTTAATTACAAAAGACTTAAAAGTGTGTGCTTTAAAACAAGTTAAATTGAATGCGACAATGTCGAATTACATTGTGGAAATCGCAAAGCTGCAAATAGAGGCAGACTATGATGTTATGATGGGTGGACTTGAAAAAATGCAGCTAAAATATGAACCATTTGAAATGGAAGAATTTATAGTTTGTACAAATTTATTTTGATAATAAAAGAAATTATATTTTTGTTGAGTGTCAAAAAAAAGAGAGTATAATAGAAATAGAAATTGGAGGAAATTATGGAAAAGAAAACAACAGAACTATATGGTACAGTAAATCTTGATATGATTAAAGATTTTACTGAGGTTAATGGAATTAGTGGGCAAGAAAAATATGCTACACGCGTAATGAAAAGTTATTTAGAAGGGTATGCGGATGAATTTGATTATGATAATTTAGGTTCTCTTATTGCGCTTAAAAAGGGGTCAGGAGATGGTCCAAAAATCTTACTTGCAGGACATATTGATGAAATTGGTTTTGTCGTAAGAGAAATTGATGAAAATGGATATATTTTTGTTAATCAAATTGGTGGATGGTGGGGACATGTTCTACCAGCACAACAAATGAGAATAACAACACGTGAAGGAAAAGAATATGATGCTGTATTTGGTGTGAGAGCGCCACATGGTTTACCAGCAGATGTAAGAAACAAAGTAATGGAAGTTAAAGATTTATTCTTAGATTTAGGAGTAAGTAATAAAGAAGAAGTAGAAGCTTTAGGTATTCGTCTTGGAGATATGATTACTCCAATTACACAATTCAAAGTAATGAACAATCCTAACTTCTGGTTAGCAAAAGCTTGGGATGATCGCGTGGGTGCACTTATTGCAACTGAAGTTGTACGTAATTTAAAAGGAGTTGACCATAAAGCAGATGTTTATGCTGCAGGTACAGTTCAAGAAGAAGTTGGTCTTCGTGGAGCTAAAACAACTGCTTATAAAGTTAAACCTGATTTATCAATCGCATTAGATGTAACTTTAGCGAATGATTATCCAACAGGTGGAAGTAAATGTAAAATGGATATGGGTGTAACTGTTGCACTTCAAGATGGTTCTCATTTAGCACACCGTGGATTTATTGAATATGTTGAAGATTTATGTAAAGAGTTAGAAATTCCTGTACAATATGATCAAATGATATTTGGAGGTACAGATTCAGGAGAAATTCACAAATCATATGAAGGAGTCATTGCGATTACAATTTCTGTTCCTAGCCGTTATTGTCATTCACACTGTACTTTAATTCACAGACGTGACTATGTAGATACAGTAAATATGATTACAGAGCTTTGTAAACGTATGGATAATGAAATATTAGAAAAGTTACGTGTTTCTAATCGTTAAGATGAATAAGATTCGTGATTTAATTTTCAATATTGAAGATTTGGAAGATTCAGTCATTGATAAAGTGACAGAAGGACTTGAGGAAGAAGGGTGTAAGATTATTTCTAAAGATGGAAATCCAGTTTGTTATGTTGTACAACCTGAGATGTTTGAAGAAATGGTTCTTACGTTAGACGCATATGAAAATATGAGTTTTGATGAACCTTTAAAAGAGGATGATAGTGAATCGTTTAGATCATAAAGAGGCTTAGGCCTCTTTTTTAGCATTATAATATGACTACCATTTAAATAGGTAAAATGCTATACTATTATAGATATGCAGAAGCATAGGATTGGAAGGGTTTATGAAGAGAAAAGAAATTGCTTTATTACTTGTTATTTTAGCAGTCGATTTAATAACAAAATGGTATTTTTCAACTAATTTAGAATTATATGAATCAATTACAATTATTGATGGATTTTTATATTTTACATATGCACAAAATACTGGTGCAGCATGGAGTATTTTAGAAGGATCGATGACTTTCTTTTATATCGTTAGTGTAGTTGGCATTATTGCAATTATTTATTTTTTTAAGAATACAAAAGAAAATCAAACTTTGTCACGTGTTTCTTTAGTACTAATGTTTGCGGGGTTATTAGGAAACTTTTATGATCGTTTAGTATTTCAATATGTAAGAGATTTTATTGATGTGATTATTTTTGGATATGATTTTCCAATTTTTAATATTGCGGATAGTGTATTGTGCATCGGAGTTGCCTTATTGGCGCTAGATGTATATAGAAATCCAAGTGAGGTGTAAGATGGAATTATTTAAATGGACAGTGACAGAAGAAGAAAAAGGATTAAGATTAGATCAATTTGTTAAAGAGAAAACAGATGATTTTTCAAGAAGTCGTATTCAACAACTGATTGAAGAAGGGTATGTTTTAGTAAATGAAAAAGAAATGAAAAGTAACTATAAAGTAAAAGTAGATGAAGTGATTACTTGTGAAATCCCTGAGAATAAAGAGTTAGATATGGATCCGATTGATATGGATTTAGATATTGTTTATGAAGATGAAGATGTAATTGTAGTGAATAAGAAAAAAGGGATTGTTGTGCATCCAGGTGCTGGTACAGTTGAGCCAACGCTTGTACATGGTCTTTTATATCATTGTAAAGACTTATCAGGGATTAATGGTGTAACAAGACCTGGAATTGTACATCGTATTGATAAAGATACGTCGGGCCTTTTAATTATTGCGAAAAACGATGCTGCGCATGAATCACTTGCGAGTCAATTGGTAGATAAGACAGTAAACCGTCTTTATAAGTGCATTGTACACGGTGTATTACCACATGATGTTGCAACAATTGATGCACCTATCGGAAGAGACCCAAAAGATCGTTTAAAAATGACAGTGACAAATGTAAATTCAAGAAATGCAGTAACGCATATTAAAGTATTGGAAAGATTTAAAGAATTCACATTAGTAGAGTGTCGTTTAGAGACAGGAAGAACACATCAAATACGCGTGCATATGAAGTATATTGGATTCCCAATTGCAGGAGACCCTAAATATTCATTTAGAAAACCACATGGTGATCAAGGACAAATTCTTCATGCATATCAAATTACATTTATGCATCCTCGTACTAAGGAAAAAATGACATTTACTGCGGATATTGATGAGCGTTTTGAAAATATGCTTTCTGAATTAAGGGAGAGATAAAATGATGTTTCAAATGCAAGATGTATGGAGTATGCAAATCGCATATGTATTAATATCAAAGTATGATTACAAAGTTGTCACGACAAATCAATTTAAAAGTGATGAAGAAATATGGCTTGGGAATCCTAATCGTGTTGATTTTCCAATTGTAAGAGTTACTAAATCCAGTGTTGCGCGTTTAATGTTTGAAGAGAAAAGAGTTATTGAAATGCATCAAACAATTTTAAGTGCCTTTAAAAGACAAGCTTCACTTTTAGATATTCACTTAACAGATGAGGTTGTAGATGAAGAGCGCGACGATTTAATTGTGGCATGTGTAACGGCTAAATCTAAAGATGGATTTGACTTAAAAGAGATTTATCCTGAAATAGTGCTTTCTGAATCAAGTGAACCGGAAAAAGAAATCGAAGAAATTACAAAAAAACTTGAAACATACAAAGCTAAACAAAAAAAGGCGTTTAAAAAGAATTGGCGTAATTACCCTGTGGTTACGATTGCTACAATGGCAATCTGTATCGCTTTCTTTATTTTCGCGAATATAATTTACTACACATCTGGTAGTTTTGAAATGGCAATGATTTTTGCAGGTGGGCTTTATAAAACACTTGTATATGGTGCTTCAGAATGGTTTAGATTAATTACAGCGGGCTTTCTTCATGTTGAACTTTTGCATTTTGCATGCAATGCATTGGCTTTAATGAATATTGGTATGATTACGGAAAGAATGTATGGCCATAGAAACTATGCATTCATTATTCTATCCTCTATTCTAGGGAGTTCATTATTCGCGCTTGTAGGTACGGGTAATGGCGTAACACTAGGAATTAGTGGCGCTGTTTTTGGAATATTGGGTGCACTACTTGTTTATTTCTTTAAGACAAAATTAATCTATCAAAAACATATGATGTCACACTTTGCTAGAATTTTAATATTAAATCTATTTATTGCGTTTTTACCTGGAATTAGTTGGTTAGGACATTTAGGTGGATTTATTGTGGGTGTATTTATGGGAATTATTCTAATTGAGCAACCTCAATGGAAAGATATAAAAAGAAGTTGTAAAGTTGTAATGATAGCATTATTCACATTCCTTATCTATTATGCGAATTTTCAAGATGATAAATTGTTGCCAATTTATCCTGGAACAGATATAGAAATTATCGAATATGCACAGTCATTGAATTTAGATGGGTATGCAAATCATTTGAATAATAGTTTAACGAATTATTATGTTGAAAGAGTGGGGGTTCAACCAGATGAACAATAAAATTTTAAGTTGGGATGAGTATTTTATGGGTTTAGCACATTTATCTGCACTTAGATCAAAAGATCCAAGTACTAAGGTAGGTGCATGTATTGTAGATAAAGAAAATAAGGTTGTAAGTATTGGGTATAATGGCCTGCCAAAAGGATGTGAAGATTCTCTTTATCCTTGGGGAAAAGAAGGATCAATGCTTGAAACAAAATATGCATTTGTGGTGCATGCAGAATTAAATGCAATTTTAAATAGCCCAAGAAGTGTAAAAAATTGTACGATTTATGTATCGTTGTTTCCATGTAATGAATGCGCAAAGGCAATCATACAAAGTGGGATTGATATGATCGTATATGAAGATGATAAATATGCACATACGGATGCTGTGATTGCTAGTAAGAAAATGCTAGAATCGGCTGGTGTTATATTTAGAAGACTCGATTATATAACAGAAGTAAATGTAAAACAAAAATAAAAAAATGCATCTGCATTTTTTTATTTTTCTAAGATTCGATTTGTATTTACAAAGTGTATTTTTGCTACATTTGAAAGTTGCTGTTCTCCATGTTTTAAAATAAATGCTTTTGCATTTTCATCTACTTTTGCGCTTGCACCTTTTAAAAATTTAAAATCGTAGTGTTTTTCTAAAAGATTAAATTGTTGTAGAAATGCGTATCTAGCAATTATAGAAGCACATGCAACAGCAAGATATTTGTTTTCTGCCTTTGTTTCAAAATGAAGTGATTTCACAATATTCTTTTCATTCTTTAAATAACGATAATAAGAAGCTTCAGGCGTAAACTGATCTACAATCATATCTTTTATTGGATGTCCTACTTTTTTAAGTAAATGGATATACGCTTGATTGTGCAGTTTAGCTTTAATTTGATTCATATTGTTTGTTTTGTGAATTTCATTGTATTTCTCATTGTTTAAAATGAGTAAGCTATAAGGAAGAAATTGCATGAGTGAAGGAGCAATTTTTAGGATTGTTTCATCTTTGATAGCTTTTGAATCTTGTATTTTATATTGCGTAAGTTTATCAATGTTTGTTTGATCAAGATACACTGCACATACGCAAACAGGGCCAAAATAATCACCTGTTCCAACTTCATCGCTTCCTGCATGTTCTATTACATTCAGTTTTTTTTCTATACTTGTGGTTGGTTGAATAGATTGAAAAATAGATGCGTGGTACTCAGCTTCTTTACCTTGAAATAAACATTTATTTGAATCGTAAACAGTGATGACACAATCTTTTGCTTGTACACGGTACTTTGCATAAGGCGGTGGGTCCATTTGTTTATCGTCTCGATAAAAATTTTTAAGTTTTAGATAGGTTTCATTGTCTATTAAAATTGTGATTGATGCCATAGTATTACCTCCATATAATAATATCATGATTTGCAATCATAATCTATTTTAGTTATGATATGTATATTAATAGGAGGATTTTTTTATGCTTATTCCAATTTCAATATTTCCATACGTTGATTTCATTATCATCGTATTGTTTATTTTAACGCTTTTATCAGGATATAAACAAGGATTACTACTACAATTATTAAATTTAATTAGTGTTGTAGTTGCACTTTTTATTGCATGGCTGTTTGCACCAATACTTGCGAACACATTTACGATTGTGCCTGCCTCATTGATTCCATTTGAAAATGAATTTATGGTAGATATATTACTCGCACAGGTAAATGAAATTGCATGTTTTGCCTTAATATTTATTTTATTAAGTTTATTACTACTACTATTAAAGCCAATTGTAAAGGCGATAGGAAAGCTACCTATTATAAAGTCATTTAATAAATTATTTGGACTGATATTTTCAATTGCAATCTTTGCGGTAAATATTGTAGTTGCAACATTTATTTTATCTACACCGATTTTTCAAAATGGAAATGAGTTGATAGAGTCGTCTTTATTAAAAGACATCAGAGAATATACTTTAGAATCTTATGATATAATTAAAGAACCATTAGATGAAAATCTTGCTTTACAACAACTTCTTGGAAATCGTGAGAATATCACTTTAGCGGATATTGAATTTATTGAACAATGGATGAGTGATGCAGGTCTTTCACAGCAGGAGATACAATCTGTAATTGATGACTTGTATAATTAGGAGAATTTATGGATTATACACATGTATTAGAACTTGAAACTATCAAAACGAAAATGATGACCCATTGTAGTTTTTCAATGGGAAAAACTATTATTAGTGAATTAAAACCGAGTTACAATCGTTTATATATTGATAGAGAATTAAAAAGAGGTAAAGAAGCATATGATCTTGTTATCAAATATGGTTCTTTACCTTTTGATGGTATAAGAGATATTAGAAATGGATTGGAAATTGCGAAGAAGGACGGAATTGTTTTAAGTCAAGATTTATTAGCGATTGCATCGCATGGACGTGTATGTCTTTCTATGCAAGATTTCTTAAAGAAGGCAGAAGTAAAAGTGGAACAACTTTTAGATTTAAGTGCTTCTTTTGATTTTAGTATTCCACTTTCTCAACAAATAGAAAAGTGTTTTAATTCAAGTGGCGAACTATTAGATAGTGCCTCACCTAAATTAAAATCTTTAAGAAAAAGCTTAAGAGATACGGAAATGAATGTCATGAGTATGGCAAATAAGTATATTCAGTCAAATAGCATGAAAATAAGTGAGAATATTACAACGGTTAGAAATGAGCGTGTTGTCGTATTGGTTAAGATTTCAGAGAAAAATTCTGTAGGTGGAATTATTCATGGGGAATCTAGTAGTGGACAAACTGCGTATGTAGAACCAGAATGTCTTGTGGCTTTAAACAATCAAAAACGGTCAATTTTAAGTGAAATAGAGGATGAAATTGAAAGAATTTTATTTGAATTATCTCAATTAGTAAAACAATGGGCAGATGCGTATCATGCGAATTTAGAAACATTGGCTCTTTTAGATAGTTATAATGCAAAAGGACAATGGGCAAAGGAGTATGATGGTGTGTTTGCGACAATTACTTCTTCAAAATCATTCCTTTTAAAACATGCAAGGCATCCTTTAATTGATAAAAAAACTGTTGTATCAAATACATATTCAATGCCACAGGATAAACATCTACTGTTGATTGCAGGTCCAAACACAGGTGGTAAAACTGTGAGTTTAAAGGTTATTGGATTAAGTGTATTAATGACATATTGTGGAATGGCAGTTGCTTGTGAAGAGGCAATGATTCCACTTTACGATCAAGTTTATGTAGATATTGGAGATGAACAATCAATTATTCATTCTCTTTCTACATTCTCTTCTCATCTGACACGTTTGAGTAGTATTTGTGAGAATGCTACAAGTGATTCACTTGTATTGCTTGATGAACTTGGTGGCGGAACAGATCCAAATGAAGGAGAACCTTTTGCTGTTGCGATTTTAGATTATTTAAGGCAAATAAAATGTCGTTGTGTTGCAACGACACATTATAGTAGTTTAAAGGCTTACGGCAAAACACACGAGGATATTTTATTAGCATCCGTAGCATTTGATGTAGAACATATGCGTCCTACTTATAAATATGTAGAAGGTTTGGCTGGTCAGTCTAATGCGATTGCGATTGCACAAAAATATGGAATCAAAAAGAGCATTATTGAACAAGCACTTGTTTTAAAAGAAGCGAGCAAAACAAAAGAAGAAAAATTAATGGAAGTGCTTGAAAAGGAAGTACTTGAAAATAAAGCACTTCAAGAGAAACTTGATCAAACATTGTTAAGTATTAAAGAAAAAGAAGAAGCATTGATTTTACAAGATCAAATGTTTAATAAACAAAAAGAGAAGATGTTACAAGAGGCTGAGGAAAAAGCGCAGGCTTATTTAGATTCGTTATTGAATGAAGCGGATGTTATTATTCAACAAATGAAGGAAGTTCAAAAAGAGGGGCAATATCATAAAGGGATTGCACTTAAAAAACAAATTGAGCAACTTGTGGAAATCGAGGAAAATGATGAAGAGATTTATCATATACAAGAAAAAGATTATGTTTCAATAAAAGGAACAAATCAAAGAGGAACAGTTGAAAGAATTGATAAGAAAAAAGCAATTTGTAATGTGAATGGAATGAAAATCACTGTAAAAGTACAAGACTTAAAACCAGCAGTTGCACCTGTAAAAAAACAAGAGAAATCTTCGTATAAAGTGGATACACCTACAAGTGTTAAACTTGAGATTAATTTATTAGGAAAAAGAGTAGATGAAGCATTGCCATTAATTGATAAGTATATTGATGACTTAGTTTTAATGCGTGCTCCAAGTGCAAGAATTATTCATGGTAATGGGACAGGCGCACTAAGACAAGCTGTTACACAACATCTTAAAAATCATAAGATGGTAAGTGATTATCGTTTAGGTGGAATGGGTGAAGGAGGTCTTGGAGTTACTGTTATTACATTAGGTAAAAAATCATGAATGAATTTTTAAAGGCGAAATTATTAACACTTCCTTTAAAACCAGGATGTTACTTAATGAAAGATAAAGATGGACAAATTATATACGTTGGAAAGGCTAAGAATTTAAAATCAAGAGTCAATTCTTATTTTGCGAAGGTACATGAGTATAAAACTGCAAAACTTGTAAGTAATATTTTTGATTTTGAATATATTGTGACTCCATCTGAAAAGGATGCGCTTGTTTTAGAAGTGAATTTAATTAAAAAACATCGTCCTCGATACAATATTTTATATATGGATGATAAATCATATCCATATATTAAGTTGACAATGGAAAAGTATCCACAGCTTAAAGTTGTGCGCGATGCGAAAAAAGATCGAAAGTCACGCTATTTTGGTCCTTATCCTGATGCATGGCAAGCACGAAAAATGATTGCGCTTTTAAATCAACTTTATCCATTGAGAAAGTGTCATGTAATGCCTAAGAAGGTTTGTCTGTATTATCATATTAATCAATGCTTAGGGCCTTGTGAGTTTAAGATTAAAGAATCTGTTTATGAAAAGATGAGGGCAGATATCATAAAGGTACTAAAGGGAGATACAAAAGATTTAGTAGAAGATTTAAATCAAAAGATGATGTTTGAAGTTGAAAGAATGGAATATGAAAAAGCAAAAGAATACCGTGATTTAATTCAATCAATTACATACGTTACACAAGCACAACAAATGCAATATCAATCTAAGCAAGATCAAGATATTTTTCATTGTTATTATGACAAAGGGTATTTAAGTATTCAGGGTTTATTAATACGAAATGGTCAAGTGATTAACCGCACTGCATCATTGGCTCCTTTATATGAAGAGACAGAAGATGCATTCATATCCTTTATTTCACAATACTATTTAAAAAATCCACTACCGGATGAAATATTAGTATCTGATGAATTTGATTATCAAAGCTTAAGTGAAGAGATTATTGAAAAAATGCATTTCCCAAAAAGAGGGCAAAAGAAAGCATTGCTTGATATGGCAATGACAAATGCCAAGCAGCAGTTAACACAAAAATTTCAAGTGCTTGAGAAAATAGATCATGAATTGACAAGTGCAAATGAACAATTAAATATACTGTTAAACCAAGAAATTCATACTGTAGAGCTGTTTGACAACTCTCATATTTCTGGACAATTTGCGGTTGCAGCAATGGTATGTTACAAGGAGGGTGTACCTAGTAAAAAAGACTATCGTTTATATCAACTCCATCAAGGGAATAATGATTTAGAATCGATGAAAGAAGTTGTGTATCGAAGATATTTCCGTTTATTAAAGGAAAATCTTTTACTTCCAGATTTAATTTTAGTGGATGGTGGAAGTTTACAAATTGATGCTGCTAAAACAATTATTGATGCATTGGGTTTACAAATCACAGTGTGTGGACTTGTAAAAGATCAAAAGCATAGTACATCTGCTATTATGAATGCAAATCATGAGCTACTTCCGGTAGAAAAGGACAGCCCATTATTTTTCCTTTTAACAAGAATGCAAGATGAAGTGCATCGATTTGCGATTACGTATCATAAGAAGCTTAGAAGTAAAGCGCAAACAAAGTCTATTTTATTGGATATTCCTAAAGTTGGAGAGAAAACACAAAAGAGTTTACTGAAACATTTTGGAAGTTTTAAAAAAATAAAAGAGGCAACACTTGAACAATTAAAAGAAGTTGTTAATGAAGAGGTTGCACAAAATATTATAAAATATTTGAATTCATAATATTTAAATAAATTGTGTGAAAAAGATATGATATAATTAAGTAATTGAGGTGGTAGAATGTTAGTAAAGAGAGTGATATTTGTATGTTTTCTTGTATTGGTTTCAATAGGCTCTATTGCATATATGAATTCAAAGTATGATAAATTAGCAAGATATCCATATGAGTTGACAGAACAACAAAGAACATTAATATTAGAAAATATGTCTGAGGATCAAATAGAGTACATTATCGAGTACGCAATTTATCATTCAGTTTTTATTGATGACTTACAATTAGATGGATATAATGTTTTTTTAAATGAATATTACCGCCAGTTAGAATATCATTCTTACACAGGAAATCGACAATTGATCATTGATGTAGGAAATATTGCATATGAAAAAAATATGTCAGTTGAACAAATTACAGGACTTTTATATCACTATCGTTATGATCAAGTTTTAAGTTATTTGTCTAATACACAAACTCAAAATTTAAAACCAGATCCAAATAGTGTTGATACGGTTATTTTGGAAAGCGAAACAATTATGGATTTTGTACCACGCGATATTGTGAATATTCTTTATGCGCCAACACTTTATGATGATGAAATCATGATTAGACGTGAAGCTGAAAGTGCATTGGGTGCACTTTGTACAGCTATGGAAGAGCAGTTTGAATCAGAATGTGGAACAATGTATATCTCAAAAGGCTACACGCCATATGAGGAGTTAGTTGTGGAGTTTGAAGAGGCAATTGCCCAAGAATCTGATAAAGCCAACTTACTTATTCCGGGTCATAGTGAATATCAGCTGGGACTTTTAGTGGATATTGGATTTAAAAATGTAAAACAAGAAGATTTGAGTGAATCTTTACAGTATATTTGGTTACTTGAGAACATGAAGGAGTATGGTTTTATTTTAAGAAATCCTGCTTATCCAAATGTGATTCGATACACTGGTGTAGAAGCTGCACAAGCCATTGATACATTTGATTCATCGATTGAGGCGTATTATGATGAAAAATAAAACACTTGGTATTTATGATTCTGGATTGGGTGGATATACAATCTATCTAAAACTTAAACAAACATATAAAAATATAGATATGGTGTTTTATGTGGACCAGTATAATTTTCCAGTAGGCGTTAAATCAAAAACTGAACTTGAAAAGATTATGGATGATGCGATGACTTGGTTTATTTCAATGGGAATATATGATGTATTTTTGGGATGTAATACAGCTTCTACTATTGTTGAACAGTTAAAGGTAAAATATCCAATGTTAAATATTATGGGAATTATTGATTTAACAATACAAACAGTAAAAGAGGAAAATCAGGTGATGGTTTTAGCTACTAAAACCGCAATCCAATCTGAAGTATATCAAAAACATTTGAAAGAAGCGTATCCATACTTAGAAGTCATTCCTTTCGCATGTACACGATTTGTCGATATTGTAGAAAAGAAACTTCCTATTTCGATTGAAGATGAAATAAAAGAAGTTTTAGCTGGATATGAAAATAGTAAAATAAGTGCAATTTTAGGATGTACACATTATTCGATTGTAGAAAAACAAGTATCAGATTTTACAAAAGGTAAATGTTATGATTCAATTGAGGCAAGTGTAAAAGCACTTAAAGAGTATCAATTTGGATCTGGTAATCAACGTATTGTCGCAAATGCGAATCAAACAGCATTTCAAAATTTAATCTTTGAAGTGTTTAATGAAAAGGAAAATGTAGAAATCATATAAGGTAAAGGAAACTTTACTTTTTTTTATAATAAAAAAGGTATGTATGTATAAACATAAAACCTTTTAAAACTCTTTTAATTGTATAAATACTTTTAGAATTCATCCAAATCTACATACGCTTTTTCTACACTTAAAACCTTACCATTTTCTACTTCTACAATTGCATAGCATGCTGGAGAATAATCACGGTTATAATTTAATGAACCTGGATTAACAATCACAATATCCTCTACGATAGAATGTTGAAAAACATGAGTGTGTCCAAAACATACAAGTTTACACTCTCTTTCTCGCGCTTTGATAGCAAGATTTTGTTCGCGATTAAACATAGAGACAGTATGTCCATGTAAAATCAAAATACGAACACCATCTACACTAATAATTTTTTCATAGTTAAAATCCAAAAGATAATCATTGTTTCCAAGTACACAGTTGTACCCTGATAAATACTCTTGTGGTAATTCACTATCTCCACAATGTATTAAGATACAATTTGGATGTCTCAGTTTAATATCTTCTAGTATTTTAGTTAAACCGTGATTGTCACTTACTACAACTAATTTCATTTATTCACCATGCTTTCATAGAAAAGATGTCTTGTTAAAAAAGACATCTTTTATTTATCTGCTAGATATTTTTTCAATGCAGCTAAAGACTCATCACTAATGTTGTGTTCAATTTTACAAGCATCTTGTGCAGCAATTTCCGCACTTACGCCAACACTTTCAAGAAACTTTGAAATAATTGTATGTCTCTCATAGATTTTTTTGGCGATTTCATTTCCTTGTTGTGTTAAAGTAATATATCCATCTTTATCAATATGAATAAAGTTATTTTCTTTTAGGATACCGACTGCTCTACTAACGCTTGGCTTTGAATAGTTCATTGTATTGGCGATATCAATTGAACGTACATATTTTTGTGTTTGAGATAAGACTAGAATTGTCTCTAAATACATTTCTCCAGATTCGTGTAATTTCACTTAAATTCCTCCGATTTTGTTACATTTAGCATATCATTTTTTTTATAGAATTTCAATAATTGCGCTATTTAATTAATGCAGATAAAACAGAGAATCCATTCTTCCTAAACTCTGTACTATCATAAAAAGATTTCATCATTTCACATGGAAAAGTTAAGCACTCTCCACAGTGTATGATGTTTTTTTCAATACAACATTTTTTAGTAGGACAATCCTCAATAAGCACTTCTTCTTTTTTGCACCCTCGGCAGTTTACGTTTTTTAGATAGTTTTTACATTCCTTGCAGTTGATGCCACAATAACTGTTTATGTATTTCATATTTAGCCTATTAATTCCTTTATTTTATCAATATTTAAAATCGCAAGATCATACCCCATTCGATAAGTTTCCTCAAGCTTCGATATATTTTTTTCAAATGATTTTATTTTATGTAGTGGTCGAAGAACAACAGTATTTTCACCTTGTTCTAATTCTTTAATAAATGAAAGTGTTTCATTGTATCGATCAGCACGTTTTAATAAACTCTTTGTAAGATTCAAAGATCTTTTCTTTAATAAAGATGCTGCAAATTTCGATAAATGTGTATTCTTTTTGATGTACCCATTAGGTTGGGTTAGGATAATAAGATTTTTTTTACTTCCATCTGCTATTGCTTTTTTAATGGGAATCGCATCACTTATTCCACCGTCATAGTATTGTCTGTTATTAATAGTAACTTCTTTGCTTAAAAATGGAATAGAACATGTAGCCTGAAGTACGAGATGTTTTTCATCTAAATGTTTTGTATCCATATAGACAGCATCTGCACTATCAATATCAGTAACCACAGAATATACACTTCCACGATACTGATTTAATGTGTTATGATCAAACAAATTCAGTGAATTTGGAAGTTCATCAAATAAAAATTCTGGATCAAATATAGAACCGCATCTTAACAGGTTATGAAATGATAAATATTTTGGATTATTGCGATACTTTTTTAAAATATCTAAATTTCTTCCTCTTTGATTTGAACAATAGGACAACCCATTTGTAATGCCTGCAGAAACTCCTATGACATAATCAAAATGGATGTTGTGATCTAATAATGCATCAATAACACCTGCAGTAAAAATACAACGGAGTGATCCTCCTTCAAATATTACACCAGCCATAGAAATCTCCTTTAATATTGTACTATTATAGCATGAATTATATCTAAAAAATAAAAATAGACCGTATAAAATTAGGTCTATTAATTGTAGAAAATATTTAATTAAGAAAATGAATAGTCTCTTTAAAATCTTAAAGTTGCTCTATAAGGCTTTCTAATGTTGGCTGTTGTTTTTCCAACCAATAAGAACTCCCTGAAGGGTCTCGATTAATAAATTTAAAGTTATAGAGTTCTCTTCTTAAAGTAGCAGGATCGTTAAAACTATGCCATTGATTTAAAGTTTCATTTAAACGTGTCTCACTATACATTGTATCTGGATTTAATTTGCTTGCTAGGTAAATCAACGCATAAATTTTCTTTTTCTTCTTCGCCGGAAAAAGAGTTAATCTATTTTGAGAGTCTAAAAAGTTTTTAATATCTTCCATGATAAATCTCCTTTAATGTTCAAATGGTAACATATGTCATAAATGAATACAATAATGGACTTATTGTATAGTATCTTCTTTTAAATAAGCTTGTAAGGAAATGTTATATATTTTTTCAAGTTCTAATAATGTTCTATTGTTAGGAACTAAAGTATCATCTTCCCAACTCGATACGATCATTGCGGTTACTTTGAAATGATCTGCAACTTCATCTTCTGTCATATCAACATTTTTTCTACTGTTTTTTAATGTTTCTCCGAGAGTGTATTCAAAATCTTCTTGATATGCACTGTTTTTATCTAGGTATTTTAATACTCTATTTCCAATAATAAAGAAAGATACACCTAATACTAAAAGGATTACAAAAACAACAAATGTGATAACGAGTGATTCATTCATAGACACATCCTCCTTCTATTTTAATATGATAGCATAAATTGATGTGTTTTAGATGAAATATCTTTATAACTTAAATCAATTCAAAGAAAGATTGTAATACATTTTATAATGAATTAAGATATGTATATACAAAAAGAATATGACATTTTTTCCTTCGCAACCACTATGCAACCAATACTTTCTTAATAGTTGGTGGTTGTCGCTTAATATGTTGTGTATACTGAAATTAACAAGAAAGGAGTTGTTGATTATGCAAATTACATTTATTGTCATGATGATTGCTATACCATTTTTCTTACTCTTTATTTATCTTTTTGTTTTGGTAATAAGAGCATTATTAAAATATATTAAATCAAAAGAGATAAGTCATGTAGAACTACAAACAAGAAAGAATCTTGGTGAAGTGTTAAAACAGCAAAGAATATCTCATAAAATGACACAAGAATATGTTGCGGAAGTAGTGGGGGTTAGCAGACAAGCTGTATCAAAATGGGAGAATGGTGCCTCTGATCCAAGTACCTCTAATTTAATTGCACTCTCAAAATTATATGAAATTTCCTTTGAGGATTTATTAAGAGAAGTTAAATAAGAATAGTAAAAAAAGCGAATTTATATTCGCTTTTTATTTACTTAAATTATTTTTCTTAGTGAAGCAAGGTCTTCTATCAATTGTTGTTCAGTAGAGTCTTTTACAAATTCCATTATTAATAATGGATTAAGTTTATACTTTTTTGCGGCATTGAGATATCTTGTCCATTCATTTAGACCAAACTCAAATGGCATAAATACATTTCCAACATCCCATGAGAATACATGAAAGTGTGATATATAAGGAGCAAGAAGTGAGATTTCTTCTAGTTTTTCTTGTAAGGATATATCTGGGTTGGGTTGCCAATAAGTAAAGACATTTGGCATATTTATTGCTTGTAGTAATTTAAGTGCGCCTTCTTTTGTTTGGGTCATCGTTTTACGATGATATTCTAAAGATATACTGATATTTTCAGCTTCAGCAAGTTGTGCAGCTTTTTTAATATTATTAACTAACACCTCAAACTGAGAATCCGTTATATCATAAGGATTGATTCTTCCTGCCCAAATACGTATTGTCTTAGCATGTAAAATAACCGCTGTATTTAATATAGGAATAAATTCTTCAATATCTCCGCCTCGATAATAAGAACCATATGAAAGTGTTTCAATGCCATTTGCTTGACATTTATTATAAACAGTCACTGCGTTCTCTGCATCAAGTGGTGTAACGTGTCCATCTGCACCCCATTCGATAGTATAGATATTTGATCGCTTTGCGATGTCTATAATTTCATCTACTGATTTTTCTCTAAACGTAACTGAAGTTAATCCGATTTTCATGTAGTGTCCTCCTAGTTTTATTAATTTTAACAATCTAATTATAATATTAGTATTACTTATTATATATAAATTAAGTATACAAGTTGATTTTTAGTTAGTAAACACGTTTATTTACGGTATTTTTTCATATTATAAAATAAAAAAAGACTTTCATTGAAAGTCTTTATTTTTAAATGGCGTCCTTGAAGGGATTCGAACCCCTGACCGTACGCTTAGAAGGCGTATGCTCTATCCGGCTGAGCTACAAGGACACAGTGCTTAATTATAATAACAAAAACTGATACGATATTCAAGATAATTTTTCAATAAGTATGTAAATATTAGTAAATAAATGCAATATTTAACTATTAAGAAGTGTTTTATGGTATACTTTTTTAAGTAAAAGGAGAGTATATGACAGAGAATTATTATCAGACACTTGTAACTAAAGTACAGGAAATGATTGATAAAGAGTTGTATCAAGAGGCTTTTGAGAAATTAAACGAAGAGTTAGATATGCCATATGTTCCAAGCGAAGTTGAAAAACAGTTGATTATACTAAAGGAGAAAGTAATCCAGCAGTTAAAAATTGATCAGCCAGCAACAGCAATTTCGATAGAACAAATAGAGCAATTACTAACTGGAAGTGAACTTTCACAAGTAAAAGCAGTTGATGCACTGTGTGCACTTAATTTAAGGCAACATATTGATGTGGTTAAAACATATTTAGAAAACAAACCAAATCGCTTGGTTGCGAGTATTTTAATCGAAGCATGTATCGAACAGGAAATTACTGAAGAATTAAAGTATCAAACAAATGAAATGATTTACCATTTTGTTCCAAGAGCAATTGAAAAGCCAATTGATACAGATGGATTTAAGATGGGACTTTCTTATCTAAGACAATGGTTAGAAAATGATAACCCAAGTTTAATGATGATGTGTACTGAGGTTTTAATGCATTGTGTATTTTATAAGTTGCCAGAAAGTTATGAAGAAGATGAAGCGATTTCATTGGCGCTTTCAATTGTAAAATATGTGTATCATGCAAGTAATGATGATGACTCGTATCATAAATTTGTAGTAGAAAACAAATTAGAACAAATTATGACATTTCAATTGGAGGGAATTCAATAATTAGCACTCAATTGTTGACAGTGCTAAAATAAGTGTTATAATAGTAATGCAATCCATAGGAGGAAAATATGAAAACAGTTTGGACAGTAAAAGAAAAATCAAAAGGTGAGTTAATCGTTACAGTAGGTGGCGAAGATTGGAAAAATGCACAATCAAAAGCATTTGATAAATTAGCAAAGGATATTGAAATTCCTGGATTTAGAAAAGGTACAGCACCAAAAAACATGGTGAAAAACCATGTTAATCCACAATCAATTTTAATGGAAGCAGTAGATGTAATCGCAAGCGATGCATTAGTTGCTGGTGTAACAGAACATGAGTTAAACTTAGTAGCAAGACCAGAACTTGGACTTGATGCTATAAGTGAAGAAGAAGTAACTTTAAAGTTCATCATTATCACTCGTCCTGAAGTAACTTTAGGAGAATATAAAGATTTAGATATCAAAAAAGCTGCAGTTAAAGTAACTGCAAAAGAAGTTGATGCAAAAATGACAAGTATTCAAGAAGGTTTTGCAGAACTTGTAGTTAAAGAAGGTACAGTTGAAAATACAAACACTGCAGTAATCGATTTTGAAGGTTTCTTAGATGGTGTTGCATTTGAAGGTGGAAAAGGTGAAAACTATCCATTAGTTATTGGATCAAATTCATTTATTCCAGGGTTTGAAGAACAATTAGTTGGTATGGGTGTTGAAGAACAAAAAGACATTACAGTAACTTTCCCAGAGGCATATCAAGCAGAAAATTTAGCTGGTAAAGAAGTTGTATTTAAAGTAACAGTTCATGAAATTAAAGAACGTCAATTACCAGAATTAAACGATGAATTCGCAAAAGAATTAAAACGTGATGGTGTTGAAACACTTGAAGAATTGAAAAAATCTGTAAAAGAAGAAATCAAACAAGAAAAAACAGTTCAAGCTGAACAAGAATTCGACAATAAAATTTTAACTGCAGTAGTAGAAGGTGCTACAGTTGAAATTCCTGAAGTTATGATTACAGAAGAAACTGACAACATGGTTGCAGATTTTGGAAATAGACTTCAACAACAAGGATTCTCTTTAAAACAATATACTGAATTAACAGGTCAAACAGAAGAGGTCTTACGCGAACAAATGGCGAAAGATGCTGAAAATAAAGTTAAAGTTAGATTGGTTTTAGATGCTGTTGCAAAAGCAGAAAATTTAAATCCAACTACTGAAGAAATTGAAAAAGAATACCAAGATGTTGCGACTATGTACAACATGGAAGTTGAAAAGGTAAAAGAAATGGTTTCTGAACCTACAATTTCATATGACTTAAAAATTCGTAAAGCATACGACTTCATTAAAAGTTCAGTTAAATAAGACGCTTAGCGTCTTTTTTTAAAAAAGGAGGTTAATTATGGATTTAAAAAAACTAGAATTAGGTGTACCTGTAATATGTACACGTGGAATCGTCGTTTATCCACGTCAAGATATTATTATTGAAGTAGCACGAGATAAAAGCGTAAATGCAATTGAAGAGGCACAAAATTATTTTGATGGACATGTCTTCATTGTATGTCAAAGAGATATTATGGTAGAAAATCCATCTGTAGATGATTTATATCAAGTTGGAACTTTATGTAGAATTAAAAATGTTCATACAAAAGAAGGATATTTAAGAATCACATTTACAGGACTTGAACGCGCAAGCGTTTTAAAGATGACAGAGGATAGTAAAATGTTCTTTGCGACTGTAAAACCTGAAAAAGATATTGCAGGAGATTCTATGGAAGAAATGGCAATGGTTAGAAGAATTGCGCGTGAATTTGAAAAAATTGCGGCTAAAAATTCTAAAATGCCTGCAGATGTGATTGCTCAACTTGCTAAAGGGGTGTCTGCTGTCGGTATTGCTGATCAATTTGCTCAATTTTTCCCTATTACAGTTGAGAAGAAACAAATGATTTTGGAAACATTTGATATAAATCAACGTTTACTATTAATCATTGAAGAGATTGAAAAAGAAAAAGAAATGTCTCTTATTGATGAATTAATCAATGATCGTGTTAAAGAGAAAATTGAAGAGGGACAAAGAGATTATTATTTAAGAGAAAAATTACGTGCGATTAAAGAAGAATTAGGTGATGTATCTAATGGGGAAGACGACGTTGAAAAAATGCGTAAGCAGATCAATGAAAATCCATATCCTGAGCATGTAAAGAAAAAAGCATTGGAAGAGTTAAAACGTTATGAAACAATACCAAGTGCAAGTGGTGAAAGTGGTGTTATTCGTACATATTTAGATTGGCTTCTTGAAACACCATGGTGGCAAGAATCCAAAGACAACGATGATTTAGGTCGTGTTATGGATATTTTAAATGAAGATCATTTTGGACTTGAAAAAATAAAAGAAAGAATTTTAGAATACTTAGCTGTAAAACAAATGACAAATTCTTTAAAATCTCCTATTTTATGTTTAGTGGGTCCACCAGGGGTTGGTAAAACATCTCTTGCGAAATCTATTGCAAGATCACTTGATCGCAAATTTGTAAAAGTGAGCTTAGGTGGTGTTAAAGATGAATCAGAAATTAGAGGACATAGAAGAACATATCTTGGAAGTATGCCAGGGCGTTTTATTCAAGGAATGAAGAAATCACAAGTTGTGAATCCTGTTTTCTTAATTGATGAAATTGATAAATTAGGTGGAGACTATAAAGGAGATCCAAGTAGTGCGCTTTTAGAGGTGTTAGATCCTGAGCAAAATGCACTATTTAGTGATCATTATTTAGAAGAAAGCTATGATTTATCAAAAGTTATGTTTATAGCTACAGCGAATTATTTAGAAAATATTCCTGCTGCACTTCGTGACCGTTTAGAAATCATTGAACTTTCAAGCTATACAGAAGAAGAAAAAATGCATATTGCAGAAGATCATTTAGTAAGAAGATGTGTATTGAATACAGGTTTAAAATCTTCTCAATTTAAAATTAGCAATAAAGAAATTTTATATTTAATTCAACGTTATACAAGAGAAGCAGGTGTGCGCCAGCTTGAAAGAGTAATCGCTACACTTTGTCGCAAAAGCGCATTGATGGTTTTAAAAGAAAATAAACGTAGTGTTAAAGTTACGAAGAAATTAATCAATGAGTGGTTAGGTAAAGAAAAATTTGATTATGGAATTAAAGAAAAATCGAACCAAGTAGGTGTCGTAACAGGACTTGCTTATACATCATTTGGTGGTGATATACTACCAGTTGAAGTTACAACGTTTGCTGGAAGTGGTAAATTAGTTGTTACAGGACAACTTGGAGATGTTATGAAAGAATCAGTTGATATTGCATTTGGTTATATTAAATCACATGCGAAAGATTATGGTATTTCAAAAGACTTCTTTGAAAAGAATGACGTACAAATTCACGTGCCAGAAGGTGCTGTACCAAAAGATGGTCCAAGTGCTGGAATTACTTTAACAACAGCAATTATTAGTGCATTGACGAATAAAAAAGTATTATCGAATGTAGCGATGACAGGAGAAATTACTTTAAGAGGACTTGTGCTTCCAATTGGTGGATTAAAAGAAAAAACACTTGCAGCGCACAGATCTGGAATTAATACTGTTTTAATTCCTAAACAAAACTTAAAGGATGTAGACGATATTCCACAAAGTGTAAAACAGAATATGACAATTATTCCAGTAGAAACAATTGATCAAGTTCTTAGAAATGCATTGGCATAATGAGAAGGTTTCATAATCCAACGCTTGTAATCTCAGCGGCAAGTAAAGTACAGTGGCCAGAATCAGAATTGCCTGAAGTTATTTTATGTGGAAGAAGTAATGTTGGCAAAAGTAGTTTTATCAATGCGATTTTAAATCGTAAAAACTTGGCGTATGTTGGTCAAACACCAGGTAAAACAAGACTATTGAATTTCTATAATTTAGATGATCAGTGGATGCTGACGGATGCACCAGGGTATGGGTATGCAAAACGTAGCAAATCTGAACATATTGATTATGGTAAATTAATGGAAGATTATTTTAGAAATAGAAAACCGTTAAAAATGGCTGTTTTACTTGTAGATATTCGACATAACCCTACACAAGATGACTTGGTGATGTTACAGTTTATTCGTGACAACAATATTCCATATATAGTCGTTGCGACAAAAGCAGATAAATTAAGCTATAGTCAACAACTTAAACAAGTGAAAATGATTTTGGATAAGTTGCAATTAGATGAAAAATTGTTCTTCCCTTATTCGGCTTCATCGAAAAAAGGTGTGGAACCAATTGTGAATCAAATGGAGATTTACTTAGGTTAAAATGCGATTCCTTCGGGAATTGCATTTTTTTAAATAATAATTATTGACAATATATCTTAAGTAGCGTATATTATAACGTGAGTTAGTTAGAGCTAACAGGATGGTGATACTATGTCATTACTTATTAACTTAAAAAGTGAATCATTTAAAATGAAAGAAAAAGGAGATGGTTTGATGTCGCTTGCAAATGCACTTCTAAATGAAGAGTATATCATTGAAGATATTTTGACAGATGATGAAGAACTTGAAAATTTCTTATTCACTTTAGGGTGTTATAAGGGTGAAAAAATCACAATCGTGTCAAAATTAAATGACAGCTATGTTGTATCAATTAAAGATGCAAGATACAGCATAGACAAAGATTTAGCCAGTGCTATTCAAGTATAGTATTGGTTATATTTTAACAGGAAAGTTAGCGTTTGCTAATTGCGGAGGGAAAAAATGAAAATTGCATTAACAGGGAATCCTAATAGTGGAAAAACAACATTGTATAACGCTATTACCGGGAAAACAGAACGAGTAGGTAACTGGGCCGGAGTTACAATTGATAAGAAAGAAGCGTTAGTTAAATCAACGTTATCACAAACTAAAGATGTATTGGCGGTTGACTTACCAGGGGCTTATTCAATGTCTGCGTATACATCAGAGGAAAGTATTACAAGTGAGTTTGTATTAAATGAAAATCCTGATGTTATCGTAAACATTGTTGATTCAACAAATTTAAGTAGAAGTTTATTTTTTACAACACAGTTGTTAGAACTAGGTATTCCTGTTGTTGTTGCTTTAAATAAAGCTGATATGGCAAAAGACAAAGAAATTATGATCGATGTCGAAAAATTGTCAGAATTATTAGGATGTGATGTAGTATTAACTTCTGCTTCATTATCTACAAACAATGGTTTAAAACAATTAATTGAAACAGTTATGAAACATACTGATAAAAAACAAGTGGTGAATTTTACACCTAAAACAGTTGTTAACAGTAAAGAAGATCAAATTGTGGCGGATAAAGAACGCTATACATTTGTAAATAAAATTGTAGCTGAAGTTGAAAAACGTAAAGAAGAAACTTCAAAAGTTGGTTTCCAAGATAAAATTGACCGTATTGTCGCAAACAAATGGTTAGGAATTCCTATTTTTGCGGTTGTTATGTATTTTGTATTTGCAATCTCACAAACATATGTAGGACCATATATTGCTGATTATTTAGTAGCGGGAATTGAGTCGTTTGCTGCGATGGTAGAAGGTATGCTTGGTGAAGGTGTAAATCCTATATTAAGTGCTATTTTACTTTCTGCAATTATTGATGGAGTTGGTGCTGTACTTGGATTCTTACCATTAATTATGGTAATGTTCTTCTTACTTGCTTTACTTGAAGATTGTGGGTATATGTCTCGTGTTGCTGTTGTAATGGATCGTTTCTTTAAAAAGATTGGTCTATCAGGAAAATCAATTATTCCTATGATTATTGGGATTGGATGTGCAATTCCAGGGATCATGGCTACACGAACAATTAAAGATGTTCGTCAAAGAAGAACAACTGCACTTTTAACACCTTTTATTCCATGTGGAGCTAAAATTCCAGTAATCTTATTATTTGCTGGTGTATTCTTTGCTGGTGAAAGTTGGGTAAGTACATTAATGTATTTCTTAGGTATTGTTGTTATCGTTATTTGGGCATTAATTATTCAACGTATTACTGGTGCAAAAGCCGCTAGATCATATTTTATTATGGAGCTTCCAGAATATCGTATTCCTAGCCTTAAAAGAGCTGCGATTTCTATGTTATCACGTGGTAAAGCGTTTATCATTAAAGCAGGAACAATTATCTTATTATGTAATGTAGCTATACAAATTATGTCTTCATTTACAATGGACCTACAAGTTGTAACTGAAGCGACTCAAGATGCTAGTATTCTTGCGACAATTGCTACACCATTTGCTATCTTATTTGCGCCACTTGGATTTGCTGGATGGCAACTTGCTGCTGCTGCAATTACAGGTTTTATCGCAAAAGAAAATGTTGTTGGAACAATTGCGACAGTATTTGCTATTACAAATTTAATTGACCCAGATGCTTTAGAATTAGTTGGTGAAGCAACAAATGTTGCATCAGTACTTGGATTAACTTCAGTATCTGCAATGGCTTATTTAGTGTTTAACTTATTTACACCACCATGTTTTGCTGCTATTGGTGCAATGAATGCAGAACTTGAAAGTAAAAAATGGTTATGGAGTGCAATTGGACTTCAATTTGCTACAGGATATACAATGGCATTTATCATTTATCAAGTAGGTACATTAATTACGACAGGTGCGCTTGGTGATTCATTTATGTTAGGGTTAGTAATAGTGGTTATTACAATTGCAGCTATTGCATCATTAATTTCTAAAGGAAACAAACAAGCAAGCGTATAATTCAATTATTTTACTCGATAGGAGGAAAAAAATATGAATGATATTATTATATTAATTATTATTGTTGCGGTTGTTGGATTAGCAATTGCAAAAGTTATTAAAGAAAAGAAAGCAGGCGCTGTATGCGTTGGATGCTCAGTAGCAGGAAAATGCAAAAAGAAAAACTGTGATCATTAAAAAGACGAGAAATCGTCTTTTTATTTAAAGATGTTTAATCTTTATACTTTGTTTTTATATGTTCGCTTGACTTATTTATTTAGTTGTTTATAATTATTTCATAAGCAATGATTAAGGAGTAGTAGTTTGTTTGGGAAATTCAGAGAATACTTGGGTGGTGTGAAAGTATCTAAAAAACAAATGAAGTAGCCTTATAGTGATTTTCTGAAATTAAGTAAGAAAAAACGTATCTTGGCGTTAACAAGGTAAAGTGCATATCGTAAGATATGAATTAAGGTGGTACCACGCAAAAGCGTCCTTTATGGACGCTTTTTTTATTTTAAGGAGAGAAACATGAAACAGTTAGAAACAAAATACAATCATTTAGAAGTAGAAAAGGAACATTATTCAACATGGATTGAAAAAGGGTATTTTAATGCAGGGGATAAAAGTAAAGATCCATTTACTATTGTAATTCCTCCACCAAATGTTACAGGTAAACTGCATTTAGGGCATGCATGGGATACAACGCTTCAAGATATCATATCACGTTATAAAAGACTAAGCGGATATGATATGTTATGGTTAAGTGGAATGGATCATGCAGGAATTGCGACACAGGCAAAAGTAGATGAAAGACTTAAACAACAAGGGATTTCACGTTATGATATTGGACGTGAAGCGTTTTTAGATAAAGCATGGGAATGGAAAGAAGAGTATGCAGGGCATATTCGTAAACAATGGGCTAAGATGGGACTTTCTTTAGATTACTCACGTGAACGTTTTACTTTAGATGAAGGTTTATCTACAGCTGTTTCTAAGGTGTTTGTAGAGCTTTATAATGAAGGTCTAATCTATCAAGGTGAAAGAATTATTAACTGGGATACGAAGGCCAAAACAGCACTGAGCAATATTGAAGTAATTCATAAAGAAGTAGAAGGGGCATTTTATACATTTGAATATATCGTAAAAGAAACAAATGAGAAAATAAAAGTAGCAACAACACGACCAGAGACGATGTTTGGGGATGTTTGTGTCGTTGTTCATCCAGATGATGAAAGATTTAAGCATATTCATAATATGCATGTGATAAATCCTGCAAATCAACAAGTGCTTCCAATTCTTACAGATGATTATATTGATATCGAATTTGGAACAGGTGCAATGAAATGTACACCAGCACACGATCCAAATGACTTTGCGCTGGCTGAAAAATATGATTTAGAAAAAATAATTTGTATGAATCCTGATGGAACAATGAATGCACTTGCTGGTGTATTTGAAGGATTAGACCGTTTTGAATGCCGTAAACAGCTTGTAAAAAGAATTGAAGAAGAAGGAAATCTTGTTTCTATTGAGAAACATATGCATCAAGTAGGACATTCAGAAAGAACAGATGTTATTGTAGAACCTTACTTATCTAAACAATGGTTTGTAAAGATGAAACCTTTAGCAAAAGATGTTTTAGATGCTCAAGAAAATCAAGATACAAAAATTGAGTTTTTCCCATCAAGATTTGAAAAAACATTTAGTCAGTGGTTAGAAAATATTGAAGACTGGTGTATTTCAAGACAGCTATGGTGGGGACACCGTATTCCTGCTTGGTATCATAATGAAACAGGTGAAATTTATGTAGGATTAACACCACCTAGAGATATAGAGAATTATACACAAGACGAAGATGTATTGGATACATGGTTTTCAAGTGCATTATGGCCGTTTACTACACTTGGTTGGCCAAATGATACAGATGACTTTAAACGTTATTATCCAAATGATGTATTGGTTACAGGGTATGATATTATTTTCTTCTGGGTAGCACGTATGGCGTTTCAAGCGCGTCACTTTACAAATAGTTATCCATTTAAACATGTTCTTATCCATGGCTTAATTCGTGACCCACAAGGACGTAAAATGAGTAAGTCATTAGGAAACGGTGTAGATCCTATGGATATTATTGAACAATATGGAGTGGATGCTTTAAGATTTTTCCTAACGACAAACTCAACACCAGGTCAAGATATGCGTTATATTCCTGAAAAAGTAGAGTCTTCATGGAATTTTATTAATAAAATATGGAATGCTTCAAGATTCGTAATGATGAATATTCCAGAAGGATTTGATGCGGATGCAATTGATACTTCAAACGCTTCAATTGTAGATCAATGGATTATGAATCGATTAAATGAAACATTAATGCATGTTAATGAAAACATGGATAAGTATGAGTTTACACAAGTAGGAAATGAACTATATCGCTTTGTGTGGGATGATTTCTGTAGTTGGTATATTGAGTTTAGTAAATCAGGATTAAATAGTGATGATCAGATTGTAGCGGATCAAACACGTGCGACACTTGTTAAAGTATTGAGTGCAATTGTACGTATGTTACATCCATTTATGCCATTTGTAACAGAAGAAATCTACCAAGCTTTACACCAAACAAAACAATCTATTTGCGTAAGCAGTTGGCCAACACCATTTGAAGGTGTAGTAAAAACATCTGCAGATCAAGTAGAACAGTTAATTGAAATCATTTCTTTAGTTCGACAAATCAAAACAGAAAATGATTTGAAACCTTCTTTAGAGCTAGATATGATGTTACAAAATAAAGAAGAATCTTGTATTGATTTTAATGAAGAAATTACTAGTATTTTACATAAGATGTGTAAAGTAATTATTGTAGATTCTATTGATGATGAATTGTTAATTCGTCCAATAGCACATGGTACAGTAGCGCTTGCAATGTCTCAAATTGTCAATAAAGAAGAAGAAATTCTAAAGCTATCAAAAGAAAAAGAAACATTGGAAAAAGAAATTAAACGTGGTGAAAATATGTTGTCTAATCAGAATTTCATTGCCAAGGCTTCTGAAGAAAAAGTAAATCAAGAGAAACAAAAACTTGCGGATTATCAATATCGTTATGATATTGTATGTAAAAGATTAAGTGAATTGAATCAATAAAAAAGGTGCATTGCACCTTTTTTCATTATTATTTGGCTTGTGATATTGCAGCATCAACTGCATTTTTTAAACCTTCTGATGATAATGTTGAACCTGATTTCGCATCTACATCTGTGGATTGTTTTTCGATAATTTCGTCTGGCAATGCATCTTTAACTTGTGCGAAATATTCTTCTGTTTCTTGATGTTCTAAGATTTCAATCTTTTCGATAGCATCTTCTGTTAAAGTAACAGAAACTTTGATTTTTCCGTTTCTTCCGTCAGCCTCACCTTCATAAACTCCTGCAGTATATTTTGGTGCTGAACTACATCCTACAAGAATTAATGCTACAACTAAAACTAATATTTTTTTCATGTATAGTCCTCTGTCTTTCCATAATCTTGTTGATTATATTTTTATCATAGCATTGATAAAAATAGAGTTCAATCTAAACGCATTTTTTCATCTAGTTATCACAAACAATTTTAATATTTGCTATATAATATAATTAATAATTTATTTTTTCATCTTTCTTTCAACAAAAAAGCAGATTAATATCTGTTTTTTTGCATTAAAGGGGTTTCAATGATAAAATATTTTGACTATTTATAGTTTGATTGCTAATATATATAAATAGTAGTGGAGGTATATATGAACCAAATAGAAAGCCAACTAATCGAAACAATAGATAAAGTTATAAAAGAGGCATATGATGTAACACTTGAAGAAGGTGTAATTATGATTGAAATTCCAAAGGATCGTACCAATGGAGATTATTCAACAAACATTGCAATGCGTCTTACAAAAATACTTAAACAAAATCCTCAGAGTATCGCCAAAACAATCAGTGATGCTCTTTTAACGCACAGTGATATTGTGACTGAAGTTGCGGTTGCTGGTCCTGGTTTTATTAATTTTTGGATTAAAAAAGACAAAATCGCAAATGTAATCAATGTTGTATTAAATGCGAAAGAAAACTATGGAAGAAATAATTCAGGGAATAATGCATCTGTGAATGTAGAGTATATTTCTGCAAATCCTACTGGGAATTTGCATTTAGGGCATGCACGTGGTGCAGCATGGGGAGATTGTATTACAAGACTGTATCGTTTTTCAGGATATGATTGTCTAAGAGAATATTATATTAATGATGCAGGAAATCAAATTGAAAACTTAGCGAAGTCAATTCGTGCGCGTTATTTGGAATTATATAAATTACCTTGTGAATTACCAGAGGATGGATACCATGGTAAGGATATTATTGAGCTTGCACAAAAAATAAAGGATCAAGATCAAGATAAATGGTTAAATATGTCAATGGATGAGACAATTTCTTATTTTAAATCAGTGGGGACTGAGTTGAAATTAGATCAAATCAAAGAAGATTTAGCATATTATCGTGTGCAAATGGATTCATGGATAAGTGAGTTAGAATTATTAAAGTCTAAAAAGGTAGAGGCTGTTCTTGAAGAAATGCAAGAAAAAGGATTAACTTATAATCTAGATAATGCAATATGGTTTAAATCTACTGAATATGGGGACGATAAAGATCGAGTACTAAGAAAAAGTGATGGATCTTTAACTTACTTAACACCGGATATCGCAAATCATGTAGATAAAATCAATCGTGGTAGTAAAAAATTGGTGAATTTATGGGGTGCAGATCACCATGGATATATTTGTCGTATGAAAGCTTCTTTGGAAGCTTTAGGATATGGTAAAGATGTTTTAGATGTAGATATTATTCAAATGGTTCGTCTTGTTGAAGATGGAGAAGAAGTAAAAATGTCAAAACGTACGGGGAATGCAATTACGATCCGTGAGTTGTGTGATGATATTGGGGTTGACGCAGCGCGCTATTTCTTTGTAGCACGTGCGGTGGATACACATATGGATTTTGACCTTGGTCTAGCGCGTAAAAAATCTAATGATAATCCTGTGTATTATGCACAGTATGCATATGCACGTATTTGTTCAATACTTCGTCAAGCGCCAGCTTTAAATCCGCTAGATGTATATGATTTGTTAACACATGAAAAAGAAACAGATTTATTAAAACATATTAATGAATTTACTGCGGTTGTATCGGATGCAGCGCAAACGCGTTCACCAAATAAAATCTGTAATTATATTCAAAAATTAGCACAATATTTCCATAGTTTTTATGGTGCTGCGAAAATTATTGACTTAGAAAATCCAAGTTTAATGAACCAAAGAATTGCACTTTTAGAAGCAACAAAAATAACAATGCATAATGCATTAGATTTAATTGGTATTTCTGCTCCAGAAAAAATGTAAAAAAAATGATTGACACAAATGTAAATATTTGTGACAATAGTAAAGTAAATGCAGTGATAAGAAGAGTAAGTAATCGATAAATTTCAAAGAGAGTTCTTGATTGGTGAAAGAGAATAAGTTTAAAATTACTGAACATGGTCTTAGAGCAAAATAGGTGATATGTAATCTATTTCGGAGGCGCCCGTTACAGCGATATACTATAAGATTGTAAAATCAATCCGTAGTAGATAAGATATAAATAGTGATATTTATATGAACTTTGGTGGTAACACGATTAAATTTTCGTCCTTAGCTTGAAATAAGCTAAGGATTTTTTTATAGAAAAGAGGATAGAATATGATAAAAATTAGTAATTTAACTAAAACATTTAATCTAAAAAATAGTGAAGTTAAAGCATTACAAGATGTGAATCTTCATATTAAAGAAGGTGAAATATTTGGAATTATTGGAATGTCTGGTGCAGGAAAAAGTACTTTATTAAGATGTCTTTCAGTTTTGGAAAAGCCTACATCAGGTAGTATTGTGATTAATGGAGTGAATACCAGCCATATAAATCAAGCATCACTTACACAGTTAAGACGGGATATGGGGGTTATTTTTCAAGGGTATAACTTATTGATGCAAAAGACAGTATATGAAAATATTGCATTTCCATTTAAATTATTGAAGGTGACAGGGTATGATCAACGTGTACAAGATTTATTGAAAATTGTAGGATTAGAAGACAAAAAAGAAGCATATCCTTCTCAACTGTCTGGTGGACAAAAGCAAAGAGTAGCAATTGCACGTGCACTTGCAACAAATCCAAAAGTCTTATTATGCGATGAGCCAACAAGTGCATTAGATCCAAAGACAAAAAAACAAATTGTTCAACTGTTAAAACAAATCAATAAAGAGTTAAATATTACGATTATTATTATTACACATGAACTTTCACTTGTAAGAGTATTGTGTGATAAAGTTGCGGTTATAGATGAAGGTACAATCAAAGAAGAAGGGGTTGTATCAGATGTATTTGAAAATCCATCAAGTACAATCACTAAAAATTTATTAGAGTGGGAGGGATAAAATGGAAGAATTTATTTCAGAATATGGTCAGTTAATGATTGAAGGAACAATTGATACATTATCAATGAGTTTAATATCAACAGTATTTGCATACATTATTGGATTACCACTTGGAATTGCCTTATATGTAACAAAAGAAGGTGGAATTATGGCAAGTCCAAGGTTTTATAAAATTGTAGGATGGATTGTAAATATTTTAAGAAGTTTACCATTTTTAATCTTGATGGTAGCGATTAAAGATTTTACAAGATTTGTAGCTGGAACAATGATTGGACCAACAGCAGCCATTGTGCCACTTACAATAGGAATTGCGCCATTTATTGCAAGGCTTGTGGAATCCGCGCTATCAGAAATAGATTACGGAGTGATTGAGGCTTGTAAATGTATGGGAGCGAGTAATTTTCAAATTATTAAAAAAGTGTTATTATCAGAAAGTTTACCTTCAATTATCAGAGGAATACCAATTACAATTATTACTTTAATTGGATACTCTGCAGTTGCAGGGGCACTGGGCTCAGGGGGGCTTGGAGACATTGCATATCGCTATGGACTACATCGTAGTATTGAAAGTGTAATGTATGCTTCTATTATAATACTTGTAATTATTGTTTGCTTTATTCAAGTATCATTTGATAAAATAGCAACAAAAACGGATAAAAGAACGATTGGATAAAAGGAGAAAGAAAATGAAAAAAATTAAATTGTTAATCGTAAGTATTTTATTATTAAGTTTAGTAGTAGGGTGTGCAGCACCAAAGGATGAAAATGTAATTCGTGTAGGAGCAAGTCCTTCACCACATGCAGAAATTTTAGAGTTTGCAGCAGAGATTTTAAAAGAAGAAGGAATCACATTAGAGATTGTAGAGTTTACAGATTATATTTTACCAAATACAGCATTAGATGCAGGGGATTTGGATGCGAATTTCTTCCAACATCAACCGTATTTAGACCAATTTAATGAAGATCATGGGACAGATATTGTTATGTTAGGTGCAGTGCATTTTGAACCATTGGGATTATATCCTGGAAGATTCTCTTCACTTAGCGAAATAGAAGAAAAAGCTGTGATTGCAGTTACAAATGATGCTACAAATGAAGCACGTTCTCTTGCACTTATTGAATCACTTGGATGGATTAAACTAAAAGAAGATGCTGGATTAAACGCAACATTAATTGATATTGTAGAAAATCCTTATAACTTAGAGTTTTTTGAAATTGAAGCAGCACAGCTTACAAATGTACTTGCGGATGTAGATTATGCAGTTATCAATGGCAACTTTGCAGTGGATGCGGATATTTTGGATACTGTGCTTGTAAGTGAGCCAAAAGATGGAGTTGGAGCTATGACATTCGCAAATGGATTATGCGTAAATGCAGAAGATGAAAATGATCCAAACTTATTGAGATTATTAGAAGTTCTTCAATCAGAAGAGGTTTCAAACTTTATTAAAGAAAGTTATAAAGACCTATTTGTATCAATTAATTAAAAATTGTTGACAAACATATAAATTGAGTCTATTATAATCATATCGATGAAAAAGAATAGTAATTATTTTATTCCAAAAGCGAGTTTGGGAAGAGTGTAAGCCAAACGGTACATAAAATAATGAACGCACTTTAGAGATTCTATTTGAACTTTAGTAGAATAGGACGTAAGCCGGCGTTAACGGGTTGAGTGATCGATACATATGTATTGGTAATTAGAGTGGTACCGCGATTTATAAGTCGTCTCTTTGTAAGAGACGGCTTTTTTATTTTTTCTTAAGGAGGACAAAGAAATGAAAAAATTATTAGTTATTTTAGCGATTATGCTTATGGCAGTTGGATGTTCATCAAATACATCAACAGTTGAAGATGATACATTTGTAGGTGAATTATTAGTGAGTGACAAGATTATTATTGGGACAAGCCCTGATTATGCACCATATGAATTTATTGGTGAAACAGGCGAAATTGAAGGATTCGATGTTGATATGGTAGAAGCTGTTGTAAATGAGATCAACAAGCAAAACCAAACTGAGTTAACATATGAATTTAAATCAATGGATTTTGGAATTATTGTGGGTAGTTTAGAAGCAAAACAAATTGACTTAGGGGTTTCGGGATTCACATATGATCCAGAACGTAATGTTACTTTCTCAACTCCATATATTATTTCAGGTCAGGTTGTAGTTGTTGCGGAAGGTTCTGATATTATGACAATTGCTGATCTTGAAGGAAAAAATATTGGTGTACAAACAGGAACAACTGGAGAAACAGCTGCACAAGCATTAGAAAATGTTGAGTTAACATCTATTTCTGATTCTACAATGTTATTTCAAATGTTAAATGCAGGGAATGTGGATGCAGTTGTATGTGACGTAGCGGTTGGAGACAATTATGTTGCAAACATGGATGTTGTTAAATTAGATGAAGTATTAATTGATGAAAATATGAGTATTATTTCTCATAACGACAATACTAAATTAGCTGAGGTTATCGACAATGCAATTAAAGCATTACAAGAAAACGGTGAATTAGATCAAATCAAAGCTAAATGGGGTCTTTAATAAGTAATGAATGAGACTTTAGAAATTATTCAGAAAACATTTACAGGACCAAATTTAATTTCATTTTTTGAAGGTGCGATGACTTCATTGATGATTGCAGTTATATGTTTAATTGCAGGTATTATTTTAGGAACAATTGCAGTAAGTGGTAAAATTGGGAAAAATAAAGTTGGGCGATTGATCGCAAATTTATATGTTGAAATAATTCGTGGAACACCAATGCTTCTTCAAATTACATTGATTTATATTGGACTTCCAATTTTATACCGTACGTTGTTTGATTCTTATTTAGATTTAAGTCCATTAATTGCGGGTATTATTGCGATTAGTATTAATAGCGGAGCATATATCTGTGAACTTATTCGAGGGTCTATTAACTCTATTGATAAAGGACAGTGGGAAGCTGGTAAAACACTTGGTTTACCTCATAAAAAGATTATGTCTAAAATTATCTTACCTCAAGCATTTAAAAGAATTGTACCACCGCTTGCGAATGAGTTAATTATTCTTGTAAAGGATTCTTCGCTTGTAAGTACAATTGGGGTTATGGAATTATTAAAAAATACGGAGATTATTTATACACGTTTATATACGTTTTTCATTCCGATGATGGGGGCTGCGGCTTTCTATTTAACAATGACATTAACAATTTCCCATTTTGCGAAAAAACTAGAAATGAGGTTGGCTGAAAGTGATTAAAGTAAACAATGTATCAAAACAATTTAAAAATGTACGTGCACTTGATCAAGTGTCTATCGAGATTAAAGAAAATGAAGTTGTTTGTTTAATCGGGCCAAGTGGAAGTGGTAAAAGTACATTGCTTCGTTCAATGAATGGACTTGAAGTAGTCACATCAGGTGAAATATGGATTGATGATGTTAAAATGGATTATGATAATGAAAATTTAATGAACTCAATTCGTACACATATGGGATTTGTATTTCAAAACTTTAACTTATTCCCACATTTAACTGTTATAGAAAATTTAATTTTAGGACCGATGCAGGTTTTAAACAAATCTGAAAAAGATGCGAAAGAACTTGCGATGTCTTTACTTACAAGAGTTGGTCTTCAACAAAAGGCAAATGAATATGTAAATAAACTATCAGGTGGTCAAAAGCAACGTGTTGCGATTGTGCGTGCGTTGTGTATGGAACCAAAAGTAATGTTGTTTGATGAACCAACCAGTGCACTAGATCCAGAAATGGTTAAGGAAGTATTAGATGTAATGCGTGAACTTGCGCATAACGATATGACAATGGTTGTTGTAACACATGAAATGAAATTCGCGAAAGAAGTTTCATCGCGTATTGTATTTATGGATGCAGGAAAAATTGTGGAAGAGAATACAGCGGATGACTTTTTTGAAAATCCAAAAAGTGACCGTTTGAAAGAATTTTTATCTAAAGTACTTTAATGCATAGATTTTTATGTCATTTATTTGGTACAATACGTATGAGGTATTTTATGAAAATTCATGCGTTAAGGTTAAAAAAAGGAAATGACTTAAAACAAGAAATCGTAAACTACTGTCAAAATCATCAGATTCATTCTGGTTGTATTTTGACAGTTGTTGGTTGTGTAAGTGAAGTGTGCATTCGAAAAGCAGATGGGATTACTTTACACAAAGAAAAGAAAGAGTATGAGATTGTCTCTGTTACTGGAACAATTGCAGAAAATGGTGTGCATTTTCATATTGCACTATCCGATAATGAATTAAATACAATCGGAGGACATATGAAAGAAGGCTGTATTGTAAATACAACTGCTGAGATTGTATTATTAGAAATAGATTCGTATGATTTTGTTAGAGAAGAAGATTTAAGTACAGGGTACTTAGAGTTAAATGTAAAGCCAAAGTGCTAGATAGGAAATAGATATGATTAGTCAAACTTCAATTACAGCTTTTATGGTATTAATAGGGTATAGTGTTATTATGCCATTATTGTTTTATATTCTTTTAAAAAATAAAGAGAAGAAAGATATTAGATTTTATTTAATTGGGATGGCAACTTATTTAATCTCTTCTTTAATAGTGAAATCGTTTATTATACAATTTGCGGACTATAGTTTAGATTTAGAAAGCATGATGATTGGTAATTTTTCATCTTATGTTATAATATTATCAATGATATCTGCTGTAGTAGAGGTGATTGCGATTTATACAGCAATACGCTTTTTTGCTAAAAACAAAATTAGTTACAAAACGGGTTATTTAATTGCAGTAGGGTATGGCGCAGTTGAAGCGATTCTTCTTTTAGGTTTTTCATATATGAATTACTTAAATTATGCACAGATGATTAATGATGGTTCTTTAATGGCTCTTGTTGGTCAAGATGGTATTACGCAAGCGATGGTAGATTTAGTTGTTTTAGAACTACAGGCATTTAAGTTAGAGCATGTTTTTATTAATATTTTAGATTATTTTGTTTTAATGCTTATCCATATTTCAATTTCAGTATTTATTATGGAAGCAATCATGAATTATCGCTTCTGGGTTGCAATTGTAGTGGGGATCATATTTAGAGCATCACTTGATATATTTAATGCATTATTAAGTCCTTCACTTGGTGTTTATACTGAAATTATTATTGTTATTTATGGATTGGCAGCAGGCTATTATTTAATAACTTCGTATCGAAGAATGAAAGGTCAAATGGTAGAACTCGTATGAAAAAAATTGAATTGTTTATCATGAGAGCATGTCCACATTGTAAAAAAGCTTTAAGAGAATTAGATGAGTTGATGAGTGAAGAAAGATTTAAAGATGTAAAAATTGAAATCATTGATGAAAATGAACAACCTGAAATTGCGAATAGTCGTGATTACTATTATGTTCCTACTTTTTATCTTGATAATGAAAAAGTACATGAAGGAATTGTAGAAGGAAATACAGTTAAAAATATTTTAGAAAGAAGCATTTCTTAGGAAATGTTTTTTTTGTGTTGTTGTAAACAAGACAAAAGTGCGATAAACTAAAAAAAAGAAGGGTTTCTATGAAAAATAAATTTTTAATATTTATTGTGATTATACTCTTATTTTCATTGTTGTTTAACTACATTGGAGTAGAGCGTATCACTCTATTACTCGATCAAGTGAAAAATCATCCATACGCACCTCTAATTTTTATTGTGGTTTTTGTAGTTGCGACAATTTTTGGGATACCCTGTTCAGCATTGGGTGTTATAAGTGGTGTCATGTTTGGTGTGTTTTATGGATTTGTTTATGTAACGATTGCCTCTACATTAGGATGCTATATTGCATTTGGACTTGCAAGTTATTTAGGAAAAGACTATATATTAAAAAAACTTGAAAACTATCCTAAAGCAGATCAGTTAATTCGAAAACTAAAAACAGAAAAATTTTTCTATTTAATCTATATTAGGATGATTCCTATTTTTCCATTTGCGCTTGTAAATTATGTGTCAGGTGTAATAGGTATGAAATTTACAAACTATGCATTTTCCACGTTTATTGGGATGCTAGTGGGAAATTTTGTAAGTGTATTTTTAGGCGCAAATGCACTTGAAATACAGGATTTATTTTTATAAAAAGAGTCTATTCTATATTATGAATGAAATATGATATAATTGTTCAAGAGGTATTATTATGTTTCATATTTCAGATGTAAAAAAGTTTGTAAAATGTCCTAAGTATTATTGGCTTAGTAAAGAAGATGCTGCATCTCATTATATAAAGTATGTTCGGCTTGATGAAACACTAAGCGATTTGGTTTCAAAAAAATTAGGAGTAAAGAATGCTTTTGTAGGGCATATCGGTGACGATGCAACAAAAGCACTTTTAGCGCTTGAAAAGTATGATTGGTTAATTAAAGCGCGGTTTGAATATGAAACACTTAGAGTAAAAATTCCGTTTTTACAAAAGGTAGAAGAAGGGTGGATTGCATACTTTATTAATGTATCAAACCTTCCAAAAGACGTGGATAATCAATATTATTCTGATAATCTTTGGGTTTTACAACAACTCAACATCAATATAGTTGATATTAAAATTGTGCATCTAAATGAAGCATATAAACGTAACGGAGAACTGGATTATAAAAAACTATTTAAGATAAGTGATATGTTTTATAATTCTAAAGGAACGCCATCTAAACCAATTTATTCAACTATTATAAAGAAAGTAAAAGATATTTCTAAAACACTTTATGATATGGAAACATTAAAACAAGAAGATGTTGAGAGTATAAAACGCAGTCCAAAGTGTACAAGAAAAACGAAGTGTATTTATTACGATACTTGTTTTCCAAATGAAGTTTTAATTGAGGATGATTCTATTTTGAATTTAGTTTCTTCCCAGTACAAATATAAAATGTTAAGTGAAGGGTATGATGTTCTTTCGAATGCCAATCTTTTGGAAATTGAGGGAAGCAGACAACAATATGCACAAATTATGGCATCAAGAAATGGTGGGTTGTTTATTGATCGTTTAGCACTTAAAAGTTGGATGAATGATGTCATGGTTCAACCTGTCTCATTTTTGGATTTTGAATGGGATACGTATGCTATTCCACCTTATGATAATATGAAACCATTTGATGTATTGGTATTTCAATATTCTCTTCATGTTTCAGATAATGATGAGACACTTCACTATGAGTATATTGGTGTAGAAGATTGTCGTGAAGAATTGGTTGTTTCTTTAATAAATAGCGTTCCAAAAACAGGAAGTATACTTGCTTTCAATGCAGAGGGTGCTGAAAAGTTAAGAATTAAAGAGATGATTGAACAATTTCCACAATATAAAAAAGAACTACAATCTATTATAACTAGAATGGTCGATTTATCTTTGCCATTTAATATGGGGATGGTATATGATTTAAAAATGAGAGGATTGTATTCTTTGAAACAAATTCTTCCTATTGTAGATGAAACATTAAGTTATCAAAATCTTGATATTCATCATGGAATGGAAGCAGTTTATAATTGGAGATTATTAGATGAATCCATGGATCCATTAGAGTATGAAGAAATTAAAAAGCAATTACTTGCATATTGTTTAATGGATACATTGGCGCTTAAAAAGCTTTATGATTGGTTAGTAAATCAAGTAAGTAAAGGAGAATAGTATGCCAAATGTAATTACACATTGTTTGTTTGGGGAAGAAATAGTTCACTCACTTTCTGATGTTTCAATGATTGAAATAATAAAAAAATATCCAAAAGAATATAATATTGGTCAAAATGGGCCTGATTTTCTATTTTATTATCGTGTTTTTCCATGGAAGGATCAATCTTTACATGAAAAGGTAATGCGCTATGGAAATCAAGTACATGCTACTTCTGTAAATGATTTTTATAAAATGGCTTTTGAAACGATTCAAAATGAAAAGGATAATGATATAAAAGAAGCGATGCTTTCTTTTATATATGGACATTTATGTCATTGGGCACTTGATAGTGCGGTACATCCTTTTGTGTTTTATCGTACAAATGGTAAAACGGAAGATACAAAATATTATCATAGTCGATATGAATCTATGATTGATACATTAATGGTAGAGTATATTAAAAAAGATGCACTTAAAAACTATCCAACATCAAAGTATCTACAATATGATCAAAAATCAGTAAAAGCGATTTCTAATGTATATCTCCCAATTTTAGAAAAAATCTACAACCATAAAATGAATGAAGAAATGATTGAAGAATGTCTTTCTGATTTTCATAGTGTGTTAAAATTATTATTTTCACCCAACAATGTATGGTTTAAAGTTATTCAAGCTGCAGAATCATTGGTTGGTAAAAAATGGTTATTTTCAAGTCATATTGTTATGGGAGAAAAAGATCGTACGCACGATGTGTTAAATTTAAAGCATCAGACTTGGTGTCATCCGTGTGATAAAAGTATAGAAAGAAATGATAGTTTTGTGGATTTGTTTTATAAGGATGCAAAAGAAAAAGCACTGACAGTGCTTGCGTTATGGAATGTAAATAATATAGATGAAATGCTTAAATATATGAATGATCGAAGTTATGATACTGATATGGGTGAAATAAAACCGATGGTACATTTCGATTGTGTATATAAATTGTAACCGCTTCTTTAATTATATCACATAATTAAATTAAAAGAAGTCTCTTCTTTTAACTTATTAGGGGTATAATTAATATAAGGAGGGATGGTTATGAAATTTAATATTCATGGTAAAAATGTTAGTATTACTAACGCAATGCAAGAAAAGATTGAGAAGAAGTTATCGATGTTAAGAAAATATTTCTTAATTGATGATGAAACAGTCGCAAATGTGGTTGTTAAAGTGTATCCAATTTATCAAAAAATTGAGATTACAATTCCTACAAAAATAGGTTTATTAAGAGCTGAAGTTACACACGATGATGTGTATGCAGCAATTGATCTTGCGGTTGATAAACTAGAAGATCAAATTAGAAGACAAAAAACAAGATTATCTCGTAAACACCAAGATAAACTTGCAATGAGTTTTATTGATGCAGATGAACCTGAAGAAATCTTAGAAGAAGATGTTCTAGTTAGAACAAAACAAATTGATTGTAAAGTAATGGATTTAGAAGAAGCAATCCTACAAATGGAAATGTTAGGTCATGCATTCTATGTTTATACAGATAGTGAAACACAATCAGTTGCGGTAGTCTATAAACGTGATAGTGAGGGATATGGACTTTTAGAAACTTAGTTTTAAAAATCTATATAAATACTATGAATGATGGGAATGAAATCTCCCATAAAACCAAACCGTTTAGTTAAAACTAAGCTGATGATTTCTATGTTTTTTCATAGATCATTGGCTTTTTTAGTGGAGGATTTTTATGATTATAGAAATAATATATGCAACAATTTTTGGATTAATCGCAAAGTTGATTGCCCAGAAAATAAATATACCGCCTCTTATTGGGATGCTGATTATTGGGATTATAATTGGACCTTATAATTTAGGTGTTTTATCGGTTGAACTAATAGAAATCTCTGGCATTTTCCGTACATTTGCCTTGATGATTATCTTATGTAGAGTTGCGATTTCTTTAGATTTTTATTTATTAAAAAAAGTTGGAATTTCGACTGTACTTTTGTGTTTTGTTCCTGCACTTTTTGAGATGCTTGCAATATCTTTTATTGCAGTGAACTTATTTGATATACAATGGATTGATTCTTTTCTTTTAGCAACTGTAGTGGCTGCTGTATCGCCCGCTGTTGTTGTACCTAGTATGTTTCATGTTATCAAAGAAGGATATGGTGTAAAAAAAGGGATTCCGCAAATGATACTTGCGAGTGCATCATTTGATGATATTATTGTTATGTTATTTTTTAGTGCATTTTTATCAATCGCATCATCAAGTGGATCAGGTGAAGTTATTGTACTAAGTAGCATTTTATCAATTGTTTTTTCATTAATATTTGGACTATTTATTGCAAAAGTTTTATCAATAAAACCAATTAAAACACCATATATATTATTTGTAATATTAGCCGTTTGCGGGCTATTGTTTTACTTTGAATCAAATGTAGGGTACTCTTCGCTTTTAGTTATCATTGTATTTGTATATAAGCTTACAAATAAAAGAGAAGATGCTTTACAGGTTGCAAAACAGTTTTCATCTATTTGGGAAGTTGCGCAAATCTATTTGTTTGTCTTTATTGGTGGCAGTGTAAATCCAATGATTGCAGTACAAGAGTTATCATCTATCTTATTGTTACTTGCAGGTGGACTATTTTTTAGGATGTTGGGCGTGTATCTTTCAGTTTTATTTTCTGATTTTAACTTTAAGGAAAAATTATTTTGTATGATAAGTTTTATACCTAAAGCGACAGTGCAGGCGTCTATTGGCGCAATCCCTTTAAACTTAAATCTTTCAAGTGGTCAATTGATATTGGCGGTTGCGGTTGTAGTGATTTTAGTATCTGCACCCATCGGTGCATTATGCATTCAGTATTCATATAAAAGATTATTATGTAGTGAAACAGCATAAATATATGCTATAATTTTTAAAATGGAGGAATAGTCATGAAAATAAACGAAAAACTTAAAGGCTGGTTTGAAGTGGTGGATGAAGATACAGAAGAACAAACAGAGGGTAAACCAGAAGCACTTTCTGATTATGAAAAAGCTACATATACAAATATGGGAGATATAATGTCAGATGCGAATATGGTTTTATTTGAACCAAGAGAGTTTGAAGAAGCTGCTACAATTTCAGATCATTTAAAATGTGGAAGATCTGCAATTGTTAATACACAAAGACTTCAAGCAGATGCAAAACGACGTATGTTAGATTTTCTTGCAGGTGTAATTTATGCACTTGAAGGATCTGGACAAAAAGTTGGAGAGGAAGTTGTTTTATTTACACCAAATACTGTAAAAGTTGGTGGAGAAATTGCTGTAGATTAATTTGTGCCAAAAAAAATAGATTTAACATTTAGTAATGATGAAGAATTATTAAAAAGAATAGAGGATTTAATTATTATTTCTGATAGAAGAATGCAATCAAGTTTTACTCCTTTTTTAAAACCAAATCAAATTGCAATTGCAAAAGCGTATTTGAAAAATAAAGTGGAGTATGACTTTTTTGGTGGTTATTTAGATGCGGAAATGAAGATGCTTAAAATTGATCAAAAGGATGATAAGGAATATCCTCTTGTTTGTTTGAAAGCGAGCTATCGTAATTCGTTTATTAGCATTGCACATAAAGATGTACTCGGTGCTTTAATGGGACTTCAAATTAATCGGAATCGTTTTGGGGATATATTAGTGTTGGAAAATGAAATAATTTTGTTTGTGCATGAAGATTTAGCTTCTTTTATTATAGAGAACTTAACACAAATTCATAAATTAAACATTCGATTTGAAGAATGTTATGATGTAATTGTATATCAAAGGTCATTTGTAAAAAGTACAAAGATGATTTCGAGTTTACGGCTGGATAGTGTCGTTGCAAGTTTAGCGCATCTTGCGCGCACAAAAGCACAAAACTTACTTGAAAAAGAGTTGGTTTATGTAAATGATTTATTGCAAAGTAAATCAACGTATATCATTAAATCGGATGATATAATATCTATTCGTAAATACGGAAAATTCAAAATTGAGCAAATTAAGTCTGAAAAGACAAAAAAAGGGCATTTTATTGTAGAAATATTAAAGTATGAATAAGAATATTACTTGAAGAAATAAGGGGAATATGTAATAATTGTTATGCGTTAAAGACAAGGAAAGGGGCAAATCATGACTAATAAACCAAATTTTCGAATCATGAAAAATGGATACGATCGATTTGCGGTAGATGCGGAAGTTGAACGTCTTACCTTGGAACTTGAAACGACAAAACAGAGAATAGAATCTTATGCGAAGCAAGTGAATGTCGCCAATGATCAATTGGGACTTATCAAGCAAAGATATAAAAAACTTGTGGATGAGTTAAGTATTAAAGAAAAAGCTGCGGATGATATTTCAAGGCTTGCATTAAAAGAGGCGAATCGAGTAATTGATACTGCCTATCATAATGCAGACAGTATCGTAGAAGAAGCATTAGCGACTGCTAAGATGATTCTTCTTGAAGTTGCGAAGTTATCGAAAGAGGCTAGTATTACTAAAAAAGATATGCAGCTTCAACTTGAGACACTTCAAGAGGTATTGAATGATTTAGTCATTCCAAAAGGGCCAAGATTAGATTGGCTATATGATAACGAAGAACAAGACAAGTCTTAATGTAATTGATTATAGAGAGCTTATGGTTGGTGTAAATAAGTACAAGGACATTAAAGGATATCACTTGGGAGTTGTATTGGAAACAATACCGTTGCCTGCGTTAAAGGTTTGAGTGCATATACATTTGTATATGAACTAAGGTGGTACCACGTATTAACGTCCTTAGATGGACGTTTTTTTATTGAAAAAGGAGAAAAATATGGATTTCAAAGACACGCTAAGAATGCCGAAAACAGATTTTGAGATGAGAGGAAATTTACCGACAAAAGAACCAAAATATCTTGAAAGATGGGAAGCAAACGATTATTATCACAAACTATTAGATGCACACAAGGGACAACCAGCATATGTATTACATGATGGTCCTCCTTATGCGAATGGAAACTTACATGCAGGAACTGCAATGAATCGTATTTTAAAAGATTTTGTCGTAAGATCACATGCGATGAATGGGTTTTATACACCATTCTTTCCAGGATGGGATACACATGGTTTACCAATTGAAAATGCAATTCAAAAGCTTGGGGTAAATAGAAAAGAATTACCTGTGAGTGAATTTAGAAGTAAGTGTCAGGAATATGCTTACAAACAAATTGAAATTCAAAAAGCTACGATGAAACGATTGGGGACAATTGCGGATTATGATAATCCTTATATTACTTTAAAGAAAGATTTTGAGGCTTCTCAAATTGATTCTTTTGCATCTATGGCTTTACAAGGTTTAATTTATCAAGGATTAAAACCTATCTATTGGTCATATGCATCTGAAAGTGCTTTAGCAGAATCTGAAATCGTTTATATGGATAAAAAAGATCCTACTATTTTTGTGGCGTTTGACGTATTGGATGGTAAAGGTGTATTGCAAGGGGACGAAAGATTTGTTATTTGGACAACAACTCCTTGGACAATTCCTGCAAATCTTGCGATTTGTTTAAATCCAGAGTTAAAATATGCAAAAGTAAATACAGAAAAAGGAAAGTTAATTTTCTTAGAGAGCAAAGTAGAAGAAATGCTACAAAAATTCAATCTTGAAAATTTGGGTGTTGAACAAGTATTTAAAGGAAAAGAATTAGAATATATAACAGTAACGCATCCATTTTACCCTGAAAGACCTAGTATTGTAATTTTAGGAAATCATGTAGAAGAAGATGGAACAGGATGTGTACATACTGCACCAGGACATGGGACAGATGACTTCTTTGTTGGGATGAAATATGGCTTAAAAGCGTATTGTCCTGTTGATGAAAAAGGATGTATGACACAAGATGCTGGGGATTTCTTGGTTGGTCAGCATATCGATAAAGCAAATAAAACAGTATCTACAAAATTAGATGAGTTAGGTAATCTTTTAGCACTTGAATGGATTACACATAGTTATCCACATGATGAAAGAATGAAAAAACCAGTTATTTATCGTGCAACAGTACAATGGTTTGCGTCTATTGAGAAAATTCGTGAACAAGTATTAGATCAAATTAAAATTACTAAATGGGGAAATGAATGGGGTGAAGCACGTCTTTACAACATGATTAAAGATCGTGGGGATTGGTGTATTTCAAGACAAAGATTATGGGGACTTCCAATTCCAATTATTTATAATGAAGACAATTCTCCAATTATGGAAAAAGAAGTGTTTGATCATATTTCTGCATTATTTAAAGAACATGGAAGTAATGTTTGGTTTGAAAAAGAAGCGAAAGATTTACTGCCATACGGATATACAAATGAAGCGAGTCCTAATGGAAATTACCGTAAAGAAAAAGATATTATGGATGTTTGGTTTGATTCAGGAAGTACACATAATGAATTAAAGAAAAGAGGACTTCCATATCCTGCGGATTTATATCTTGAAGGAAGCGATCAATATCGTGGATGGTTTAACTCTTCGTTAATTATTGCGACTGCTACAAACAACCGTGCACCTTATAAAATGGTTTTATCGCATGGATATGTAAATGATTCTAAAGGGGTTAAAATGAGTAAATCTATCGGAAATACGGTAGATCCACTTGATGTAATCGCGAAGTATGGAGCAGACATTTTACGTCTTTGGGCTGCAAGTATTGATTTTAAACAAGATGTACGTATTGGAGACGATGCTTTAAAACAAGTTTCTGATTCTTATCGTAAAATTAGAAATACATTTAGATTTATGCTTGGAAATATTCATCAAGATGACTTTAATCCAAGTACAGATTTATTAACGTATGATCAATTGAATGAAGTAGATCAATATACAATGGTTTTATTAAAAGAATTGAATGACTCAGTAAAAAAATCTTATTTAAATCATGATTTCTTAACGGTATCTAGTTCATTAATTACATTTATGAGTAATACATTAAGTAGTTTATATTTAGATTTTGCGAAAGATATTCTTTATATTGAAAAAGAAAATGATGTAAGAAGAAGACAAGCGCAATCTGTGATTTATTATGCCGTGGATACTTTAGTTAAACTTTGGGCACCTATTCTATCATTAACAACAGAAGAAGTTTGGGATTTCTTTGGAAATAAAACAGCAGAAAGTGTACATTTCACTGAATTTAATACATTTGAAACGTATGAAAATGCAGAACTTGTAAAACAAGATATGACAGAACTTTTAGCGATTAGAGATGATGTATTAAAAGCATTAGAGCTTGCACGTAATGAGAAATTAATCGGAAAACCACTTGAAGCTAAAGTAATATTGGTTTTATCAGATGCTCAAAAAGCACTTGTTGAAAAAGTATTTGATACACAATTTGCACAATGGTTAATTGTAAGTTCTGTAGAGATTAAAACAGAAGGTGACTTTGAAATGTTCAAAGTGTGTAAAGTACTTGTAGAAAAAGCAGAAGGTGTTGTATGTCCAAGATGTTGGAATATTACACAAAATGCGAATGAAGATGGATTATGTCCAAGATGTGTAAAAGTGCTAGCTTAATATCACTTGGGACATATCGTCATTTCAAAGGAAACTTATATGAAGTTATCATGATTGCAAAGCATTCAGAAACACTTGAGGATATCGTTGTGTATCAACAGCTATATGGAGAAAAAGGATATTGGGTCAGACCTTTATCTATGTTTAATGAATATGTAATGCAAGATGGGATTAAAATAAAAAGATTCACAAAAGTAGATTAGAACTCAATTTGAGTTCTTTTCTTTTTATTCTCTTTTTTTATAATGATTTTTACATTATAATAATAGTAAGAAGACATGTGAGGGATATAATATGAGTAAAGCAGAAAGAGCGATTGAAATTAGATTAGATGGTAAAAATTGTGCACAAGCAGTTGTAGGTGCTTTTGCGAAAGAATGTAATATAGATGAAAACACAGCAATAGCATTAACTGCAGGACTTGGGGCAGGATGTGGTTGTAAAAGCTTATGTGGTGCTGCAAATGGGATGGCAATTGTAATTGGATACCACGCTGACCATGAATTAAAAAGAAAGAATTTATTGGGTGTGAAAGCTTCTTTAATTACAAAAGAATATATGGAAAAATTTAAAGAGCGTCATCACTATTTATTATGCAGTGAACTAAAAGAAAACAACTGTGATTGTAATGAACTGATTTACGATTGTGCACAGTGGGCAGAATCTTATTTAAATGAAATAGAAAAGGATGTTTAGTATGCTTATTACATCACTTACAAATCAAAAAGTGAAAGATTGGGTAAAATTGTCTCAAAAGAAAAATCGTTATGAGGCAGGTTTATTTATGGTAGAAGGAATTCACTTAGTATTACAAGCGTTGAATACTGATCTTGTCGAGTATTTGATTATAAAAGAGAATGCAGAATTTAAATCAGATTTTCATTCAGTATATTATGTAACGGACGAGGTTATGAAAAAGATATGTCAAACGACTTCAATTGTGGATGTGGTTGCGGTATGTCGTATGAGACCTCAAGAAATTAATTATACAAGAAAAACAATCTTGCTTGATAATGTAGCAGATCCTGGAAATGTTGGAACAATTATTCGTACAGCATTGTCATTTGGGTTTAAACAAATTATTTTTTCAAAGGATTGTGCAGATATTTATAATGATAAAATACTAAGATCAACACAAGGTGCAATTTTTGAAATTGATTATGCTTACTTAGATTTAAAAGAAGTTATATTAAAACTTCAAGAAAATGGTATAGTTGTATATGGAACAGCACTTAAAAATGCGAAGGCGCTTTCTGATATTGAAAAAACAGAGAATGTAGGATTATTATTTGGGAATGAAGGCAGTGGGGTTTCAAGCGAATTGCTAGAGTTAACAGAAAAAAATATAAAAATAGAAATGGAAACATTTGAATCTTTAAATGTAGCAATTGCTGCTGGGATTTGTATGTATTATTTCAGAGGCCAGTAATGAATAGGCCAATCCTTTTACTGTTGCATGGATATGGTAAAAGACGCACAATAGATTTTGAGCGTTTTATTGAATATGCATATGAAGCTAGTTTTGATATTGTAAAAATAGATTTGTATGAAGTTTCAAATGATTACCATTACCGTGATTGGTTAAAAAGGGCAAAAGAGTGTATAGAACAATGTTTAAGTCAAAGTGATACAGTGTATGTTCTTGGTTTTTCAATGGGTGGCGTTATAGCGAGTTATTTAACGCAAAAATATCCAATCTCCAAATTGATACTGATTGCACCTGCATTTAAATACATAAGTGTACATACATTAAAACGAATGTTTAAGCTTTACTATCAAGTATATAAAAAAGGAAATCCATATTTTTTAAATTATTTTAAGCAAAGGTCGTTACTAGATTTAAGATATTCAATTTCTTTTTTATCACTTGTTTCTTATGTTAAAAGAAATCTTAATTCTATTAAGTGTCCAACTTTAATTATGGTGAGTAAAAAAGATGAATTTGTACCTTATCAAAGTTGTGAAAAATTATTTACTGAAATAGAGAATACAAAAAAAGAACTCATTGTATACAATCTTGGAAGTCATGAATTGTTAGATAAAGAAGAAGTAGCCTATGATGCATTTAAAAAAATTTTAAAATTTTTGGAAGGTGAACTATGAGAACAATGAATGAGATGATTCAGTTTTGTGAAACACTAGAAGATGTTTATCAAGATACTCCTTTTGGAGTAGGAAAAATTGCTTATAAGCATGGTTCTAATGATCGTATGTTTATACTTATTTATGAAAGACTTGGAAATATTTGGGTGAATTTGAAAGTTGAACCTCAACTTTCAGGTTTATTACGCCGTAGCCACAAGAGTATTACTTATGGATATCATATGAATAAAGATCATTGGATTTCAGTTATTTTAGATGGTAGTGTAGAGTTAGAACTTATTATGCAAATTATAAGAGAAAGTTATTCTCTTACAAAAAGGAGAGTATATGCGAAGAAAAGAAAGAGAAGTTAAAGAGGATTCAGTAATCGATCAGATTATTGAAAACTGCGTTTGTTGTAGAGTGGGGTTTATTGATAAAAATGAAGTGTATATTGTTCCTTTAAATTTTGGATTCATGCATGAAAATCAAAACCGTGTTTTTTATTTTCATGGTGCAAAAGCAGGAAGAAAGTTTGAATTATTAAAAGAAAGTCCAAATGTAGGATTTGAATTAGATACCAATGTGATACTTATGGAAAATGAAGATCCAAGCGAGTGTACTTCAAAATATCAAAGCATTATTGGTACAGGAAAAATTTCAATTATAGAAAACAAAGATGAAAAGTACTGTGCTTTAGAATCACTTATGAAGACAAGCACTAAAAAAGAAGGATGGCATTTTACGGATAAAATGCTAGATATGGCTTGTTTATTTAAACTAGAAGTATCAACGATTACTTGCAAACAACATCAATAAAAAATGAAGGGAATTTCCTTCATTTTTTTATTGACCAAATTGATATTTAAAACATTCTTCTTCATGATGATTGTAGACACCAACTGCTTCAAGATATGAAAATAATGTAACAGTGCCCATAAATTTAAAGCCGCGTTTTTTTAAATCCTTGCTGATCTTATCTGACAAATCACTTTTGGTAAGCTTTTCTGTATTGGGTTCACATATGACTTTATGATCTGTAAATCCCCATAGATAATTTGAAAAGCTATTAAACTCTTGTTGTACTTTTATAAAAGCCTTTGCATTGCTGACAGCAGCACGTATTTTTGCTTCATTTCGAACAATATCTGGATTTGAAAGAAGTTGTTGAATCTTCTCTTCATTATAAGTGGCAACTTTTAAGACATCAAAGTTGTCAAATGCTTGTCTAAACGACTCTCTTTTTTTCAAAATCAATAACCATGATAGTCCGCAGTGAAATGATTCTAATATAAACATTTCAAATAAATGGTGATCATCATAAGATGGGATTGACCATTCATGATCATGGTATGCTTGATATATTTCAGAGTTTTCTAAAGTTTTCCAACTACATCGTTTCATACTATCACCTATATGATATCCATGAAATTCTTAACGATTTCAAGGCCGGAAATAATTGTACCAAGTGTACTTCCAAGATTAGCAAATACAACGACAAGAAGTGTTTTTAAAAAACGATTTTTTAAAAATCCCTTTATTGATAAAATATCTTGATTGATATTTTGAAAATCTTTTACAGTTGGTTTTCTTAGATATGCTTCTGTAAGACCAGCGAACCATCCAGCTGCCAATAGTGGATTTAATGAAGTAAATGGAGCAACAATAAACGCTGTTAAAATACTAAGTGGATGTGCAAGAACAAGTGCTGCAGCAAGTGCGGACAGTGTGCTGTTCCAAATAATCCAATTCAATAGTTGTGCGTAGCCTGTTTGGATGCTTACAATAAATGAATAACCAATTAATCCAATAATTATTGCTGGAATAATCCATCCGATGATTTTTGAAGTAAATGTTTTTTCAGGTACTCTATTTAACTCTTTAATGTTTTGTTGTTTAAAAATTTCTTCCTTAATTCCAGGTACATGCGCAGCACCTAAAACTGCGACAATTTTATTTCCTGGAGCAGTCTTTATTTTGTATGCTAAGTATTGGTCTCTTTCAAAAATAAGCGTTTGTGCAATTTTCGGGAATTCTTTTGAAATGTCAGATAAGGCTGCTTGAAGCATGTCTTCTTGTTTTAATTTTTCTAGTTCTTCTTCACTGATTTTTTCATCATCAAATAATGAGGAAATAATTGTGAAAAGTAATTTTGTTTTATCAAAGAAATTATGGCTTCTCCAAATACGTATAAAAGTTGTTTGTATATTACGATCTGCTAAGACAAGGTTCGTGTTTGTTTCTTTAGCAGATTGCATTGCTTGTACCATTTCTTGACCAACATTTGTATCAAGATTACTTGCGACTCTTTTCTGATAAGAACTTAAAATCATATTTACCAAAAGCAATCCTACTTTTTTCTCTTTTATAATTTTAACAATGTCATAGTTTTCCCATGCTTTTGGTCTTAACATGGATTCATGACGGTCTTTATCAAGTTCGATACAGATGCTATCAGGTTTTTCTATTTCAATTGCTTCTTTAACTTCTTGTGCACTTGCTTTACTAACGTGCGCAGTAGCGATTAGGATAATTTCTTTTCCTCGATAATTCAATCGTGTAATGTTATTTTCGTTCATAATTTACCTCTTAAAAACTTCTTTTATAGTATATCATTTTTTTTGTTGTTTGGGTTGTTTGAAATTATTATAAAAAAATCGAAAAAAATTTTTTTTGTCTTGGTTTTAATGCAAAATGTCTAAAAAAATGGTATTCTTAATATAGTATGTCTATCCTCTTTTGAATCTGTCTTAAAGAAGTAGGCACTCTGTGATATAATATTCATTATGTAGGAGGTTTTTATGTTAAATTACACAACTTTAGAATTATTTATTCAAATATCTAGGATGATAATAGATATATTAATTATGTCTTTATTAATATACTACTGTTTGAAACTTGTACGTAATAATTCTCGTACTATTCAAATATTTAAAGGAATCATATTAGTCGTTGTAATTAATTCTCTTGCGAAGTTTTTAGGACTTAGCACAGTTGCATGGGCTGCGAATGCTTTCGTAAATTGGGGATTTATTGCGGTAATCATAATTTTTCAACCAGAGATTCGTTCAATTTTAGAAAAACTTGGTAAAACAAGTGTTTTCAATCGCTTATCTACACTAAGTGGAAATGAAAAAGAAAGACTAGTTGAAGAAGTCGTTAAAGCTACGATGAGTTTATCAGAAGAAAAAACAGGTGCATTGATTTCAATTGAACAATCTCAATCAATGATTGATTATGTTCAAACAGGTACAGTTATGAATTCTCGTGTTACTGCAGAGCTTTTAACTGCAATCTTCGTTACAACTACACCATTGCATGATGGAGCAGTTATTATTCAAGGTGATAAATTGGCGTGTGCATCAGCATATTTCCCACCAACTGCGCTTGAACTTCCTCCTAAATATGGAGCACGTCATCGTGCGGCACTTGGTATAAGTGAAATTAATGATTCAATTACAATTGTTGTAAGTGAAGAAACAGGTACTGTTTCTATTGCACAAGAAGGTAAATTAACAGTTATGGATGAAGATTCATTAAGAGAATTCTTAATGAAAGTTATCTGTTATGAAGAAATAGAAATTTCTAAGAGTCAGTCAATTAGTAAAAAAGAAAATAATGAAAGAACGTTAAAAATCGAAGAGGAAATAAAATCAGAGTTAAGTCAAAGACAAACAACTTCAGAGCCTGCAAAAGATAAAATTAGTATATTAAATATGTTTGCACGTAAAAAAGAAGATACAAAAGAAGTAGAAAGTGTAGAAGAAACTGATAATGAAAGCCAAATTAAAGAAATTCAAATTGGAACAAAAAAGAAAATCAAAGTTAAGAAAGTAAGAGAAGAAAGTGGTTTAGAAGAATTAAATGAAAATTCACTTTATATTCCTAATGAGGAAGTAAATTCTGATAATGGAGGTGAACAATAATGTCAAACGAAAAAGAACGTAATGAAAAAGTTGAACTTGCGAAAAGAATTGCAGGTCAAGGAAAACGTGTAGCAAAGACATATGAAAGTATTGAAAGTTCATTGTTAAAAATTGTAAGATTTGTTAGTTATTGGATAGATAGATTATTATTCAATCAAAGATATGGTAAGGTAATTTCAGTTGCTTTAGCAGTATTGTTATTTTTCACAATTAATTATGGAGATGAATCAATTATTGGTGGATCTTTCCAACAAGGTGATGTAATTAAAAACATTCCTATTACAACAAATGTAAATGATGAGTTGTTTGAAATAAGTGGGCTCCCAGAGTATGCGGATGCAACAATTACTGGGGAACTTTCAGATATTCAGATGGTTAAAAATCAATCGGAGTATCAAATTCTTGCGGATTTAACAGGTAAAGGTGAAGGAACACACGAAATTGAGTTGACGACAACAGACATTTCATCACGTGTAAATGTTTCTTTAAATCCTTCACATGTTGTTGTAACGATTAAGAAGAAAATTATTAGTAAGTTTACAATTGGGTATGATTTTATTAATACTCCAAAAATGGATGCAATGTATGCACTTGGAACGCCTGAGTTTGAAACTACAGAAGTTATGGTGCGTGCATCTGATAGTACGATGAAAGATATCGCATTTGTTAAAGCGTTGATTGATGTGTCTGGACAAACTTCAACATTCACAACAGAGGCAGAACTTGTAGCATATGATGAGAGTGGATTAAAAATTGATGTGGATTTGATTCCATCAACAGTAAATGTAACTGTTCCTGTATCATCTCCTAATAAATCTGTTCCTATTGTAATTGAACCAAATGGAACAATTCCAAATAATTTGGCTATTGAGACAATTAATCTAGACCATGCATCAGTTACAATGTATGGAAGCGATTCAGTGCTTGCGAATATCACAGACTTAATTGTTCCAATTGATGTTTCTGAGTTAACTGGAAACTCTAGTTTCTATGCAAATATTATTCTTCCAAGTGGAGTAAAAAAATCAAGTATATCTAAGGTTACATTGGACATTCAAGTTGGTGAAGCTGTTGAGGGACTTGTAGAAGATGTAAATATCTTCGTTAATAACAATGTTAACAATTATCAATTTAGATTAATAAATGATGCAGTTGCCGTAATAGATGTTGAATTATATGGAACACAAGCAAATATCGATAATATATTAGCGGATGATATTTATGTATACTTTGATATGGAAGGAATTGAACCTGGAATACAAGAGGTACAACTTTATGTAACAGGTACGAATCCATATGTAAGATACTCATTGGTAAATCCAATTATTTCTATTGAGGTTGTAGAGTAGATGACAAAATACTTTGGTACAGATGGAGTGCGTGGTAAGGCGAATGTTTCTTTAGATTCAATGATGGCTTATAAAATAGGTCGCTATTTGGGATATCATTTTAGTAAAGAGAGAAAAGGAAAAATCATAATTGGCAAGGATACACGTATCTCAAGTGATATGTTTGAGCTTTCTATTGCAAGTGGTGCAATGGCAAGCGGAGCTGATGTATATTTTGTTGGATATTGTCCAACGCCTGCAATATCTTACTTATTAGCAAGTGAAGATTTTGATTGCGGTGTTATGATTAGCGCAAGTCATAATCCTTATTTTGATAATGGTATTAAATTGTTTGATAAAAATGGTAAAAAAGCAGAAGAATCTTTTTTACTGAATGTAGAATCTTATATGGATGATCATATTCAAATTGAATATGCAACAGATTCTAAAATCGGAAATAGTATTGATTATAAAGATGGATTAAAGAAGTATAAAGAATATTTAAAAAAGATAACTCTGATTGATTTATCTTCATTAAAGATTCTATGTGATTGTGCAAATGGATCGGCTACAACTACAGCACTCTCTGTATTGAAAGATTTAAATGCGAATGTCACAGTGATGCATCATACACCAGATGGTGTAAATATCAATACGGAGTGTGGTTCAACACATCCTCAAAGCTTACAAAAAGCTGTAGTTGAGGGAAAATATGATGTAGGGTTTGCGTTTGATGGGGATGCTGATCGCTTGATTGCAGTAAACCATTTAGGTGATCTTGTAGATGGTGATCATATTCTTTACATTTGTGCAAAGCAATTCGCATCTGAAAACAAATTAAATAAAAATACAGTTGTCACAACAGTTATGGCAAATATAGGGCTTTATAAAGCGTTAGATGATTTGGGTATTTTATATGCTCAAACAGCTGTTGGAGATAAATATGTCTATGAGTGTATGCAAGAAAATGATTATGTATTGGGTGGAGAACAATCAGGACATATTATTTTCTCAAAATATGCATCAACAGGAGATGGTCTTTTAACAGCACTTATGTTATTAAAAGTAATGTGTGATCATAATAAATCGCTTTACCAATTGAGTGAGGATTTATTTATTTATCCACAATTATTAGTGAATACAAAAGTGAAAGATAAAAAAGCAGTATTAGAAAACAATGAAATTAAAGGTTTAATATCTACGATAGAAAAAGAGCTTGGAGAAGAGGGAAGAATTCTTGTAAGACCAAGCGGTACAGAACCATTGCTTCGTGTTATGGTTGAAGCGAAAGAAGATGCATTGTGTCATAAATATGTCTATCAAGTTATAGATAAAATGAATGAATTAAAATTATAGTAAAAGTCAAAACTTAGAATGTATATTTTAGGTTTTGATTTTTTTATATCTTTTTTTCAATTATACTTTAGGTAAAGTATGTTATTATAATAAAAAGAGGTGATAATATGAAACGGGTAATATGTATCGTTGAAGATGAAAAAGATTTAAATGAACTAGTGAAAAGATATTTAGAAAAAGAAGGTTATGAAGTACGTTCTTATTTAACTTTTGATGAGGCGTTTATACATATTGATGACGATGATGTGCATTTATGGTTGTTGGATATTATGTTAGATGATAAAAGTGGATATGATTTAATAGATGAAATAAAAAATAGAACGCAAAATACACCTGTTGTATTTATGTCTGCGCGTGATAAAGAATTTGATCGTATAATTGGTCTTGAAAAGGGAAGTGATGACTATATTACAAAACCATTTTCACCGAAGGAATTGGTTTTACGTGTAAATAATATTATTCGAAGAGTCTATAAAACAGAAGTAGAAAAAGTGATTGTAGACATGTATGAAATTGATGTTACACAAAGAACAGTTAGTACACTTGAAAAAGAAGATATTGAACTTACAACAAAAGAGTTTGATTTACTTATGTTGTTTGTTAAAAACCGAGGTACTGCATTTTCTCGTGAACAAATTCTAGAGAAGATTTGGGAAACAAATTATTTTGGTTCAGATCGTGTAGTAGATGATACATTAAGAAGATTAAGAAAGAAAATGCCATACTTATCAATACAAACAATGTATGGGTTTGGTTATCGTTTAGGATGAAACAGTTAAAAAATTGGATTAAGGAATTTACACTTACACAGCAGTTGCTGTCAATTATTATATTATTTATTGTTATATTTACGGGATTTGTATACTTTTTCTTCACTACAAGCATCAATTCATTTGTTAAGGAGCAGATGTTTAGTGTTTTAGAAAGAACACAGGATACGTTTTATTTAAGTTATACAAATCAATTAGATGTTAGCTTTGTTGAATTTGATGATAAATTTGTATCAAGTGCAGTATTAAGAGATGGTACTGCCTATGTATCGGAAAATTTTGCAGAAATGCCTACTGAAATCGCTGAGAGAGTCATTTTAGATGCGAATGTCCAAGTAGTCGATGTTAGACAGTATGACAGAGAGATAGATGGTATACAGGTTTTATATCAAATATCTAAACTTGAAAATAACACTAAGCTTGTTAGTGTTATTAACTATGACTATCATGAGGATTTTAGAAATACACTTTTGAATTCAGTTATTAATGTCTTATTTATAGTTGTTATTATTTTGTTTGGTTTTTTAATGTTGTGGGTATCTAGCTTAATTCGTTCTTTAAATCAAATAAGACTTTATATTGATAAAGTTAGAAAAAATGAAGATACGATTTTAACAATTGATAGAAAAGATGAAATTGGGGAAGTAGCGAATGCACTTGTATCAATGAAAGTTGAAATTAAACGACAAGAACAAAGTAAAGAAGAATTGATACAAAATATATCACATGATTTGAAAACACCAATCGCAACAATTAAGTCCTATTGTGAAAGTATTAAAGATGGAGTATTTCCATATGAAACATTAGAGAAAAGTGTGGATGTAATTAGTGAACATGCGGATCGTCTTGAGAAAAAAGTTCAAAGTTTACTGCTTTTAAACCGTATGGGATATTTGGTAACTACACAAGAATCAAAAGAAGTAGATATGGTGGATATCATTGAGAAAACAATTCTTTCAATTAAATTAATACGTCCAGAGATTGAAATCGTAACACATTTATCTCCGACTATATATATGGGAAATGATGAAGCGTGGAGAGTTGTATTAGAAAATATATTAGACAATGCTATGCGCTATGCAGTGAGTAAAATCACTGTGGTATTAGAGGATGGGACATTAAGTATTGAAAATGATGGCCCTCATTTATCTAAAGAAAGACAAGATAAATTATTTAAAGCTTATGAAAAAGGTACAGATGGTCAATTTGGACTTGGGTTATCGATTGTCCATCGAGTTGTAACAGCATACAATTTTATTGTATATGCAGAAAACACAAGATGTGGGGTAATCTTTAAGATAATGCCAAAAGATAAACCTAAAAAGAAAAAAGTTAAAAAAGTTTAACTATATGGGGGGAGTTATGAATTTTATTGAATTTATTGATTCAAGAAAAGATGAATCAATTGCACTTTTAAAACAATTGGTTGAAAAGGATAGCCAAGATTTAGGACCAACAACAGCACAAAAAGATGTGCTGTTGTTTATGGAAGCATTAGGTCTTGAGATAGATAGTTTTTCAACGAATGCAGATCACTTAAAAAATTTACCTGATTATTGTCCAAATGATATGGCGTTTCATACTGAAACAATGAATCATATTGGATATACACCTTATGATCCATCAAAACAATCGCTTTTGATGTTTGCGCATATTGATACGGAAATGCACGATAAGATAGAGTGTTATTTAGATGATGAAAGATTATATGGATTAGGTGCAGCGGATGATAAAGGTGGTATTGCAGCAATGTTGTTGTCACTTAAATACTACAAGGATTTTTATGGACAATTGCCATTTAATGTAACGATAATGAGTGTGATTGGAAAACGTGGCGGTGTTGGTGGAACATTGATTGCATGTGATCGTCTTAAGTATGCAGCGGATGCTGGAATTTATCTGCATCCTGCAGAAACAGGGTTGGGTTTAAATGAGCTTAAAAATATTTCACTTGGTGTGTTAGATTTTAAATTAACAACCACTGGAGAAAGTCCAAAAGCACATGTAGACTTAGATGCGGGACATAGTGCGAATCATAAACTTGTTTTACTAACGTCTGCACTTGTAAATCTAAATAAGAAGCGTGTTGAGAAATACGGAAATACAAATGAATATGGAACGAAGTTGAATATTGGTGTTATTTCCGGTGGAAGTGCAACAGGTGTGGTAAGCACAAGTGCAAGCTGTAGTTTTAGAGTTCATTTTGGAAAAGAAGAAACGATGGAAAGTATTGAAAGTGAAATTGTAGAGTGTTTAAATCAAGTTGTTTTAGATAATCAATCTCTTTTTAAACACAGTACATATAAGCTTACAAAAGGATATTTGCGTGCTACATTTGCGATGATGGATTATGATCATCCTATGATTTCAATGTTAAAAGAAAATATAAAAGAAGTGTGTGGTATTAACAAGTTTATTTATCAAGCGCATGGTGCAAGCGATATTAGACTTCCTATGGTTTTAAAAAATATACCTACAATTGGTATTGGAAGTTTATGTTATCTACCTACAGATGAAAACAAACATGAGGAGTGGATTGATTTGAAAGATTATTTAAATAGTATTAAAGTTTTAGCTAAAGTGGTGGAAAAATGGACGAAATAAATGCAGTATTGTATTTTATTGCGAAATTGTTTAACCAACATAAAATATGTTGGGGAGCAGGTGGCTCGATTTTATTAAAAGAGTATGCTATAATAGACGCTCCACAAGATATAGATCTCTGTGTGGATATAAAAGATATTGAAAAAGCGTCAAAACTTTTATCTGATTATCGGTTAAACCAACAAGAAAAACAAAGTGAAATTTTTGTAAGTGATTTTTTTCAAACATATTATATTAATTCAGTATATGTTGATATAATAGGTGGATTTAAAATTAAAAATGGACAGGAACTGTATTGTTACGACTTCGATGAAAGTAAAATTGAATTGAAGAAAATAGTAAAGGATACAACTGTTTATTATTGTGGATTACAAGATTGGGCTATTTTGTATGGTAAAATGAATAGACTTGATAAAAAGAAAAAGATAGAATGCTATTTAAAAAATCAAGGAGAATAGAATGAATAAGAATAAAATATTGATTATATTAATAATAATCATTTCTTCACTGTTAATCGTTGCATTAATGATTAGCTCTTCTTCACCACAAACAGAAAAAGGTGAGGATATTGAAAATGAGAATACAACGGTTGTAGAAGATGTTAAGCCAGAAAAATATGATAGTTTGATGGCGGCAAAGAGTAATAATAGTGATTCTGTGGCATGGATTGAAATCCCAAATACACATATAAACAACGAAATTGTACAAACGGTTGACAATGATTTTTATTTAAGACGTAATGAAAATAAAGAGGATGATCGCTGGGGTTGTTATTTTGCGGATTATTTTAGTGAATTAAATTCATCAGATGATTTAATGCCAAATACTGTAATTTATGGACACTCTAAATACAATGAAGATCCAGATGGTGAGAAGTTCTCTGCACTATTTAATTATTTAGAACCAGAGTTCTTAGAAGAAAATCCGAATATTTATATTACAAATGAAGAAGAGGAAATGGTATTTGAGATTTTTGCAGTATTCTTTACAGATGTTGATTATTATTATATTAATCCAACACCAAATGATGAAGATTGGCCTGATTTCTATAGTCAACTTGTAAGTAAAAACCAATATATTTTTGAAGAAGAGATTACACAGGAAGATCATATTTTAACATTATCAACTTGTGCATATCGCTATGATGCTGATGATACGGGTGATCATAGACTTGTTGTAATGGGTAAATTAGTTGATAAAGATGAAGTAAAAGATACAATTGAATTTGAAATAAACCCAAATCCAGAACTGCCAAATTAAAAACATCGAAAGATGTTTTTTTATTTGACAAATAGAATAAATTGTATATAATTAACATATGAACAAGTGTTCATGTGTTAGGAGATAAGATGGAACTAAATGAACAAGCTGTGTGTGAAAATGTAGAGTTACATTTAGGTGATGAGCAAAGAAAAAAGCTAGTAGATTCATTACCAAATGAAGAGGTGCTTGATAAAACTGCGGAATTTTTCAAGATTTTTGGTGATCAAAGTCGTATTAAAATAATGCATTTGCTTTCAAATTATGAAATGTGTGTATGTGATATTGCAAATACATTAAATATGACTCAATCTGCAATATCACATCAATTAAGGATGCTAAAAGCACATCGACTTGTAAAGTATAGAAGAGAAGGAAAATCTATTTATTACAGTTTAGATGATCATCATATCAAAATGATTTTAGATCAAGGTATAGAACATATTTCACATAAGTAAAGGAGATAATATGAAGAAAATTGTTAAGTTAAGTGGTTTAGATTGCGCAAATTGTGCAGCAAAAATAGAAAGAGAAATTTCAAAAATAGATGGATTAAGTGCCGTTAGTGTTAATTTTATGACAGAAAAACTTACTTTTGAAGTAGACGAAATGAGTCTGACTATTGTGGATTCTATAAAAAATGCAGTAAAGAAAACGGATAATAATATCGTAATTAAGGGATTGTAATACTATGAAGTTGAATAAAATTATTTATAAAATAATAATAGGTACACTTCTAGTAGCAATTGGGTTGTTTGTTAACTCACCAGATATTTCTTTAGTGTTTATTGTACTTGGTTATTTTGTAATTGGTGGTGATGTTGTATTTAAAGCAATTCAAAATATTATAAAAGGGAATATGTTGGATGAGAACTTTTTGATGAGTATTGCAACTGTAGGGGCTTTTTTGATTGGTGAAAGCTTAGAGGCTTTTGTCGTTATGCTATTTTATCAAATTGGAGAAGCGTTTCAGGGGTATGCTGTTGGTAAATCAAGAAGCTCAATTAAAGAACTTATGGAAATTCAACCTGAATTTGCGAATGTTTTAGAAGATGGCAGTTTAGTAACAAAAGATCCATATGATGTAAATATTGATGATATTATTGTAGTTAAACCTGGTGAAAAAATCCCACTGGATGGTATTTTAATTGATGGAGTAGGCGCTGTTGATACAAAAGCGCTAACGGGTGAATCACTACCGCAAGATGTATTTATTAATGATGAAGTCTTATCTGGATGTATTAGTATAAACGGTGTTTTAACAGTCAAAGTAACAAAAATATACTCAGATTCTACAGTTGCGAAAATATTAGATCTTGTTGAAAACGCAAGTTCAAAAAAATCAAAATCAGAGAAGTTTATTACTAAATTCGCTCATTATTATACACCGATTGTAGTAGTGCTTGCTGCTTTACTTGCGATTCTTCCACCGTTATTTCAAATGGGGTCATTTGAAATGTGGGTGTACCGTGCTTTATCATTTTTAGTTATTTCATGTCCTTGTGCACTTGTCATTTCTATTCCGCTAGGATTCTTTGGTGGAATCGGTGGAGCTGCACGCAATGGTATTTTAGTGAAAGGCAGTAATTATCTAGAGGCATTATCAAAAGCGGAAGTTGTGGTATTTGATAAAACAGGAACACTTACAAAAGGGATTTTCTCTATTGTAGATATATCTGCGAATAGGATTAGTGAAAGTGAATTGTTGAACATTGCAGCAACTGCGGAGAGTCAATCTACACATCCGATTGCTGTATCAATTACTAATGCTGCAGATATTCAAATAGATCAAAGTAAAGTTTCAATGGTTGAAGAACTTGCAGGACATGGGCTTAAAGTCGAGTATGAAAATAAATTAATTTATGTTGGAAATGAAAGATTAATGAATAGTTTGGACATAGATTATGAAAAAACAGAAATTGTAGGAAGTGTTGTTTATGTTGTGTTAGATGGACAATACATGGGGTATATCGTAGTAGCGGATCAAATAAAAGATGATTCAAAACAGGCGGTGAATACTCTTAAATCACTTCAAATCGCAAAAACAATGATGCTTACAGGGGATAAAGAAAGTTCTGCATTGGCGATTGCTAAAAATTTAAATATTGATACAGTATATTCTAAACTTTTACCTGAGGATAAAGTTAGAATTGTAGAGCAAGAATTGCCAAAAGTAAGTGATAAGAAAACACTTGTATATGTAGGAGATGGAATAAATGATGCACCTGTACTTGCGCGCGCAGATGTAGGGATTGCAATGGGTGGTATGGGCTCTCATGCAGCAATTGAGGCTGCTGATATTGTCATTATGAATGACTCTCCTGAAAAAATTGTGACTGCAATTGAGATTGCTAAAAAGACAATGCGTATTGTAAAACAAAATATTGCTTTAGCGTTTATTGTAAAGTTTGCTGTTTTATTTCTTGCAACTGGAGGACATTCTTCTCTTTGGGAGGCAATCTTTGCGGATGTTGGAGTAGCAGTTTTGGCGATACTTAACTCTATGAGAGCAATTCATCATAAATAAAAAAAGCGGACAGTTAACTGTCTGCTTTTTTGTATAAAAGAATATTGTTTATATGTTATGATTGATTGCTTGTTTAATTAGTTGAACCGCATCTTTAATACTAATTTTAGATGTGTCTATACATAAATTATAATTTTCTATATCTTTCCAATTTTGGCCTGTATAATATTCATAATATTTCTTTCTTTGTTTGTTGATACGATTGATTTCTTTTTCAATATCTTTATCAGAATCATTTATATTTTTGTCTTTGCATCTATCTATTTTTGTTTGCATATTAGATGAATAAATAAAAACTTTAAATGGGTTTTGATCATATAAGATAAAATCAGCGCAGCGTCCAATGATGACACAGTTTTTTTCAGCAGCTTTTTTAATTACTTTGGCTTGTGCTTTTTGGATGTTATCTGATGGAGATTCAACATAAGAACCAAATGATCTTCCAAATACATAATTAAATCCATTAGAAAGAGGTAGCTCGCTGCAGTTTGCAACATAAGTTGGGTCTAGGCCACAATCCTTCGCAACAGCGTCAATAATCTTTTTATCGTAATAATCAAATTTCAATTCTTCTGCCAAACGTTTACCAATTTCTCGTCCACCACTTGAGAATTCTCTACTTATAGTAATAATTGTTTTCATGTGTTCTCCTTTAGTAAAAATAACTCTTACGAGTTATTTTTTATCATTTGAAAGAATTTCCTTAGATGCACCTAACATTCCAGCAAGACTTTGCATTTCATTTGGAATAATTAATTTAGTTGCAGTACCGTTTGCTAGTTTTTCAAATGCTTCAATTCCTTTAATTCTCAAGTAAGCTTCATCTGGTGAAGAATCCTTAATCATTTTAATACCGTTAGCTTGTGCTTGGTAAATTGCTTCAATTGCTTTTGCCTCACCCTCAGCTTCTGCAATCATTGCTTCTTTTCTTGCAACAGCGCGAAGAATCATTGCCTCTTTTTCACCTTCAGCTGTTAAAACTGCTGCACGTTTTTCACCTTCAGCACGTAAGATAGATTCACGACGTTCACGTTCTGCACGCATTTGTTTTTCCATTGAATCTTGAATGTCACGTGGTGGAATGATGTTTTTTACTTCGACACGGTTAACTTTAACACCCCATGGGTCAGTTGCTTCATCTAAGATTGCTCTCATACGAGTGTTAATAATATCACGTGATGTTAATGTCTCATCAAGTTCTAAATCCCCAATAATATTTCTAAGTGTTGTTGCAGTTAAATTCTCTAATGCACTTATTGGACGATCGATTCCATATGTATATAGTTTTGGATCTGTTACTTGGAAATAGACAACTGTATCAATTTGCATTGTTACATTGTCTTTTGTAATAACAGGTTGTGGATTAAAGTCCTTTACCACTTCTTTTAATGTTACTTTTTTACTGATTCGATCAATAATTGGTACTACAATGTGTAATCCTCTTTGAAGTGTACGATGATAAGTCCCAAGTCTTTCCACAACATACGCGTTTGATTGTGGGATAATTCTAATAGAATAAACTGCAACAGATATAATAAATGCTGCTATTAATAAACTGATAATAATTGAAAAAATTTGATCCATATGTCCTCCCTTACACGTACTTTTGTACGATTAACTTAGATCCTTCAACAGCAACCACTTTAATCATAGTGCCTGCTGGTATTTCTTCTTGGTTGACATTTGTGCAGTGCCATAATGTCGATAAAACTTTGACAGTTCCCCATTCTCCATTTTCGATTGGTTTAATTAGTACTGCGGTTTCTCCAATTACGCGGTCATAATTTGTAGGAACAGATGTCGGTTTTAAGTATGCCGCTACAAGTGGTCGTACGAAAAACATGGACAGAAGTGAAACAAGAAAGAATGCTGTAAATTGCATAAATACACTTAAGTTTAGTACATTACATAGCATTGCAACTGCACTTCCAAATGCGAACCAAATTGCAACGAGTGTTGATGGTGTCACTACCTCAACAATTAATAATATAATAAATAGTGTTAACCAAATCCAAATACTCATTATATAGCCTCCTTTTCTTTATATATATCATACAACATTTTTATTGAAATTAGCTTTAAATTTAGAAAATTTCATTTTTGTGCTTTTGTTTTTGCCTTTGCTTTAAAAATTGATTATAATACTAATGTACTAAAAGCGTATTATAAAAGGAGAATTCTATGCCGTTTATTGACATACAAAATATTAATCTACATTATGAAAAAACAGGAAGTAAAGGAAAAACAATAATTTTACTTCATGGATGGGGACAAAATACAGAAATGATGAAGCCGATTGCAGTACATTTCGAAAACGATTTTGTTGTGTATAATTTAGATTTACCAGGATTTGGACAAAGTGGACAGCCAGATCGCATTTATACAATTTATGATTATGCGACTGTTTTAAAAAACTTTGTCGATGAAATGAATATAGAAAATCCGATTTTAATTGGGCATTCTTTTGGAGTGCGTATTGCGATTATTTATGCAAGTCTTTATCCTGTAGATAAGATGGTATTTACAGGAGGTGCAGGAATTCGTGATAGAAGAGGACTTGATTATTATTTAAAAGTCTACAGTTACAAGGCAAGTAAACAACTATTCAAACTTCCATTTTTAAAAGGAGTAAAAGAAAAACTTCAAGCGAATATGGGAAGTGAAGATTATAAAAATACAAGTGGTGTCATGCGAGGGACATTCGTTCAGGTTGTGAATGAAGATTTAACAAATCTACTTAGTAAGATTCAGTGTGAAGTATTCTTAGTTTGGGGGGAGCTTGATGAAGCGACACCACTATGGATGGGACAACAAATGGAAAAGATGATACCAAATGCAGGTCTTGCAGTATTTAAAGGGGATAATCATTATGCGTATTTTAATCAAATGCCAAGATTTTTGGCTTGTTTAGATGCATTTTTCGCTAATGATAGAAAGGGATAATTATGGATGAACTATTTGAAGTTTTAAGAGGGATATGGATGGTTGTATTGCTTGGTGGGTTTATGATAATACCAATGCTGCATAGTTTACATATGTTTCAACAAAATAGATACGAAGTATTTAGATACCAAGGCTGGCTTAAACAACAAACAAGTGATTTATCTGTTGGTGTAGTTTGGTATTTAATAAAAGCACTTCCTTTAATAATCATCGTGTTTTTGCCTATTTCAAATGAGTATATTGTACTTGTATATGGAATTGTATTAATTTATATTTATTTAATGTTTAAAAAGGAAAAAAAGAAGGTATATATTAAACCGCTTGTGTACACAAGTCGTGTAAAAAGACAGATTGTCGTGATGGCTGTTTTAAATATTTTAATATTGACGTTTATTTATTATATTACAGATGTTTATAAGTGGTATTCAGTTTACTTCATTGTTGGATATTTTGTAAATTGGTTTTTAGTATTTATAATGGCATTTATTACTAGTCCTATTGAATCATTTGTTAAAGAATTTTATATTAATAAGGCAAGAAAGATTCTTGCAGGAATGCCTTTTTTAATTAAAGTTGGAATCACAGGAAGTTTTGGCAAAACTTCAAGTAAAAATATTATGCAAGAAATTATGTCAGAAAAATTTTATTCTTTAATGACTCCGGCATCTTATAATACGCCAATGGGAATCACAAAAACAATTCGATTCGAATTAAAATCCATTCATGAAGTATTCTTATGTGAAATGGGTGCAGATAAAGTAGGAGAAATTGACTACTTAACAAAATTTGTGAAACCAAAGTATGGAGTTGTAACCTCTATTGGTCCTCAACATTTAAATACATTTAAAACATTGGATAATATTATTAATGAAAAGATGAAGATGATTGAAAATCTACCGGCAGATGGAGTAGGGATTTTAAATAAAGACAATGAATATATCCGTGAGTATGAAGTAAAAAACACATGTAAAATTGTTTGGTATGCAATTGATCGAAAAGATGTAGATTATTATGCGGATAATATTACGTATACACCACAAGGGAGTGTATTTGATGTAGTTGCAGAAAATACAACACATCAATTTACTACAAAACTTTTAGGAAAACACAATATTGCAAATATTCTAGCTTCAATTGCACTTGGACGAGAATTAAATGTTTCTTGGGAAGAATTAATTGCGGCAGTGAAGCGTGTGAATTATGTTGAGCATCGCTTAGAAGTTAAAAAAATTAATGGATATACATTTATTGACAATGCCTTTAATTCAAATCCTGTGGGAAGTGCAATGTCTTTAGAAGTGTTAAATATGATGCCTAATAAACGTTTTATTGTAACTCCTGGAATGATTGACCTTGCAGAGCGTCAATACAGTGATAACTTTGATTTTGGTGCGAATATGAAACATAAGACTGATTATGTTGTACTTGTTGGTGAAAAACAAACAAAGCCAATTTATGAGGGATTACTTTCAACAGGGTTTAATATGGATAATGTACGTGTTGTTAAAACAGTAAAGGATGCGTTTGATTTTGTTTATCAAACAGCAACTTTAGAAGATACGATATTACTTGAAAATGATTTACCAGATGCATTTAACAAATAGAAGTTTGTCTTCTATTTGTTTTTTTTATGAGGTATAATAAGAAGTGAGGTGTTTAAAATGAGATTTGAACAATTTGTTACAAAAATATTGAGCGTATCTAAAATAGGGAAGTTATTTAGTAAAGACCCATATGCGCTTGAAAATTATGAAGAATTAGAAAAATTGTCAATAGAAATGCTAGATTCTATTAGTGACAACGAAATAAAACAAAATATCTTCGTAAAAGATATTTATCCTACTCCAAATGTTTCGGTGCGTGTTATGGTTTTTGATGATCAAGATAGACTATTAATGGTTAAAGAGAAAACAGATGGTGCATGGTCTGTACCTGGAGGATGGTGTGATTTATATTTATCATCAAGTCAAAATGGTGTTAAAGAGGTATATGAAGAATCAGGATTAAATGTAAAAATTGAGAAATTATTAGGTGTATTTCAAAGAGAACTTTATAAAGACTATAAAACAGTTACATCTGATTATGTGCATTATTATAGTGCAACAATTATAGGTGGAAATACACGACCAAATCATGAAACAGATGCTGTTGAATTTTTTGATTATGAGAATCTACCACAATTAAGTTTTAAAAATACAAAAGCTGAATTAGATAAAGCTTACAGCGTATATAAAGGACTGAGTGAAGTCCAATTTGATTAAAGGAGAATAAAGATGAAAATTAATGTCGCAGTCATATTTGGTGGTGAATCGGTTGAGCATGAAGTAAGTGTAATATCTGCGCTTCAAGCAATGGATGCATTAGATCAAGAAAGATATGAAGTTGTACCAATTTATATTTCTAAAAAACGTCAATTATATAGTGATGCATCACTTAGAAATATCGAAACGTATAAAGACTTAAACAAGTTAGTTGAAACAACAGATCAAGTTACAATGTATAAATCACACCAACAAGTATTTATTGAACCAATAAAAAAAGGGTTATTTTCTAAATCTAAAAAAACACAAATTGATATTGCAATTCCAGTAATCCATGGAACAAATGGAGAAGATGGAACAATTCAAGGGTATCTTCAAATGATGAATATTCCATTTAGTGGATGTGATGTAATTGCTGCGGGTGTTGGTCAAGATAAAGTTATTATGAAGCATGTGCTTGAAAACTCTAATATTCCAATGACAAAATGGACGTGGGTGTATGGACATGAAATTGAAAAAGAAAAGCAACGCGTACTTGAGGAAGTATCTAAAATTGGATATCCAGTTATTATAAAACCAGCGTGTCTTGGATCAAGTGTTGGTATTGAAGTCGCATTTAATGAGAAAGAATTAATATTAGCTATTAAATCTGCGAATCAATATGATGAAAAAATTGTGATTGAAAAAATGATAGAAAATTTAAAGGAGATTAATTGTTCTGTTCTTGGTGATGTATATTCTTGTCGTGCAAGTGTACTTGAAGAGGTTGCTAAAGCAGATAAAATTTTATCTTACCATGATAAATATGAAGGAAATGGCAAGAGTAAAGGGATGGTGAGTGCAAAACGTATTATCCCTGCATCAATTGATGAAGCAAGTACTTTGAACATTCAAGATTTAGCTGTTCGTACATTTAAAATACTAGGTGCATCTGGAGTTTGTCGTATTGACTTTATGATTGATGAAGATACAAATGAGGTATTTGTAAATGAGATTAATACAATTCCAGGATCTTTGGCATTTTATTTATGGAAAGAATCAAATGTAGATTTTCCAATGTTGATGCAAAGTCTTGTTGATCAAGCTATTGCGCGTCAAAGAAGACATGAAAAAATGGTGTTCTCATATGATACAAATATTTTAAAAGATTTCAAATCAGGCGGATCAAAAGGCGCAAAAGGAAAACTATCATAAAAAGGAGGAAAAATAATGAAAAAATTTTTAAAAGCAGTAGTCGCAGTTACAGCAGTAGCAGGAGTTGCAGCTGGTGTTTCAGCACTTTTAAAACAAAAGCAAGATAAAGATGAAGAAAAGGTTTATTTAAATTTAAATAAACAAAATGAGGAAGAAGTTCAAAGTGAAGAAATAAGCTCTGATATGGATATTGAAGATACAATCATTCAAATTTCTGAGGTTTTAAAAAACTTTGAAGATGAAGAAAACTTAAAGATAAGACATTATTTTATTTGTTTTAATAATGATCGTTTATTAAAAGTTTTTAAAGAAATGAAAGATCAAGGATATGAATTGATAGATCATGAAGATGCGATTTCTTTAGAGAAGACAATTGAGAATGATATCGATGTTGTGACAAAAGATATTGTTAAAATGAATGAATTGATTAGTAAAGGTCAAGGTATTTATAAAGGATACGAAATTAATGTAGTAGATTAAGGTAGTGAAAACTACCTTTTTATAATGATATCGTTTGAGTTTTAAAAGTGATGGTAGTATAATAATAAAGATTTTGAGGTGGAATATGAAACAAATCGAAGTAAAAGATTTAAATTTCTCATATGATGGAGAAACAAATATACTAAAAAATCTTTCGTTTTCAATTGAAAAGGGACAATATGTTTCAATCATTGGTCAAAATGGAAGTGGGAAAAGTACTGTAGCAAAACTAATCGTCGGATTGCTTGAAAAAGCAAGTGGGGATATTTTTATTGATTCTAAAACGTTAAGTGAAGAAAATATACAAGATATCCGTGATAAAGTTGGTATTGTATTTCAAAATCCTGATAATCAATTTATTGGCGCAACTGTAAGAGATGATATCGCATTTGGACTTGAAAATCATAATGTTGATCCAAGTGAAATGGACTCAATTATTGAACATTTTGCGAAAGAAGTTAATATGAGTGAATATTTAAATAGTGAGCCTACACGCCTATCGGGTGGTCAAAAGCAAAGAGTGGCAATTGCAGGTGTTTTAGCGATGTCGCCTGATATTTTAATTTTTGATGAAGCAACAAGTATGTTAGATCCTCAAGGAAAAGCGGAGATTGGTGCATTAATTGATCGTATTTTTAAAGAAAGAAAATTAACAGTGATTTCAATTACACATGATATTGAAGAAGTGAGTAAAAGTGATTATGTTATTGTATTAAAAGATGGACAAATCGCAATGGAAGGCAAGCCTAGCGAAATTTTAAGTCGTGAACAAGAGTTAATTGATTTACAATTAGATGTTCCATTTGCATATAAACTTGCGAAAGAGTTAAAAAAAGAAGGGATTATTGTAAAAGAATCCTTAAATGTTGAAAGGTTGGTAGAAGAATTATGTCAATTCGTTTCAATGAAGTAGAGTTTGAATATTCAAAAGGTACTGTCTTTGCATATCATGCATTAAAAGGTATCGATTTAGATATTGAAGATGGAAAGATTACTGCGATTATTGGTGAAACAGGAAGTGGGAAAACAACACTGGTTCAACATTTAAACGGTCTTTTACTTCCTACAAAAGGGTCGGTACAAATCCAAGATAAGTTAATAGAGGCAAATGTTGTGGCTAAGGATTTAAAGAAACTAAGAAAAGAAGTAGGGTTGGTTTTTCAGTTTCCAGAATATCAATTATTTGAAGAAACAATATTAAAAGATGTGTGTTTTGGTCCTTTAAATTTTAAAGTTGATCCTGAAGTTGCATCAGAAAAAGCAAAAGAGATGATTAAACTTGTAGGACTTGATGAATCATACTTTGAAAAATCACCACTTGATTTATCTGGTGGGCAAAAAAGAAGAGTCGCGATTGCTGGTATTTTAGCGATGGATCCGTCGATTCTTGTATTAGATGAACCAACTGCTGGACTTGACCCTCAAGGAAGTGTATATATGATGAATTTGTTTATGCAACTTCATCGTGAATATCATAAAACAATTATTATGGTTACACATGATATGGAGCAAGTACTGAAATATGCAGATAATGTTATTGTGATGAAAGAGGGGAATGTTCTTGTGAAAGCAGATGTACAATCTTTCTTTAAAGATACTCAATTATTACGTGAAATGAACATTAATCCTCCAATGGTTATTCAAGTGAAAGAAGCATTAAATCAAAATGGATATCATATTGATGATAGTGTTTTAGATCTTCAATCATTAGTAGAAAGTATTAAGCAGGAGGTTAATCATGAATAGTTTTGCACTTGGGCGTTATTTGCCTATGGATTCATTTATTCATAAACTAGATCCTCGTATAAAGATGATTTCTATGTTTATTTTATTGATTGCTGTATTTTTACCTGCAGGATTTGTTGGGTATGGTATTATGGGGGTTGCCCTTTTAGGTTTGGTCTTTTTATCTAAGTTAAAATTGTCTTTTATTTATAGAGCGATGAAACCAATGTTTTTTATGTTGGTGTTTTTGCTTGTTATTAATATATTTGTAATTAAAACGGGACCTGTTTTATTTGATATAAATGGGTTTATGATTCATACAGATGCGATTGTTCAAACGTGTTATATTACATTTCGTTTAATTTTAATGATTATGGTAACAACTGTATTAACTGCTACTACAAAACCGCTTGATTTAACGCTTGCGATTGAGGATTTGTTATCTGTATTTAAAAGATTTCATGTGCCTGCACATGAAATTGCGATGATGATTTCGATTGCGTTAAGATTTATTCCAACATTAATTGAGGAAACGGATCGTATTATGAAAGCACAGGCGAGTCGTGGTGTAGATTTAAAAGAGGGGACATTAAAGGAAAAAATAATGGCGATTCTTTCATTGATTGTTCCACTGTTTGTATCTAGTTTTCAACGTGCTGAAGATTTAGCGAATGCGATGGAAGCACGTGGGTATTCTCCTACTAAAACAAGAACAAGGTATAAACAATTAAAAGTTCAAACGAAAGATATTTTATCTTTTATTGTCGTGATTTTTGTATTTATAAGTATTGCTGTGGTAGCGGTGTATATCTAATGCGTTATTTTGTAACGGTAAGCTATGATGGCGTAGAATATGTTGGATGGCAAACGCAGGCGGATTTTAAAAGCGTACAGGGAAGTATAGAAAGAGCTCTGTATCATTTGACTAAGGAGAAGATAATTATTCATGGAAGTGGTAGAACAGACAGAGGAGTGCATGCTTTAGGTCAAGTTTTTCATTTTGATAGTGATATGAAAAATATTACTGAAAAAGGATTTATGATGGCATTGAATGCACGATTAGATGATGATATAAGAATTACAGATGTTAAAGTAGTGGGTGATGCAATGCATGCTAGAAAGTCAGCAAAAGCTAAAGTATATGCATATCATATTAATATGGGAGAATATCAGCTATTTAAAAGAAATTATCAACTTCAATATTGTAAAGAATTGGATGTTGAAGCAATGAAAATGGCAAGTCAGTATTTAATTGGTAAACATGATTTTACTTCGTTTTGTGCAAATACAAAAGAAGAGAAGGCAGACCAAGTAAGAACGATATATGCAATTGATTTTATTAAAAAGGAAGATGAACTTATTATTCGTTTTGAAGGAAATGGATTTTTAAGATATATGGTTAGAATGATGTGTGCGATACTTGTGCAAGTAGGCGCACATAAATATAAACCAGAAAGAGTAGAAGAAGTTTTAAAGGCGAAAGATAAGAATGCGTTTAATCAAAATATTGATGCATGTGGCTTATATTTAGTAGAGGTAAAATATTAATGAATAAAAATTATCATATGCATACAACACGTTGTAATCATGCATCAGGCACAGATGAGGAGTATATTTTAGCTGCAATGGAAGCTGGATTTACTGAAATAGGATTTACAGACCATTCTTGTTGGATACCAAAAGAAAACGAGACACCAAGAATTAGAATGAAACCTGAGCAATTACAAGAATATGTAATGTCTTTAAGAGCATTGCGTGATAAATATAAAGGACAAATTAATATATTGATTGGTCTTGAATGTGAATATTTTGAGGATCGTATGGAATGGTTAAAGGACCAAATAGATTTATATGAATTGGATTATATTATATTGGGGAATCATTTTCATGAAGTAGATCATTTTGATTATTATTATGGAAGATATGAAAATAAATCTCAGTTATTGATTGATTATTTAGAAGATTCAATAAAAGCGATGCAAACAAATCTATATACAATTTTTGCACACCCTGATTTATTTATGAGAGGGTATCAAAAGTGGGACAAAGATGTAGAAGAAATGAGTCGTAAATTGTGTATAAGTGCGAAAGAGAATGATGTTATTTTAGAATATAATTTAGGAGGCCTTCGTGGCGTTATAGGTGGAGATACTTTTTATCCGTATGATAAGTTTTGGGAAATCGCAAAAGAAGTTGGATGTAAGGCTATTATCGGTATTGATGCACATTCTCCTAAAGATTATTTTGATTTCGAGAATGAAAAAAAGGCAGAAGATTATTTAAATGCGTTGGGTATTGAAATGGTATCGAATGTAAAATTCAAAAATATTCAGAGAATTTCAAAATAACCTTGACTAAATACAAGATTAATAATAAAATAGTAATCGGCACTTTATGCCAAATGTAGCCCCGGAAACTACTTTTGGACAGGAGGAAATTTATTATGCGCCAAACAACAATGGCAAAACCAAATGAGGTTGTACGTCAATGGTATATCGTTGATGGAACTGACAAAACTTTAGGAAGATTAGCAACAGAAGTTGCAAGTGTATTACGTGGTAAACATAAACCAACATATACACCAAACGTAGACTGTGGTGATTTTGTAATCATTATCAACGCTGATAAAATTGTTATCACGGGTGATCAAACTGAGAAAAAATTCTACTATAGTCACTCTCAATTCCCAGGTGGATTAAGAACAAGATCTACACGTGTAATGAGAGAGCAATACACAGTTGAATGGGTAGAAAAAGCAGTACATGGTATGTTACCACATACTCGTTTAGGAAACGTTCAACGTAAACATGTATTTGTTTACACAGGGGATAAACACCCACATGCAGCTCAAAAACCAGTTGAGTTAGCAATTAAAGGTTAGGAGGAAAGACAATGGCAACTAAAAAGAACGAAAAAGTAACTTATATTGGTACTGGACGTCGTAAATCATCTGTAGCACGCGTATTTTTAACTCCAGGAACTGGAATTATTAGCGTAAACGGAAAGACATTGGATGAATACTTACCTTTAGAAACATTACGTATGGTAGTTAGAACACCACTTGTATTAACTGAAACTTTAGCATCTTTCGATGTTAAAATTAATGTACAAGGTGGAGGATACACTGGACAATCAGGCGCTATGCGTCATGGTATTGCTCGTGCTTTACTTGAAGTATCTAGCGATTACCGTCCTGCATTAAAAGCTGCTGGATTCTTAACAAGAGATCCACGTGCTAAAGAACGTAAAAAATACGGTCTTAAAGGTGCAAGAAGAGCTCCACAATTCTCTAAACGTTAATATTATTATCGTTATGAAAAAAATCAGATCACTCATTATGAGTGGTCTTTTTTTGTTTTTTCTATATAGATAATTTAAATATCGCAAAGTAAAATTGAAGATAATTCAAAAAGATTGTTATGAAGTTTTTAGCAACTTATTTTTTTATTCACAAAGTTAAAATTATTTAGTATAATAATAGTAATAAAATAAATAAAAATAATTTATAGGGGGAATGTATATGAATAAGATATTGCCTATGCTTCCGTATTTGATTGTGAACTTGTTTTCTTTTTATTTTTACACTATAAGAATTCTTGATTCAAGTGGAGAAGTTGTTGCGATTTTTTTAGCGATTCCATTTATGGTTTTTGTAATCTCTCATATTTATGGTGTAACGACTGATGTAAGTCCTTTCTATCCAATTTTGGTTGGTTTATTATGCTTACCATCAATCATCTATTTACGTACACCGGTTGAGATTGTATTTGCATCTATACTTTATGTAGGAGTTGCTTATTTTGGGTCATATTCAGGATCAAAATTACGTGAAAGAGGTATTCAAAGTAAGTTTGGATTTTTAAGAAAAGACGACTAAAATAGGGTGTATAATTTAGTGTTTTTTTCACAAGAAAAAACTTAAAAAAAAGTATAAAAAAATTTCTTATTATGTGTTGACATCTATAGGGGTGCGTGTTATTATTATTAGGCATTCAATGACGCGGGCCTGTAGCTCAGGTGGTTAGAGCGCACCCCTGATAAGGGTGAGGTCGTTG
>CAYJAB010000002.1:130131-174107 GCA_964368305.1 uncultured Erysipelotrichaceae bacterium | reverse complement strand
TGTATAAATTGTCTCAGTTGCATACATAGAAGAAAACTGAAGTATTTCATAGAAATCCTCTGGATAAATAATTGTTCCATCAGAAAACTCAACTTTAACAATTTCATCATTTGCCATAAACCCAGCTTCTTGTGCAGGTGAGTTTTCAACAATATCATAAATTGTTGCAGGAGGTGCTTCTGTATAACTCCCAGTATACATAAATAAACCAATAAACAAAATCATCGCTAAAATGATATTCATTATAATACCAGCAAGCATTATAATCATTCTCTTATAAGGTGCAATCCCTTTTAAAGTACGGGAAAATGGAATGTCAGCAGTATCAATACCTTCTTCACCTGCCATACTTACAAATCCACCTAAAGGTAAAGCACGAATTGAATATATTGTTTCTTTTCCTTTTTTACTGAAAATTCTAGGTCCCATACCGATCGCAAATTCTTTGCAATATACACCAAACATTTTCGCAGTAATCAAATGCCCTAATTCATGCACAAGTACGATAACACCTAAAATAATAACAAAATAAATTATAGACATTTCATTTCTCCTTCAACCAAATCATAGACAAAATTACGTGCTAATTGATCATATAAGTAAACATCTTCTAATGTAATTTCCTTTTTATACTCAATTGCATCTACAGCTTTAATTACAAGCTCGTCAATTCTAATAAATGGTATTTTATCATTCAAAAACAAATCTAAACACGCTTCATTTGCACCATTCATTACAACAGGCATATTCCCCTTTTTTCTACCCACTTCATATGCAAGTTTTACAAGAGGATATCTATTAAAGTCTACTTCTCTAAAGTGAAGTGATCCTACTTTTAATAAATCTAATCTATCTGAATTTAATAAATTAATACGTGAAGGATATGACAGTGCATATTGAATTGGCATACGCATATCTGCAGTAGACAATTGTGCGATTATAGAATGATCACAATACTCAACCATAGAATGAATAATACTTTCTTTATGTAAAACAACGTCTATTTTATCATAATCTAAATTAAATAAATAATGTGCTTCTATAACTTCTAATCCTTTATTCATCATCGTTGCAGAATTAATCGTAATTTTCTCTCCCATAGACCAATTTGGATGATTAAGCGCTTCTTTTTTAGTAACGTTTAGTAGTTCATCACGTGTCTTATCTCTAAAACTTCCACCAGATGCCGTTACGATTAATCTTTTCACCTCTTTAATTGTATTCCCTTGTAAACATTGAAAAATAGCAGAATGTTCACTATCAATTGGTAATAATGTAACATTATGCTCCTTTAATGCCTTCAAAACAAATTCACCAGCAACCACAAGTGACTCTTTATTTGCAAGTGCAATATCTTTTTTAGCTTCAATTGCCTTTAAAGTAGGTGTTAATCCTGCAAATCCATCTAATGCATTTACAACTAAATTAGCATTAGGTAAAGTTACAATTTCTTCAAGTCCTTTTTTTCCAAAATGAAAAGTTATATTAGAATATTCACTTTTTAAATTCATATAATCTTCTTCACTTGCTACACATACGTGTTTCACATTCACGTTTTTTAAAATATCTCTAAGTAACTTGATATTTTTCCCAACACTTAACCCAACAATTTCAAACATTGAAGGATGTGCTAAACAAACATCAATTGTTTGTGTACCAATTGATCCTGTTGCACCAAGTAATATTATCCTCTTCATTAGACAATCATCTCTAAAATGAATGAGAACATTAATAAATTAAATAATAAACTATCAATTCTATCTAATGCACCACCATGGCCTGGAAAAACATTCCCAAAATCTTTAATATTAAATGACCTTTTAATAGAACTAAATGCTAAGTCTCCAATTTGGCCGATTACACCAAGCAATATGCTTGAAACCAATATAATCCAAAATTCTAAATTTAAAAAATGCATACCAAACAGAACACCTAAAACTGCAGCAAAAGTCCATCCTATAAGAGATCCTTCAATTGTTTTCTTAGGAGAAACTCGTTCAATTAATTTATGTTTTCCAAAGAAACTCCCTCCAAAATATGCGAATGAATCGCAAGAGAATGTAACAACAGCAACAAATAAAATTGCATTGAAATCATAAGTGTAAATATTTAAAAAAGCTCTAATTCCAAGTGCAGATAAACAAATCATTAAAAATAAGTAGGATAGTTTCGTGATATCCATTTCTTTAGTCAGAATTTCAATAAAAAATAAAGCAATTACTAAAAGTGAAATACTAGAAATAAATAAAGTATTATCACTTGTAGCCAAAAGCATAATAATTAAAAATATTGGAATAACAAATCTCAATGCTTTTTGATCTTTAAATACTGCTAAGATTTCATATGAAACCAATAGTCCAAATGCGCCAATTAATAATTGCAAAGCAACTCCACCCATTAAGAAGGCAGGCAATATAATAATCACCATTAAAAGCGCCGTTATAATTCTTTGTTTCATTACAAACCTCCAAAGCGTCGATGTCTTTTATGAAAGTCATCTACTATTTCTTTAAAACGTGACGGTGTAAATTCCGGCCATGCTTCATCAACAAACACAAGTTCAGCATATGCTAACTGCCATAAAAGGAAATTAGAAATTCGACATTCTCCGCTTGTTCTAATCATTAAATCAACTTTAGAGTGACTTTGAGTCATAAGATAGGATTCAAATAAATCGTTATCTAACTCCTTTGTGACTTCCTCGTTTTTATATGCGTTTGCATACTTTTGTGCAGCCAATATAATTTCTCTTTGACTACCATAATTCATCGCAAAATTAAGTAGCAACCCTGTGTTTTCTTTCGTCTTTTCAATTGCGGATAACAAAACTCTTTGTGTATCCATAGGTAAACTATGCATTTCACCAATTAATCCAATTCTGATATTATTATCCATTAATTCTTTCATAAATTTATTAAAAAAGAATTCAGGTAACTTCATAAGATAGTCTACTTCTTCCATTGGACGTTTCCAATTTTCTGTAGAAAACGCATATAAAGTTAATACCTCAATATTCATATCATTTGCAGCAATTGCAATATTTCGCACATTTTCAACACCTTGTTTATGTCCGAAAGTACGGATTTGGTTTTGTTTTTTTGCCCATCTACCATTCCCATCCATAATTACTGCAACATGCTTTAATTGATTTTCCATAATTACCTCTTATGACAAAAACTAGATTGTCATTATTTCTTCTGATTTTTCCGCAGCTAATGCATCAATTTTCTTGATTGCATCATCTGTTACCTTTTGATTTTTTTCTAAGAAATCTTTTAATACATCCTCTGTAAATTCTTTGTTTTTCTTAGCCAATTCATTTTCATCTCTTCTTACATTACGACAAGCAACTTTAGCATCTTCTGCATATTTACTTACAACTTTAGTAAGTTCTTTTCTTGTCTCAGTTGTTAATGCTGGTACGTTGATTCTTACTACAGAACCATCATTTTGAGGAGATAAATTTAAATTTGCCTCATTAATAGCTTTTTCAATATCTCTTAAAATTGTAGTATCAAACGGTTTAATTACAATTTGACGCCCTTCTACAATAGAAATTGATCCAATTTGATTAATAGGAGTTGGCGCTCCATAATATTCAACTTCAACACCGTTTAACAAATTTGCATTTGCACGACCTGATCTTACTGATAATAAATGCGTTTGAAAAGCTTCTATCGCTTTTTGCATCTTTTCTTTACTTCTGTCTAAATGTTCTTTCATTTTAGTTTCCCTTTCCTGTAATTTTTGTCCCTAAATTATCGCCCATTATTGCTTTTTTAATATTTCCATATTCATTCATATTGAAGACAATAATATCGATATCATTTTGCATGCACATAGAAGTTGCTGTAGCATCCATTACTTCTAAGTTGTTTTTTAATAAATCCATATAAGTCAAAATATCAAATTTTGTTGCTGTAAGATTTTTCTTAGGATCACTTGAGTATACACCATCAACACCGTTTTTAGCCATTAAAATAACATCTGCTTTTATTTCTGATGCTCTTAGTGCTGCCGTAGTATCTGTTGAGAAAAATGGACTTCCTGTTCCCGCCGCAAAAATCACAATGCGTTTTTTCTCAAGATGACGAATTGCACGTCTAATAATCATCGGCTCTGCAACTTTACTCATTTCAATTGCAGTTTGAACACGTGTAGGAACATCAATTTTTTCTAATGCACCTTGAACTGCAATAGCGTTGATTGTTGTTGCCAACATCCCCATATAATCGGCTTGTACACGATCAATTCCCATATCTGCCGCAAATTTACCGCGAATGAAATTTCCACCTCCGACTACAATAGCAATTTCAACACCAAGATCATATACTTCTTTTATTTGCTGTGCGATTGATGCTAAGATTTTTGGGTCGAAATTATTACCACTACTTGAAAGTGCTTCCCCGCTTAATTTCAACAATACTCTTTGATACATTTTACTTCCTGCCTTTCATTTTATATTCATATAATATAATACTATAAAAAGTTCTTTAAATAAAGCATTTTAATATATTGAAACGATAAAAAAGACGACTTTAATTAAAGTCGTCTAGATTAAATTATTTAAATGCGTTAGCAACTTCGTCTGCAAAGTTATCTTCGCGTTTTTCAATACCTTCACCAACAGCATAACGTACAAATGTAGTTACTTCTGTGTTAGATTCTTTTAAGAATTGAGAAACTTTGATATCTTGGTTTTTGAAGAATAATTGATCAACTAAAGATAAATCTTGTAATGTTTTACTTAATCTACCTTCAACGATACCAGCGATTACTTTTTCTGGTTTATTCGCTAATGATTCATCATTTTTAATTAATTCCATTTGAATTTCTCTTTCATGATCAACAAATGCTTGATCCATTTGATCACGAGAAATAAATTGTGGACTCATTGATGCAACTTGCATAGCAATATCTTTTGCAACTTCTGCATTAGCGCAGTCTTTAATTACTGAAACAGCACTAATTTTTCCACCCATATGCATATAACTTCCAAAAGTATCTGCATCTGTTTTTTCAATTACTTCAAAACGACGGAAACTAATTTTTTCTCCGATTGTTGCAGTAGCATCTACAATTAAATCAGCAATTGTTTTCCCATCCACAACAACAGCATTTGCTTCATCCATATCTTTTGGATTTGCATTTAATACTGCATTTGCAACAGTATCTAACACTGATAAGAATTGTTCATTTTTAGCAACAAAATCTGTTTCAGAATTTAATTCGATTACACATGCAAAATTACCATTAACTACAACTTTAGTTAAACCTTCTGCAGCAATTCTACCTGCTTTTTTAGCAGCTTGTGCAATTCCTCTTTCACGTAACCAGTCAACTGCTTTTTGGATATCGCCTTCACATTCAGTTAAAGCTTTTTTACAATCCATCATTCCAGCACCAGTTTTAGTTCTTAAATCTTTTACAAGAGCAGCAGTAATCATCTTAGTTCTCCTTTGTAGTTTCAGCAGTTGCTTCTGCAGCTGGTGTAGCTACTTTAGCAGCAACAGTTCTTTCAGAATTGTTGTCTCTTCTGTTGTTATCCCAACGACGACGTCCGTCTTTAGGACGACGTTCTTCATTACGTTGACGACGACGTCTTTCATTTTCTTCATTTTGTTGTTCAACATTGATGATAACATCTTTCATTGTGATGTCTTCACCTTCTTCTGTTTGATGAGCAACTGTTAATAATCCACCTTTTGCTTCAACGATAGCATCAGCACTTAAACCAATTAAAAGTTTAATTGCACGGATAGCATCATCATTCGCAGGAATTGGATAATCCACTGCATCTGGATCGCAGTTAGTATCAACAATACCAAATACAGGAATATTTAATTTACGTGCTTCAGCTACAGCATTGTGATCTTCTGTTGGATCAACAACAAATACTGCATCTGGAAGTTTTTTCATTTCTTTAATTCCACCTAAGAAATTTTCTAAACGGAAAGCTTCTTTGCGTAATTGAGCAATTTCTTTTTTAGGATAAACGTTAATTGATCCATTTGCTTCCATTTCTTCGATTTCTAATAATCTACGAATTCTTTTTTGGATAGTACGGAAATTAGTTAAAATCCCTCCTAACCAACGTTGGTTAACATAGAAAGACCCAGAACGTAATGATTCATCCATTACAACTTGTTGAGCTTGTTTTTTAGTACCAACAAATAATACTTTACCATTTTTTTCTGAAATTGCTTTAAGCGCAGCATAAGCAACATCAATTTTCTCTTGAGTTATAGCAAGGTTAATGATATAAACTCCGTTTTTAGCTGTATAAATATACGGCTTCATTTTTGGATTCCAGCGACGTGTTTGGTGACCGAAGTGTACTCCATTTTCTAATAATTTCTTCATCGAAACAACTGACATTAATTGTTACCTCTCTTCCGTTGTGACCTCCACTATTTCTAACATTGATGACCTTTTAGGCACGGAACAATGAATCCATAGTGTGCGATGTGTATCTTAGATAAGATACCAGTTAATAATATAACACATGTGATTAAAACATACAATAAAAAAAGGCCAAAATTCACATTTTAGCCCTTGGATGTGCATTTAAGTACACTTTTTTTAACTTATCGGATGTAACGTGTGTATAAATCTGAGTTGTAGAAAGATTTTCATGCCCTAACAGTTCTTGTACAATACGCAAATCTGCGCCATTATCTAACAAATGTGTTGCAAATGAATGTCTAAACATATGCGGATAGATTTTAATATTTAATCCACTTAACATTCCTTGTTTTTGAACAATATCTTCAATTCCACGTGGCGTGATTTGATTTCCAAATTTGTTGACAAATAAATGTTGTTCATCCTTGTTTTTTACAAGCAGAATTCTTTCATTGTCCATATAATCATAAAGTACTGTATTTAATTCATCATAGTATGGCACAATACGTTGTTTATTCCCTTTTCCTAAAACGGTAATCATTTTATTTTCAAAATCAATTTGATTTATTTTTAAATTACATAATTCACTTACACGTAAACCACATCCATACAACACTTCAATAATCGCTTTATTTCGTCTACCTAGTAGTTTTTGAATGTCTACACTTTCTATCATTTGTTCAACTTCAGTATAAAATAAAAACTCTGGTAACTTCTTTGACGTTGTACTCACTTTAAATTGATTAAAGGGATTACATTCAAAATTATAATATTCCATTAAGAAATGAAAGAAATTACGCAGACTTGATAAATTTCTTGCCAATGTGCTTGTTGAAACAGGCTTAGAAGATACCTCTCCTAATCGAAGTAAAGAGATATAGTTAACGACAACTAAACGATCTATACTTTTTAAATCAGATATTGATTGTGATTCAATATAACTTAAAAAACGAGTCACATCACGAAAATAAGCATCTTTTGTATGTGATGATCCGCTTTTCAAATTTTCTAAATATTTCAAATATAAATCAAGATACTCATTCATTTGTTATAAATATTCCTTTAATATACGCAACGCCTGCGGTGCATACGCTGCCTTTTTCTCATCTTTTTTAAATTCACCTAAAAGACGTACGATTCCAAAATTCGCATTCATCGGTTGAAAATTATTAGGATTTGCATGTGTAATATAATATGATAACGATCCTAAAAGACATGTATTTGGTAAAACAACACATGGTTGATCATTTATATACTTGGCCATATTAATCCCTGCAACAAGACCACTTGCTGCACTTTCAATGTATCCCTCAACTCCAGTCATTTGTCCTGCAAAAAATACATCCTCTCTTTTTTTCCATTGATATGTCTCTTTTAAATGACGCGGTGAATTAATATATGAATTTCTATGCATGACTCCGTATCTTACAATATTCGCATTTTCAAGACCTGGAATCATTTGAATAATTCTCTTTTGTTCTGGCCATGTTAAATGTGTTTGAAACCCAACAATATTATACAAAGAACCAACTGCATTATCTTGTCTTAATTGAACAACTGCATACGGTTTATTACGACCATTTTCTAATCCAACCGGTTTCATCGGTCCATAAAGAAGTGTTTTATCTCCTCTTTTCGCCATTACTTCAATTGGCATACACCCTTCAAAAAAGATTTCTTTTTCAAACTCTTTTGTTTGTGTCGTTTTTGCAGTCACAAGCTCATGATAAAAATGAATAAAGTCCATTTTATTCATAGGACAATTGATATAATCATCTTCACCTTTATCATAACGTGACTTAAAGTACACCTTATCAAAATCAATACTATCTTTTTCAATAATAGGAGCAGCTGCGTCATAAAAATAAAATTGATCATCTCCCATTTGTTTTTTAATATCTTCACTTAAAGTATCACTTGTCAGTGGACCTGTCGCTATAATCACAGGGCCCTCTGGAATTTCAGTAACTTCCTCATTCACAAATGTAACTAGTGGATGCTCTTTTAAAATTCTTGTGATTTCAGATGAGAATTTTTCTCTATCGACTGCCAGCGCACTTCCTGCTGGAAGTTTTGTATTATCAGCCACTTCCATTATTAAACTATTTAAATATCTCATCTCTTCTTTTAAAACACCAATTCCGTTCAACAATGAATCACTTCTTAATGAATTGCTACAAACAAGTTCACTAAAACCTCCTGTGTGATGTGCAGGAGTCATTTTAGTTGGTCTCATTTCAACGAGTTTTACAGGTATATTGCGTGAAATCAATTGCCAGCATGCTTCACATCCTGCAAGACCTGCACCGATTACTGTTACTTGTTTCATTCAGATTTTCCTTTTTTTGATACAGTCTTTGATTTGCGTTTAACTGTTTTCTTTTTTGTTGTAGTTTTAGATGTTTCGTCTTTTTTTACATGTTTACACTTTGGATAATCAGAACATGCAACATAAAATTTTCCGAAACGTCCTTTTTTCTTTACTAAATCCTTCCCACAATCAGGACATATCTCTCCTGTAGGTTCAGGTACTTCTTTATTTCCATCTTTATCAACATTTATAATATGTTTACACTTTGGATAATTTGAACATCCAATGAAGAATGTACCATATCTGCTTTTTCTTTTAATTAAATCGCCACCACAATCAGGACACTGTTCCCCTGTTTTTTCTGGTTCTTCCTTTGTAGTGCCATCGTTAATTTTTCTAGTATAACGACATTTTGGAAAAGCACTACACGAAATAAATTTCCCAAATCTTCCTTCACGTATTAGTAACTCTTCACCACACTCAGGACATGCTTCCCCTAATTTTTCTTCAGGTTTCTTTTCCATTTTCTCATATGCATTTTCAATTAATGGAATAAACTTATTATAAAAATCATTTAATATTACAATATTATTCTCACTACCACTTGCAATACTATCTAAATCCGCTTCCATATTTGCTGTATATTTTACATTAATAATAGAATTAAAATAATCTTGCAGTTTTTCATCGGTAAAAACACCACGCTCTGTTGGGAAAAAAACTCTTGTTTTTGTAGTTTCAGTTGGTTTTTTAAGTTCTGTATACCCTCTTACTTGAATCGTATCAATAATAGAAGCATACGTACTAGGTCTTCCTATTTGTAACTCTTCCATTTCCTTAATTAAACGCGCTTCACTATATCTTAGTGGTGGTTCTGTAAAATGCTGTTTACCCTCAACTGTATTTGGTAAATAGGTTTCACCTTCAAAAATTTCAGGTAATACTTCATCTTTTGTTTGTTCATAGTCAGAATATACTTTCAAGTAACCATCAAACACTAATACAGATCCATTTGCACTAAAATCATATTCATTTCGATTGAAAGTAATTGAAACAGTACTACTTTTACTTTTTGCCATTAAACTTGCTAAAGTACGTGCATAAATAAACTTATATAACTTATATTGATCAGATGTTAAATCACTTTTAATTGATTCTGGTGTCAATGATAAATTTGAAGGTCTGATCGCTTCATGTGCATCCTGTGCAGCATCGCTTTTTTTACCAGTATAAAAGCCAACATACTCTTTACCATATGTATTATGAATATGTGCATATGCTTGTTTAACAAAAACATCACTTAATCGTGTACTATCTGTACGCATATAAGTAATTAACCCTTGTGCTTCACCTTTTACTGAAATACCTTCATATAACTTTTGAGCAACTTGCATCGTCTTTTTTGCACTAAATCCTAACTTAGTTGATGCTTCTTGTTGCAGCGTTGATGTAATAAAAGGTGGTTTCGATGCTTTTGACTTTGTAGTCTTTTTCACAGTACTTACATTAAACTCTCCATCACATGCATCCACAATTTTCATTGCATCTTCTTCATTTGTAATATTTGTTTTTTTCCCTGCAATCTTTGATAGTTCACTTTTAATCGAGTATCCATCTTTTATAAAATCTGAATGAATCGTCCAATATTCCTCACTTATAAATGCATTGATCAATTTTTCTCTTTCAACAATCAAATTTAAAGCAACAGATTGAACTCTACCTGCCGACTTACTTTTAATTTTTGATTGTAACAATTTTGATAACTTAAACCCAATAATTCTATCTAAAATTCTTCTTGTTTCTTGTGATTTCACTAAATCCATATCAACTTGTGACGGATTTTCAAACGCTTCTAAAACTGCATTTGATGTAATTTCATTAAATACAACTCTATTTTTTAAAGATAAATCCAAATCAAGCTCATCTGCTAGATGCCAAGAAATCGCCTCTCCTTCTCTATCAGGATCGGTAGCAAGAAAAACAAAATTTGCTTTTTTTACTTTTTTCTTTAAGTCTTTAACGACATCTTTTTTATCTTTACTAATTACATAACTCGCTTTAAATTCATTCTCTATATCAATCCCTAATCCATCTTTTCCTTTAATAGCTAGATCTCTAATATGACCTACGCTAGAAACGACTTCAAAGTCTGGACCAAGATATTTTTCTATTGTCTTAGATTTAGAAGGAGATTCCACTATAACTAAATTTTTCATATTTTTCCTCCGTTGTTACTATATTATTATTAATAAATTTATCATAATTTGTCAAACATTGATTGAAATTTCATATATATCTTCTTCAGATAATATAAAATTTGCGCCTTGTTGTAAAAGAAAATTACACCCTTTTCCATCCATATTATCTAAATGATATGGAATTGAATAAACCTCTTTTCCAAGTTTTAGAGCTTCTTCAACCGTAATCATTGTTCCACTTTTCATTTTTGCTTGAACAACAATCAAACTATTACTCAATGCTGCAATTATGCGATTTCTCATAATAAAATGATGCTTAAGTGGTCTTGTATCTAAGGGATACTCACTTATCATCAAATGATTTTTTTTAATTTCTTCATATAACTTATAATTTTCATATGGATAACATATATTTAATCCACATCCAACAACCGCAATTGTCCTTTTATCCTCAATAGCACACATATGTGCAACTGCATCTAACCCTTTTGCAAGGCCGCTAACAATCGTAACATCACCAAGCACATCTACAATCCATTTGGTTTGATTTACTGCATACTCACACGGTATACGACTTCCAACAATTGAAACAAGTCTTGTATGAATTAAATTATAATCCCCTTCATAAAATAATACATAAGGTGGATTAAAAAGTTGTTTTAACTGCGCTGGATAAAGGTCATCTAAAAGTGTTATATACATTTGGCTTGTTTCGACCTTTTTATATGCTTCATTATTTAAAATAGCTTTTCGTATTGAATCATATTCACCTTTATACTTTATTGCATAATAAAGTAATTGTTTTCTATTCATATAATCACCTACTATTAAATACAATAGCAAAAATAAAATACCTAAATTAATCTAAATCCAAACTCATTTGCATTTTTTTAGCGACAGGACCATATGATTTTCGATGTATATCTAACACTCCATACTTATTTAATGCTTCTATATGCATTTTAGTAGGATATCCCTTATGATTTTTAAACCCGTACTCTGGATACAATAAATCATACTCTAACATAAGACGATCTCTTGTTACTTTCGCAAGAATACTTGCTGCAGCAATAGAAATACTCTTTTGATCTCCTTTAATAATATCAATCACTTCTTTGTTATCAATTTGAAAAGGCATTGCATCAGATAAAACAACACTCGCCATACTTGATTTAGCAATGTCAATCATTGTAAGTTTAGTTGCTTGATAAATATTATGTGTATCGATGTAATCCGCATCCATCACTTTGATAAAATATTCCTTTGCATCACTAATAATTTGTTCAAACAACAGTTCCCTTTTCTTTTGGGAAAGTCCTTTTGAATCATAAATACTTGAGTTTTGATACCCAACCTCAAAAACAACACCTGCAACAACTAAAGGACCAGCAATTGGTCCTCTTCCTGCTTCATCTATTCCTATTATAAGTGTATTTTTATTCCAATAAAATAACTCAAACTCATTCGTTGTTATCTTCATAAGGTTTCTCCCATGTAATTGGACCAAATTTATCATCACGAATATCTCTAATAAAAGATGCTGCTGTCTTTTTCAAATCTACTTCATTTGGACCCTTTAAAAATCCACGTACTTTCCCAATTTTTGTAAATACATCCACCGAATCATTTGACATTTCTATTTCATATCTTTTTAAAATACGGTCTTGATAAGACTCCAACATGATATCCATAGCAAAAGTTGCTATGTCTTCAATATCTAATATTTGATCATTTATAGCCCCTGTTAGTGCTAAATATAAACCTGTGAGTTTATCATCAAATTTCGGCCACAAAATACCAGGAGTATCCAATAACTCTAATTTAGCATCAATTTTAATTGTCTTTAATGCACGAGTAACGCCAGGTCTGTCCGCAGTTGTAGCCACTTTTCTTTTAGCTAAACGATTAATCATCGTACTTTTCCCTACATTTGGTATTCCGACAACCATAGCACGTACTGCACGTGGTTGAATTCCTTTTCTGCGATCCCTTTCATGTTTAGCAGACATAGCATGCATACACCCTTTTAAAATCGGCTGTAAAAGTGCATCCTTTGTAAGATCTAACGCTAATGCAGATGTTGTCTCATTCGTTAAACACTGTATCCATTTTTCAGTATATTCCTTTTCTGATTTGTCTGTTTTAGTCAATAAAATCAACCTTGGTTTTTGATGTGCTAACTCATCAATCATAGGATTCTTACTTGCATTCACAATACGTGAATCTCTCAATTCAATAATCATATCCACTGATTTCATCTTTTCACTCATTTCTCGTTTTGCACGAGTCATATGCCCTGGAAACCAGTTAATATTACGTTTTACATTTTGAGCACTTTCTTCTAATGTTTCATTTTTCTTCTTAGCTCTAATCGCTCTTTTTCGTTCCATTTTACTCATATATGATACACTCCTTTTATTTAAGAAATTTAATTCATCTTTAAAAACTATTATGCATTATAGCATGCTTTATACATAAAATAAAGTTGATTATATTATTGTACTTATCTTAAATTATGTTTAATTATAAACTTTTAATATATCTAGTTCTCTGCTTAGTTTTCTATATTTAATTTTTATTCTTAATACCCACTTCCATAGAAAATGATTCTTTGAATATATAATAACACAAAAAAGACTTGATATTTTTATCGATTCTCTATGATAAGTTATCTTAGTGTATTTTACAGTTGTAAAACATCTATGAATAAAGTCCAACCTTTCATTAGGGATGATTTTTCATGCAAACCTATTTTATTCAAAATAACTCGTAGTTTCTGTGCATATACAATATAATTTTTTCATTATTATATCTATCATTTCAATTCTATCCAATATTTTTCGAATACATTTTTTCATCAATTTCAGCTTATTAAAAGTTTAAATAAATAGAAATTGATTCTTTATTTTATATTTCATGTCTATGACTATTGATCAATCATTTTATAATTTATATTGTCCTCATTTATTTTATATTTTTAACTAAATGATGAAAACACTTGTATCATTTGTAGTATCTTCCTCAGTGTCATCTGTAGTTTCTTCTTGTGTGTCTTCTGTCGTATCTTCATTTGCATCCTCAACAGTAATTGAGAAAGTAGAAGTTAATCCAGCGTAGTTTACAGTAATTGTTTGTACACCAGTTTGGTTACGATTAAATCCTGATACTGTTAATTCACTAGGATCTACAGAATAAATACTTCCATCGATAACAGCTATCGAATTTGTTATATATAAAACTGGGAAATTACAGTTTTTAGATATTATGTTACCTTTATTGTCTATTACAGTATCACCATATAGGAAAATCTAAGATATAAAATCCTATTTTGAATATTTAATAGATATATATATCTTAACTGCACAAACCAAGTTGTAGCCAACAATTTATAGCATAGTTTATAATTAATATTACTTTACTCATATAACTAATTAGATTTTTTTCATTTTTTTATAACTTTGATTTCAGTAAATACATCTTACTTTGTCTTGTTTGTTTTAAGCAGTATATTGATAACAAAACAAATAATAGAGTTTATCAAAATTAAAAGGATTAACTCCTGTTAAATGATACAAGAATCAATCCTTAATCTAAATAAATTTAACTTAAACAATTAACTTAGGTCTGCTTACATTTATACCTATTCTATTAATAACAGGCGATATTACTATCTGTTCTTCCTTCTGTACCACCAATTAGTACACCATTATCCTGTTTAATAATAATTTGACCTCTACCAAATGAAACATTATCTAAAGCAACTTCAACAGTATGTCCTTTAGCAGCAAGTTGTTTAGCAATTTCATTTGAAAAATTATCTTCTACTATAAATTTCTTTTCACTCATCCATTGCCATCTTGGTGCATCAAGAGCTTGCTGTGGATTTAAATTGAAATCGATCAAATTCATCGCGACTTGAACATGTCCTTGCGGTTGCATATATCCACCCATGACACCAAAAGGTCCTATCGCTTCATTATCTTTAGTTATAAATCCTGGAATAATTGTATGGTATGACTTTTTTAAAGGCATAAGCGCATTACTATGGTTTTCATCAAGTGAGAAATCTGCACCACGATTTTGAAGTGATATCCCGGTACCTTCAACAACAATTCCAGAACCAAATCCCATGTAGTTACTTTGAATAAATGAAACCATGTTTCCTTCACTATCCGCAGTACATAAATAAACAGTTCCACTTTTTGGTGGCATATCTGGCCCAAATATTTGAGCTTGATCTGTTATTTCTTCACTTCTTTTTTTACCATATGCACTATTTAATAGGTCATTATAGTTGATTTTCATATGTTTTGGATCTGTTACATATTCTTTACCATCTGCGAATGCAATTTTCATTGCTTCCCATTGTTTATGGTATGTATCAATACAATCTTTTTCTTTAAAATCAAATTCTTTTAGAATATTTAAAGCCATCAACGCAACAATTCCTTGTCCATTTGGTGGAATTTCACAAATGTTATACCCTCTATAATTTACACTGATTGGATCTACCCAATCAACCTTATATTCAGTAAAATCTTCTTTACAGAAATATCCGCCATTTTTTTCGCTATCCAAAACGATTTTTTCCATAAGCTCTCCTTCATAAAAAGCTTTAGCATTCGTTTCACCAATTAAACGAAGTGTCTTCGCATGATCAGTTAATTTCACAATATCTCCTGCTTTTGGAATGACATCATTTGGTGTAAATGTTTTAAACCAATTGTCAAATTCAGAAGTTGTAAATTCTTTTTTATAGCGATGAAAAGCACGATCCCACATTTTTGCAAGATTGGCTCCTACCGGATATCCATTTTGTGCATAATTAATGGCAGGAGTTAAGCTCTCTAATAATGATACATTTCCAAAGCGTTCACTTAACGCTGCCCAACCTGCTGGAGCACCAGGAACCATCGTTGGAATCCAACCAAAGGTTGGCATTTTATCATTATCAATACGTTCTTTAACCTTTTCTATTGAAATGTTTCTTGGAGAATAACCACTGGCATTTAATCCATATAATTTCTTCTCTTTTTCGATCCAGACAAGTGCAAAACAATCTGAGCCAATTCCATTTGCAGAAGGCTCTGTAACTGTTAATGCGCTCGCTGTTGCAATCGCGGCATCAATTGCGTTTCCACCGTTTTTTAACACATCCAAACCTGCAGCAGCTGCTTGCGGTGAAGATGTACATACCATACCGTTATTCGCGTAAATTGGATAACGTATCGATTTATATGGTTGATAATTAGGAATAAATTTCATGTTTTAATCTCCTTAAAATAAATGACATGATACAAAATGTCCTGGTTTAGCTTCTTTAGGAAGCGGTTTCTCTTTTTTACAAATATCCATACATTTTGAACAGCGTGTATGGAATGTACATCCACTAGGTGGATTAATCGCTGATGGAACTTCCCCTTCAATAACTGTTTCATCCATTCCTCCGTCTTTTACATGAGGTCTAGGCACTGCTTGAAGCAAAGATAATGTGTATGGATGAAGTGGTTCATTAAATAGACTCTCACTTGTACTTAATTCACACATACCTCCTAAATACATAACCATAACACGATCACAGAAATGTTTTACAACACCTAAATTATGTGTAATGAAAAAATATGTTAAACCGTATGACTCTTGAAGTTCATTCAATAGTTGTAATATTTGTGCTTGAACAGAAACATCCAATGCAGACACCGATTCATCAAGAACAATAAACTTAGGATTTAAGGCGATTGCTCTTGCGATACCAACACGTTGTTTTTGTCCACCAGAAAGCTGATGCGGATAAGAATAATATTGTTCCTCTTTTAAACCAACTTTTTCAAGTAACTCTATCGCCTTTTGTTTACGTTGAACTACTGAGAATTTTGTATGGATAATAAATACTTCTTCGATTGCTTTACCAACTGTTTGTCGTGGATCTAAGCTTGCAGATGGATCTTGAAAAATCATCTGCATATCTTTACGAAGCGATGTAAGTTCTGAATGTGTCAGTTTACACATGTTGATACCTGTTTCAAAGTTATTATCTAATTTTGTCAAATACGCTTCATCTTGACATCTTTCAGTAATATCTAATACATCTTTCCCTCTCATTTTAAACGCTTCTTCTCTTAACAATTTTGCTTTTTCTTTGCAAGCTAAATACTGATTATATGCTTTTTGCTTTTCATCTTCATTTGTTTTAGCATTTATGTTTTTTGAAATTTTTTCAATACGTTCCGCTTCATTTTTATTCGCTTCATTTAAATATTCTTGTGCTTTCAAGTTATTATTATAAGCCTCTTTAAATAAAGCTTGAACTTTAGGTAAATCTTTAATTGTGATTAATGAACCTACAGTTTTTGATCCTTCACGAAGTTGTCGTGATGCATCTTTCTTAAATTCTTTAGCATCGAAATAATATTTTTCTACCTTATATAAAAGCTTACTTTTCTTAGCTTCTTCCTTTTTAGAACCATCTATAGTCAAAGTATCTGCCTTAGCTTCAATTTCCTTTGCTTTCTTTTCGGCTTCTAATGCTTTTTGATAATACTCACTCGCTTTACTTTGATACTTTAATAAATGATCTATTTCTTTCATCATATATTTTGGTGAAAGTTCTGCAATCGGTTTACCAAAATATACACATGATCCGCTTGTTTGAGGATAAAGTTGTAAAATAACGCGACCTAACGTAGATTTTCCACACCCACTCTCTCCTACAACTCCAAATTTTTCACCTTCGTACAATGTAACACTGATATCCTCTAATGCTTTTAAATTTACATTTGAGCGAATTCGAAAGTATTTTTTTAGTCTATTCAACTTTAATATTGGTTTTTTCTCCATTTACTTTCTATCCTCCTCAATTTTATGACACGCTACAAAATGTCCCTCTTCATATTCTTTTGAAGCAGGTACTTCCTTTCTACAACGTTCAGTTGCATAAGAACACCTTGGATGAAATCTACACCCCACTATATTTTCTGTGATACTAGGAAACACACCTGGAATAGCTTTAATTTCAAAATTATCTTTATCAACATCAGGAACAGCAGCCAATAGTCCTAAAGTATACGGATGCAGTGCATTGTTAAATATTTGCTTAACCGTTCCTTCTTCTACTTTTGTACCAGAATATAACACAATAACACGATCCGCAATTTCAGCAACAACACCTAAATCATGCGTTATAAATAAAACCCCAGTGTTCATGTCTTTTTTTAGCTTATTCAAAAGTATCAAAACTTGTTTTTGAATTGTAACATCTAGTGCTGTTGTAGGTTCATCTGCAATCAATAATTTTGGTTTCATTGCCATAACCATCGCAATCATAACACGTTGTCTTAGCCCGCCTGATAATTGGAAAGGATACTGCTCCATTCGTTCACCTGCACTTGCAATTCCAACTTTTTCTAAGTATTCAACTGCAACTTTATAAGCTTCTTTTTTAGTTAGATTTTGTTTTTTTATTAGTCCTTCTGTTAATTGATGACCAATAGTTAAAAGTGGATTTAAACTTGTCATTGGTTCTTGAAAAATCATACCCATATCAGCACCACGAACTTTGTTTAAATCTTTCAATTTCATATTAATAAGTTCATTGTTATTTAAAATGATACTTCCCTTTTGGATTTTCCCATTAGGTGGCAGTAATCCCATAATAGATAATGTAGTAACACTTTTACCACATCCACTTTCTCCTACCATACAAACTGTTTCATTTTCATGGATATCAAAGGAAATATCTCTTAAAACACTGTAGTCTTTTTTATCTATTCGAAAAGTTGTAACTAAATTCTTAACATCTAATACTTTTTGCTTTTCCATCCCGATTCTCCTTATTCCTTCTTGCTTTAAGCAGTATCTAAAAATGTTTTTAGACACTGCTCACAGCAAGACTGTGAGTGCTGATTATTCAGCGATTGTAATATTTTTTGCGTAGAATAAACCACTCGTTTCAAGAGTAACATCTGCATATTTATCACTGTTATATGCAAAAACAGACTCTTGGTTTACAATTGGTGCAACATATGCATTTTCCAATAAATAAATATTAGCTTCTTCAAGCGAAACGATACGATCATTAATATCCGTTGTCGTTTTACCTTCTAAAATCATTGCATCAAGTTCAGCAGAATTTACTTTATTTCTTGCTGATGTTTCACTTCCCCAGTTAGGTTCAAAACATTCAGTACCATCACGAGTAACATTTGACCACCCAGCTAAAGTAATATCATAACGATTTTCTAATTTACTTTCTGTCAACCATGTTGCATTGTCTACTGGTTCAAGAACAACGTTAGTGAATCCTGCAGCAGTTAAATTAGCGTGGAAATATTCTCCCATCGCTTTGTATGCTGGAGAAGAGTTTAATAAGAATACGATTTTTTCATCTGCCCAACCATTGTCTTCAATTAATTTTTTAGATGCCTCTAAATCATACCCAATATCGTATGCTTCGGCTGCTTCTGTATATCCAAGTACTTTAGGATTTAACACACTTTTCGCAACTGTTCCATTGTTTTCTAAAATGTAATTTACATAACTTTCTTTATCAAGTGCCATTATAATCGCTTTTCTAAAGTCAGCATTTTCCATTAGTGGATTTACATAAGATGTTGGTCTTAACCCCATGTATGAAACACGTGCAGAATCAGCACGACCTACTGTAGCGTTTGCCATTGATTCAACTCTTCCTGTTGATTCAACTGTTAAGCTTGGCATAAAGTCAGTTTCTCCAGTTTGAAGACGTCCAATTGCAGTAGATTCTTCAGCGATAACAGTCATAGTTATATCTTTAATTGCTGGAGCTTCTCCCCAGTATTCATCATTTCTTGTAAGTACTACATTTGAACCTGAAACACTTGATACAAATTTATAAGCACCTGTTCCAACTGGATCAACCATTAAATCTTGATTCGCTTGTGCAGTTGGAGATACGATTGCTGAATTTGTATGTGCAAGTTTTGCATGTAATACCCCATCAGGATAAGTTAAATTAAATTGTACTGTATGTTCATCAACAGCTTCAACACTATCAATAGATGCAGCTAAAGATGCACGTGCAGAACCAAATTCAGGATCTTTAATCTTATCAAATGTGTTAATGACTGCATCAGCATTAAATGGTGTACCATCATGGAAAGTAACTCCTTCTCTTAATGGAATTGTTGCAGTAAGTCCATCTTCACTAAAAACAGGATCAGCTGTAGCTAATAATGGTGTGAAAGATCCATCTGCTTCAATTTGATAAAGTGTTTCATAAATTTGAACACAAACATATGATGAGTTTACATCATTCGTTCTTAGTGGATCAAATCCTGCGAATGGTGATGTTAGCGCAACATTAAACATTCCATGATCTGTCACTGTTGAATCATCAGAAGTTCCATCATTTGAACTTCCACAAGCTGTTAAGCTTAGAGCCATCATAATTGAAAGTACTAAAGTTAACAGTTTTTTAAAATTGTTTTTCATAAATTTATTTCCTCCCTTTAATAAAATTTATACTAAAGCTAAAATTTAGCAAATAGCTAGTCTTTAAGACTTGGATCTAAAATATCTCTTAATTTATCTCCAAGAATGTTAAAGCAAATAACTGTAATCATAACTGCCAATCCAGGAATGACAATTAAGCTTTGTGAATCCCACATATAATTTTTAGCCTCTGCAATCATTCCACCCCATTCAGGTGCTGGTGCTGGAACACCCATGCCCAAATAACTCAAAGTTGAAATTGAAATGATAGACGAAGCCATACGCATTGTTGCAATAACAATAATAATCGGCATTGTATTTTGTAATATGTGGCAAAAAATTACACGTTTATCACTTGCCCCTAATGATTTAATTGCTAATACATAATCTTCTTCTTTAATCTGTAGTACTTTCCCCCGAATCATCCTTGCAAAACTTGGGATAGACCAAATACTAATTGCCAAAGTAGCGTTAAATGTACTTCTACCTAACATCGCTATAATTAACATCGCCAATAAAACACCTGGAAATGTAAATAATAAATCCATAAAACGCATAATCGCATTATCTAATTTTGGATAATAACCAGCTAACATTCCAAATAAGATACCAAACAATAATCCCATAGATGTAGAAATCACACCAACAGCAAGTGATGTTCTACCACCGATTAACAATCTTGAAAGTACATCTCTTCCTAAATGGTCTGTACCTAAGTAATATCCTTCAACATAAGAAGCAGCAACGGCAGGATCACTACTCCACGTTGCCCAAAACCCTGGTCTTAATCTAATCGAAGCATCTGCAAGTTCTACATCAAACGGTGCAATTTGCGGTGCAATTAATAATATAATCACCTCAACTGCTAATATAATGAAACACAATGTAGCTAATTTATTTTTAAGTAGTTTTGAAATCGCTACTTTAAGTTGTCCTGATTTTTTCATATTTATACTCTATTCCCCCTGTTACTCATACTTAATACGTGGATCTACAAAACAATAAACAATGTCAACCACAAGGTTAATAACTATAAACATTGTAGCAATGATAAGTACAGTACTTTGTACTACTGGATAATTATATGAATTTATTGCATTAATTAAATATGTTCCTACTCCATTAATAACAAACACTTGCTCAGTAATAATCGCACCACCAAGTAAACCACCAAAACTTGTACCAAATTGAGTAAGTAAAGGAATTAATGCATTTCTTAAAGCATGAACAAATATTAGCGGAACTCCACTAATTCCTTTTGACTTAGCTGTTCTAATGTAGTCCGATTGAAGAACATCAAGCATTGCACTTCTACCAATTCGCATAAACGAAGCTAAACTTGCAGTACTTAAAGCAAGCGCTGGTAATATAACTTGTTTAAATCCAAGTGGTGTCCAAAAGAACTCAGTCATCCCACCTGCAGGAAGCCACCCAAGATTGATTGAAAATATTAACATCAACATTGTACCTAACCAGAAATTAGGAATTGAAATTGCAAACAATGATGTTGTTGTTAAAATATTATCCAAAATTGTATCTTTTTTAATTGCGGTAATTATCCCAAAAGGAATCCCAACAACTACAGCGATAATAATAGCGGCAACAGCTAAATTTATAGTATATGGAAGTCTTATAACTATTTCATCAATAATTGGCTGTCTTGTAGTGTATGACATCCCTAAATCAAATTGTAATAAGCTTGATAAGTAGTTCCCATACTGTACAAAAAAGGGCTGATCTAAACCTAAACTTTTTCTAATAACTTCTACCTCGTCCATTGTTGCTGCTGGCCCTGCAATCAATTCTGCAGGATCTCCTGGAGCAAAATACATACTAGTAAACACAACAAATGTGATACCAAGTAATAACATTAGCGCTAAGCCAATTCGCTTTAAGACATATTTTCCCATAAACATTCCCCTTTTTAAAACCTAATTATTATTATATTGATAATCAAAGTGAAAATCAATCATTTTTTTCAAAAAATTTCAAATAATTTTCATGAAATATTTTTCATGAAAAAAAATAAACGCAGCAAACACTCGTTTATCAAAGCTATTTTCACTCAAAATAACCCTTTTAAATGAGTAGAGTTTAATAATTTGTTCGGTTTATGTACAAGTAATTTAATTAATAAGTCTTATACAAATCCTATATCTTTGAATTTTCATTTGACTCAAAAACTACATTAATACATTATCAAACAGTGACTTTCTTGTTCTTCTTATCTCTATTTTTATTATTTTAATCGTATATTATCTACGATTATTAAAATGGAAAAACAGCTTTTCACCTTTAAATGATTCATTAATCATAAAAAAAACAAATGATTAAAAAAATCATTTGTTAAAATAGATACCTTTAAATAATAGTACTCTTTAAAATCAAAGAAGCTTTAAAACTGCTTTGTCTACATCTTTCATATCATCTACTGGCTCAAACCTTTTCACAATTTCCCCATTTCTATCTACTAAAAATTTTGTGAAATTCCACTTAATATCCGAATTAAGTTGATAATTAGGGTCTTTTTTCAGCATCATTTCATGCAGTTTATCATTTAGTGGATGTTTAGGATTATTGAATCCTTCGAATCCTTTTTTCATTTTTAAAAACTTGAATAAGCTTGTTTCATTTTCACCATTTACATCAATCTTTGAAAATATTGTATACGGAATAGAGTATTTCAAGACACAAAATTCTTTAATTTCACTGTCTGTCCCTGGAGCTTGTCCGCCAAATTGATTACAAGGGAAATCTAATATTTCAAAACCTTGTTTTGAATATTTATTATAAATCTCTCTTAACTGCTCATACTGAGGTGTAAACCCACACTCTGTAGCTGAGTTTACAATTAATACCACTTTACCTCTATAATCACTTAGGGCTTTTATTTCCCCATTCTATCCAATATTTCTCGAATACATTTTTTCATCTTTTCATCAATTTCTGATTATTAAAAGTTTAAATTAACAGAAATTGATTCTTTATTTTAGTATTTCATATCTATGTTTATTGAACAATCAAATTTATATTCATATTCTCTTCACTCATTTTATATTCTTAACTAAATGATGATGGTAATATTTGTCTTTTTTCTTAACTCGCATTTCTACTCAGTTTAGCTATATAAAAACCACACCTTTCTAATTATCTTTAATTAGTGAGGTGTGGTCCATTAAAAATTTTAATTATATTGAATTAGTCTTTTTTCTTTCTTACTACAAAAAATACAACTCCAAGAATCACGATAGCTGCAATACCACCCATTAAAAGTAGACTCGTATTTCCACTTTCTTCATCAGTAGGTACAACTTCCTCAGTTGTAGGTTCTGTAGGTGTTTCAGTATCTGTTGAATCATCCGTAGTAGGTGTTTCTGTTACACCTTCATCCTCTGTGTTATCTGTTGTATCATTTGTAGTATCTTCCACAGTGTCATCTGTAGTTTCTTCTTGTGTGTCTTCTGTCGTATCTTCATTTGCATCCTCAACAGTAATTGAGAAAGTAGAAGTTAATCCAGCGTAGTTTACAGTAATTGTTTGTACACCAGTTTGGTTACGATTAAATCCTGATACTGTTAATTCACTAGGATCTACAGAATAAATACTTCCATCTTCATATACTGCATTTACTTGTATACCAGTTAAATTTAGTGCTTGTCCTGTTTCATATAATGTTTTAGATGGTGTATTAACTATTTTTAAACCTGATAATATAGATGCATCTTCTCCAGGTTGAGTTGTAGGTGGAGTAGGCACACTAAAACTTATTTGTACCATATTGTTTAAGTGGTAATCTGAGCTTTCTGCAACCTCTTCCATTGAAACGGAGTCATATTCCGAAGATACCATTATACGTGCAACCATCCCCGATGGAGGGTTTATAATTGGTTTTGTACTAAATGCTGCACTTTGTGGATAGATTGAAGAACTATTGTAATCCCCTCTTGCCTTTAACTCACCACCATTGATGATAATAGAGTCGGCATTAATACCATGTACAACTGGTGTTCCAGCAAATCCATAGAGATCAGGAGTTGCATAAAGCATACCATTTTGAAGAGTAAAAACATCGCTTGTATTTATATTACTAGTAAGGTCTCCGCCCAAAACCGCCGTCATGGTGATTGGCAGATTATGTAAAATACCATTTATTGAGTTTCCTGTTCCTACTGCGTATATTTCAAGTGGTAATCCACTGTCAACCGCAGAAATATAGTTCCCTTCACCGTAAAGGTAAGTACCAATATTATTTATCTCTACAATATTTTTTTTGCCATTTGAAGTGATGCGGATATATCCATTTGAAGGTGCTGAAGCTTGCATTTTATCTACTGTATTCATAGTAGTAATAGGATAATAAACATTCCCCATAACTGCATTACCTAATATCGAAATTCCGACACTATTTGCATTCACCATACCGGTAGTGTTTATCGTAACATTTCCCATACTGCTTGTGGCACTTCCACCTACCGTACCATCTATCGTAATATCACCATTTGCATCAATACTCCCCGTCACTATTGCATCCACACCAATTGCGATAGTATTATCTTCTGCATAAGATGAACTACTAATATCACCTGTAAGGATGCCACTTTGATAGTTAACTGTCGCATTATCAGACCCTATAAATTCTATGCCCCCACTTACATCTCCGTTTATATTAATTGTTGTATCATGTTGAGCTATTTGTAATTTTCCACTCACAACACCTCCTGTTTTTACATCTACATTGGTGTTATCTAGAAGTTCTATGGTTCCTTTAAGTTCACCGCTAGATTGCACAGTAAACTTTAAAGAATCTGATGAATTCATGTAAAGTATTCTTTGCAGTACATCTTGTGTCACACTACTCGCAACATTTAAATCACCATCGAAAACATAAATATTATGCATTATAGCCGACAGTGGAATGTTAAACTTAGAAGTTATTATCCTACCGTCTTTGTCTATTGTAGTATCACCATATGCATAAATAGTATATATTTTTCCATAAAATCCGACATTGACACTGCCAGTAGTGTCCACAAACCCACTTACAACACCGTTGACAGTAACATCTCCATTTACATGGATACTATTCATAACACTAGCTTTAAACTCCACCACTACATTTCCTGTTCCACTACCGTTGTATCTTACGTCACCATTGATTTTTCCAGTTATAGTTAGCGTTTCTGTAGTACTATCATATGTATAATGACTGCCTGTACCACCTTCTGAAGTAAGAGGTGTATCTCCTATAGAAAAATCACTATATGACGCCGCTTGAACATTTAACGTAAGCATTGACATCAGCACAAGCATTAGTATAGAGCAAACCAACCCATAACCTATTTGTTTTTTTATTGTTTTACTATTTATCATTTTTTATCTCCCTTTTCACCCATAAAACATTGAACAATTGTTATAATTTATTTTTTATATGTAAATTTTATTAGAACAATATAATATATTTTAACATAAAAAATATATAAAATCATTATGATTGTTATTCCTTTCAACTGCAATTGTAATATGTGGTCAATAATTTCTATACTCTAATCAATTTCAAGATAACATCTTAAAATAACTATATACATTGCATATCAATACGCTTCTAAATTTACAATCTTATTCTCTGGATTTCTCTCAATGTTATCTAAATAGTATTTTGTATTATCTAATATCCTTTTAATGTTTTATTTTTGTAAATAGAATTTTACAGATTAAAATTCTCAATACTATCGGCTAAATATTCTGCTTTATAACAACTGCACTAGTCATATATTTTTTATATTTATATTATCTTCAATGAATACTTTTTGATACCCTTATAGTATCTTCATTTTTTTGAGTATTGAATGACACATTTATAATATGTGACGAAAATAAAAGAACCGATATTTCGATTCTTTTATGCTATTTAGTCATTGATGTAAAATCGAAACAATTTAAACTAAATGTTTATTTTTTATTGATGATATGTTTAATTGTTCAACTTCTGTTTATTTTTATATTTTCTACATTTTTTAGTACTTCATTTTTTAAAAACTATAGTATGGTAGTACATTAAAAAAATATATTTCTATTATTATAAAGATATATATAATTCTAAATAATTGTACTCTTTAAAATCAAAGAAGCTTTAAAACTGCTTTGTCTACATCTTTCATATCATCTACTGGCTCAAACCTTTTCACAATTTCCCCATTTCTATCTACTAAAAATTTTGTGAAATTCCACTTAATATCCGAATTAAGTTGATAATTAGGGTCTTTTTTCAGCATCATTTCATGCAGTTTATCATTTAGTGGATGTTTAGGATTATTGAATCCTTCGAATCCTTTTTTCATTTTTAAAAACTTGAATAAGCTTGTTTCATTTTCACCATTTACATCAATCTTTGAAAATATTGTATACGGAATAGAGTATTTCAAGACACAAAATTCTTTAATTTCACTGTCTGTCCCTGGAGCTTGTCCGCCAAATTGATTACAAGGGAAATCTAATATTTCAAAACCTTGTTTTGAATATTTATTATAAATCTCTCTTAACTGCTCATACTGAGGTGTAAACCCACACTCTGTAGCTGAGTTTACAATTAACACCACTTTACCTTTATAATCACTCAGGGCTTTTATTTCCCCATTTTCTTTTAAAACATTAATATCGTAAAAATTCATCTTACTTCCTCCTATGTTTAATATATTAACCAATTCATCTTTTAGATAAATTAGGTCATATCGTAATAAAACGCATGTATAAAATAAAAATGAAAGTCCTCTATTATAACGAAATGATTTTTATGTGAAATATATATACTATTAATTATAGTATACCATATTACTACTAAATTAATGAGATTATATTTAGATACAAAAAAAGCAGGTTAATTACCTACTTTTAAATGGTTCTCTGATATGTTAATAATCACTTTTTGGAATAACAAGACAACAAATAAAATATGCCAATACTCCACTACCGCCAAATGCACAAAAAAGCACCCAACCAAGTCTTACCATAGTAGCATCAATGCCAAAGTATTCAGCAATACCTCCACACACACCACCTACCATACTATTTTGTCTTGAACGATATAATTTTTTCATTTTACTTACCTCCCTATTCTTAATATAACTTTATATTTAAAACCCTATACAGTATATCATTATTCTATATGAATAAAATAAAATCAACAATGAATGTAATATACTATTATTTTAACTTCTCCATTTTCTGTGTTTATTTTGATATTCTGCGTATGCCTGATCAATATATTTTTTCATAGACTGATAATAAGCTTCATCATATGGAACGTATAAATAATCCTCATCTTTATGTTCATCTTTTTTACCGCCAAAATAAATAACAGCATTTTTATCAACATCCATAGGATATTGATTTTCACCATAGTATTCTGCCGTAAAATGCGCGCCTGTTTCATTAAATAAGTAAATGATTAATCTTCCATTGAATTGTTTATGTAAAAACACTCTTAAATCAAAGTCATCACTTGATTGCGTTCCATCAACGATATCGATTACTTCTTGATAATTCTCGCAAAATTCAGCGCACATCAAGTCATTTTCAATCATCCAGCGAAGATATATTGCAATATGGTTATATGCCGCAAATATCCCTAAATCTAGTTCTTTTTCAAAAATAGATTGCATATGTGCATGCGCTGAATCAATTGTTCCTGCATACGCCGTTTCATCATCAACAACAGAAGCTCTATAAATATCCACAAGATATATATTCTCTAAGTTCTCATCTAACCTATCAATCAACGCTTCTCCACCATGATCCAATTTATATGACATTTCAGCTTCATAAAGTGGAATTATTGCATAAAAATTCACGATTTCCCCATTTGGCAAACTACACGTTGCACCACTCTCATTAACTGTATCAGGTGTATGTAAGATAAACCCTTCAAGCCCAGTGTTATCTGCAAGTGTTTCACCAGATGGAATCGTATGCAAATGTCCTAACCATGTGTTCTGTTCAATTGGAAGTCGTGCTAAAATCTTTAACCAACGCATTGGCCAATACCATTTTTCATCATTATTATCCATTTTCCAATTAGATGGTAAGTAAATGCACAACTCAGCTCTTGAACGATGTGCATAATCATCCGGTACATTCATTTTATGTGCACCCATTCCCATTGTAACTAAAGTGTAATAATTTCTTTCTTCTGTTGGATTTATTATACAAATATCCACATGTATATCAGGAGAAATAAGTTCATGATATACATTTGCAAACTTACCGAACTCTTTTTCAATATGTGATTCTACAACTTCAAGTTCATCTTCTTCATACATTTCTAAAGAAGAGTTTTTAAAATTTTCATTTGACTCATATGAAGATGCCCCTATTGCATTGTTATAAAACATCTCACAATCCTCAACATAATTGTTGATATCTAATTCAGGACTTATTTTCGAAAGTTCAAAAACCTTTTCACACGTTTTTGCACAGTGTTGTTTTTCATCTAAACTCCAATATGCATATGCAAGACGATATAAGCGTTTCAATTCATTACTTGTTTGATTTTCAAGAGAAATAAGTAATTCTACTGCTTTGTCATATTGACCATTGTTGTTATATCCTACAGCAATAAATGACTTTACATCAGGTGTTTTAAGACTCTCATCTGCAGTTTCATAAAGCGTAATTGCATCCTCTTCACTCTCTGTATCATAAAGATTCTCTATTTGTATATACAGTTCATTCTTATCCGTATTATCCGTTTTTTCAACTTCTCTTTTTGTAAGTTCTACTATCTCTCCATTTTCGCAAAGTGGATGGGATGATACATAATCAACAATCGATTCTGCCATTTTTACAAATGACACTCCATAATAATAAACAGCAGTAAATTCATTTGTTTCGCAATAGCTAAAAATATAAGACTGATCATATAGAAGCTCATCTAATTTTTCTATCACATCATTTATATCATTTGATTCATAGACTTCTTTTTCCAGTTTATTACTAAAATAAAACCCAAGCCCCTCTAATTTTCCAATTGAAATTTCAGTAGTATTCTCTTCTGAATCAAATTTTATTTTACTCCCTCTTGGAAGTGGAACACCTTTTAAAAACTCTATAACTTTATGAATTGTTTCCTCTGTACAGTTAATAACAATATCACAACTTTCAATTTCTCCATTATCCGCCATTGAAGTTCCACCTCCATCAACAGATCCTAACTTATTTTCTTCTAGATATTCTCCTAAGTAATCTTCAATATCAAATCTATGCTTTGGTTGCAGTTTTGCATTTAAATTTAATGTTATCATTTCTATTTACTCCCCTTGTAATACACTAACTTTTTACTTTCTGATACTCTCTTTTTTATTGAACTTATATATTATACAATAATATAAATACTGTAACAATCTCATATTTATAAATACAACAACTATGCATTAAAAAAAGAAGAAACAAGCTTCTTCTTTTAATCTAAACTATTTATATTTTTTTATTTTATTTCTTTTATTAGCTATTTCAAAAGTAACTCCACAAGCGACAACTACAATTAATATACCTGTTTCACTAACCATTATATCCGTATCTAAAACAGATGTGTCTGGATTTTCATGTTCAGGTGGATTTGTAGGAGGTGTCGTCGTTGATGAAATTGTAATAGATGTAATTTCACCTTTGAAGTTTGAATTTGTTGCCTTAGTACGAATTAAGACATTTTGTCCCTCAGCTAATCCTGAAATTTGATTTCCACTAACCGTAATCCAGCTAGTGCCTCCATTTATACTATACTCTATTGTCTCTCCAACGTTTGTAATTATTCCATTTGCATTCACAACAACAGATGGAGCGCTTGGTCGTTTTGGAATTAATAATGTTTGAACATCGCTATCTTGATGCAATGCAAGAGATGATTTAAAAGTCATGTTTGTACCAAATGCACTGTCATCTAACGTCCAATTAATACTTCCTGCTGATGCAGAGGTATTTGAATTTATACTGTAATTAAGTGATGCATCATAATTAATTAATGTTTCATTAATAAAATCAATTTGAATTTCTGGTGTATCTAATTTTGGATAAACCGCATTAATTCTAATGAGTAGCGTATCTACTATTTCGTAATTAACCGTATCATCAGGAACAAATTTATATCCGAAAACGTTTAACCTATTACCAAAATCATCTATAATCAACTTTGGATTTGTAATCTCTTCACCAGTATTTATATCATAAAAAGTAAACGTCCCAGCAACTATATTTCCAGCTCCATCTTCCATTCTAATTCGTTCATCATTTACCATATCAAACAATAATGTATCTACCAAATCCTCTGAAGGAGAAACAATAATTGGTGTGATTTTAGGAATATCAACTAATATTAAATGATCTGCAACTGTCTCTATATCAAAAAGTAAAGATGTAATTTCATAACTAAAATACTTATTTATATGAGTGTTTTTTGTAACTGAACTACTTCCTACCCCAGTAATCGCAAAATCAAGTTGACCTTTTGAACTACCGTATCGTATATCAATCAATTGTTCTCTATCTTCTCTTAAATTCTCTGTAGTATTTAGCGTAAACAAGTTATCATATGTATTTACAAAAAGGTTATTACCAGCAGTTGTTGCAGTATTATCTTTTATACTTACAGTATCATCTACTGTTAAGTCAGTTCTAGTAATAGTCATACCACCGCCATATACAGAGGCTTTATTATTTTGAATTTTTGTATTATTTTTTAAATTAATAGATGAAGTGTGCCCCATAATTGCACCACCTAAATAATTGGTACTATTATTATCAAATAAAACACTATCTGAGATATTAACTGTAGAACTTAATGCAAAAATTGCACCTCCACCCCACTTAGCACCTGTAGAAACTTCTGCGCTTGCTTCCGCTTTATTGCCACTAATTTCAACATTATCTGAAATATTAACTGTACTTCCCCCCATCAGTGAAATAGCACCACCATTATTTTCACTCGTGTTGTTAGTAATTTTAGAATTATTCATAATATGCGCAACTGCACCATTATTTAATGCAATTCCTGCACCAGAATAAACACCTTCAACAATAATTTCATTATTTGTAATTAATCCACCATACATATTAAATGTTGAATCATCGACTACAACTCCACCTCCAAAAGTAAAACCATTCGTAATATTATCCTTAATAGTTACACCATCATACATATTAAGTGTTGATTTTCCATAAACAGTAATCAACGCAGATTGAGAAGGACTATTTAATGAATCATATTCAAATAAAATATCTAGTGTGTTTAAACTATCCGTACTATCTCCTAGTGTCAGCGTAGCGCCATTCGTTAAATTAAGGCCATTCCTATTTCCTACAAAAATGATTTTTTTACCATTACCAATAATTGTAGTATTCCCGTTTGTAATTTCCGGAGACTTTTCCGTACTCCATTGAAATTTGATATCATCCGCCAAACTAATGATGTGATCTCCACCATCCGTATTAATAGTTGCAACTGCAGTGTTAAATTCTGCTACAGTAGAAACAGTATGTGTAACTGACGCAGCAAGTGTTTGCACTTGGTTTATTTGAATACACATCAATACCGTAAACATTAAAACTACTATTTTGCTCTTTATTGATCTCATAATCTTCCCTCCTAAATTATGATATATAAATAGAATAGACAATAGGATCTATCCTTAATGATGTAGTTATACAAATACTATTACTACATCTAAATAATCTCTTATTTATTTATGTTTATTATACTTCAAATAGGTTTGAATTTCAAAATAATATTAACCTATTTATACTTATATTCAGTATAGGTCAACGTAAAAAAAAGGAAACTTAAATCAGTTTCCTTTTTACATTATTTTATACCAAAACTTTTAAACGGATAGACAACTACAATGTCTTTTGCAACAATAGAATCACTATTAAAAGGACCAAAATATCTAGAATCACTAGAATATGGTCGGTTATCGCCCAGTAAATAATATTGATCACTTCCAAGTTTTATTTTTTCAACATCCATTGTAAATGGGTATGTACTTGCATAATTATTCATATATGCTTCATTTAAAAATGGTTCATCTGTTGCTATCCCATCTATATATAAAATATCATTTTTATATTCTATTTCTTCATTTGGTAATCCAATAACCCTTTTTACAAAATAATCTTCTGATTGTTCGTGATATACAATAACAATATCAAATCGCTCAACCCCATTTAATTGTAATCCGATGATATTAGAAAATCCTACTTCATTATCATTTAATGTAGGATACATACTTGACCCATCAATAACAACAGGCTTTATAAAGAAGTTTGAAAGAATTGAAACAAAAATAAAACTATAAATTACAATTTTAATAATTTCTAGTAATTCAAACCATATTTTTTTAAATATTTTTCCACCTGATTCACTTTGTCCCATATTCCCCTCCATATATAAGAAAGACCGGATATACCGGTCTTATTCTTAGCGAATTTCTTTAATTCTTGCAGCTTTTCCGCTACGACCACGTAAATAGAATAGTTTTGCTCTTCTAACTTTACCACGACGTAATACGACAATTTTTTCAATAATTGGTGAATGAATTGGGAATGTTCTCTCAACTCCAATACCAGAAGACATCTTACGAACTGTAAAGTTCTCTGCGATTCCTCTTCCTACTCTCGAAATTACCACACCTTCAAATGCCTGAATACGAGTTTTTTCACCCTCTTTAATACGTACGTCTACGCGTACTGTACATCCAGAACGAAACTCAGGAACATCATTACGTAATTGTGATTTTGTAATGTCTTGTACTAAATTTAAATTCATTTTGCGTTCTCCTTCATTTTATATCAATAGCTCATAATTCAATATCAGCGGAACTACGATGTCATAAGACTAGAACATAATAACATATTCTGGTCTTATATACAAGTTAATTTTCTTTTTTTATTTCATTTAACATGGTCATTTCTTCTTTAGAAAAACAATATTTTTTTAAAAGATCCGGTCTTTTTAAGTATGTTCTATTCAGCGATTGTTTTAATCTGTATTTACGAATGTTTTCATGGTGACCAGACAATAAAACATCAGGTACAATTTGCCCCTCAAAATCAACTGGGCGTGTATATTGTGGGTATTCTAACAAGCCGTTTTCAAATGATTCATCTTGATGCGACGATTCTAATATTACACCTGGAATCAACCGTATAACAGCATCACATATTACCATACTTGCCAATTCCCCACCTGTTAAAACATAATCACCAATTGATATGATATCATCAACATAAGATAAAATTCTTTCATCAAATCCTTCATAATGCCCGCATATAAATATTAAATGATCAGTATTTTTTAATGTATGTGCTTTTTTCTGCGAAAAACACTCTCCAATTGGAGCCATTAGTATTACTTTACTGTTTTCTGTTTTAATCGATTTTAATGCATCCACAATTGGCTGGCACATTAGAACCATACCTTGTCCACCACCATATGGATAATCATCAACCTTATTATGTTTATCATTTGTAAAATCTCTAAAATTAATAATTTCAAAACTCACTATTTCTTTATCTTGTGCTTTTTTAATAATCGATGTCTCAATAAACCCATTAAACATTTCTGGGAATAAAGTAAGTATACTCACTTTCATAATAATCCCTCTATTACATCAATATCAATTCGTTTATTTTCAAGATCAACTTTCTTTATAAATGCATCTACAAATGGAATCATGATTTCTTTCTCATCTGTCTTTATTCTTAAAAGCGATTGTCCACCACTTTTATCAACTTTTACAACTTTACCAATTAAAAAATCATTATAGTACACTTCTAAATCATTTAATTGAAAATGATAAAATCCATCTTTTAAAGGTGGAATTTTTTCTTTATCCATCACAATTAGACAACCCTTATATTTTTCAACTTTATTGATATCTTTGTACCCATCAAAACTTAATAAAATTGTATTTTGATGAAAACGCATTGAACTAATCTTCAAAGAAACATACGTATCTTCATATAAAATTTCAATTAGTTTTCCTTTTTTAAATCTTTCTTCGGCAAATTCAGATAAACTTCTAACTTTAACTTCACCTTTTAATCCAAAAGTATTTACAATTTCACCTATATTTATTTTTTGCATATTTCCTCCAAAAAAAGAGTGCAAGAGCACTCTAATAAGATTCGAACTTTATCGTAACTTTTTTATCTTCAAGACGAGATGCAATTGACATCATTTGTCTAATAGAACTAGCCATTGTACCTTTACGGCCAATTAATCTAGCAACATCCTCAGACTTAGCATATACATAAAGTAATACTTCTTTTTCATCTAACGATGTCATCGTTTTAACACTAACTGAATTAGCATCGTCCACCATTGGAACAACTAAATCATATAGTACTTTTTCGATTTCATTCATAACTATTTTGCTTTTTTAGCATCATGAAATTGTTTCATAACACCAGCAGTTGATAAAATGTTACGTACAGTATCAGATGGTTGAGCACCATTGTTTAACCATTTTAATGTTGCTTCACTGTCAACTTTAATATCTGCTGGATTTACAGTTGGATTGTAGTATCCTACAGATTCAATAAAACGTCCATCTCTTGGACTACGAGAGTCAGCAACTACTATACGGTAGAAAGGTCTTTGTTTAGAACCCATTCTTTTTAAACGAATTTTTACAGCCATTTTTATATTCCTCCATTAATTTACTTAGTAAGTATATCATAATAAAAAATACTGTCAAGTGTTTTTACTTAACAGTATTTCAATTATTTAAATAAATCTGAAAATCCAACTCCCTTAGTGAGTCGTCCCATCATTTTCATTTGTGTTTTCATCTTTTCATATTGTGTAACTAGTTTTGTAACATCTTTAACTGTACATCCACTTCCCGAAGCAATACGATTTTTTCTTGAAGCTCTAAGAAGACTTGGGTCTTCTCTTTCCTCTTTTGTCATACTTTGAATAATCGCTTTATTCTTTTTCATTTCTTTAGCTACATCATCATCATTAAGTTCATCAGCGTATTGATTTATTCCCGGAATCATTTTCAAAAGTCCCTTCATAGATCCCATTTTAGATACTTGTTCAAACTGTGCAAGCATATCATCTAAAGTAAATACGCCTTCCATCATACGTTTAGCACTTTTTTCAGCAGCATCCATATCCATTTTGTCTTGTGCTTTTTCAACTAAAGATAGAATATCACCCATCCCTAAAATACGATCTGCAAGGCGTGATGGATAGAAAACATCTAAATCATCTACTTTCTCACCAACACCTACAAACTTAATAGGAACTTGTGTAATTGCACGTACAGATAAAACACTTCCCCCACGAGAATCTCCATCTAATTTTGTGATTACAAGACCTGTCACCGCAAGTAAATCATGGAATGATTTTGAAACAGTGATTATATCTTGTCCGGTCATTGCATCTACAGTTAATAAAATTTCATCTGGTTTAACTTCTTGTTTTATTACACTAAGTTCACCCATCAATTCTTCATCAATATGAAGTCTACCTGCAGTATCAATTAAAACAGTGTCATACCCTTTATCTTTTGCATACTGCATACCTTGTTTAACCGCTTCAATTGCAGGTGTATTTTCACCTAAAGTAAATACTTCCACCCCAATTGAATCACCAAGAATTTGAAGTTGTTTAATAGCTGCAGGACGAATAATATCCGCAGCAATTATTAATGGGTTTCTATTTTGTTTTCTTTTTAGTACATTAGCAACTTTACCAACACTTGTTGTTTTCCCTGTTCCTTGAAGTCCAACAAACATAATTGATGTAATACCATTTAGCTTAAATTGAATACCTGTATCTTCTCCAAGTAGCTCTACTAATTGGTCATGAACAATTTTAACAACCATATCTGATGGTGAAACAGATGTAATAACATCTTCACCTAATGATTTTTCTTTTACTTTTTCTAAAAAATCTTTGACAATTTTATAATTAACATCCGCTTCTAAAAGTGCAGTTCTCACTTCTTGAAGCATAGACTCCATATTTTTGTCAGTTAGTTTTCCTTTTCCACTGAAATTTTTAATTGCAGCGGACAAACGATTTGATAAATTATCAAACATATATTTCACCCTTATCCTTTATATTTACGAATTTCTACTTTCCATTCATTTCCTGTACCAACATTGTACGCTCTAGCAAAATTTCCTTGATTGATTGCAATTGCAATATGATACATACTATTTACATACATAACAACTTCTCCAATATGAACTTTTGCGAATGTTTCTCCATAAATTACCCTATTAGAATAAACACGCTTGTTTCCATTTAAAATAGTAAGTTCTACCATATCACCAAATAATACATCAAACGATGCAAACATTTCACGTGGAATATTTGTCCATAAACTTCCAAAACGAACATCTAAAATATCAATTGAACCAACAATAACATCCTCATTTATTATTGCAGGTGTAAATTCAAGTTCAACCACATCATCTACAGATAACACTTGCCCTACATCTTCAAATGAAATAACACCAGCTGCTAATTTAGCACCTGTATATGCGTAAACGTCACGACCATGGAAAGTATATGAAAACTCAGTGTTTTTTCTTCTATGCAAAGATTCCTCAATCTCACGTACAGACTCAATTCCTACAAGTTGTTTAATATGAGTTAATGTTCCATTGTCTGGTGTAACAATATATTGTCCTTTTTTCGTTTTTACAACAACACTTTTTCTTTTTGAACCTACTCCTGGATCTACCACTGAAACAAAAACCGTTCCTTCTGGCCAATATTGCACAGATTGAATTAAACGATAACTTGCCTCCCAAATATGATAAGGTGGAATTTCATGTGTTAAGTTATTTATAACTAAACTTTTATCTACTTCATATGCAACACCATACATTGCCGCAACCGCACCGTCAACTAAGCCAAAATCACTTTGAAATACTAATAAATTTTTCATTTCTATATCTCCTTACTTAATTAAAATATATTTTCATCTTTTTCTGTAGGATAAACAATTTTTACATCAATATTTTCGATACACTCCTCAATCAATGTATCCCAATCAAATTTTCTTTCCATTTTTTCAGCACGTTTTAATGTCGGTTTCGTTACTGGATTTTTTGGAGTAAAAATTGTACAACAATCTTCAAAAGGTTGAATGCTTATTTCATAAGAGCCAATTTTATTTGCGATATCAATAATTTCCAATTTATCTAAACCAACTACAGGTCTTAGTACTGGATAATTAGTAACATCATTGATTACCATCATACTCTCAAGCGTTTGAGAGGCTACCTGACCAACACTTTCTCCATTTACGATTGCCAATGCCTTATTTTTTTCAGCAACTTTTTGTGCAATTCTATACATCATTCTGCGCATAATTGTAATTGTATAACTCTCATCACAATGCTCATAAATTGCTAATTGAAGTTTTGTAAATGGTACAACATGTACTCTAACTCTTCCTTGATATTTACTTAACACTTTTGCGAGATCTAACATTTTTTGTTGCGCACTAGATGAAGTATATGGTGGAGATGCATAATGGATACATTCTACCATTACCCCTCTTTTTTGTGTCATATATCCTGCAACTGGTGAATCGATTCCACCTGATAGCATTAACATTCCCTTGCCACCAATACCAACAGGGTATCCACCTGCTCCCTTAATTGACTGCGACATAATATACGTACAATCTTGACGTACTTCCACAATAATTCTAAGTTCTGGTTTTTTAACATCCACTTTCAATTGCGTCTGTTGAAGAATTTGTGTTGCACAAATTCTATTTATATCATCTGACATCATTGGAAATAATTTATCATGACGACGTGCCATCATTTTAAATGTTGCACACTCCGCCTCTTTTGCAACTTCAAGTGTTGCTTTTTTAATTTCTTCTATATCACTATTAATTTTCATTGCTAATGAAAAAGAACTAATACCAAACACATCTTTTAGTGCTTCGCACACCGCTTGTGCATCTGCACCATTTAAACGAATATACATACGATCATATGTTTTTTCATATTCTAATTCTGAAAAATCCATCAATCTATTTTTTGTATTGTCTAATAATTTCTTTATAAAATCTTTTCTATTTTTTCCCTTTGTAGATAACTCTCCATATCTTACAAGTATAAATTCATATAATCTATTTTCCATATTTTTTTACAATCTCCTTTAGTTCATTAATAAAGTAATCAATATCTTCTTTATCCACTTCATATGAAAGTCCAATTCTAATCGCACTAATTTTCAAATACAACGGTAAATTAATTGCACTTAATACATAAGATACTGCATTTTCTTTACTTGCACAAGTACTAGCTGCAGACACATATATTTTACTTTGATTTAATGCGTTCATCAACACTTCACTTGTAATGTGATTTACAGATATATTTACAATATAAACAGATGCTTCATCAGACGAATTAATTGAAACATCATCAATTTCCTTTAATCTAGTTTTTAAATAATCTTGGATTGTTTTTACTTTATTAAAATGCTCCTCTTGTTTTTCTAAGGCAATACGAAGCGTTTTTGAAAACACAATATTAACTAATGCATTACTTGTTCCACCTCGTAACCCTTGTTCTTGTTGCCCTGCTACAATCATAGGTAATAATGATACATGTTGCTTTTTAACTAAAATACCACTTCCTTTTAATCCATGAATTTTATGTGCAGAAAAACTTGCAAGATCAATATCTGTCAAATCGAGCGGATACTTCCCTAATGCCTGTACACAATCCACATGTAAAAATGCATTCTTATTTTTCTTTACAATTTTTTTGATTTCATCAATTGGCATCCTAGATCCAATTTCATTATTAATCGCCATTATAGACACTAAAATTGTGTCCTCTTTTAAAGCTGACTTTAAATCAGATAAAAGAATGACACCTTTTTCATTTACATCTAAGTATGTAACTTCAAACCCAAATTCGTTTTCTAGTTGTTTAATGGAATTTAAAACACTAGAATGTTCTATTTTTGTTGTAATGATATGCTTACCAATATGTTGATATTTAAATGCAATACCCTTAATTGCTAAATTATTTGATTCTGATGCTCCACTCGTAAAAATGATTTCTCCCATTCTTACATTTAACATTTTTGCAATATTCATTCTTGCTTGAGTCAAAAAACGATTTACCTCCATTCCTAAATCATGGATGGAATCGCTATTTGCATAATACTTCTTTACTAAATCAAGATAAGTATCAAGTACTGTTGGATCAACCGGGGTACTTGATACATAATCTAAATACAATTCTTTATTAGTCATTAGCTACTTTTCCTTTTAACATTGTGTCATAATCTGTAGGATAAAACTTTTCAATGACTCCAATTACTTTTTTAAGTGCAACTGTATACTCACCACTACGATAACTTAGTTCAGCATGTGTAAGTTCCGCATCCACATCATTATAAGTAGAGCGATACATATTTCCAATCACCATTGCTTTTTCAAACATAAGTGAAGTTTCAATAATATTATTCACATTATTATATAATTTATAAATATAATCTATTGCATCATTAACAGAATTATTTAAAAGTGGGATATTTACAGGCACTTGTGTTAATACATTTTCAATTGTTTCAATTAGTCTCATAGACTCTACTAAGTCCTCATTGTACCTTTCAGAGATTTTTACTGTAGGATGTTTTCTTGTACTAACTTGTGTTTTATGTAAAATTAATTTCAACTTAACAATTTGATTAATCGCACGTTGTTCATCATTTTTAGTAGAATCTACAATTGCTTTAACATCTTTTAAATCATTTGATGTTAATGTTAATTCTTGTGTAAGTTCTTTTAAACTAATTAACAACTGAGAATAAGGCGTTGTAGCATTATTCACCAATTCTTCTAACTCTTTAAGTGTTTTTTCTTGTTTAATAACAGAAGTATTGATTTCTTTTAGCTTGTCATGTGTAACTTCAAATTCAAATCTTTCCCCCATCTTCTCGATAAGATTAAAGCAATACTCAACAACATCTTTTATATCTGCAAGATATTCAACACTCTTAGGGTATTCTAAAACAAACCCTTCATAAGATTGATCTTCTTTTTCAATTTGCATCATTAACTGTTCTAAACGTTTCTTTAACTCTTCTAAATTAGAAGAAACATTCGATACATTACATTCACGAATACTTGCAAGATCATCTTTTAATGAATCTGAAATAAGTTCTAAATTTTTTGTAACTTCTAAATGATTTAAATATACACCTTTATTTTTAGCTAAAGAGAACGTTTGAGAAACTTCATCAATTTGATGAGGAACATGTCCTTTCGCAACTTCAATTAAATCTTGTAATGATACAATCACTGTCTCTAAATTTTCAAGTTCTGTATTAATTTGAGATAAACATGTTTTCGCACTATCAAATTCAGATGCAACCATCCATTCTTCAAATGAAGTGAATTGTTTTTCTAAGTCAGATAACTTTAATTGTAATTGTTCATAACTATGTGCATATAAAGACTGTTTTGTTTGAATAATATTTTTTATCTCGCGATAACGTTCTTTACATTCATTTATTTCCGAACGTTTTCTTGTTTCTTCTTCTAAAATAACATCAAAATCAAGATTTTGCTTATGTACTTGTGTTTCAATTTCTTGTAATGCACCTTTAATATCATTATATATTTTCTCTGCATTTGAAATATCACCTGTAGAGATCATATCTTCAAAATCAGCAAGATTTGTAGCAATCACTTTTAAAGTATCACATGTTTTATCATATGACCCTTTAAATAACTCAACAGTTTCTTGTAAATCTTGATTTACTTTTGCTAAAGCGATTGATTTGTTTAACTTAAATGTTAATGGAACACTTTTAACAGAATTATACTGATTTTCAAGTTCTTTCATCGCCCTATGTAATTTTTTTATTTTTGACTGTCTTAAAACAAGCAACACCACCAATAATATAAGTAAAGCAGTCAATCCTATCAAAGTCACTTCATTTGTCAATATTTTAATAAATTCATCCATATTTATTTACATCCCCTTATTGTAGATATTGTACCATAAATATGTATTTTTTTTGAGTGGTAAAATAATATTTTTATTAAAATATAAGCCTTCTACTTTGTTTTATTTGACTTTATAGTTATGTTTTGATATAGTTATTAAGCGCAAATGATAGCAGCTTACAAAGTCATATGACAATGCGTTGATTCCATAAGAAATTATGAAGTAAAGTACCCCTGCTGCAATGGGTGAAATCGTAGAGTTAACACACCATATTGATAATTTGTACCTGTTGTTGTTTTATAGCCATAAAACACAAATAGGAGGTATTACAATGGCAAGAATTAATGGACCAGTTTGGAAAGTATCACGTCGCTTAAGTTTCTCAACATTAGAAACAGGTGTAGAACTTAAAAAACGCCAATACGCACCAGGTCAACACGGACCTACAAGACGTACAAAGTTATCTAACTACGGATTACAATTACGTGAAAAACAAAGAATTAGATTTATGTATGAAGTTAATGAAAGACAATTCAAAAACACATACGATAAAGCAAGTAGAATCAAAGGTGTTACAGGACACAACTTCTTATTCTTATTAGAATCAAGACTTGACAATATTGCTTACCGTATGGGATTAGCTAAGACTCGTCGTGGAGCTCGTCAGCTTGTAAACCATGGTCATATCTTAGTTGATGGTAAAAAAGTAGATATCCCATCATACTCTGTAAAACCAGGACAAGTGATCTCTGTAAGAGAAAATTCAAGAAACTTATCTTGCATTAACCAATCTTTAGAAGAAAAATTAAACACTGTTGCATTCGTTGAATTTGATAAAGACGCTAAAAAAGGAACTTATATTAGACTTCCTGAAAGAAGCGAATTAAATCCTGAAATCAATGAAGCATTAGTAGTTGAGTTCTATAACAGATAAGACAAACTAAAAGGAAATCATATGATTTCCTTTTTTTATTCCGATTTTAATATTTTTAATTCATCTTCTGTTAAATGACGATACTCTCCTATCTCAAGTTTCTCATCTAAACATAACATTCCCATTTTCAATCTTTTCAAATAAACCACTTCATTATCACAAGCATGCATCATTCTTTTTACTTGATGAAACTTCCCTTCAGTAATTGTCAATAATATTTCTTTATCACACATTATTTCAATCACTGCTGGTTTACAAACTTCATCATCATTAATTTTGATGCCTTTTTCAATTAATGGAATATAGTTTTTATCAAAAGCATGATTTAACTTAACTAAATATGTTTTATCCACATGTTTTTTTGGAGATAACAAATTATGAGACAACTCCCCATCATTTGTAATCAAAAGCAATCCTTCTGTATCAATATCAAGTCTACCTACAGGAAAAACACCATGATGATATTCTTTCAATAAATCAATCACTGTTTTATGTGAGTGATCATCTGTACTTGATATAACCCCTTTTGGTTTATTCATCATAATATAAACAAACTGCTGATAGTAAATTCTTATTTTATCTAATAAAACAACATCTTTACTTTCATCAATCTTATAATCATCTTTTGTTATAAGAACATCATTTACAATAACTCTTTTCTTTTTAATGAATTCCTTTACTTGTTTTCTACTTCCACATCCTGTATGGACTAAAAATTTATCTAATCTCATATTATCTTCTTTTTAATCTTCTAAAAATAGAAGAGAAATCTTTCTTAAATATAGATTGAGGTAATTGTAATATACAAGAAACTCCTATATAAACAATTATTCCTATAAGTCCAAAAACACCAAGGTTAAATATAGACAATAACCAACTTTCTTGAATTGCATTTAACCCAATAAGTTTTAATAGTTCAAAACTTCCATACATCGCAAGCAAAGAAATAAGCATTAGCAACATCTTTCTAATTGTATACTTAAAACTAACATGATATTTTCTTTTTATAACTATCACATCTAACATAATAATAATGAAAGTTGTAATTGCACTAGATGTGATTGCACCAGAGTAACCCGTATAATAAATTAACGGAATAATCGATATTCCTTTAAATACAAATCCAATTAATAAAATATAAAAATTTGCCTTTCTTAAACGCACAGCCATCATTAATCCATTTACAACTGGACTAATTGTTCCAGCAATTGCAAGAAGACTTGCCCAAGCTAAAACTTCCCCGCCTAAAATATAATTTGAACTACTACCATAGAATACATAATAAATTTCTGTACTTAACGCAAATAAACAAAAACAAATTGGTAAACCTAAATATAAAACAGTATCGATTGCATCTAAAATATGTTTTTTGATTGCTTTTATATCTTTATTCTCATAAGCAGTTGTTACAAAAGGAACAATTGCAATCGCAAAACCAGGCGCAAGCACTTGTGGAATAGAAGTTAACTTATTTGTTTGTGTCATAATCATACCGTACAATATTTGAGAAGTTTCATAATCTACACCTCTTAGATCCATCCCTCTGTAAAAAAAGAACAAATTGAAGATATTCATACTATTTCCAAGTATTGTAACAGCAAGGTATGGGATTGCAAAACTAAACAACTCTTTAAACAACTCCCCTTTATCTTTTGTTTCG
>CAYJAB010000002.1:109045-130121 GCA_964368305.1 uncultured Erysipelotrichaceae bacterium | reverse complement strand
ACTACTTGTACACTTGCTAATTGCTTAATCTCAGAAAGTGTATCTTTTTTAAAAAAGACAAAATACAATATTGCAGTAATTGAACTAATGGAGGTAGATCCTACTGCAAAATAAATTGCCCATATACCGTTTTGATCAAGTACATATACAGCTAAAAACCCCATTCCTAGCAAGAAAGCAATTCTTGAAAACTGCTCTAGCACTTGTGAAAAAGCATAGGATTTAAAATCTTTTAACCCTTGAAAAAAACCTCGATAGGAGCTTAACAAAGGAACCGTAAATAGCGCTAAAGATATTATCATAATCACATTACGTGTTTTTATCAAATCATCTGTACTGATATCACTTGAACTAATAAATGATGCAAGTGGTGTCGCAAACATAAAGACAAAAATAGCAGCAATAAATCCAAACGTCATTAAAATCGAAAGAGATAACTTTCTTATTAATAACACTGACTTATAATCTTCTTTTATTGCATACTTCGTAACAATAGTTGCTATCGCAAAAGGAAGTCCTGCAAGAGAGATATTCAAAAGAAAATCATATATTCCATATGCAGAAGAATAAAAACCCATATTCGCCTCAGTCGCCATAGCAACAAGTGGTGAAACATAAATTATTCCAAGCGCTTTAGTTATAAAAATGCCGGCAGAACTTGTTAGTCCACCAGCAATTAATGATTGTTTTCTACGAGAGGCCATTGTTATTCACCCTCATCTTGTGTATCTTCTGACTCTTCTGTTGTTTCATCAGTTGCCTCATGTATAGGTTGATAATCAGAGTGGAATGCAGAAACTTCAAAGTACTCGTTATATTGTTTCAGTTTAGCATAATCCTTCCAGCTAACTTTAATTAACAAATCAACGGTCGGTTCATCTACTAAACCACCTATTATAATCCCTTTCATAAAACCTTCTTCAATATTAACTTGGTTTGGAATCATATTATATTCTTCATTATCTAGTACACCAATTGAAGGCATTAGTTTATTTTCATATGAAAATTCAATATTATTTTCAACTGCAAAAACATCAATATCATACATTGCAATGTTTGGATTATCGATAATAATATCATAACGATATCCATCATCTAATTTATTCATAACGATTTCCAAATTATAAAAATTTGAATATGAAACGTATGAAGAGTTATCTAAAACATCAAAATAGTTCAATATATATTTTTGCATCAATAAATCTGTTTGATCTTCATGTTCGTTTGTACATCCTGTTGTACAAAATAATATTAATATTAATAATAGAATTTTACGCATAAAACACCTCTTTAAATATTATACCATTTTTTTAATATGATATTCATAAAAATTTTAAAGATAAATTTATTCAATCTATAAAAATTGACATTCCCTTAAAATGTAATAACAAAATAATTCTTTTTACCACGTTTTATAATTGTAAGTTGCTCATTGATCGCATCACTTTTTTCAACCATAAACTCCAAATCTGTTATCTTTTCCCCATTTATTGTAATAGAACCTTTAGAAATAAATTCTCTTGCTTCCCTTTTACTTGATGTAATCTTTGCATTCACAAGCACATCAATTAAAAGAGAAGATTCATTTAGTTCAAATTTTGGTGCATCACTTAGTCCTTCTTTAATTTCATCAATAGATAAATCCATAATATTTCCATTAAATAGTGTTTGCGTGATTTTTAGTGCACTCTCTACACCTTGTTTACCATGTACAAGTTCAGTTAACTCAAATGCTAAAGCCTTTTGTGCAGCTCTTAAATGAGGTTCTACCTCAACTGATTTTACCAACTCTTCAATCTTTTCAACAGGCATGAATGATAAGCGTTTAATAAAGTTTATTACATCAACATCCGCAACATTTAGCCAAAATTGATAGAATTCATATGCGCTTGTTTTAGTAGGATCAAGCCAAATGTTTCCACCTTCACTTTTCCCAAATTTAGTTCCATCTGATTTCATGATAAGTGGTGAAGTAATCCCAAATACTTTTGCTTTGTCCCCACACACTTTTCTAATCAATTCTGTTCCACTTGTTAAATTTCCCCATTGATCACTTCCACCAATTTGTAATTCACAGTTATAATTTTGATATAAATGCAACCAGTCTGCCGCTTGTAAAATTGTATATGTAAATTCAGTAAATGAAATTCCTTTTTCAAGTCTTGAAGAGACAATATCTTTACTAATCATGTAGTTGATATTAAAGTGTTTACCATAATCACGCAAAAATTCAAGAATATTAATTTTTGATAACCAATCAAAATTATTTACTAAAATAGCTGGATTCTCACCTTCAAAATCAATAAAATTAGAAATTTGTTTTTTCAAACATTCAACATTATAAGCGATTTGATCTAAAGTTTGCAGTTTTCTTTCAGTTGTAGGTCTTGGATCTCCAATCATCCCCGTCGCACCACCACATAAAGCAACCGGTGTATGCCCTGCATTTTGATATCTTTTTAATAATAAAAGTTGTTGAAGATGCCCAATATGAAGACTATCTGCAGTAGGATCAAATCCACAATAGCATTTAACAGGTGATTTCAATCTCTCTGTTAATCCTTCATAATCAGTAACGTCTTTTACAAGTCCTCTATACTCTAACTCTTTTAAAAATTCCATTTTTGTTCTCCTTTTTTCAATAAAAAAACGCCCTTATAATAAGGACGTTATAATAAACGCGGTACCACCTTAATTTATATCATCATAAATGATATACACTCTATACGTTATCGCCGTAATACGACTTTACTTTTCATAAAGTAGCTCAAAGGTGTATTCCTTAATAAATAGGATAGTTTTCATCAACCACTATCTTTCTACATCTATTTTTATAAGTACTATTTCTTTTCATAGCCTATAAGCATTATAGACAAAGCTAAACTCAATGTCAATTACTTTGTAGATTGACGTGGCGTAAATAAGTAACTAAGTTCAATTTCTCTTTCTTCAGGATTTACTCCATTTAGCATCTTTGTCATAACACGCATTGCAACAGCTCCAAGATCATAACTTGGAATAGCATAACTAGAAATTTGAGGTCTAACCATAGCATTGTATTTTGTATCAATTAAACACACTATTTCTAAATCTTCAGGAACTCTAATTCCACATTCTTGTGCTGCATTTGCGCATGCTAAAGCTTGTGAATCTCTATTTGCAATAACAAGTTTAGGTTTATTTTCTTTAAAATACTCTTGAAGATATCCATATGAATTGCGATACTCGTGAGGAATTTCAATATAATTTTTAAATTCCATACCTTTTTCTTTAAATGCGCGTTGTGCACCAATGACCATTTGTTCATCAGAATATGGATTTTTTCTATCTTGGACAATTGCGATTTCTGAAATACCTTTATTGTAGTATTCACTAACTAATTCAAAAATCGCCTGTTCGATATCAACATATACAGAGCTTATTTTTTCTCCAGAAACTTTATTTCCAATAATAACAATCGGCACATGATATTTTGTCAATGTAGCAAGTTCTGATTCTTTTAACTTGTCATTATAAATAACAACACCATCCACACGAGATTTAATTATATTTTCAACAATTTCACCGATCTCACCAATTCCTTCAGTAATCGTGTGTAGCATTATATTATATTTATAAATCTTAGCAACATCTAATAATCCATTAATAATCTGTCCTGTGTACGTAAAACTCGCCTCAGGAATCACCAATGCAATAGATGTTGTTTTTTGCAATGCCAATCCTTGTGCAATTGCATTTGGTTTATACCCTAACTTTTCAATTGCATTTTGTACTTTATCTTTCGTATCTTGTCGTACAAGTTCACTTCCATTAATGACTCTTGAAACGGTAGCTAAAGACACCCCTGCTTCATGTGCTACTTCATAAATTGTAACTCTTTTCAAACAAACACCTCCTATTTCCTTTATTCAACTTTTAATAATTTCTTTAATTTATCAACAGCCAATTCTGCAATTTCTATTGTTTTAGTTTTTGCATTTTGAATTTTCTCTTGAACTTCGGGATTTGCTTTAATCTCATCTATTTTATCAGCTACAAACTCTTTCCCTTTTTCGATTGTATCCTTTGTATATTCAATTCCCTTTTGAATTTCCTCAGAGTTTTCAATTGCACTAGAAATTTTTTCTGAAGCATCATTTGTAATCTCTTTTGCTTTATCCAAAACAAGTTCAACTTTCTCATTTTCACTATATTCTTTTAATTTTAATTTCAAATTATAAGAAAGCTGAGAGCTTTTCAACTCAATATCCTCTAAAAATTCATTTAACTTAGCGCTATTTTTTATATCTTGATATTTATCAGTAATAGCATCAATCATCTCTTGTAAAGATTTAATCGCCTTATCATAAAAACTACTATCTTCTCCTTCATGTTGTGATTCAAAATCACTTTTCTCATCACTAAGTACACGAACTTGATATTTTAAATCCTCAACTACTTGATCAACATTATTATTTTCAATATTATTCTGTGTCATTTTGCTGTTCCTCTTTATCTACTTTATTACTTTTATACTTCGCCATTGCATCCATAAACCAATTTTTTACAGTATCTATATTTGATAAAATATATACAATCATTGACTTTGCAGTCTTTATTGTTGATTCATGTACATAATCTACAGTTGCAGATAAACTTACAACTGTATTAATAGGACCTTGTAAATCATTCAGTTCTCTATCAACAATATCTAGAGTAGTGTTTACTTTTTTAGTTGTCTCACTTAAATCATTTAATAACAAAATAAGTTTTCTTAAAAACACAATAACAAATACTAAGGCCACTACGCCCAATATCGGCAGAATTTGTACCGATACATTATACAACTCATTAATTAATGCATCCATTTTTTCACCTCTTATAATTATAATACACTTTTATGAAAATTTTTTCAATAAAAATGATAGCGTTAACATCTCGCTCTATGCACTATGCTTTTTTTGAAGTGCTTTTACTTTATCTGCCAAAGAGTAAATATCTTTACTAGACATAAACAAATAAACCGCAGGACGCATATTCGCTAATATTATTGCAGTTTCATCTTCATCTTCTACAATATAACTTCCCTCAATTTTATCTGCTAAATAATCAATTTCAATATCTATTCCATCTTCTTTATCATCAATACTTGTAAATGGACATAAAAATACTTCATCTGCCTTTTTTAATGCTTCTGTAAATTGATCAACAAAACTATAAACACGACTTACGCGATGCGGTTTAAACACCGCAATGATTTTATGATCTGGAAAACGCATTTTTGCAGCATCAATCGTTACTGAAACTTCTGTAGGATGATGTGCATAATCATCTACAAAGACACAATCATCAATTTCTTCAACTACAAATCTTCTTTTTGCACCTGTAAAATGACTTAATCCTTCATTTATCTTCTCACCATTTAAATTACATAAAATCCCTACAGTAATAACAGCTAAGCTATTCCAAAGCATATGTCTTCCTACAAATGGAAGATGGAATCGATAAAATTTTTCTTTATGATACAAAACCGTAAATTCCATATAATCTTTAGTTTCAACAATGTCTACAGCTTGTACATCATTAAATTCTTCAATTCCATAGTAAATCTTATTTGAATCAATTTTTAAATCTCTTACTTTTGGGTCATCCCCAAATAAGATAGAACATTTTTTTACTTGTTTTGCAAATTCTTCATAAGCAAGTGAATAATCTTCCTCTGTTTTGAAATAATCAACGTGGTCTAAATCAATATTGGTAATAATTGCGTAATCTGGATGATACGCAAGAAAATGGCGTTTATATTCACAAGATTCAATTACAAAATGTTCACTGTCTTTTTTTATTTCGCCAGTACCATCTCCAATTAAGTAGCCTGTTGGCACATTGTAATTAAGCATGCTTGCTAACATAGAAGTTGTTGTTGTCTTACCATGACTTCCAGCAACTGAGTATGAAATATAGTTTTCCATAAACTTTCCTAAAAATTCATGATATCTATAACATGTGACTGTTGGATTGTTTCTTGCAACTTCAACCTCAAAAAAATCCTCATCAAACGCATTTCCTATAATTACAGTCATATGATCCTTAATGTTTTCTTTATTAAAGGGTAAGATGTCAATTTTATGTTTTTCTAACATCTCTTCTGTAAATATATGCTTATCAATGTCACTTCCTAAAACACGATATCCTAAATCATCTAAAATACACGCTAATGATGCCATTCCCGCACCTTTAATTCCAATGAAATAATACATATTATCCCCCTTTTTATGATTCTAGATTAAATAAATTCGGTTCATCATCATCTTCTTCAAAATCATTATGTAAAATCGTTTTATCAGATTCAAATTCTTGATTGACTTCAAGAATTTCTTCAAGATTAAAATTCAAATGTTCTGAAGGTATCATTTCTTCTTCAATAGTCTGTGAAAATTGCTCCGATGAATTATTTGTATTTTTTTCAACACCGTACATTGGACTAACCACTGCTCCTATTGGTGAAGTTTTAGACTGTTGTGTAGTTGCTTCAATTTCAGCTCTTTTTTGCTGTACAGCCTCTTTTTCACTCAAACCAAACATAGGACTAATAACTTGTTTAGGGACATAACGTTTTTCCTCAACAACAACTTTTTTCTCTTTTTCAAACTTAACTTCCGGATCAACTTTAGGTTTATCGTCTTTAAAAATAGGTGAAATAGACACTGTAGATTTTACTTCTTGCAAAGGTTCTGTTTTCACAATTGGTTTTGTAGTATTTTCCCTACTTACCAAAGGTGTTTTTTGTACATTCACTTTCTCCTCGGTTTTAATTTTATTCTCTTCTTCTTGATCAGATTCTAAAGGTTCTAAAAACATGTCTTTAATTGCTTCTTTTAGTTTATTTAGCATTTTCCTCACCCCTTATCGTTTAAATGATTCGCCAACTTCTTGCTTCTCTACAATAAGTATTCCTTGATTTGTTTTTTCACTTAGTTTTAATTCATATGCTGAACATAACATCCCTTGTGAATCAATTCCTCTTAATTGTCCCTTCTCAATCAGTTTACCATCTGGTAATATTGCGCCATCAAGCGCTACAACAACTTTAATATTTTCTTTAACGTTTTTTGCACCACATACAATTTGAAGAATCTCACTTTTAATATCAACTTGACAAATATTTAAATGGTCTGATCCATCCACTTTTTCATATGAGATTATCTCTCCTACTTTAAAATATGATGTAAGATCAAATTGAATAAGTGATAATCCACTCTTATTTAAATACGTATTCACTTTATCTTGTAGCTGTATGCTTGAGACAATATATCCATTTGCCTCATCTTTGAACAAATTTTCTTTATCATTAATATTATATCCTAACAGTCTTTCATTAGAATCATATAATCCATATACACAATCAAACTCTTTAACTTTATTCACATTTCCATTTTGAATAAGAACAAATATCCACTTATCAAATGCAAGGCTATTTTTAAATACTCTTACAACATTACTCATCTTCTTGCACCTCATCTTCTGCCACACTTTCATCAGAAACTGATTCCTCTTCTTCTACATTAGGATCTAATGTTTGCTCAAAACTATCATGTTGGAAAAGATCATTTGTCCAATCAAACTCAGACCCATCATCTTCTAACATTTCTTGTAACAACCCATCTACTGGAACTTTACTATCAAATAAATCCCCTGTAGTTGATTGATAATCCATAATTTCCTTATTTGAATAAGAAGCCAATACATTTTCAGTATTTACTTTTGTAGACCTTGAAATTACAATCATATCCTCAATTATAAAAGGTAAATATCCAGCTTCAGTACAACTATAAAATACAAAGAAATCAGATTGTAATACCATAAAATAATTATATTCATCAATCTTTTGTATTTTTACATTAAATGAAACCGTCTCATTATTATAATTTAAATAATCATCTGTATGACTATAAATTACATCCTCACTGTATCCTGTTGATGAGAAAGTACTGTTTGCTGTTGCGGAAAAATATCTTTCTATAATAACATTTGAAACATCAATATTCATTACAATTTCTTGGTTGTTACTTAAAAATATACTTCCAATTTGATCAGAATATTTTTTACCTATATTTGAAGGTAAATAATATGAGTAAAACGGTTTTACATTATTCTGATCATCACTCACATTCAATGCCAATGCATTTAAAATAGCATCGTCCATTAGATCTTCAATTTGAGAATCAGAATACTGCTTTGTAAAAATTGATTGAATAGAATCATGCACAAAAGACTGACCTTGACTGGTGCAGCCTGTTATAAACAACATTAATACTATTAAAACAATTTTCTTCATATTACTTTACTTCCTTTATACGCCAAACTGCACGATAAATCGGTTGACCAAGTTCCATAAATTTTGTTTCATACTCTGTACACACATCCTCTGGATGTGGTTCACGTCTAAAATCAACACTCACTTCAATCATTTCCCATCCGTTATTTTGAAATTCAATTAATGAATACTCAAATAATATTTTATTATCTGTTTTCATGATTAATTGCCCATTTACTTTTAAAACACGTTTATAATTTTCTAAAAAATCACTATGTGTTAATCGTCTTTTAGCAGTACGATTTTTAGGCCATGGATCAGAAAAGTTAAGATGAATCGTATCAACTTCATGATCTGCAAAAAGCTCAGTTAAATCTTTCGCATCATGTACTACAAACTTCATATTATCCGTATAACTATCTAACACTTTTTTTATAGCAATCACTGATACATTCTTATCTTTTTCAAAACCAATCCATCCAATATTAGGATAAAGACCAGCCATTTTTGACCAATAATCACCTTTTCCACTACCTATTTCAAGATGTAAAACATCTCTATTTAATAGTTCATTCCACTTGCCTTTATACTCGTGTGGATTTGTGACTACAAGTTGTTTATGTTCATTTAAGTAATCCATAGCCCATGGTTTATTACGCATTCTCATGTTATTTAGTTAACTCATACATTGCATCTGCATAAATTGCAATGGCTTTCACTAATAAATCGACACTAACCCCTTCATTTTGTTGATGAGGTTCACCTACAAAATCAGGTTTAACTTCATTTACTATACTAGGACCAAATGCTGTAAAATTATCAAATTTACGTGCATATGTTCCACCACCCATTGTCATAAGTGGTGTTGTATAGTCATTTGTATATGTACGATACGCATTTTCTAATGTTTTAATCAATTTTCCTTCAGGATCATTAAATAATGGCTTACTATCTTTGATTAGTTCAACTTTTAAATTTGAACCTTCGATATTCTTTCTAATTTGTTCAACAATCCATTCACTTGTAATATCATTTGGATATCTTACATCTAGTGTGATTTTAACTTTATTATCAATTAATTCAACGATTCCAACATTCATAGTTAGATTTCCTAAATGTTTTCCTTCAAAATTAATTCCTAAGCTTTTTCCTGTATAATCTAAAAACAATCCTGCAATAACAGCCGACTCAACACATTTATATGCTTCTGCAGCAAAATTAAACATATGCATAGCAGCATTTTTTCCATTTTCTGGAGTAGACCCATGTGCAGATTGACCTACTATTGTATATGCAGAAAGATCTGCGATTCCAGTTAAAGATCCAACCAATCCGTGTTTTTCAAGATAAGCATCAAATGCAGCTTGATTTACAGGTTTATCAATAAGCGCAGATGCTTTATCAACAACAATATTTGGTCTTTCACCTACAACCATTTCTCCAATAAGTCCATTAAATTCACCAGAAACTACGATATTCGCAATCCCTTTTTCTGCATAGACTACAGGAAACATTGCATCTGGAGTAAATCCAAAATCGGGAATTGGTGCATGTTCTTTGTAATAATCCATACAACTCATACCTGTTTCTTCATCACAACCTAAAATCAAATAGATTTTTTTATTTGTTTTGACATTTTGTTCTTTTAAAAGTTTTAATGCATAATAAGCTGACATTAAAGGACCTTTATCATCACTTGTCCCACGTCCAATCATATAACCATCTTTAATAGTAGCTCCAAATGGATCAAAATCCCATCCATCTCCAACTGGTACGATATCTAAATGTGCTAAAACTCCTAATGTTTCATCACCTTCTCCATATGCAATCACACCTGCATATCCATCTACGTCAAATGTTTCAAACCCATCTTTCTTTGCAAGGTCAAGACAAAAGTCTAATGCCTCACGCATCTTCTTTCCAAACGGTGCATTTTTTTCTGCCGTTGTTGTATCTAATAATGAAGGAATCTTAATCAAGTTAGTAAGATCTTCTATTAATGATTCCTCTTTTTCTTTTGCTAAATTTAACCAATTCATAAATAATCTCCTTTTTCATATATTTTACCATAATTGAGTGGATTTTAATAATGTTAGCGCTCATTTTTTTCAAAATTTTCATTTTTTTTCATTGCTACATAAATAATAAGTATTGAGATTTATACACATACATTACAGAAACACATTTACTATAACGATAAAGTTTCAAAAAAAAGAGTGATTCATCTTGAATCACTCTTTACATAAATAATTAGTCTTTTTTAAATGGTTTACGCGCTGCTGGTTTACGCACAAATTCTTTTTCTACATACCCTTCAGGTTTTTCCATTAAATCACGTTTAGATACATTAACGCGACCTTTTTCATCAATCTCGATAACTTTAACTTTTACAATATCTCCAATTTTCAATACATCTTCAGGTTTTTCAACTCTTTCATATGCAATTTTAGAAACATGTAATAATCCATCCGTACCAGGATATAAAGATACAAACGCTCCAAATTTTTCAATACGAACAACTTTACCTTCGTAGATTTCACCAACCTTAGCAACTCTAACAATATTTTCAATTGTTTCTTTTGCTTTATTGATTATGTCCATATCCATATGATAAATCGTCACACGTCCATCGTCTTCAATATCAATTTTAACATTATCGCAATCAGCAATAATTTGATTAATTACTTTACCACCTGTACCAATTACATCACGTATTTTATCAACATCGATTTGTAATGTAACCATTTTAGGAGCATATGTTCCTACAGTAGGACGTGGTGCATCGATGCACGCTAACATATTTTCCATAATTTGTTCTCTAGCGACTTTTGCTTGAGCCAATGCTTCCGTAAGAATTTGTTCATTAATTCCTTCAATTTTAATATCCATTTGAAGAGCTGTAATACCTGCAGTAGTTCCTGCAACTTTAAAGTCCATATCTCCAAAGTGATCTTCCATACCTTGAATGTCTGTTAACACAGTATAATGATCATCCCATGTTACAAGTCCCATCGCAATTCCTGCAACAGGTGCTTTAATAGGTACACCTGCAGCCATTAAAGACATTGTCCCTGCACATATACTCGCTTGAGAACTTGATCCATTTGATTCAGTTACTTCAGCAACTACACGAATCGCATATGGGAAATCTTCCACTGAAGGAAGTACTTGAGCCAATGCTTTTTCACCAAGTGCACCATGTCCGATTTCACGTCTTCCTGGGCTACCCATTCTTCCTGTTTCACCCACTGAATATGGTGGGAAGTTATAGTGATGCATAAAACGTTTAGATTCAACATCTGTTAAATCATCAATGATTTGAGTGTCATTCATAGCACCAAGTGTTGTAACAGAGATAACCTGTGTTTCTCCACGTGTAAACAATGCACTACCATGTACTCTTGGAAGAAGATCAACTTGCGAATCAAGCGGCCTAATTTCATCAATTTTACGACCATCTGGACGAATTTTTTCAACAGAAATCAATCGACGAACTTCATTTGCAACAATGTCATGACAAATTTCTTTTACTTGTTTTAAAGTTTTATCTTTAATTTTTTCAGTTTCATAAATTTTCGTAGCAAAGATTTCTACCATTTCATCTTCAATGTTATCAATCGTTCCATAACGAACCAATTTTTCTTTAATACGTACTGCTTCTTCAAGTCTTGTTTGTGCAAGCTCTCTAACTTCTTTATCAATCGTTTCATTAACTTGATATAAAGTAACTTCCATTTTCTCTTTTCCAATTTCTTCAGCAATTTGAACTTGGAAAGCACATAATTTTTTAATATACTCATGTCCAAACATTAAAGCCTCTAACATAACTTCTTCAGTAACTTCTTTACTTGAAGATTCAACCATATTGATTGCTTTACTTGTTCCAGCAACATATAAAGTAATATCTGAGTTTGCTAATTCATCAAGTGTAGGGTTAATAATAAATTCATCATTTACATGCCCTACAACTACACCAGCAATCGGACCATTAAATGGAACATTTGATATGCAAAGTGCTAAAGAAGAACCAAACATCGCTGTCATATCTGGAGTTACATTTGGATCTACTGACATTACAGTATTCACAACTTGAACTTCATTTCTAAAACCTTCCGCAAAAAGTGGACGAAGTGTTCTATCGATTAATCGACTAGTCAAAGTCGCATGCTCACTTGGTCTTCCTTCTCTTCTTAAAAATCCCCCTGGAATTTTTCCAACAGAATACAATTTTTCTTCATACGTTACAGTTAACGGGAAAAAATCTGTATCCTTTGCAACAGAACTTGCTGTTGCTGCTGATAATACAACTGTATCATCGTACCTTACAAAGACTGAACCTCCAGCCTGTTTGGCTATCTCACCTGTTTCTACCGTCAGTGTACGACCGCAGAAATCTAAACTAAATACTTTTTTAGCCATTTCTTTCACCTCTATTTTTCTATGATATCATAGCATAATTGTATAAATTTAACAAAACAATTAGAATAAAACACTAAATTTTTAGTGTTTTTTAATGAGAATGGACAAATAATTAATTTATGTTAAAATACTTTCTATGAAAGAAGAGGATATTATGAAAAAAAAGTTAGCTTGTATTATCATATTGACTATCATTATCGTCACTATCGGATTTGTATATTACGATAGTACTACCCTAGCGCCAAATAGAATAAAAGTACGTACAGAAACAATTAGTAGTGAGGATATTCCTGAAAGTTTAGATGATTTAAAAATCCTTTTCTTCGCTGATTTACATTATAATGCATTTATGGATAAAGAACGATTTGAAAAAATTGTTTTAAAAATTAATAAACAGCATCCCGATGTTGTGATATTTGGAGGAGATTTATTTGATCATCCAAGCCAAGTATATCCAACTGATCAAATCCAACAAGAACTTACTGATCTATTATCTGATATAAACGCACCCCTTGGCAAATATGCTGTTTGGGGAAATCATGATCTTGAAAGCCCTAAAACAAAAAGCATGATAGAACAAATTTTTATAAATGCAGATTTTGAAGTTTTAGAAAATCACAATATTGAATTACATAATAATACACAAGAATATATAAATTTAATCGGACTGGATAGTGGTGTATTAGGCAATATCGATACAGTCTCAAGTTTTGAAGGAATTAATAACGATGCATTCAATCTTGTTGTTTGTCATACGCCAGATAGTTTTGAATTACTTGATGAATATAGAGTAGATTTAATGCTAAGTGGACATTCTCATGGTGGGCAAGTGTATTTACCAATTGTTGGCTCATTATATAAACCACCACTTGCGGAAATTTATAATAAAGGTATTTATAATGTAAATGACTCTATCCTTGATGTATCGGATGGTTTAGGTACAACAAGATATGATATAAGATTTTTATCAGATCCTGAAATTGTAATATATCGTTTAGAATCAACAAATTAAAGAAGGCACTGCTTTCTTTTTTTTTATGAGGGTATCTATCAAATTGCTTGTATTAAATAAGTAATGGAGGACTCATATGAAAAAAAACAAAATTCTGATTACTATTGTTTCAATATTCATTATAGTATTTATTCTTTCCCTTTTTTTTCCATCTACAACAGATACTAGTGAAAAAACAAATGTAATAAATGAAATTGACAAAGAACTTATTTATACTGAAAAAATACAACCTCTTTTTACAGATGAGATCTTTTTAGATCAATCTTTAATCTTAAGAAATACATATGTAGAAAAAGACCAAAGTGTTTATCATGGTGATATATTATTCGATTACTATCAAATAGATATCATAGATAACCAAATTAAAATGATTGAAAATGAATTTTTAAAACTTGAAGATGATATGCATTACTTTTATACAAAAATAGACGAATTCAAAAAGATAAAAGAAGAAAATACGGATGCATCCTACTTAGATTATGTAAACAATGAAATTTCTAATTATGAGGCAAAACTTGCGGAAAACAAAATAAATACAACACTTAAAAAAGAAGAGATTTTGCAGTTGAAAAGCAGCAAAGATGACTATATCGTGAAATCTGATTACGATGGGATTATAAAATCAATTAACACAAATAAACAAAATGAACCCTATATAAAATTATATTCAAATGAAAAAATAATTAAAATATTGGTAAGTGAGTTTGAACTAGATTACTTCAAAGTCAATGATTCTGTAGAAGTAAAAGTCGAAAAAACAAACCAAACATACACTTCAAAAATAAAATCAGTGGATTTGTATCCTGTCAATATGAATACTACAGAAGATTCATTATTTGAAGTCATTATTGAAGTTGACTCTTCTATCGGGTATGGTTTGAGTGCATTGATTATGGTGCCAATAAAATGAAAGAGATTATTAAACTAAACCATATAAACAAAGTCTTTACGCATGGCCAAGAGAGTACAACTGCACTTAATGATATTAATTTATCCATATATGAAAATGAATTTATAAGCATCATCGGTAAAAGTGGATGTGGAAAAAGTACACTGTTAAATATAATAGGATTGATTGAAGATTTAACATCAGGTTCCTATTCATATTTTAATCAAGACACAGCTATATTAAGTGATACAAAAAAATCAAATCTGCGCTTATATGAATTCGGATTTATCTTTCAGGCATTTAATTTGATTCCTACACTATCTGTATACAGCAATATTGAACTCCCTCTACTTTATAGTTCTGCTCCAATTAAAAAGAGAAAAATCAGAGTTGACGAATTATTAGATTTAATTGAACTTACATTTAAAAGTAGACAATATCCTTCACAGTTGAGTGGTGGTCAAAAACAAAGAGTTGCGATTGCGCGTGCACTTGTAAATTGTCCAAAAATAATACTAGCAGATGAACCAACTGGTGCACTTGATAGTAAAAATACTGCAAGCATTTTAAACTTACTAAAAAAACTACATGAACAAGGAAATACAATTATTCTAGTAACACATGACTTATCTGTCGCAAAAACAGCGAATAGAATAATTACATTGAAAGACGGAAAAATAGTAAAGGATGTGAGTTCTAAGTGAATATAAGCCATATATCAAGCGCACTTACAGCTATTAGACAAAATAAGTTGAGGTCCTTTTTAACACTTATCGGCGTAATAATTGGTGTTTGTGTAGTTTACATTATCTTATCCATTTCTAATATGGCAACTTATGCCATAAAAAATCAACTTACTGGAGGAAGCGGTATTATCACGATTACATACGTAGATGAAAGAAACGCCTTGGATTATTCAAGTCAATTATTAAGAATATTAGAACAAGAAACGCATCAAATAGAAAACAAATTCACCAATAATGATTTGAAAATTTTAGAAAAAATTGAAGGTATTGAAGCAGTGAGTGGTAATTATATCAAGTATGAAAATGTAAAAATAAATAATGAGGATGCTATTTTACCAATAAAAAGACAATCCATCCAAGACAGTACGTTTTATAACTACACACTAATTGCTGGAAGTGACATTACATATGAAGAAAAAAACAATTCAATAAGTTCAATCGTACTTGATAGTTTTACGATTGAACAGTATTTTGATGAAAACTATGAAAACCACATTGGTAAAACAATCCAAGTTAATGATCGACTGTTTAAAATAAAGGGAATTTTTCATAATCCAGATACGTTTAATCCTAATATTATACTAATGAGCGATACTGCATTTGATAGTTTGTATTCAAAAAGTGCACTTCAATCTATCTCTATAAAAGTAAATCCACAATATGAAGTAAACGAAATAAGTACACTTATAGTGGGTATATTAAATGAAAAATACAATAGTGAAAACTATCAAATTCTTGACTTATCCCAAATATTATTCCAAGTCAATTCTGTAACCGCATTACTGAGTACTGTAATGAGTATAATAGCACTAATCTCTCTTTTTGTTGCAGGAATCGGAATCACAAATATTATGTATGTATGCGTAATAGAGCGCACAAAAGAAATTGGTATCAAAAGAGCCATAGGCGCAACAAAAAGAACAATTAAGATTCAATTTCTTACCGAAGCTATGATTCTAACTATTATAGGCGGAATTATCGGTATAATCATTGGTATTCTTCTAGTAGCTTTTATTTCCATTATTTTAAATATCCCTTCTTCTATTCAAATTTCATATATCATTTTCACATTATTGTTTTCAAGCCTACTAGGTGCTTTCTTTGGATACTATCCAGCAAAAAAAGCAAGTGAGCTAAATATCGTTTCTGCACTTAGTTATGAATAAAATTGTTAGTATATATAAATAAAAAAACCGATAAATCGGTTTTTCTATCTAGCGTTGGCCTTAATAATAGCAATTTCTTCTTTATAAGGCGCTTTCTTTTCAATATATGGTGTTTCTAAGATTTTAACGCAATTCTCAAGTTTTGGATGATATAAAACTGAAAGTAAATTTTCAAGTCCAATTTCACCTTTTCCAAGATTCTCGTGGCGATCTTTAGATGCACCTTGAATGTTTTTTGAGTCATTGACATGAATGACAGTCAATCTATCAAGTCCAATAGTCTGATCAAATTGTGTCAAAACATCATCAATTTGATTGATATCATATCCAGCATCATGAATATGACAAGTATCTAAACAAACACGGATAAGATGTTTTTTCTCTACACCTTCAATGATTGATTGAATTTCTTCAAAAGATCTACCAACTTCACTGCCCTTACCTGACATTGTCTCCAGTGTCAAATACACAGTATCATTATCGCCCATCGCTTCATTGATTCCTTTAATAATACTCTCAATTCCTGTTTCTGCACCAGCACCCACATGACTTCCAGGATGCAAAATTAATGTGTCACATCCCAATTGATTTGTGCGCTCTAGCTCACTTTTTAGTAAATCAACTGATAACTGAAAAGTTTCTGGTTTAAATGTATTTGCAAGATTAATTAAATATGGAGCGTGTACTACAACATTACTTACAGGAATATTATTCTCTTGTAAAAGTGCATGCGCTTCTTCTACTTTCATATCTTTTATCGGTTTTCGATTACTATTTTGAGGTGGTCCTGTATAAATCATCAGAGCATTTGCACCATAAGAAAGTGCTTCTTTGACAGATCCTAAGAAGTAATCAGGGCTAGACATTGAACAATGTGAACCAATCTTCATATTATTCTTCTCCTTTTTCCCTTTGTTTAGTAGCTGCGCGCGCTTTCTTTTGTGCTTGAATTTCTTGTTGAATGAACGCTCTTTTTCTCTTACGTTTTAATTTCTCAACTTCTGCATTTTTTTTCTTTTTATATCCAGGTTTTACTTTTTCTTTTTTGTTACTTAGTATTTTAACAATTTCTTTTTCAAATTCATCTTGTTTACGAACACGCTTATATCCTAAAGGTTTAAGATCTGTCCATTGTCCATTTTTACAAGTACGGTGTTTAAACGAGAATCCTTTTTCTTTCAATAAATTAATTGTTTGTACATCTTTTTCTTGATAAAGTGCGAAACATACTCCCTCTTTACCAGCTCTTCCCGTTCTTCCTGAACGATGCGTATAAAATGCCAATTCACTTGGGAACCCTAAAGAAATAACATGTGTAATTCCTTCAACATCTATCCCACGAGCCGCAATATCCGTAGCAACAATATAAGAAATTTCTAAGTTTTGAAGTTGTTTCAACGCTTGTTTTCTTTGACGTGCTTGTAAGTCACCATGCATTTCAAGTACTTTATAATTATTATCTCTTAACTTTGTAGCAACCTTCGCCGCCATTTCACGTGTATTCGCAAAAATCAAACACACATATGGCTGAAAACCAGGTAACACATCTAATACAGCATCTTCATACTTTTTATGCTTACAAGGGACAAGTACATGTTCAATTTTAGGCTGAAATGCATTGTCATCTTCAATTTTAATAGTTTGAGGATGATTTAAGTATTTCTTTAAAAATGGTTTTAATGCTTGTGGAATCGTAGCAGAAAACACCATCATTTGAAGGTTGTTTTTCATCTTTCCAGCAATTGCATCTACATCATCTAAAAACCCAAATTCTAAAGTCATATCCGCTTCATCTACCACGAAAACATCTGCAGTATCTACTCTTAACACTTCTTGATTAATAAATAAATCTTTAATTCTACCTGGTGTACCAATAACAATATGAGGTTGCACTTTAAGTTTTGCACTCATTTTCTCTCGATCCATACCACCTGTAATTAGACTTATTCTCAAATCAGGATTTGCTTTTTTCATAACTTCTGCACGTAAATGAAGCTGTTGTGCCAACTCTCTTGTAGGACAAGTTACAATCGCTTGTACCTTATCACTTTTTGCATCGATCATTTCCATCAATGGAATTAAAAACGAATGCGTTTTTCCTGTCCCAGTATCAGAAATACCAATAATATCTTTCTTTTTTAATGCCATTGGTATTACTGCTTGTTGAATAGGAGTTAATGTTTTAAACCCATTCAATTCAATAAACTTCTCTGTATATACACTAAAATGATATTGTTTTAAAATATCCATATAATCACCTTCCTTTATTAATTATACTTTATATAAATAATTCTTGCAAAATATATGATAGAATGTAAAAGGAGGAATGTCAATGAAAGTTTTAGAAATCGTTCCACGAGGTTTTTGCAAAGGAGTCGTTAGTGCATTAAATCTAGTAGATAAAACAATTAAAGAAAACCCAAATACACCAATTTATGTATTAGGTATGATTGTGCACAATAAACATATCACAGAAGATCTCAGAAAGAGAAATGTACATACAATTGATGATAAAAACAAATCTCGTTTAGAGTTATTAGACCAAATAGATCATGGAATTGTTATCTTTAGTGCACATGGAATAAGTGATGCAGTTAAAGAAAAAGCAATAAAAAAGAACCTTCAAATAGTAGATGGTAGTTGTGTGGATGTTTTAAAAACACAAGAATACGTTAAACAATATTTAAGTCAGTCTTATGAAGTCATCTATATTGGAAAACACCACCATCCAGAAGCTGAAGCGGTTGTTTCAATCAATCCTTCTAAAATACATTTGATAGAAAAAATGGATGAAATTGATTTATTAAATATTACATCTGAAAAAATCTTAATTACAAATCAAACAACCATGAGTCTTCAAGATATTTACCATTTAACACAAGCATTAGAAAAAAAATATCCGCATAGCAAAATACTAGAAGAAGTATGCAATGCAACACGTGTTAGACAACAAGCCATCTTAGATATCGAACCATCAAGTGTAGATGCTTTATTTATCGTTGGTGATATAAGGAGTAACAACACAAACAACCTCGCTAGTATCGCTTTAAATCATGGAATAAAACACGTGTATAGAATAGAAACAAAAGAGGATATTAACACAGAAGATTTAAAATCATTTAAAACAGTTGCGGTAACATCCGGTGCAAGCACCCCTACTTATCTAACAAATCAAGTTATTGAATATTTAAAAGAATACACAAATTAAAAGACGGATTAATTTCCGTCTTTTTTGTTTAAAAATGCTGTAATCAGCTCATATTCTATATTTGCTTCTTTTGAATATTCAATTACATTCTTTAATTGAGATAATCTAAATTGAAAATATGCAATCCAGTCCTTCCCTTTTTCTTGATTATAATAATAACCTAAGTAAATCTCTTCAGTTTGATAATCATTTTTTTCAGTACAATTAAAACATATCGTTTGATAAAACTTTCCTTTTTCAAAAATAACTGCTTCATCTGTAATTGTGAATTTATTTTTTACAATCCACTTTCTCAGTTCAACATAGTTTTTATTAACTTGAACGACAATTTTATTGCACTTTTTAACCGTATCCATTGATACAGTTAAAATTGAAATAACTGTATCATATCCCATACCAGAGATTAAAACACAATTATAATCAACAGGAACTTTCTCTAGTCCATTACTTAAGATAGTCTCAATTTTATCTTCTAAACCATAACTTTTTATATTTTTCTTTGCGTTATCTAGAGGGTGTACATTAATATCACATGCATATACTTTTCTAGCAAGGTTATTTTGCATCAAATAAATTGGTAAATATGCGTGATCTGTCCCTACATCCACAACATTATCATTTACATCCACAAACGAAGCTACAGATTTTAATCTTATTGATAGCATTAGTTTTTATCTACAAAATCACGTAAACGTTTAGATCTTGTTGGATGTTTAAGTTTTCTTAATGCTTTCGCTTCAATTTGTCTAATTCTCTCTCGTGTTACATTAAACTCTTTACCAACTTCTTCTAAAGTTCTTGTTCTTCCATCATATAATCCAAAACGTAAACGTAATACTTTTTCTTCTCTTTCAGTTAAACCATCTAAAACCATATTAATTTCATCTTTTAATAACATATTATTCGCATATTCATCTGGTGACATTGCATCTTTATCTTCAATAAAATCACCTAAATGAGAATCATCTTCTTCCCCAATTGGTGTCTCAAGTGAAACAGGTTCAAGTGCAATTTTTTGAATTTCCCTTACTTTTTCAGGTGTGATATTTTCCATTTTAGCAGCAATTTCTTCTGCACTTGGATCTCTTCCTAAATCTTGCACTAATTGTCTTTGTACACGTGTTAGTTTATTGATTGTTTCTACCATATGTACTGGAATACGGATTGTACGCGCTTGATCGGCAATTGCACGCGTGATAGCTTGTCTAATCCACCATGTCGCATATGTTGAGAATTTAAATCCTTTATGATAATCAAACTTCTCCACTGCCTTAACAAGACCCATATTTCCTTCTTGAATCAAATCCAAAAATAACATTCCACGTCCTACATATTTTTTA
>CAYJAB010000002.1:74971-109035 GCA_964368305.1 uncultured Erysipelotrichaceae bacterium | reverse complement strand
TATTTTTTAGCGATAGAAACTACAAGACGTAAGTTTGCGGAAATAAGAATTTTTTTAGCTTCTTCATCCCCTTCTTCAATTCTTCTTGCGATTTCAGGTTCATCTTCTGGATTAAGTAAGTTAACTCTACCAATTTCTTTTAAATACATTTTTACAGGATCATTAATTTTGACATAGCTGTTTGCTACAAAAGATGCTTCAAGTTCACTAATGCTATTATCAACTTCAGGAATATCCGTATCATCCGCATCATCAAAAGTTGCTTCTACATCATCTGTAGAAATCGATTCCTTTTCTAATTGAGCTAAATCTTCCATTCCCGCATCAATATCATCTGAAATAGTGATTTTTTCTTTTTGAAACCATTCATATAGTTCTTCAAATTGTTCATCCGTAAAATCTAAATGCTCTACTTTTTCTAAAATATCTTTTTGATAAATTTCCTTCTTCTTTTTACTGTCACTAATAAATTCTTGTTTTAAATCTTCTAAGGTTTTTATTGCTGCCATAGTTCCTCCTTAGTATTTTACATACTATTTTTACTCAACTGCTTTTAAATTTAATTACTTTATACTCAATTGAGTATAATTATGCACTCCTTACTGAAAATCACTTCTTTAATATAATCTTATAAATTCAACCTATATTACTATATCATTTTTATAAAAATAATCCAAAATATTACGTCTATTTTTATACTATTTTTCATATTCCTGCTTTAATCGCTTATATATTCTAATATTCACATATTAAAACCTATTCTTATACCTCTTCTGTTTGAATTTCTCCATCATCTACCTTTAACAATTCCTTTTGATGAATCAAAGAAATCTTTTTATTTAACACTTGTACAACTTTTTCTGTGTCAAGATAATCACCTAATTCCGTTTCCAGTTCTTTTATTTTATCATCAATCTGAAACAGCTTGAATTTTCGAATCGCTCCCTTAAGTTCTTTCTCAGAATAGGATTTAATCTCATGTTCTAAATTCGTTAAATCAATAACGATTGCTCTTTGTGTATCATTTTCTAAAGTATTAATAAAATCAGCTGCAGATATTTCTTCTTTAGTTCGATATGAGTCTAAGATTCTTAATGCTATATTACGATAAACAGAATTTGCTAAAAAATCTAATTCTTCTTTAAATACAAATGACGCTTGTTTATTCATAAGCAATTGCCTGATTATTTTTCTTTCAACATTTTGTTTTCTATCAAACGATTGATTGATTACATTATGAATTTTTACATCATTATAAAATGATTTCTTTTCATTACTTACAACTAATCCAGCTAATTGATTTAAATCAAACTTTGTAACTGTTGATAATAACTGTAAAAAATGCTCTCTATCAAATTGATCTGGTACTTTTTGAATTTCACCGCACACTTCCTTGGCAAATTCTTTTCGATCAGAATAATTTTGTAAATCATATTTACCCTTTAAATACTCTAATAAAAACTCTACCCATGTTACATGATTTTTACTTATCTCAATTAGTTTATCTTTTCCGTACTCCATGATTATTTCATCAGGATCTTTTTGCGTAAAATTTTGGACTACTCTAACATTAAATCCATGTTCGATTGCCATTTTACCTATTTTATAGGTAGCATTCTTTCCTGCTTTATCTCCATCGTACGCAAAAATTAAATTCAATGTTAATTTTTTTAATTCTTTCAATTGATTTAACGTCATGGCTGTACCAAGCGTAGCTATACAGTTTTTAATACCTACTCTATCATATGCAATCGCATCCATAACACCTTCTGTTACATAGACATTCGCTTCTTTTCTAATATACGGTTTTGCACGATGATAGTTATATACTATATTTCCTTTTATATAAATTGGTGTTTCATTTGTATTAATATACTTCGCAATGGAATCATCCTTAAGTGTTGTTCTTGCTGTATATCCAACCGGATTTCCATTTACGTCGTGTATTAAAAAAGTAATTCTATTTGAAAACACATCTTTAATATCAAATGTAGTAACTCTGGCAACATTTGCCATAACCATATCTTGATCATCCACACCCTTTTTTGATAAAAAAGTTTTTAAAACATCATTTCCTGGATTGTACCCAATTTCAAACTTAGATATTGTTTCATCAGATAAACCTCTATGATGCAAATATTCTTTAACTTCTTTCCCCTCTGATGCGTTTAGTTGATACATTAAAAATGCATTCGTCTCTTTTAATGTATTAAATAATCTTAATGTTTGAGGGTCATATTGAACTTCTTTTTTATATTGGCTTATATCTAAGTGAATTCCTACAAGATCTCCAACTTTAACAATAGCTTCAGAAAATGAAATATGTTCAAAATTTTGGACAAACGTAAACACATTACCACCTGCACCGCATACAAAACATTTATAAATTTGCTTATCAAGCGAAATAGATAAAGACGGATCATGATCATCATGAAAAGGACAAACCGCAGCCATACCTTTACCTTTTTTTTGTAAAGGTATGTATTGTCCTATAACTTCTGCGATGTCTGCCCTATTTCTAATATCATTGATTTGATCTTCGCTAATTCTAGCCACAAAATCACTCCTTAGAATGTTAAATACGCTTCAATATATGCTTTTAAATCATCAATCTTAACACGAGATTGCTCCATAGTATCACGATGTCTAACTGTTACACATTGATCATTTTCAGTATCAAAGTCTACAGTTATACAAAATGGTGTACCAATCGCATCTTGTCTGCGGTATCTTTTACCAATACTTCCTGCTTCATCATATTCACAATTGAATGAAGAAGCAATTTTGTCATAAACAGATAATGCTTGATCACTTAATTGTTTACTAAGTGGCATTATACAAGCTTTAATAGGAGCTAAATATGGATGAAATTTCATCACAATTCTAGTATCTCCTTCTTTTACTAACTCTTCTTGATAGCTATCGCATAAATATGCAAGCATCAAACGTTCAACTCCAACTGCAGGTTCAATACAATATGGTAAGTACTTCTCATTTGTAGTTGGATCTAAATATTCTAAATTTGTTTTACTTTTTTCTTGATGTTGTCTTAAATCATAATCTGTACGATCTGCGATTCCCCAAAGTTCTCCCCATCCAAATGGGAATAAATATTCAATATCACATGTTCCTTTTGAATAAAAAGACAATTCATCTTCACTGTGTTCTCTTAGACGCACATTTTCTTTATTTAAACCTAAATTCATAAGCCAATTCATGCAGAAATCTTGCCAATATGCATACCATTTTAAGTCTTCCCCTGGTTTACAGAAAAACTCTAATTCCATTTGTTCAAATTCACGTGTTCTAAAAATAAAATTACCAGGTGTAATCTCATTTCTAAATGATTTCCCAACTTGACCAATCCCAAATGGTAATTTTTTTCTTGAACTTCTTTGTACATTTTTAAAGTTCACAAACATACCTTGTGCAGTTTCAGGTCTTAAATAAATTGTATTCTTTGTATCTTCCAAAATTCCTTGGAATGTTTTAAACATTAAGTTAAATTGACGGATGTCTGTAAAATCTTTGCTAGAGCAATTAGGACATTCAATATTATGTTCAATAATATATGATTTCAATTCTTCATTTGTCCAACCACCTGGATTTACTGTCCCTTTAGACTCTTCTTCGATTAAATGATCAGCACGATGACGTGTTTTACATTTTTTACAATCCATTAAAGGGTCAGAGAATGTTTTTAAATGACCACTTGCCTCCCAAACTTGAGGATTCATTAAAATAGCTGATTGAATTCCCACATTATATGGATTTGCTTGAATAAACTTCAACCACCACGCCTTTTTAATATTATCTTTTAATTCGATTCCTAAAGGTCCAAAATCCCATGTGTTCGCAAGTCCACCATATATTTCTGACCCTTGAAAAACAAATCCGCTTGTTTTCGCATGTGCGACAATTGTTTCAAATGATAATTTTTTTGATTCCATAATATCTCCCTTTTTCATATTTAATTAATTTACAACTTTACTCTTAATTTGTCAATTTAAATAACGACAACAATAACTCAAAATTCTTTATTTTAATCCCTGTATATTCATAAAGAAAATCTAATTCTAGCTCTACATGTTGAATACTAATTTTATCTTCACTTGAAAAATGATCATAGTGTTCAAATGTAGCTTTATTTATTTTTCTAAACACACGTAAAAAATCGATGTCATACTGGCTATGTGATAAATGATTAGCACAATTTTGACATACAAATCCACCTTCGATGACTGAAACCGTGCTTATTTTCTTACTACTACACATGATACATTCATCTACAACTGGTGAAACACCTAAAACTTGTAGCATATTGGCAATATACAACACAAGCGAAAGTAAATCATGGTTTGAATATCGCAGTTTCGCAATCAATTCTATATATAGTTCAATCCCCTTGTTATTTTGACCTAAATCACTTTTTATTGTACTTTCTAGCAATTCCGTACATACTGCTAAAATCAATGTTTTCTCAAGGTTTTCCTTTATATATCGATTAGAATCTACACAATTCGCTGTTAGAAGCAAATGAAGTGATTTGTGCTCATTAAATTCTATTTGATAAATTCCATTTGTATATAATGCACACCCATAACTATTTTTACTATTCATCTTCTTTACACCTTTTGCTAAAACGGAAATAAGTCCATCTGTTTTAGATAAAATAGTTAAAATAAGATCATTTTCTTTATACTCTAGTTGCTTAATAACAAGACCATTAATTTCTTTTATCATTCTTCCTCAACCGATATGTATCCTAACTGCGCGAGTTTATTTTTCTTATTTCGCCAATCTTTTTCTACTCTTACAAAAATTTCTAAGTATACTTTATACCCAAGTCTAAATTCCAATTCTTTGCGTGCTGCACTCCCCACAGCCTTTAACATCGCTCCACCTTTTCCAATGATAATACCTTTTTGAGAATCTCTTTCAACTAAGACCATTGCATTTATAGTAAGTGTTTCATTTTTTTTCGTTATTTTCTCAATGACAACCGCTACTGAATGTGGAATTTCTTGTTCTGTTTTATATAATATTTTTTCACGGATAATTTCCGCAATAATAAACTGTTCTGGATAATCTGATAATTGACTATCTGGATAATATTGAACACCATCTGTTAAATATTCTTTTGTAACTTCCAATAATTTACTTAAATTGTTCTCTTTTAAAGCACTAATTGGAAATATCTCTTTAAATGGATATCTTTCCTTCCATTCATTCAACAAATGTATCAATTGCTCTTTAGGAATTAAATCAACTTTATTTAACAATAAGAAAACTGGAAGATTTGATTGTGTAACTTTTTCTAATAAATATTGATCACCTGTTCCAAATGTTGTAGTCACATCTACAATTAAATAAACAATATCAACTCCGTGAATAGTAGAAAGTGCTTCTTTTACCATTTGTTTACCAAGTTCATGCTGAGGTTTATGCACACCTGGTGTATCTACAAAAATCAATTGAGAATCTTTTTCTGTTAAAATACCTCTTATTGTATTACGCGTTGTCTGTGGTTTATTAGACATAATCGCTATTTTTTGTTTAACAAGCGCATTTAACAAAGTAGACTTTCCTGCATTTGGTCTACCAATTAATGCTATAAATCCGGATTTAAATTTCATACTAAATCCTCTTGTGTGAATCGCATTGGTAATAATTCATCTATCGTTGTAATCACTGTGTCTTTTTTATTACTTAATATGATTGGACAATTACTCATTAGTAATTCTGATAAGACTTGTCTACATATCCCACATGGTGCAGCAATACGTGGTCCGTCACTTACGATTGCAATTGCTACAATATCCTCTTTACGATATCCATTTGAGTATGCTGCAAAAATGGCACTTCTTTCACCACAGTTTGTTGCACCGAAACTCGCATTTTCAATATTCGCTCCTAAAAACACTTTACCATCACTTGTTTGAACACAAGAGCCTACATGATAATTTGAATAAGGTGCATATGCATTTCCCATTGCTTCAAATGCCTTATCTAATACATTTTGATATTCCATATTTTTCTCCTTTAGATATGTTTTATGACTATTAAAAGTCCAATTATCAACGCAATAATTGACGCTACCAATACAGCAGCACTTGAATAATCTTTTATTTTCTTAATATGAGGATGGTACGTTTTACTATATAGATCACACAACTCCTCTATTGCACTATTTATATATTCTAGACTAATTACAATTGCACATAATATATTTACGATAATCCACTCAATCTGACCAAACTGTAAAATATAGGCGGTAATATTCGCAATAATCGCAAACATGAATTGAACTTGAATGCTTTTATCTGTTTTAACACCTTCCCACATCCCATTAAAAGCATGTTTAAATTTTCTTACTAATCTATCTTTCACTAATTCCACCTAGTATTTCATCTTGCATTTTTTTCATTTCAAGTTCATCTTCTTCACACATATGGTCATATCCTAAAAGATGCAGTAATCCATGTGTGAATAAAAAACAATATTCTCTTTCTAAAGAATGTCCATATTCTTGTGCTTGTGATATTGTACGATTTACATTAATAAAAATATCTCCTAGCTCAACTTCTTCCTGCTCAACTTCAAAACCTTCAGTATGATCTAAACTAGCAAAACTAATGACATCTGTCACTTTATCAATATTGCGATATTCTTTATTTATTTGTTGAATAGCATCATCTTCTACTAAGATAACAGAAAAAAAATAGACTTTATCAAATTTTAATATTTTTTTAGTCTTATTATAAATTTTAGTAAGTTTTGGCTTAAACTTTGCAAATTCTTTGTTTTTTGTCTGATTAATTACTTGAAAATTCATAGCTCACCTCTTAGTTATATTATTATATCATACAAATCTAATAATTTTTTAAATTAAAATCCATTTTAGACTTATTTTTTAAAGGATTATTTGCTATAATCTTATTCGTAGGAGAATGAAAATATGATGACAATTTACACAATCACAACTGATTTAAGTTCAATTAGTTGGGAAATTATTATTGGGGGATTTGGTTTATTCCTATTTGGGATAAAATTTATGGGCGACGGTCTTAAAAACGTAGCTGGAAACCGTTTAAGAGATTATATTGATAAGTACACTTCTAAACCGCTTATGGGTGTAGGAATCGGTGCGATTATGACTGTATGTATTCAGTCAAGTTCTGCAACCACTGCAATAACAATTGGTCTTGTACGCGCTGGGTTAATGCGCCTTGAACAAGCTGCAGGTATTATTATGGGTGCAAACATCGGTACAACGATGACTGCATTTCTAATTGGGTTAAAAATTGAAGAGTATTCTTTATACTTTGTATTTATTGGATCATTAATTGTAAGTTTCGCAAGTAAAAAAACACACAAGTACATCGGTGAAGTTGTATTAGGGTTTGGATTATTGTTCTATGGACTTATGTTAATGGGGGACGCCTTAAAAGAACTTAAAGATTTACCACAATTCTTATCATTTGCTCAAAACATGTCTACTAACCCTATGTTAGCGTTATTTGCAGGTACAGTTTTAACCGCAGTTATTCAATCAAGTTCTGCTGTAATTGGAATTGTTCAAAAAATATATGATACTGGTGGAATGACCTTATCTGCTGCAATTCCTTTTATTCTTGGAAGTAACATCGGTACAACAATAACTGGTATTTTCGCTGCACTAGGTGGGTCACTTGCAAGTAAACGTGCTGCTGGTGTTCATACAACATTTAATATTATTGGTACACTTTTTGCAATGTTATTGCTAGTGCCATTTACAGCATTGGTTGTTGAATTAACAGCAATATTTGACTTATCACCAATGATGCAAATTGCTGTAGCTCATATTTTATTTAATATAGTAGCAACTATTTTATTCTTTCCGTTTATTAAACAATTATGTGCATTTATTAGAAAAGTACTACCTGGAGTGGAACCTGAAAGAATTGAAGTATCTTTAGATGACTTAAATGAAAACTTAATTCATACATTACCTGCTTCAGCACTTGGTGTTACAAAAAGCGCAATTATTAATATGGGGAATATCTCATTGGAAGGTGTTAAGGCTTGTAAGCAATATTTCTTAAATTATAATAGTGCGGATGCAGACCATATGCTTCAAGTAGAAGATATTGTTAACTCATTAGATGTTAAAATAACGAATTATCTTACTTTAATCGCAAAAGAAGAATTAAATAATCAAGACATGGAAGAATATACAAAACATCTTCAAACGGTTAAAAACTTAGAACGTATTAGTGATTTATCTGTAAATATTATTGAATTCTTAAATATTATAAAAGATTCAAATGGAACATACTCAGAACACGCTAATAAAGATATACTTGAAATGCTAGATTTAATTATAGCAATGACAGAAAAAACAATGAAATTATATGAAACTGAAGAGCATGAACTTTATAATGAAATGTCTGAAGATGAGGCGTACCTTGATTTACTTGAGTTTAAAGCACGTCAACGTCATTTTGAAAGACTTGCTAAAGGTGAATGTGGTTCGACAGTCGCAAGTTCTGTCTTCATTGATATTCTTGGAACGATCGAAAGAATTGGAGATCATACGTTAAACATTGCAAAAACAGCAATCGGTAGAATTTCTACACAAGACTTCTAGAATATTAATACAAATATTATAGTAAAGCTATCACTTAAGTGATAGCTTTTTTTATACCCCTTTATAATATATAGTTATTAAAATCTAGGATAAGAAGATAACTATATTCAAATAAGAATAGTTCATAATAAAAAATGTTGGTTCTTATATAAGAACCAACATTTTCTTAACTATCAAATTCACCTTCTTAAATATATCGAATATTGATTTCTTATCTTATTTTTTATAAGAAGTATCAGGATTCGTATGTTCGTTTTCAGTCGGCGGAGTAACTGGAGGTTCTACCTCAGTTTCCGTACTCTCAATAATTGGATGTATAAATATTGCTAGCGTTAACGGTATAGGAATTCCCTCATTTGTAAATAAATTTTCATATTTAAATTCCATGGAAGAAAGAAGTGGAAGACCACTTGATTTCCCTACTATAATATCAGTACCATCAGGATTTTTTAAATATTCTATATCACCTGTCGGTGTAATATAGTGAAGCTTCCATCCAGTTATTTTTTCATCTTCCAGCATTTCAGTATATACAGAATCTTGATCAAGAGCATTAATTTCAACTACCAAGGGTCTACCCATTGAAATGGCAGAATTTGGCATTACTCCAAATACTTCTTGATCTTTTGTAACACTTAAATTCTCAGGTGCAGCAAAATAAAGTATATTTGATACATCTAAAGGATTTTCACCTTCATTATAAAAGACAAACATCGCATCATAAGCAACTGAGTAATGTGCAAGATAAACCGTTGGTTCAATATATGTATGCGTATTTGAATATTCAATATCACTTGCATCATAAACATTATTGCCATTTAGATCTATATACCAGAATTCAAACTTAAATTTATCATCTTTATCTGTAGTAATTGGTGCAAAATCAACATTTTCTCCTATCGGAATTCTAATTGTACCAGTCTGTTTATTTACAGTAATATCATACATATTGTTAATAGTACCAATACTTTCAATAGTATCCATATCTACCAATGCATCAAATGTAACTGTGATTGTTTTTTGTATCACTTTATATAAAGTAATATCATCTACAACTACAAATTTTGAAAGATCATCTACAATAACTTCTTCATTAGCTGCATTATAGTAGAACCATTTTTCTGGAATTGAATACTCAACAGAATTATATTTAGAATCTAGTACAATCGTAGGTTCACTTGGGAACGTACCAGTTGGAATTACCTCAGAATCTGTTCCTACAACTTTATCTTTTGGATCAATATAAGGATCGATAATTTCAAAAGTTATCGTAGGTGGAGCTTTTAAAATAGGTCTTAAATATGTATCATGCTCAACTGTATCTCCAGCATCCCCAAAAGTCCACTCTGCAATCACATCTCCGGTAATAGGATCTATCTCGTTCCATCCTATAATAGTTTTTCCTGAAGTAGTATATCCATTAACATTTAACTGAGCGTCCGTTGGTGTAGTTAATGTACTTCCTTGTAACACACCTGTTTGTTGGAAAATTAAATCTACTAAATCATATGGTCCTGTATCCTCTACAACGTAATATACATTTAAGTAAACTGGAGATTCTACTAGTGCAAGATCAATCATTCCAAAATCAACTTCATGTTGAGTTAAATTATCACCCTTAGCGACATCCACAATTGGAGACATTCCATTTGTAATGTTCGCCGTAAACTTAACACCTTCTGCTGGAGTATAATTATTATTTAATGCATAATCAACAGCAGGCACAACAGGCAATTTGGAAGAAACAGCATATTTAGTTTTAAGATCATCTTCTATCTCAAATTTAACATTATAATTCACTAATTCTTTTGGTTGAATTATAACAGTGTATTTTCCAGTGCTTTTTACATACGATACTAAACTTGCATCAATTGGAGTTGTTCCATCATAGAATCTTCCTACAGGATCATCCTCCGGCATAGTATCTTTATTTAAAATATCACTTAAGTACTTATCACCACTTGTTGCATTATATTCTCCATCGTCTTTATTAAGCGGTTCTGCATATACAATACCACTTACTTCATACCAATCAAAAATATAATCAACTATTAATCCATCATCAGTAACTAAATCAGTATTAACTGTAACAGATTCAAGAGAGTCGTCTGGTTTACTATAAACATGAACTGGATCTGCTTTTAATTGAATTGTTAAGTTCTCTACATTTCTTTCCTCTAATTTTGGAATTAAGATTTTAACACTTTTAACATTTGAATAGGTTCCATCTGGTGTAACTATAGTAGATGCATTTGCATCACTGTAATAAGTAATATTTCCCTCTTCTCCAACAAGAGTTTTTTGTTCCGGAGTAAGTGAGTTATAAATATCGCCTCTAAGGGTTATCTTCATTGTGTCAGAATCATTTGGCAATACTATTGTAACTGTTTTGTCCAATGCTTCGTCAAAAGTACTAAGTACAATACCTAATTCTAAGTCATCAGATTCGTGTGCATAATAACGAATTTGTTCACGACTTCCCTCTTTTGAACTACCTACTTCCACATGACCATCTTCATTTATTTGTGGAACTGCACCTAACCCAGCAGCAAACGCAATAACGGGTTCCACCATCAATTCGGTTGGATTTTTACCATCTGAACCTGTGAATTCAACTAATCCGTTTGCTTCTGTAATACCATATCTTTCATTGCTATCCTTAGTGATTTCATTAGGAGCTGCAATACCGCCTTCTGTTATACTATAGTCAACAAAATTATTATCTAAGTAGTCAACTGCTAATAATGGATTTGTATCTAAATAAGCAGAAGAAAATAATTGAACTCCTCCTGCAGGAGATGTAGGGATTTCTTTTTTTACTAAAATAGTACCTGCTGGAATAGTCACATCTCCTGTACCATTTCCTCCTGAAATATCAAATCTCAACCATTCCTCTCCTACAGAATCCATAACACGTGTTAATTTACTTGTTTGTGGACCCACGTACTCAAAATAAGTTGGATTTAATTTAAGATAAATAGCAGATCCTACTGGGAAATTACTATTAATTACTTCCTCATCCGTTTCTGTTTCTTTATCATTAATTTCATAATACAAAACTGTTTCTTGTTGTAGTGTTTTATTTTCTTGTCCATTTTTTGAACTGCTGTTTGTTCCAACTCCGTTAACAGATATTAAATTTACAGTCTTTTTATCATATGAAAAATACGTAGTCGCTGTTGCACTTTTTTTAGATCCAAATTGTTCAGAAGTCATTTCCAGTGTGAGTGTATCCGAAACTCTACCATCTCCATTTAAATCTGTAACTGGTATATCTCCATTTGAAACAGTCGGTGTGCGGTCCATTGATATTACTATAAAATCAAAACCATTACGAACAAGTGTATCCGTATTTTGTTTATTTAACATCATTTCATCAACCACGATACGAACACTTGTTAAATATTCTCCTCTAGGAGGTGTAAATATATATCTATAGTCAGCGCTTTTAAAAGTTTTGAGTTCCACATTAGGATTTTTATCTGTAGTATAGTAAATGCTAACTGTTGCATCATTACTAATAGGAGAAAATTCTTCACCACCACCCGATATTCTTTTATTAATTACAATCTCACTAATTAATTCAATCTGTTTTTCTTGACCAAAATTAAAATCAATTTGTACATCTTTAAATACTCTCGAATCGACGAAATAATAAAGTTCTCCATTTAACCTTGGGGTAATTTTTGCAGTATATACATCTGTATCTCTATCTGGATTATTTAATTCTAAAGAAGAGAATCTACTACTGTGTTCACTAAATAAAGTCAAACTTAAATTATCGACGTCAGTTTCAGCAGGAGCTTCAAATTGCCAATTGATAGTAAGATCATCTTCTATTGGTTGTGTTAATACTGTTCCATCTGGATCAGTAAGATAAATTTCCATAGGCATTGGAAATCTACCAGTATCTGTGTCAATATCGCTTGTTGGTCTTGAAACATCACAATCATCAAACCTGAATGTTTTGTCATAGTTGCGATATAAATTAGATGTTACATTTCCTAAATCATCAGTAAAATTACCTGAAAATATACCAGTATCCGAAATATGAAGAATAATTTTATCTACATCTTGTAAATTTTGAATACTAAATACATCTTTATCATTCCAGACTGCTTCAATTTCACCTGAAGTCACTCCATTTTTAACTGTTTGATAATGAGTGAAAATTTTCTCTTCTGGATAATCTGCATAAGTTGAAAAACTACTTGCTTTTACATTTTCTGGTATATCAATAGTTAAAGTATGATTAGCATAAGTTTCCGTTGCGACCAAACCTGGTTTATAAGATGATTGTTGAAAAACATTTTCTAAATCAAATTCAAGTGTTGTTGTAGACTCTCTAACCAAACCGCTACCTATTACAGTATCAAGTCTATCTGTATAAGTGAAATTAGGCACATTTAACACAACTTCTGGAATATCATGCGTTACTGTTTTGTAAGTATATGTATCATCTAATTTAGAATCCGTATTCTTTGTTTCAACAACAAGTTGATCATATGTAATTCTAGATGAATCCACAGAAGATGTAATATATTTTACTTTTTTATCTTGTAAATCATCAAGGAAATTATCACCTGTATTATATTTAATGCTACTTAGTGCAATAGAAATTGATTCATTTGAATTAATCGTTTTTAGACTACCTTCAAAATAATGATGTTCATTATTAACAAATGTACTTGAAACAGGTGATGCTAGAGAATCTTCTCCATACCCCAGTGTCTCTGTTATAGACGTTGCACTTCCCACAATTGTACTTGTATTATCTGTTTTTACATGACTGTTCAATACATTATTAAATATATAAGTGAAGTTACCTATTGGTAAATGATTGGTAGATGTAATCGGCGTTGTTATATAATAACTAGAAGAACTTGTATTAATAAAACTCGTATCATCCCCGAAATAAATATCCCCATTTGATGATAACCATAAATTAGAATTCCCTGAAATTGCACCAATTTGATCATATTTATAAGTTGCATCCGCACTACTTCCAGTTATAATTGTATCCCCTAAAATTTTTGCATCAGTCCATGTTGGATCATATAAATTTGGAACATGATCTTGTCTAATTTCAACTCCAGCTGAAATATTATCATCTAAAGTAACCCCAAATTTTGGTGTAATTCCATTTTTTGCATTTTCCAACAATGTATTACCTACTGCAGCTGCAGCTGTATTACCCGCCCCAGGATAGGAAGTTAAACTTTGACTAGGTTTTAACGATAAAGTAATCGTAAAGTTTCCGCCACCAGTATCCAGTGTCATACTAGACTCAGGTATTGTATATGTTAATAAAGTATTATTGTCATCTAACATAATATCCGCAGACACTGTATTAGCTACAGCCTCTTCACTTTCAATCCAAAAAGGAAAATCATCAATATTATTTGGATTAATATCAATTACAAAAACACGTGGCTCAGTTACTGGTTTTTCATAACTATATTCTACCGTGTATATAAAAGAATTTGCTGTTGTATAATTCCACAAAGGATTACCAGCACTATTGTAATCTACAAAAGTATCACTTGTAATTGTAGTTGGAGTAAAAGCTACAGGATTTGGAGTAACCGCTTTAACTTCTACTGTAAATTGTGGAAGGACAACACCTTCCCCTAGTGTGTATAATGTATTATCCAATGTCGCACTGTAAGTATAAATACCTACATTGTTTACATTAAACTCAACATCACTTGCCCATGTTACATCAATACTATCCGTTGTTGTATCTGAATATGTAACATTCAATTTAGGTAGTCTAACAGTTTCTGTACTACCTTGTGTAAGTGATTGCATCGCATCGCTACTGTCAATAGTCGCATTTGTTATAACTATTGACTCTTTTGGCTCTCCGCTTTCAGTACCTACGGCTGAAAGTGGTTGGACAACCGCATTAAATATCATCATTACAGACAATATAGTCGCCACCAATTTTCTTCTTAATTTCATCTAATATCCTCCATTTTTATACTATGTAAAAAAAAAACATAAATATACATATACAGTATATCAAAAATATTTTATATTTACAATTGATACTATACAGCATTATAAAATAATTTAATATTAAAAAAACTAGATAAGTTTTTACTTATCTAATTTTGTTTTGTTATAGCAATTTTTGCAGTACACTAATTAAAATCGTAATGTTGTCCTTTTACTTGATAAATAATATGTTCGCAAATATTTTTTGTATGATCTCCAGCTCTTTCAAAATTTCTTAACATAGAAATCGTATATACTACATGCGGTAGTTTTAGTCCTTTTTCTAGCGAATTGTCAATGTTCACTAGAATTTCTTTGAACATTTCATTGATTTCACTATCACGTTCTGGAATTTCAAATGCCATTTTAAAGTCACTTTCTTTATATGCTTCCATTGTTAAATCAAACATTCTGATAAATCTTTCAGCTATTTTTCTAGCTCCAACTAATACAACTTCATCCACTTGTCCATTTTTTATTACATATTCAGAAATGTTTTTAGCATAGTCTGCAATTCTTTCTAAATCGCATGCAATTTTTATTCCCGCAATAATAATTCTTAAATCAGTTGCTACTGGTGATAAAAGTGCAAGACATTCAATTGCTTTTTCATTTATCTCTTCTTGATATCTATTAACATACTCATCCATCTTAATAATCTCTAACGCTTTTGATTTATCTCCATCTTCAAGAATCTCAACTGCTTTAATATGCATATTTTTTACTTTATGACTCATTTCAATAATAAGTTCTTTATAAAGTGTAATTGAATCATCTAATCGTACCATATTTCCTCCTATCCGAATCTTCCGGTAATGTAATCTTCTGTTTTCTTGTGTTTTGGAATTGAGAATATTTGTTTTGTCGTATCATATTCTACTAAATCACCCATTAAGAAGAATGCTGTATAGTCACTTACACGAGATGCTTGTTGCATTGAATGTGTAACAATTATAATTGTAAAATCTTTTTTCAATTCTTGAATTAATTCTTCAATTTTAGCTGTTGCAATTGGATCTAACGCACTTGTTGGTTCATCCATTAAAATAACTTCTGGTTCCATTGCAATTGTACGTGCTATGCAAAGTCTTTGCTGTTGGCCGCCTGAAAGTCCAAGTGCACTTTCATTTAATCTATCTTTTACCTCATCCCAAATAGCAGCTTGTTTTAAAGAGCGTTCCACTATTGCAGATAAAACATCCTTATTTTTAATTCCTTGGCATCTAGGACCATATGCAATATTATCAAATATAGACATTGGAAATGGGTTTGGTTTTTGAAATACCATACCAACTTTTGTTCTTAATTCTACTACGTTTGTCTTATTAGAATGGATATCTTGATTATCAAATTGTATCAAACCATCAATTTTACATCCATCAATTAAATCATTCATTCGATTTAAACAACGAAGAAATGTACTTTTCCCACATCCTGATGGTCCAATTAACGCTGTTACTTTATTACGATAAATTTCTAAATTAAGTGAGTTTAACGCTTGCTTTTTTCCATAAAATAAATCTAAATCTTCAATTTTAAATATTGTTTCCATACTTTACACCGCCTTCGAGAATTTTTTCATTACAATTTTCACTGCAATATTTAAACATAATACAAATACTAAGATAACAAGAGAAATTGCCGCCGCAAGTTCAAAGTTTGGTTGTTCCCCACTCATTACAGACCAAATATGAACTGCAAGTGATGTTCCTTGAGATAAAACGGTAGGATCATCATTAATAAATGTTCCCATAGTATAAATTAATGCAGCCGATTCCCCAATGATTCTCCCTACACTCAATAATACACCTGTGATAATACCGCTGATTGCACTTGGTAGCACTACTTTAAATATTGTTTGTGTTTGATTAGCACCAACCGATAAACTACCATCTCTTAATTCCTTTGGCACATTCATCAAAGCTGTCTCCGTAGATCTTATTATCGTCGGCAATAATATAATAGCCAATGTTAATCCACCTAGTAATATATTTGTAGTTGTTGCGCCAAATGCCTGTGTGATAGGAAACAGTACTGTTACACCCATTAAACCATATATGATACTTGGTACACCCGTAAGTGTTTCTATACCACTTCTAATTAAATTATTAAATTTGTTTTTACTACCATATTCATTCAAGTAAATTGCAGCTGATATACCAATAGGTATTGCAATAAATAAAGAAATTACCATTAAATATAATGTAGATTTTATAGAACCAGAAATTCCCCCACCTGCTGTTTTTAAATACATCGAATCAATAGATTCCACATTACTATCTAATTTAGTTACAATTTGTGAAGCGGTTTCTTTTGTTAGCATTCCAGTAAAATCAGCATATCCATCCTTTGATGTATAGTCCAACTTTTGAAGCTCTAACCCTGCACTAATCTCAACAAAATTTCCTTCATTTTCTCCTGCACTACTATCTACCATGCTAGAAAAAACACTATCTTCGGCAACGTATTCCACAAGAACAAGCTGCTGTTTCTCACGAGACATAGTATCCACTAAACCAATCCCCCATGCCGATGACCAATATACTTCTTCCGCAAGATCTGCAGGTCTTTCAAACTCCTGTGGCGTTGCCACAACATCAACATTCGGCTCTACTAAATAGTTTTTTGACCAGTAATCGCCTGTAATTAAATCCATATTTACAAGTGGAGCACCTTTTGTAAATGCAAATAGAAATACTGCAAACAACACTAATAAACTAACAGCACTACTTAAATATGTCAGGGAATTTAATATGCCATCTATTATTTTTCTTTTTTTATTCATATTAATTCACCTTTCCGATTTTTGACTTAACAAAATTAATTAATAAGTTAGAAAGCAGAATTACAACCATTAATACAATCCCTACCGAAAAGCGAATATCATAATCTAATCCTGTTGTTTCTTTTAATCCTGATAACATTGTAGATGTTAAAGTACGTGTAATATCAAACAAATCAAAGCTTGGTCCAAATAACTTATTACCTGCTACCATTGCCACTGCAGTCGCTTCTCCAAAAGCACGCCCTATCCCTAAGATCGCACCTACAAATATACCTGATTTCGCACTTGTCAAAATTACTTTAAAATTTGTTTGTGTTTTTGTAGCACCTAATGCCAATGACCCTTGTTCAATCTCAATACCAACTGATTTTATCGCTTCAATTGATAGTGAAGTAATCGTTGGAAATATCATTATAGCCAATAGTAAAATAACACTCAGCAATGAACTCCCACCTGCTGTAGATGTATTGAAAATTTCTGCTAAATTCTTAACAAAAATTGTAATCCAACCCGAAGCAAATACACCATAAACAACTGAAGGTACACTTGCCATTAATTCAACAACAGTTTTCATAATTTCTGCAACCCATTTAGGTGCAATTTTTACAATAAAAAGTGCTGTTAACACAGAAAATGGAAGTGAAATTATCAATGCTCCAAATGCACTTACAAGTGTATTGATAACAATAAACCCTACACCATAAACTCCTTGATCTTGTCTCCATACTGTCCCAAACAAAAAGTCTACTAAATTAACTTGTCCATATTCATATCCTGGTAGAAATGGAGAAATTCCTTTGGATGTTACAAACACGACAATAAGAACGATAACAGATGCTGAAAGCAATGCACTTAATAAAAAGATATTTTTAAAAATGCGATCTTTCTTTAGTTTATCATTTGTTTTTTTAGTGTTAATTTCTTTTCTTACATAATATTCCATATTTTTCCTCACAGTGAAAAGCCCCGAAGGGCTTAATTAAATCTATTTATTTTACATCCTCATAATTTACAATAGTTGATTCGAAGATACCTTTTAACTGAGCTTGTGTTAAATCAGTAATTATAGTATTTTCATCGTTTACTACTGTTACAACTGCATCAATACAGAATGCTCCAGAAACCGCACCAGCATCTACTGTTTCAGTATCTTTAAATCCACGAGAAGCAAATCCGATATCCGCTGCATTTGCACCATCTTTTTCATCTCCTAATACACGTTTGAATCCATCAGAAGAACCAGTATGATTCATTGTGAAATTGAAGTTTCCTGCATAAGGAACAAATGATTCTAAAGCAGCTTTGATTGATTTTTCAACTGATGTTGAACCACCTGTTGTAATTGTTAAATGTGAGTTGTCTTGGTTTACAATTGGATGATTTTCAGCAAGTTCTGCCCATGCTACACCTTTTGATAAGTCAACGATTCCACCAGCACTTTGTACTACTAACATACCTTCTTTAGAGTTTTGTAAATAATCTACAAACGCTAATACCAATTGTTCTGTTTCATCACTGTTGAAATCTCCAGTAGCACGTGTAACAAAGTTAAATGGTCTTTGTAATTTATATGATCCATCTACTGCATTTGATTCTGTAGCTTCAACACCATCAAATTTTAAAGGTGTAATTCCATTTGCTGCAAAGTCAGTTGTTAACGATACATACCCGATTGCATTTGCATCATTTCCAACTTTTGTAGCCATATCGCCATTTCCTGATACTTCAATTGCATCCACTGTTAAGTTTTCAATTTGAGCAGCAGTTTCAAATGCTTCACGTGTTCCTGAGCTTGCATCACGTGTATAGACTTTAATTTCTGTTTTTATATCTTGTGGCGCTTCACTATTTGAACATCCTACAAGCATTAATCCAACTAATACCATTACTAATATTTTTTTCATTCTTTTTTTCTCCTTGTTTTTTACAACATTAGAATATAATAGTTTTATTAATTAATTATGATAGTTTTGTTAAGATTTTGTTAATAAAATAAAATCTATCTCAAATGAAAAAAGCACATCTAATATTAGATGTGCTTCAGCTTATATTTTAATAATGAAAAACTATTTTTGTTCTAATTCAAGTGTTTTTGTCGTAATATCACAAACAGATTCAGGACCATAATATTGAATTGCTCCTGGATATACATAACTTGTTTCTTTAGACCAAACGTCACGTTTAGATTCAAAATATTTAAATGGATTTCCATCAAGTTCAACAAGCGCTTTTTTAATTACAGGCTTGTCTTCTCCATGTCTTCTTTCAATGTTCATCATCTTCGTAATCGGCATACCACCTGCAACCCATTCGCATGCTGGACTTGAAAGATTAGAAACTTTTGATAAATATCCTGTGTAACCATATTGAATTAACATAAATGCATTATATCCTAATGAATAGCAGTAATCTGAATCAAAGTTTGATGGAAATGCGCATCTTCCTTCATATCCAAAGAAATGATGAAGTGCATTAAATTTACCTTTATATCCTCTTTCTGCTAATTTATCAGCAACCAATGCAGAGAATAATTTTTCTGACTCAATTAAAGAAACTTGTACATTTCCATGAGGATCTCTTTCTAAGAATAACTGTTGTTGAATTCCTTGTGGTAGAATAGCAAACACTTCCATAGCCTCTTTAGATAAACCCGTTTCAATAAACTTGTATTTCTCTTCCCAAGATTCTAATGCATTGAATGATTCAGCTTTACTTCCAGCTAGTAATTCGTTAATTTCACCAATTAAAACTGAAAATTCCGGAACAAACTCAACTACACCTTCAGGAATAATTGCAACACCAAAGTTTTCACCATGATTTCCACGGTATTCAACTGAATCTGCAATGTACTCAGCAATTTTTGACAATGACAATTTCTTAGCAGCTACCTCTTCTGAAATCAAACAAATATTTGGTTGTGTTTCAAGCGCACATTCTAAAGCAACATGAGAAGCAGAGCGTCCCATTACTTTTATAAAATGCCAATATTTTTTTGCTGAATTAGCATCTCTTTCAATATTTCCAATTAATTCACTATATGTTTTAGCTGCTGTATCAAACCCAAATGAAATTTCAATATCTTCATTTTTTAAGTCCCCATCGATTGTTTTTGGACATCCGATTACTTGAACTCCTGTTTCATTCGCTGCAAAATACTCTGCAAGCACAGCTGCATTTGTATTTGAATCATCTCCACCGATGATTACAATGGCAGTAATTCCATGTTTTTTACATACATTCGCTGCAACAGCAAATTGCTCATGTGTTTCAAGTTTTGTTCTTCCAGATCCAATGATATCAAATCCGCCTGTATTGCGATATTGATCAATATACTCATCAGTAAAAATTAGTGTATCATCTTCAACTAATCCACTAGGACCATTTTTAAATCCAATCAATACATTTTCTTGATTCGTTGCTTTTAATGCATCATATAGCCCACAAATTACATTGTGACCTCCTGGTGCTTGTCCTCCAGATAAGATAACTCCAACAACTTGTTTTTTAGCGACAGATGTATTTGTCCCTTTTACAAATGTAACTTCTTTTTTACCGTAAGTATTAGGAAATAATTCTTGAATTTTTTCTTGATCAGAAACACTTTGTGTTTCGTTTCCTTCATTTACTGCAATTTCTGAAATTCCATTTCTAAGCATTTGAGGTAACTTAGGTTTGTATTCATATCTTGCTTTTTGTAGTGGTGAATATTTCATTGTTTTCTCCTTTTAAATAAAATTAGCACATATGTTTAAACATTGTTATAAATAAAGCATTTATTTTTTAATGATTTAACATCCGAGCTTTACCTCATTAATTATAACATTAACAAGCACATTTTTCATATTATTTTTTTGTTTAAAAATCTATATTTTTATATTTCATATAATAAAAAATGGATAGTATTATCCTATCCATTTCCACATTATTTATAATTTAATTTTATCTACAACATTAAGCCCCATCTTTAAAGCAATTTGATATAATTCCATCAACTTCTCATCTACCATATGGTGTACTTCATGACAATCGGATCCTACAACATAGGTTAAATCAAATTTTTTTGAACTCTCTAAGCTATTAAATGAAGGATAAGGTCGATTTTCACGATACCCGTTGGCATTGATTTCAACATATACATCATTTTCTTGACAAGCCTTATAAACTCTATCAATTTGCTCAAGCACAAACTCATCTTCAAAATAGGATGCTAAAATAACATCTGGATGTGCACAAATCTTAAAGAACCCTGTATTCAATGCTTCAACTACATTATCAGCATACATGATTACATCTTCTTTTGATTTTGCACTGAAGTAATCTACATCACGATCAAAGTTCTCATGTTGTCCTAAAACAAATAATTCATACCCATATTTATCTTTTAATTCTTGATATTTATGTAAATAGTAAGGAAAATACTCGCACTCAAATCCTTTTATTACTTTAATTTGATTCTCATATTTTTTCTTCATAAAATCAAGTTCATCGTTATACGCATGAAACTCATTCCATTTAAGTCTTCGCGGAGATGTCATATCCAAACAAACATGTTCGGTAATCGCGACTTCTTCTAATCCTTTTGAAATTGCCTCTTTTATATAATCTTCGATTTCACCATTTGCGTGGTTACACCATCTTGTATGGGTGTGATAATTTGCTTTAATCATTCTATCTCCTTTAAAATCAAATCGGGAAAATCCGACTCTATCATATCTACATTTAAATCCATTGCTCTTTTAAGGCGTTCTTTTGTATTGATTACAGATCCATCAACAAAGTAACCTTCTCTATGTAAAGACATTACAATATCTTTAGATAAATTCTCAATATACGTAAGATAAATAATAGCATTGTTCTCCTGCATTAATCTAATTGGATCAATTGGAATATGAGGTACTATAAGCCCGATATTTACATTTTGGTTTAAACTTTTTAAATAGTTCAACGCTCGATAATCAACGCTAAATACAAAGCAATACTCTTCGAACTTTCTTTCTCTTACTATATCTGAAATTTTTTCCATTAATAGGATAACATCATCACACATATCAATATGACGTGTTTTTATTTCAATTGCAAGTAAAATGCTATTTTCAACACAATATTTAACTATTTCATCTAATGTATAAATTGAAAATGTCTCCTTGAGTTGTTCATATGTATAGTCACGAATCATTCCAGTTAACCGTGTCTTATGATGTAAATCAATATCATGATACACAACCGCAATTTGATCTTTGGTAAGTTGTACATCAATCTCAAGGTGAGATAAATTCAAATGACATACCTCATTAAAGTTTTCTATTGTATTCTCACGTATTTCACTTTGATGTCCTCGATGACCACCTACTAACATGTTTTCTTTTTCATTTAATACTTGAATTAATGTTCTCATATTGTGATATTCATCTTTGTTTCTTTGTTAAAAATATTAAAAATATCATCAAACATTAAATAGACATATTCATCTTTTTCCATCTTGTTTAAGAAAGTTTCATATTCTCCTTGGCCACTATTCTCCATAGTAATTCTAATTAAATCTTCATTGATATTACCAGAAATCAGTAATTCTTTACCAAGATTTTCAATCATTCCAATTTTAAAACGAATTGAGTTTACAACTTCATTTAATGACAATGTAATCTCATGCGCTCTAATACCAATCACAACCGATTGATCAACATTGTTTTTTATTTTGCCACATAATGCATCTGAAATTTTTACATCAAACTCATTATTAGAAATTGTTTGTGTACTCGCATTATATTCACCCGATATGAAATTCATTGGTGGATTCCCCATAAAGTTTGCAACAAATAAATTGACTGGTCTTCTAAACAACTCTTCTGGCGTATCAAACTGTTGAATTTTTCCATTATCTAAAATAGCAATTTTATCTGCAATTGCCATTGCTTCTTCTTGATCATGCGTTACGATCACAGATGTTACTTGCAATTCTCTTTGAATTTTTTTAATAACTTCTCTGATTTCAATTTTTAAACGTGCATCTAAGTTAGACATAGGTTCATCTAATAAAAGAATATCTGGCTGTTTAACAAGTGCACGTGCCATTGCAACACGCTGCTGTTGACCACCTGAAAGTTGCGTAGGTTTTCTATCTAGCAAATATTCAATTTGCAGTTTCTTTGCCATCTCCGTAGCTTGCATGTGTCTTTCTTGTTTAGAAACACCTTTTTGCTTTAGTGGAAATGCAATATTATCAATAACTTTTAAATGTGGATATAAAGCATATGATTGAAACACCATACCGATATTGCGGTCTTTTGGAGCTTTATATGTAACATCTACACCATTAAAATGAATTGATCCGGATGTAGGCTCTAAAAGTCCTGCCAATGCATTTAACGTCGTAGTTTTACCACACCCTGAAGGTCCCAATAGTGCGACAAAACATTTATCTTCGATAATCATATCCAAATTATCTAATGCAACAACTGATCCATCAAATACTTTTCTTAAATTTTCTATTTTTATCATATTCCTTTTCCTCCCGAAATATTTTGATTCATTAATTGTTTTTGCGAAATGAAGAAGAATACAATTACTGGTAACATGTATACTACCGCCATCGCTGTAAATACTCCATAATCCGCAATCATTTGCTCATTTCGAGATAATGCACGAATATAGGTTGCTAAAACAGGAGTTTTAGAATTAAAAATTAATGTATTAAATAAAATGAAATTTGACCATGCGCTCATAAATGAAAATACACTAATAGATGCAATTCCAGGTTTAACTAAGTGAATAATAACTTGAAAGAAAGAAGTAAATCTATTACACCCATCTACTAAAGTAGAATTTTCTACATCATTTGGAATACCATCGAAGAAATTTTTAATAATATATGTTGATCCTGGTAATCTAAATGCAATTGCAACAAGAATAACTCCAAGTAAAGAATTTACAATACCTAAATAAAGTAAAATATATAAAACACCAATTAACAACAACATTCCTGGAAAAAGTCTTAATGAAAGTATGATCACTTTAATTGCTTTCTTTCCTTTAAACTCTAAACGTGAAAGTGCATATCCAGACATACATGCAATACATACTTCGCTTAATGTAACTATTATTGTAAAGATAATAGTATTTTGAATTGCAGGCCATGCAGCAGAGATTGTTGTTTGCTCACGCAACTGAACATCATTAAAAATAAAGTTAAAGTTATCAAGCGTAAATGCTCCATCCCCTGCCTCAAAAAATGCCATTTTAAAAAATGAAAAATAAACTACTATAATTGGAATACAAACAACTGCCATTATTATAGTAGCAATCAACTGTTTTCTTTTATCCGTTTTACCCATTTTTTACTCCTCCCTTACTTCTATTTATTAAGAGTGTAATAGATATCAACAAGATAACAACCACTATAATCAATACAATAGAAATAGCAGCACCATATCCATAATTTCCATCTACAAACGCTTTATGATATGCAGATAGTGCCCAAACTTCTGATTGAATTCCTGGACCACCATTTGTAATTAATAGTATCGTTGTATAATTTGTTAATAAACCTAATGTCTCCCAAAGGGCGATAAAGGAAATATGAAATTTTAAATTTGGAAGGATAATACTCTTAACAATCTCAAAATCACTTGCACCATCTATTTTCGCCGCTAAAAATTGATTTTCAGGTATACTTTTTACGGCACTTGAGAAAATAATAGTACCATAAGCCACACTCACTAAAATAGATGCAACAATAACAACTGCCATTGGATTTTCAGCAATCCAGTTAATTGGCGCACTATCAAACATAGATGCAGACAGCTTATTTAAAAAACCATTCTCACTCGCGTCTAATATCCAAATCCATAACACTGAGTAAACTACAGCTGGTGTAATCATAGGAATCATTATAATCGCCTTAAAGAAACTACCAATTTTTTCCGATTTAATAAAATAAGTAGTCATAATAGCTAAAAACAAATCAACAATAATTGTAAATACAATAGATACCCCAACAAAAATTAATGTATTTCTAATTATTGTCATTGTATTTGGATCTTTAAATATCTTTATATAATTTTCAAACCCATTAGGCTCCCATACAAAACTTGTATCTAAATCTGTAAAACTCATCACAACCGTTAGTATCGCAGGTAAGATGTATAATACAGAAACAAAAATTAGAAAGGGAGTTAAAAAAGCATATGCTTGTAAATTTTTCTTCAAAATTTTTCCTCCTATTGAAAAGAGGCTACAGTTCGTAGCCTCAAGTTTAATATTTTTTATTCAAATACTACATCTTCAGCATCTACATTTAATTCAATTTGTGTTTTAAAATCTGCTAAAGCTTGTTCTGGTTCAACTTGTCCAAGTTCTAATAATACGATTTGTTTATGTAATTCAGAATTGTAAACATTTCCTCCATCAATCGTTGGAACAAATTGTGCATATTCTGGCATATATGTCACTTCGTTTAATACTGGATTTGTTGTAATGTGTTCATGTGAATTTGCTTCTTTAACAGATGACAATGTTAAAATTGTTGAAGCATGTAAAGCAAGCATATCATATGAATCATTTGCTAATTCTTCAAATAAATCCATGCAAATTTCAGGATATTCTGTTTGTGTACTAATCCCCATACCTTGTGGTGCTGCAGTAACAAATGGTGTATCGTTATACTCTGAAACTGGGAATAATGCAAACCCAATACTATCTACTAGCTCTGCAGGTGTTTGATCTACAGATCCAGCAACATAAACTGAAGCATACATTGGTCCATAATATGAGAATGCAGATCCATCTCCAACCATAGTATTAATACTTGTCCATCCTTGTTGGTTTAAATCTTTAGGTGTGATATTTGTTGTATTCGCATTATCATATGTGAATTGGAAGAAACGTAATAATCCTTCAGAATCTACTACTAATTTTCCATCTTCATTAAAATATTCTCCACCTAAAACATTAAATATATCTAAGAAATCACTTCCCGCTCCTGGACGGTGCACCATTCCATAATCTACCGCACCCGCATTTGTTAATTCAGTAGCCAATGCCATGAAATCCTCAAATGTAAATTCACCTGAAGCAATATCTTGTGGAAGTGCAGTAATTTGCTCTGCTGTCCATCCATAATCAGCTAAAACTTGTTTATTATAATAAAGTACACGCACTGGTAAATCAAATGGCATACCATATACTTTTTCATCTACAGTAAATGGTGTGAACACGTTCTCTACAAAGCGATCAGATACTAAACTAGAAATATCCATCAATGTCCCTGCATTTACAAATCCAGCAACATCTCCTGATAATGAATAGATATCAGGTGCATCATTACTTTTGTGTGCAAACACAACATTGTTATGATATTCTGTCCAGTCAATTGTTTGATAATCTGTTTCAAATTTAATCACTAAATCTCTACCTTCAGCAGCGTAACGTTCATTTAATCGTTCTCCTGCTTCTAATACTGCGTTTGGAATTGATACGAAATCCATATTATGTGCAATACGTAACGTAATCTCTCCCGTAACCTCTTCACTTCCTTGGTTTGGCGTTTCTGTAGAAGTACATCCTACCGCACCAATTAACATAAAAACACTAACTAATAAAATTAAAAGTTTTTTCATTGTATTTTCCCCTTTACATATTTTATGATAGTTTTATTCATAAAAAAATGCAAGAAAAAAATTAGCAAAATGTTTGCTAATTTTCTAACATGTTAATATATTAAGATTTTATGGAGATTTTAAAGCAACTTCCTTCTTTCTCATTGCTTGTAACACTAATTGTAGCGCCATGTAAATCCATAGTTGATTTCACAATAGAAAGACCAAGTCCTGTTCCTCCTGTAATACGTGAGCGGTCAGTGTCAGGACGATAAAACCTTTCAAAAATATGATCTAAATCTTCTTTTTTAATACCGATACCTGTATCTTTCACTTCAATAATCAACATATCATTTTTATGATATATTTTAATATTTATTGAACCTTTATCTGTGTATTTAATCGCATTATCGATAATATTAGAAAATGCAGAATGCATTTTCATTTCATCTACTTCAACATAAGCCTCATTTTCATATTCAAAATTAAATGCGATATTCTTTTTATTCGCAACCGGTTTTAATGTAGTTACAATCTCTTGAATCATATTTGCTATGTTAACACGTTTTAAATTCAGGTTTACTTTATTACTAGCCAACTTTGAAAGTTTTAATAAATCTTGAACAATATTACTTAAACGTTTGATTTCAACTTCAATATCTGATAAGAATTCTTTTCTTGTTTGATGATCATCAAACCCTTCTCTGTTTAAAATCTCAACCATTCCTAATATCGCAGTAATCGGTGTTTTAAGCTCATGTGATGCATCCGCAATAAATCTTTTTTGAATTCTTTCCTTTTCATATGCATCTGTAACATCTTGGAAAACCAATACACAACCAGAAAAACGGCTTTCTTCAATAATAGGAACACTTAAAGCTTGATAATCCACTGAATTGAAATTAATGAATTTTAATAATTTTTTTTCATTTAAATAAGCTTCTTTTACAAATATTCTTACATCATCAATTAGTCGAGCATCATCATATCTTAATTGCTTCACATCTTGTTTTCTAATAAAATGATTAAACATATTATTGTGCATTACAATATTTCCATATGAATCAATAAGCGCAAATGGAAGTGGAATATTATCCATTACCGTAATCAATTGCTTTGACTTTAATTTACTGTCACTTGTAAACATTCTCATAGTAGATGTAAAATTACGCTCTTGAAACTCAAGTTTTTGCTCAATGTTTTTTCTAAACAAGTATATTAATATAAGCACATATGCAAGCAAAGAAAATAAGATAAATCCAATATAAATTTGTGTAAATTCATATAAAATCCATGCGCATATAAATCCTGCTATCAAAACTAAATTTAAATTTCTCATACTGTTAATAGTTTATAGCCAATCCCTCTACTTGACTTTATTGTAACTCCACTATCGCTTATCTTACTTCTTAATTTAAAAATATGAACATCTACAATTCTCGTATCTCCATCATAATCAAAATTCCATATTTTATCCAATATAACATCCCTAGATAACACCTTTTCTTTATTTTTAAAAAGTAATTCTAATAAATCAAATTCTTTCTTAGTCAGATCAATAATCAAACCATTTTTCTTCACTTCTCTTTTTTCTAAGTTCATAGATAATCCTTTTAACTCATATTCATCATATGCCTTAATAGACATACGACTTGTATGTGCCTGAATTCTTGCCAATAAGATACGAGGAGAAAATGGCTTTGTAAGATAATCATCTACACCTGCTTCAAAAGCTTCTAAGATATTATCTTCTTCATCTTTTGCAGTTAACATAAAAATAATACCTGTTTTATTTTCAGCTCTTAGTTGTTTAACAACCTCTATTCCATCTTTTTTAGGCATCATCCAATCTACAATATAGACATCAAAATCTTCTTTTAATGCAGCATCAATGCCCTCTTGCCCATCTAAACAAATTTTGCATTCAAAATTTGCTGTTTTTAAATCATATGCAATTAAGTTTGCTATACTTCTTTCATCTTCAACGATTAGTACTTTCATTCTCATTCTCCGCAAATGCTTCTATCATTTTTAATACAAGTGGATGTCTTACGACATCTTTTGATGTTAACTCAATAAAAGAAATTCCTTTTATATGTTTTAGCACATGTTTTGCAATATTTAATCCACTCTTTACCGACTTTGGTAAATCTATCTGTGTTACATCCCCCGTGATAATCATACGTGATCTAAATCCAAGTCTTGTTAAGAACATCTTAATTTGTGAAACTGTCGTATTTTGCGCTTCGTCTAAAATAATAAGCGCATCATTTAAAGTTCTTCCTCTCATATAGGCAAGAGGTGCAATTTCGATAATTCCTTTTTCTATATATCGTTCAGTTTGTTCAACGCCTAACGTATCATGCAATGCATCATATAAAGGAGTTAAATACGGATCTACCTTCTCCTTTAAGTCTCCAGGTAAAAAACCAAGGCTCTCACCTGCTTCTACTGCAGGACGTGTTAAAATAATTTTTTTAATTTCATTATTTTTTAAAAGCGTAGTCGCATATACAACAGCAAGATACGTTTTACCAGTACCAGCAGGACCTATTGCGAATAAAACATCTTGGCTACGCATAGCTGTAATAAACTCTTTTTGACCTAGTGTTTTAGCATAAATCAGTTTACCATTCACAGTTGTCCCAACGGGTACATTTTTTAAATTCACATACTCTTCTCTACTTTTTTGATCTACCAAAGTAGTCGCATAGTATACATCCCGTTCATCAAGTTTTTTATGATTCCGTATTTCATTTAACAGAATTTTCAAAACATCTTCAACAACTTTAATTTGTTTTTCTGTACCTATTACATGTAGCATATCTCCTCTTACAGAAAGTTCTACTTTAAGTTCTTGCTGTAAAATATGAAGATACGAGTCATAGACACCAAATAACGCTAAAGATTCTGAAGGTGATAAATCATTTAATTTAATTGTTGATTCTATATCCATAAAAACACGCCTCCTTCTTTACTCTTTTATTTTACTTTAGTTATCACAAAATTGTAATACTTTTATAAATAAAAAAAAGAAGCAATGCTTCTTTTATTTACCACGCTTAGCTTTACGAGCAGCTTCCGATTTTAATTTACGACGAACGCCTGGTTTAACGTAAAACTCTCTTTTGCGAGCTTCAGCTAGGGTTCCGTTGCGAGAAACTTGACGTTTGAATCTGCGTAACGCATCATCCAATACTTCATTTTCTTTTACTACAACTCTTGGCATACAAAACCTCCCTTCTGAATCAAGCATACTAATTATACATAATTAAATAAATAATTGCAAGTTAATATTTAACTATATTATCACTCTTTTGATTTTCTTTATTTAATAATTGAATTCCACTGCTTGTTCCAATACGATTTGCACCTTTTTCAATCATTTCTACAAGTCCGTTATAGTCTCTAATACCGCCTGCTGCTTTAATTAAACATTCATCTTTAACAGTCTTTTTCATTAACACTACAGCTTCTACAGTCGCACCTGCTTTAGAGAATCCTGTAGATGTTTTTACAAAAGTTGCCTTTGCAGATAAACATGCTTCACATGCTAAAACAATTTCTTCATCTGTCAACAAACATGTTTCGATGATGACTTTAACACACTTACCGTTTGCGGCATCTACAACCGCTTTAATATCAGATACAATATAATCAAAATCTCTATCTTTTAATGCACCAATGTTAATAACCATATCCACTTCATCTGCGCCATTTTCAATGGCTTCTTTTGTTTCAAATGCTTTTGTCTTTGATGTTGTAGCTCCTAGTGGAAATCCTACTACTGTACATACCATTACATCTGATTGTGCAAGTTTTTCTGCACAAAACGGTACCCAATATGGATTTACACACACAGATGCGAAATCATATTGCATTGCCTCTTCGCACAATGTGTTAATTTGTGCTTTTGTAGAATCTTGTTTAAGTAACGTATGATCAATATATTTATTCATAATGTTCTCCTTATATATTTTTAATTTTATCATATTTTATAGAAAATATCTTTTAGCAAAGATTATTCACAATCCGTATCACTAAAATAAAAATCTTTTAAAATTTCACGACACGCCTTATCATCACCTAGCCACTCTTCTCTTCCAAACTCACGATACATATATGTTTCACTGCCTTTTGCAAGTACTAGTACTGTATCATTTTCATTTGCAAGATCAATTGCTTGTCGAATCGCATCATAACGACTTTCAATCACTAAGAATTTTCCTTTTATACCTGCAGCAATTTCCATGCAAATATCTGTTATTGATTCATTTCTTGGATCCTCTTCAGTCAATATGATCATATCGCATGTACGATCTGCAATTTCTCCTAAAACAGGACGTTTCATTGTATCGCGTTTTCCAGCACTTCCAAAAACAGCGTAAATCTTATTTCCTTTTGGAGTAATTGACTTTGCGTATTCACAAATTTTCTCAAATCCATCTGGAGTATGCGCATAATCCACAATCAAATTAAACGGCTGTCCCTCACAAATTATCTCCATACGACCATCTACTTGTCTAAGATGATTAATTTTTGAAATAATTTGGTCCATCTCAAGTCCACCTTGATGAAGCGCTGCAACAACTGCCAATAAATTGTAAACATTAAACTCTGCAACCATATTCGTTTCAATATCATACTGTTTTTGTGCATGTATTAAAGTAAAGGTTGTTTTTGTTGGATATAGCGTAACGTTAGTTGCACGATAATCTGCATCATTATTAATTCCATAAGTGAAAACTTCACACTTAGCTTCAACCGAAAGCCTTTTACCGTATTCATCATCAACATTTACAATCGCTGTCTTATCTTTATCTATTTCTGTAAATAAGCGACGTTTTGTCTCATAGTATTTTTCCATTGTTTTATGGAAATCTAAATGATCGTGTGATAAATTTGTAAAAATTACAATATCAAAATCAACATTACTCACACGATTTTGTTTAATCCCATGAGAACTTACTTCAAGCGCAAGTGCTTCTACATTATTTTCAACCATTTTTGCTAGGGTTTCATTTAAACTTACTGCATCTGGAGTTGTAAGAACAGGTAATTCTTTAACATCTCCATATTCAATTGCTATCGTCCCAATATAGCCCGTTTTTTTGTATTGATTTAAAATATTCTTTATAGTAAAGGCAATTGTAGACTTCCCATTTGTTCCAGTAACTCCATACATTTGAAGTTTTTCACTTGCATGATCAAAAAATACATCCATCACATCATTCAATACAAGTTGAACATCCTCTACTTTAATGTATACAACTCCATCTTGAAAGTTAGAAATATCCTTTGCATGCACAATACAAACTGCACCATTCTCAATTGCATTACCGATATATTTATGCCCATCTTCCATCACACCACTCAAACAAAAGAAAACAGAATTTTTTCTTGCTGTTCTTGAGTCAATAGAAAGACTCTCTATTTCAATATCGGGTGCTTCCTTTATTAATTTTGATAATAACATTATTCAACATCCACCTTTCCATATAATTCATTATTTTGAAAACGACTAATTTTAACATCTACAATTTCTCCAATTGTAGCCTCTTCTTCAATATACACAGGTAAGTATTCACTACTATGCCCAAAATAATACCCATTTTTCTTTTGCTCCACCAACACAGAAACAGTCTTATTAACAAATGTTTGCTTATAATTCACAAATTGGTTATTTGAAATTTCCATTAATTTATGAACACGTTGTTTTTTAACACTATTTTCAATCTGTGGTTTTAATGTTGCAGCAATCGTGTTTTTTCTCATACTGTATGGAAATACATGTAAAGAAGTAAACTGAGATTTTTCAATAAATGAAACTGTTTCTAAAAACAAAGAATCATCTTCTTGTGGAAACCCAACAATTACATCAGCAGTAATCGCTATTTTAGGAATTCTATTTCTAATTTCGATTAGCCTTTCATAATATGCAGCTGTTAAATATTGGCGATTCATATTTTTTAAAATTGTATCACTCCCTGATTGAAGTGGGATATGAAGATGCTTCGCAATTTTATCATTATTTTCCATTAGATCAAGCAATCGATCTGTCACTTCATTCATCTCAATCGATGAAATACGGATTCTTTTCAATCCTTCAACTTCTATTAATTTATACATCAAATCAGTAAGAGAACACGCATGCTCTTTTCCATATCTTCCTGTATGTATTCCACTTAATACCAATTCCTGATGTCCTTGTTTTACTAAAGCTTTTGCTTGTAATACAACAAGGTCAGGGTTCATTGAGCGTTCTTTTCCTCTTGCATATGGAATAATACAATATGAGCAAAATTGATTGCATCCATCTTGTATTTTTAAGAATGCTCTTTTTTGATGAGTAAAATGATCCAGTGGCAACATTTCAAAAGTTGCATTTTCTCTTACATCCTCAATCATAATTGTCTGTTTTTTATTAAGCAATGCTTCTTCAATATATGACACAAGGTTTGCTTTTCCACTTGCACCAACTAAAATATCAATGCTACTTTTTTCTAAAATATCATCACTACTTGTTTGTACAAGACATCCAACAACACAAATAATCGCATCTTCGTTTAATTTTAGTGCTTGATTTATTTTTTGACGACTTTTACTGGCCGCTGTATTTGTTACAGTACATGTATTTATAATGTAAATGTCTGCTTTATCTTTAAAATCAACTTCTTGATATCCTTTTTCTTCTAATCCTTGTCGATAACTATTTGATTCGTATGTATTTACTTTACAACCTAGTGTACTTATTGCGAATGTAATCACTTAATCCCTCTCTTCTTAAGTTTCTCTAATTTTGAAACTGTAAATCTTGATAACATATTTGATTCAATTAGACATGAAATAATATGCATTTTATCTTGAGATAAGAAAATTTGTCCCATCTCAATCATTTTATCCATCGGTAATGTTTTTATTGCCTTTATTTTGTTTAAAGAATAATGAAAATTTTCTCCACTATTTAGCACTATATAAAAACTCATCATATTTTCATCATATAAAACAAATCCATTTTCTGATTCACAAATACCCATACAACTCGCAAATCCATGCG
>CAYJAB010000002.1:18763-74961 GCA_964368305.1 uncultured Erysipelotrichaceae bacterium | reverse complement strand
TATGGTAGAATTCCATAATGATAACGTTCTACAAACTTATCACTAAATACCTTGTATAACTTATAAAATTGAGGTAATTCAAATACAGCAAATTCTTTTTCATATAATGTATTTAGCAATTCATCAAAAAATGTAATATAAATAATCTTATCTTCCTTTTTAAAAGATAATAATCCATTTTTTAATTCTTTTAATGCGTCATTCATAAACCCATTTCGTTCGTTATAACTCATATGATCCCAAATTTCAAACAATTCATTTCTTACTTGGTCATATGTAGTTTCTAATACTCTTTTACTTTCAATGCTTTTTACAATCGTTTCAAAATAAAAAAAATCAAAATCATTTTTAAACTGATATGTAATAGAATATTCTTTTAGCACTTTTTCCATATCTGTAACTTTATTTTTGTAAGATTTTATATTTTTATACGTAAGTTTATTTTCACTTCTAAGTATTTTTTCTATTTCTCTCATAATTACCCTATCAATGTATCTAACACGCTAAGTGCATACATAGTTGCTGTTTCAGCGCGTAGTATTCTTTTTCCAAGCGAACAACATTCAACCCCTAATTCATTCAAATATTCAATTTCTGACAAAGAAAATCCTCCCTCAGGACCAATGATAATTGTAATATCTTTCCCAGGTTTAACTAAATCTTTTAACTCTCTTTTTGAAACTTCACTTTTTTCATATGCAACTAAATTAATATCAGTCAAAACAGCTTTAATATCTTTTAAATCAATTGGATTTTCCACTTTCATACATGTAAATCTTTGTGACTGTTCTGATGCTTCCATTGCAATTTTATTAAATCTGACCATCTTTTGATTAATTTTATCATTGATGCGTACAACAGTACGACTTGTCTGCAATGGGACAAATGTATGACATCCAAGCTCTGCTGCTTTTTGTATAACCATATCCCATCTATCACCTTTAATAAAAGCTTGCACAATTGTTATTTTATTAGAAAACTCACTAATGTTTTCTAATAATTCAATAGGCGTTACCACTACATTATTAAAGTCAAATGAAATAGTAGCAATCGCTAATGTTACATTATTAGCAACCCTTATTTTATCATTTTCTTTAAAACGCATAACTTTAGAAATATGAAAAGATTGTTCTTTATCTAAAACAATCGCATTTCCTATCATAATCTCTTTATCAATAAAATACTGTTGCATAAAATCACCATATTTATTTTAACTTAATTTCTTGAAGTATACAAGCAACATAAAAAAATCATACCTTAAGATATGATTCTTTCATAAACAAATCGAAGTGTATCTCCTTCACTTATAATATGAACATCCCCACGATATTCAAATAAGTGTTTAAGTAAAAACTTTTGCATTACAATATTCCCTCTGTGGGTATCTGCTTTTATACTGTGTACATTTTTTTCTAAACAAACATCAATTGACTTCTCAATTATTTTATCGCCGATTCCTTGTCCTTTATAGGCATCTAATATTGCAATACGGTGAATCACACCATATTTTCCACTATCTTTAAATCCGACTCCCTCTATATTTTCATATGCAACTTCATGTTCAAAAGAAAGTACAAACGTAGCAACTATTTTAAAATTGATTTCAACAACATAAACTTGTTCTAATCGAAGATCATTTTTAATGACTTCTTCATTTGGATAATTATTTTGCCATTGATCAATATTTAAATCTTTCAGTGCAGATTTAGCAAAGTCAAACACAATCATTATTTGCCTTATATCTTCAGTTTTCGCTTTTCTAATTATAAGATTCATATATCCCCCCCATTTATGTTTTTCTTTCAAAAATAGATCGACACTTAGGACATTTAATATCTACTTTCCCTTTTCCCCTTGGTATACGTATTTTTTGTTCACAAACAGGACAGTTAAAATACTTATATTTTGGAAAATCTACAACTCTTTTTATAACATACTTTAACTTTTTATCCAGCTTACGATATTTTCTTAAATACCAATCATTCTCTTTTATTCGTTTTGAATGGTTTCTAGAAAATATTCTATAATATCCAAAACCCATAATTATCAAAGAAACATAATAAAGTATTTCATTAGATAAAATGCCGGATAAAATACTTGTAACAATCATAAGTACTAATAAGAATAAAGATAATTCATCTATTCCATATCTTCCATAAAATATTTTTCTAAGCCAGTTCATATTATTTATTCTCGTTTGCTAATTTACGTAATTGTTTGACTTCAAACGGCTTTAAGATACGATATTGACCAGGTCTTAAATCATTTACAGTCACTACCCCTAACTGTCTTCTGTGTAACCTTACAACCTCATGTCCAAAGTATTCTAACATACGTTTTACTTGGCGATTTCTTCCTTCATAAATCTTAATCTCAAAATTTGTCATACGCTTTTGGAAATCTTTATTTGTAACTTTTACTTTTGTAGGTTGCGTCATAATCCCATCAAGTTCAATCCCCTTTTCAAGTTGCTTAATTTCATCAGTTTCTAAAATACCTACAATTACCACATCGTAAATTTTTGGTAAGTGATATCTTGGATGAATAATATCATTCGCAAACTCACCATCATTCGTTAACAAAAGTACACCTGTTGTATCATAATCTAATCTACCCACAGGAAAAATACGCGCAGGACATTCAATCAAATCAACAACTGTTTGACGATCACGATCATCTGTAACAGCACAAATTGTTTTTTTAGGTTTATTCATTATGAAATAAACTTTACTTTCTTTTGCGATTGGTTTTCCATCTACTTCGATAGTTGCACCGGCTTTAACTTTATAACCTAACTCAGTAATTAAAACACCATCCACCTTTACTCTGTTTTCTAATATTAACTGTTCCGCTTTTCTTCTTGAACAAATTCCACTTGCAGCTATTACTTTTTGAATTCTTTCCATAATCAACACCTCTTTTATCTTTCTATTTTAACATGATATTTAATGATTTAAAAATATAATCCATAAACTATAAAAAGGATGTAATACATCCTTAATCATAAAGTTCATCATCTTCTATTTGTTGGTAACTTGGAAGTTCAGGAAGTTCATTTAAACTTAATAGTTGAAACACATCCATGAATTCTTTACTCACTTCATAAAGAATAGGTCTTCCCGGAACTTCACTTCTACCGTATTCTCTAATCAATCCTTTTGCTTGTAGTTTACGAAGCATTACATCACATCCTACACCACGTATTTCTTCAATCTCAACACGTGTAATCGGTTGTTTATATGCAATAACTGCGAGTGTTTCAAGTGCACTACTTGAAAGTGTATTTGGTTTATTTAATGAAAATAACTTTTGTGCATATGGATGCACAAGCGCTTTTGAAACTAATTTATAGTTTCCACCATAATTAACCAATTCAAACCCTCTGTTGTCTTGTAGGTATTCTTTTTGAATCTCATCTAACACGGATTCAATATATGTTTCATTTAATTCTACTGCACTTGCAAGTTGTTGAAGACTTACGCCTTCCTCTCCTACAATAAACAATAGTCCTTCTAATATTGCCTTGATATCACTATTCATTTGTTTTACTCCATTTCAACCAAATCATTTCATCTTCATCTAATGTAAATAACATTTCGTTTGTTTTAATTAAATCTAATACCGCTAAAAAAGAAACGATATAAAGTTGCATATCCTTACAATCAACTAAAATCTCTTCAAAAGAAAATGTCTCATTATTTTTTCCATACATTAATTTTAACTGTGAAATACGATCATCCACAGAAATTTCCTTTGTTGTAACCTTTGTCTCTAAAGGTTGAGTTAGTGCCATTCTTTTAAGTATTTTAGTCATAACCTTAACAAGTTCATATGGACTTTCTGCCTCAAGTTCTTGATTTTCATCTACCTTAATCCAATCCTCTACTTCACTTGACAATGGCTTTGAAAGTAGTTTTTGTCTTTCAAGGAATAAAGATTCAAGATCTATACTTATCTCTTTGAATTTTTGATATTCCATCAATCTTTGCGCAAGTTTATCTTTTGGATCTTCTTCATATTCACTTTCCAGTACAGTTTCATCTTTTGGAAGTAATTTTTTACTCTTATACTCTATTAAACCAGCCAATTCACTCAGATACTCACTTGCGATTTCTAAATGCAAGCTTTCCATTTGATGGATATATTGTATATATTGATCCGTTAATATTTGTATATTTAAATCAAAAAGGTCAAGTTCTTTTTCCTTAACCAGATGCAACATTAAATCAAGCGGACCTTCAAATTCATTGATGTTTACTAAAAATGCCATAGATTTACCTCTATGACATTATACCAAACAGTCTAATTTTTTCCAATTGTTATTTTAATACTTATAAACGAAACTCCATCAGCATCTTTTCTAAAGTATCATTGCATTTTAATTCAATAAAATATCCTTCTTCTTTTTCCTCAAAAGATAATATCATAGCAGTCTCTTTTATCGTTTTAATAAGAGCACTTTTTTCATATGGAAGCAATATTTTCATTTGTATCAAAAGCGGATAAAGTGTATCGCTAATTATCTGCGTTAAATTTTCTATTCCGTATTTTGTGACAGTAGAAATATTAAGTGCATCCATTTTCATAGATTTAACTAAATCTGTTTTATTAAACACATTAATTACTTTCTTATCTTCTGCATTTAAAGCTTTCAATGTTTTATTCACAACATCAATTTGCATATCCATATGTGGATTACTAGCATCAATCACATGTAAAATCAAATCTGCTTGCCTCACAATTGAAAGTGTTGACTCGAATGCCTCTACTAAATTATGTGGTAAATCGCTAACAAAACCTACTGTATCACACAGTAAAAAAGATTTATGATTTTCGAGTGTGATTTTTCGTATACTTGTATCAAGTGTTGCGAAAAGCAAATCTTCAACATAGACTTGTTTTTCTTCTTTGTTGTACATTGATAATAAGCAATTCATTAAAGAACTTTTCCCTGCATTTGTATACCCTACAAGTACAACAAGTAGCGCATTGCTTTTTAAACGCATTGAGGATTGAACTTCTTTAGATACCTTGATATTTTCTAACTCTTTTTTTAGTTTAGAAATTTGTCTTTCAATATCTCTTTTTCTTAATTCTAATTTTGTTTCTCCTGTTCCTCGATTTTTTACACCACTTCCACCTCTTTGATGATCCTGATCAAGTGTAAGTTGTAAAAAACGTGGCATCTCATATTGAAGTCTTGCAATTTCAACTTGTGTAATCGCTTCTTTTGATTTTGCACGATTCGCAAAAATTTCTAAAATTAAACCTGTACGATCAATGACTGTGCAGTTACAAATCTCTTGGATTGCACTCACTTGAACAGGACTTAAATGATTAAAAAATACTACTAAGTCAACACCAGTCTTTTCTACAAGATTTTGAAGTTCTAAAATTTTTCCAGATTGAAATGCCGTTTGTTTATTTAAACTATCTGAATTTTGTATAAAGACTTCATTTATTTCTATATTATTTGCTTTACAAAGTTCAATACACTCTACGATTTTTTCATCAATCCCGACTTTATTTGTACAAACTACAGCTAAAATAGCACTATTCATTTGTTTCAAAACTATCTAACACTGCTTGAATTTTCCCTACAATAATATCGGATAATTCATTAGTTGATAAATCCTTATATTCCTCATAAGGAATTGGCTTTAAAAAATGCACATAAACTGGTAGCATCTTTTCAGCAGAATCTAAAATTTGATATGAATTCACCAATGCTATCGGTACAATCGGTGCTTTTGCATTGTAAGCAGGCTTTAACGAACCACCTTTGAACTCTCCCATCTTTTGACTTCCTGAGCGTGTTCCTTCAGGAAATATCGCAACATTGCGTCCTTTTCTTAAATATTCCGCAGTATCCTTCATCATTCTCATTGAATCACGCATATTGTTACGATCAAAAAATATTACATCAATTGCATCATACCAATTTGATAAGACAGGAATTTTTTTACCTTCAATCTTACTTACAGCAGTCATTGGAACAGGTGAAGCATCTACAAGCACAAATGCATCTGCACTTCCTTGATGGTTTATTACAAAAAGTGATCCCTCTTGATTTAATATGTTCTCTTTTCCAATAACGTATCTTTCAACATTCATTGAATCTAATATTTTTTTTGCCCAACCTTGAAGTTTAAAAAAAGCGTCAGCAACATTCATGCTTTTTGCTTTTTTTGCATCTGTTAAAAGACCATAATAATGCGGAATTAATTTAATCCAAATTAGTGTTTTACGATTCATAATTCTCCTTTTTTTGATATTCTATAAACTGAAATCCGTCGTAGTTTTTTGTGTGTATTATATTATACTGATTTACATCGTAAGGAAATAAGAATGTATCTGCTTCAAAGTCCCCTTCAACTAATGAAATATACAGTTTTTTACAATATGGCAGCGCTGTTTTATAAATAGATGCTCCTCCACAAATGAAAATCTCTTCTTCTGTATTTTGATTTTCTTTTAAGTATTTTTCAAAATCATTACAATAGACAACATTTTCATCTTCATGTTTTAAATTCAATTTTGAAGTGATCACAACTGTTTTTCTTTTAGGTAATGGACTAGGCAACGCATTAAATGTAGTACTTCCCATAACAATCGTATGGTTTAAAGTAATTTCTTTAAACAATTTTAAATCTTCTTTTAAACGCCAAGGCATCCACCCATTTAACCCGATTGCAAAATTTCTATCATGTGCAACAATTAGTGAAAACATTATACACTTACCTTCCCTTTTATTACTGGATATGGATCATATCCTTCAATAATAAAGTCTTCATATTTAAAATCTAAAATATTATCTACCTTACGTGCAAATTTTAATGTAGGAAGTACTTTGGGAGTACGTGATAATTGCAAGTTTACTTGTTCTAAGTGATCTTGATAAATATGTACATCCCCAAATGTATGAATAAATTCATATGCTTGAAGTCCACATACATGCGCAACCATTTCAAGTAATAGTGCATATGATGCAATATTAAACGGAACGCCTAAAAAGACATCAGCACTTCTTTGGTAAAGTTGACAAGATAATCTTTTACCATCACTACTCACGTAAAATTGAAAAAAAGCATGACATGGTGGTAATGCCATATCATCGACTTGAGCCGGATTCCAAGCTGACACAATATGTCTTCTTGAAAACGGATTATTTTTTATTTGATCGATTAATTCTAAAATTTGATCTTTCCCAAAAAAATCACGCCATTGTTTACCATAAACAGGTCCTAAATTACCATGTTTTTGCGCAAATGCATTCTCGTTTTTTATTTTTTCTACAAACTCTTCCATCGTTTCATTTTGGTAGTCACTAGATTTTGTATAGGTAGCATATGGCCACTCATTCCATATACGACATCCTTGTTTAACCAATGGTTGAATATTGACTTCTCCATTTAAAAACCAAAGCAGTTCAACTGCCAGTGATTTAAAATGTACTTTTTTTGTAGTCAATAAAGGAAATCCATCCATCAAATTATATCGTGTTTGATACCCAAATGTTGAAATAGTACCCGTACTTGTACGGTCTTTTCTTATCTCTCCATGTTCTAAAACATGTTTACATAATTCTAAATATTGTTTCATATTATCACCCTCTGTTTATTATAATACAAAAAAAGAGTTTACTCCAATAAATTGTTTCCATTAGTAAACTCTATGTCTTGTAAAAAGTATTTTTTATCTTTGTTAAGCCTGTAAAAATTCAAGCTTTTCGGCAATAATATCTACACCATAAAATATATTCTTTTCTTTTGTTTCAAATACATTTGCTTGTATTCTACCCTTCACACTAATAAGTGATCCTACTTTAGCGACATTACATGTAGTCTCAGCAATCCCTCTCCATAGTGTCACTTGTAGTATGTCTTTTTCATAAATCCCATCGGTATTTTTAAAATTCCTATCCACTTCCATAATTAATGAACACACTTTAGTTCCATTAGGTGTTTCATGCATAACAGGTAATTCCTTTACTTTCCCGACAATAGCAATTACGTTCATATTGAACCTCCTTTTTATATATTTTACTTGTATATTAAAAAGAGTTCAAAAGCTCATAATTGTATAAAAATAGAAAAAAAAGCAGTAAATCACTGCTTTTTCACTTCAATATCATACTTTTATACAATTATGATATTCTTACAAAACTTTTATTCTCAAGATCTATTCTATCCAATGCTTCTAAAACATCTGAAAGTGTCAATTCATTTATAATCTCTAATGATTCAAAAAAGTTAATTCCATCAAAATGACTTCGTATAAAAGAAATTGAAGTATCTTCTAAATGATTCAAACCAATAATAGCTTGTCCATAATATCTCTTTTTTAGTTGCGTAAGTATAGATTCTTTTATTCCTTCAGACTTTAAAATCTGTAATTGCTTAAAGAGAAAGTCATAAAATACTTGCGTATTGTTTGTTTCATTGTAAAACATTGAAAATCCATACCCTTTTGAAAAATCAATTTCATAACCAAAAAAGTCATTAATGATTTCTTGATCTAACCATACTTGGTAATTCTCATTTAAGGATGTAAAATGTGCTTCAAAAGCACATCTTAGTGCCCATTCAGTTTTAATTTGATTTTTAACTCCAGAAATTTCCTTCATTTTAAGTCCAACACTTGTTTTTGTATTTGAAAGAGCCATATGAATATCTTTTTCCTTTTGTGCTACTTCATAAGGTTCATCATATTTAAGTCTTTTAATAGGCTGATATGTATCAAATGTTTTTAAACCTTGATTGTTTTTAATTAATTTCAATAAGTGTTCTTTTTTAATTGGTGTCATAATAACCAACATCATATTTGATGGATGATAATTTAGTTTATGTGTGTCCATTAATTGTTTTAAATATACTGAATTCACAGATTCTTCCGTACCACCTATATCTTGATTTAAAGGAAACTGCTGATACATGCTTTTAAATGTTTCTAGTAATAATCTAGAATCTGGCATTTGTTCATACATTTTTAATTCTTGTACAATGATTCCTTTTTCTTTTTCAACTGATTCTTCACTTATTGATAGATTTTGTACAAAATCCAATAATAAATTTAATGGCTTACTGATATCACTTGAACTAGTAGAAAAGTAATACATTGTTTCACTATATGAAGTAAATGCATTTACATTTGCACCGTAACTAGAAAACTCTACCATTACATCTTCATTATCACTTTCGAAAAGTTTGTGTTCAAGAAAATGCGCCAATCCACTTGGAACACTGTATTCTATATCCTTGCCAATAACTTGTTTATAATCAAGTGCGCCATAAGGGGTTGCAAAAATAGCACTCGTTGTAACAAAATCAGGTTTTTCAAAAATCACTACTTTTAAACCATTCTCTAAAACCTCTTCATAATAAGTTTCATTTAAATGTTTGTTCACTATTTTATTCATGATTTTCATCCTTTCTTAAAAGAAACACTGTATTTAGATGGATTAAATTCATAGCTTCAATCATTTGTTCTTTTGTAGTGTTTTGAATTTTCTCAATTAACACATCAACCGTATCATGTTTATCTAATAATTTATTTTGATACGCCAATGAAACCATTGAGTTTTTATCATCCAATGAGGAGTATAAAGAATTAATAATCATTCTCTTACTTACATCGATTTCATTTTGTGTATAAATGCCAGCTTGCATATCTTGTACTTGTTTCTTAATTAATTGCTTTGTTATTTCAATGTTTTTATCATCAATTCCAACAGATATGTACAATACCCCTTCAAATGCAATTACAGATGAATAAATTGAATAACAAAGACTATTTTTTTCACGCACTTCTTGGAATAATTTAGAAGTTGGAAGTTGTCCTAATAATGCATTCGCAACTCTAAGTGGCCAATAAAGTGGATGAGAAATTGAAATACTTGAATTGTATACAAGCACCATTGTTGTTTGTTGTGTTTTTTTATATTGTTCAATTTCTTGATACTTTTTCGTGTCAAGTGTATACTCTGTTTTTAAATCATGACTTCTATCTACAAAAGGAAGTTTTCTCTTAACTAAATCTACTACAGATACATCACTCATTTGTCCAATAACAAAAATGTCTATTTGATCCTTTTGCATCATTCTTTCATACTCATCTTTGATATCTTGTAATGTAACAGTCTCAATTTGTGAAAAGCTACCATGTACTGAAACAGACAATGGATATCCTTCACCTGATATCTCCAATGCTTTTTTTACAGCATATTGTGCTGGATTATCTGAAACTCTTGCAAGATAATCCTTTAAAACTCTTTTAGCTTCTTGAAGTGTTTCTTCAATTAATAACGGTGAAAAAATAATTTCATAAATCAAATCCAACTGTTTTTCAAACAGTCCTTCATTTACATATAAGTCATTTAAAACACGTGATTTCAACTCTAAAACTTGTGATTGACCAAACCCCATGATCTTTGTAGAACAACCTGCTCCATATAATAAATCTAACTGAGTAGACATCTTTTGTTTCGTGTCATATTTTTGACATCTATCTTGTAACATGATTGATAAAAGCGATTTTAAAGTAACAGTCTCTTTTTTCAAATCGTTTAGAAAACGAACAGAAACCGTAATATCTTTAAATTTTTTCACATTTAAAACATGTAAATGCACTTGATTTTGATATGTTATTGTATTCATAAATCCTCCTATTTTTAATATTATAACACTATACAAACCCCTTTTAAAACATTATAATATTTTAAACGGAGGAACTATTATGAAAACACAGTCAATTTCAAAGAATCCACTGCTTATTATTGTAGATATGATAAATGGGTTTGTGCGTGATGGAGCAATGTCTGATACATCCATTCAATCAATTACACCAGCCATCCTTAATACAATAAAGTATATGAAAGAAAAAGAGTTCAAGATGATTGCCTTTTTAGACTCACATGATACAAGTTCATTGGAGTTTAACAGTTATCCTACACATTGCTTAAAAGACTCAAAAGAAAGCGAATTAATTGATGAAATAAAGGCATATGAGGATAATTTAATACTAATGGATAAACAATCCACAAATGGTTTTTTAGCCCCTAAATTTCAAGCGTATTTGAGTCAATTATCAAATCACGATAGTGTGATTGTTTGTGGATGTTGTACAGATATTTGTATATTACAGTTTGTATTAACTTTAAATTGTTATTTTATTCAAAATAACTTAAATATTAAAATTATCGTACCAAAAGACATGACAGAAACTTTTGATTCTTCAACACACCCTAAAGATTACTATAACGAAATTGCTTATAGACTTATGGAAAACGCTAATATAGAAATTCTAGATTCACTATCAATAGGAGATTCATTATGAAATATACAGACAATATGTTGATGACTGATTTTTATGAGTATACGATGTCGTACGCTTACTTTAAAGAAGGTCTGCATAAAGAAATTGCTTATTTTGATATGTTTGTTCGCAAGATTCCAGATAAAGGTGGATATTTATTATTTAATGGATTACATGATTTTATATATTTTATTGAGAATTTTAAATTTGAAAAAAAACACATTGATTATCTTCGATCAACAAATGAATTTGACGAGGATTTTTTAAACTACTTATCTAATCTTAAATTAACGTTAGATATATGGAGTGTTGAAGAAGGTACACCTGTTTTTGAAAATGAGCCACTTGTTACAATACGAGGAAACTATATTGAAGCTCAAATCATAGAGACAATCCTATTACAATGTATTAACTATGCTACATTAATTACAACAAAAGCATCAAGAATTGTAAATGCAGCAAAAGGAAGAAATGTTTTAGAACTAGGTACACGCCGTGCACAAGGTAGCATTGCTGCGACAACAGGCGCAAGAGCAAGCATAATTGCAGGATGTTATAAAACAGCTTGTACAGCTGCAGGAGAGATGTATGATGTCCCTGTAACAGGAACAATGGCTCACAGTTATATACAATTGCATGATAATGAATATGATGCTTTTCTTTCTTATGCAAAAATTTATCCTGAAAATTGCATATTTCTAGTGGATACTTATGACACATTAAAAAGTGGTCTTCCTAACGCTATCAAAGTCGCAAAAGAGTATCTAATACCAAATGGATACCAACTAAAAGGAATTAGGTTAGATAGTGGAGACCTTGCATATCTATCTAAAAAAGCAAGAAAAATGCTTGATGATGCAGGGCTTACCTCTACTTCAATTATTGTAAGCAATTCATTAGATGAATTCATAATTGATGACTTACTAAGACAAGATGCGAAGATTGATTCATTTGGTGTTGGAGAAAGTTTAATCACTGCAAAATCAACACCTGTACTTGGTGGGGTATATAAAGTTGTGGCTGTTGAAAAAGGTGAAGAGATTATACCTAAAATTAAAATCAGTGAAACAATATCTAAAATCACAAATCCTGGATATAAAAAACTTTATCGTTTTTATGACAATGACACACATAAGGCTATCGCTGATTTAATTACTTTAGCTGATGAAGTCATCTCAAAAGACTCCTATGAGTTATTTGATCCTGTGTACCCATTTAAAAGAAAAATAATTACAAATTATTATTATAAACAACTTCAAGTTCCTATTTATACAGGAGGTCATTTGGTTTATGAAATCAAATCAACTGATCAAGTGCGCGAGTACTGTAAACAACAAATGGAAACATTATGGGATGAAGTAAAACGTGTAAGATTCCCCCACCGTTATTACGTGGATTTATCACAAAAGTTATGGGATTTAAAAAATGATCTTATTTCTGCAAGAAAAAAATAATAAAAGACAATCGGTTGATTGTCTTTTAATTTTATCTTTTACCTGCGTCGTAAACTTCTCCAGCAGCCTTAGGTCCAACAGACTTACCACTAAACAATACCAATGCAATTATTGTAATTACATATGGGAATGCCCAGAACACTTCTTGAGGAAGCGTAGATAAGAAACTAATATCTGAAGCGAAATATCCTAAAGTTTGCGAGAATCCAAAGAATAATCCAGCAATAACAATTCCTGCAGGTTTCCATTTACCGAAAATCATTGTAGCAATTGCAATAAATCCAATACCATGAATAGAAACAGCATTAAATTTATTTGTCGTTGACAGTACAAGTACTGCACCAGATAAACCAGCAAGAGCACCAGAGGCCATTACCCCAAAGTAGCGCATTTTCTTAACATTAATTCCCATTGATGCAGACGCTTGAGGATACTCTCCACAACTTCTTAATCTTAACCCAAATGGAGTTTTAAACATGATAAAGTATGTAATCACCACAAGAAAGATTGCTAAATAAGTTGTAGGATAAACACCTGTAAAGAATAATTCTCCAATAACAGGAATATCCGATAATACCGGAACAGTAATTTTTGGAATTCCTCTAATATAAGTATGAGTTTCTTGTGCACCAAAGATTATTTGACAAAGATAAATCGTTAATCCTCCTGCAAGTACATTTAAAGCAGTACCAGATATTGTTTGATCCGCATTTAATGTAATACTCGCAAATGCATGGATCCAAGAATATAAGCATCCTGCAATTGTAGCTACTATTAACGCTACTACAACAGCGGAAGTAGATCCCATGATTGGTTCTAAGAAGTATAATGTCGTTGCGCCTGCAAAACCACCAACAGCCATAATACCTTCCAATGCAATATTGATAACTCCACTTCTTTCACTATATAAACCACCAATAGCAGAAATAATAATTGGTGTTGCAATAACCAATGCAAGTGGGAACATTTCTAATAAAATACTCATTATTTATTCCCTCCTTTTTCATTATCTATTTTCTTTTTCGTAGGGAATTTAAATATTTTCTTTTGAAGTAATAACTCAATTCCATACTTAAGCGCAATAAATAAAATTATAGAAGCACTAATTAATTCAGAAATTTCTTTTGGAATATTATTAAACTGTAGTGTAGTTTGTGCAGCTTTTAATAAACCAAATAACAGACCAGACAATAAGATACCCACTGCATTTCCCGCACCAACCAGTGCAACTGCAATACCATCAAATCCTACATTTTCCATCGCACCTAATACACGACCATATCCAAATGTACCTAAAGTAATGACAGCACCTGCAGCGCCTGCAAATGCACCAGATATCATCATAGAAGAAACAATATTTCTTTCTACTTTCATACCAGAAAATCTTGCGCCTTCTTTATTAAATCCTGTAGCACGTAAACTAAATCCATATGTTGTTTTTTCTATAATAAACCAATATAAAACAACACAAATAATTACTAAAATAAATCCCCAATTAAATCTAGATTGATTTGTCATTTCCTTTAAAAATTCTGTAGACAACGACACTGAATCAGGAACAACTGGTGTTCTAGCTAAATCTCCACCTGGTACTTGTTTAATAAAAAAGTTACAGAAATGAAGTGAAGTATAGTTCATCATAATACAAATTACAACTTCGTTAATTCCTTTTGTCGCTTTTATAATACCAGGAACAAATGCCCATAATGCACCAGCAATCATCGCAGCTATGACTGCAACAATCGCATGAATAACAGGTGGTAAATCAATAAAGAACGCAACATAAATCGCAGCTAATGAACCCACCATAACTTGTCCCTCGGCTCCGATGTTAAATAAACCTGTACGATATGCAAATCCAACTGAAAGACCTGTTAAAATGATTGGCATAGAATATACCAAAAATTCAAATATATATCTTACATTGATTGGACCTGGTTTACTTAAATTAAATCCTGTTCCTGTTCTAATTAATGCTGAAAACATATCAAATGGATCTCGTCCAGTAATCAATACAACAATAACACCTAACAACATCCCTAATGCAACACTAATCAAAGAAAGTTTCAATACATTATTTTTTTTCATAAATTTCATCCTCTTTCTTTGCACCTGACATTAGCAATCCAAGATCATTTTCTGTTAATAGGTTTGAATCAATTAACGAAGTATTATGACCATTGTGAATTACTGATATTTTATCTGAAAGTTCGATAATTTCATCAAGTTCTAGCGAAACCAGTAATACGGCTTTATCATTGTCTCTTTCAGAAATAATTCTATTATGAATATACTCAATTGCACCAACATCCAATCCACGCGTAGGTTGAACAACAATTAGTAGTTTTGGAGAACGATAAATTTCACGAGCGATAATCGCCTTTTGTTGATTTCCCCCTGACATACTTCTACAAGTTGTATCTTTACCTTGTCCGCTTCTAATATCAAACATTTCAATCAACTTGTTCGCATGTTCATCCATAGCAGCTTGATTTAAAACCATGTTTTTTGAGAAAGGTTCATGTCCAAAATCATGAATAACTAAGTTTTCTTTCAACATAAAATCTAAAACCAATCCATGTTTATGACGATCTTCAGGTATATGTCCTACACCTTTTTCGATACGTTTTTTCACAGAATCTTTTGTAATGTTTTTCCCATCCAAAATAATCTCACCGCTTACAACAGGCGCAAGTCCTGTTAATGCATAGATAAGTTCTGTTTGACCATTTCCATCAATCCCTGCAAGACCAACGACTTCTCCCGCTCTTACTTGTATATTAAAGTCATTTACAGTTGTTATTCCACGTTTATTTTTAACAAATAAATTTTTAACCTCCAATACGACTTCTTTTGGCTCTGCTTCTTTTTTATCAATATGGAAATTGACATCTCTTCCAACCATCATTTCAGCCATTTCTTTTTCTGAAGTTGTTTTTACATCAATTGTACCAACTGATTTTCCTTTTCTTAAAACTGTACACACATCACCAACTTCTTTAATCTCTTTTAATTTATGCGTAATTAATAAAATCGTTTTACCTTCTTTTATTAAATTTCGCATAATTTGCATTAAATCCGTAATTTCTTGTGGTGTTAAAACAGCTGTAGGCTCATCAAAAATTAAAATATCTGCATTTCTATAAAGCATTTTTAATATTTCAACTCTTTGCTGCATACCAACCGTGATATCTTCAATTTTACTATATGGATCAACATTTAATCCATAAAGTTCAGATAGCTCTTTTACCCTTTTCGCTGCTTTTTTGATATCAACAGTAAAATAAGGCGTTTTTGGTTCTAGTCCTAAAATGATATTTTCAGTAACAGTAAATGTTTCAATCAATTTAAAATGTTGATGTACCATTCCTATTCCTAACTCATTTGCGACATTTGGATCTGCAATTTTAACTACTTCTCCCTTTACTTTGATTTCACCTGATGTCGGTTGATACAATCCAAAAAGAATTGACATCAATGTTGACTTACCAGCCCCATTTTCCCCTAATAAAACATGTATTGACTGGGGTTTTACTTGTACCGTAACATTATCATTTGCCTTGATACCAGGGAAATCTTTAGTAATATTTAACATCTCTATTGCATATTTCATAAAAACTCCTCTCAATAATATGTATAATTATACCATAGTGTGCGCTTACATAGTTAGAAAAGATAAATTTTATACAAAAAAAAGATATCTAATTACTTAGATATCTTTTAATAAATTATTTTGCTTCTACTCTTGTAGGCAGCATTGGTACAACTAGGTCTCCAGATACGATTTGATCTGAATATCCAGCAACGATATCAAGAATTTCTTGAGGAACGTTTGGATTTTCCTCTGGAATACCAACACCGTTGTCAGCTAATGTATAGTTTACAATTTCACCACCAACGAAAGTACCATTTTTAATCATTTCTAAATGATCATAAGATGCATTATCAACACGTTTTAACATTGAAGTTAAGACAGCAGATTTTTCACCTTCGTAAATACCGATTTCGTATTGGTCTTTATCAACACCAATAGCCCATACATCATCACCAGCTAAACGACGTTCTTTTGCTTCCGCGATTACACCATTACCAGCATCACCAGCAACTTGGTAAACAACTGCAGCTCCAGCATTGTATTGTTTAGCAGCTAAAGTTTTTCCAACTTCTGCAGAGAAGAAATCCCCTACATAGTCAACATAAATTTCACATTCAGGATATACAGCTTTAACACCAGCTTCATAACCTGCTTCAAATTGTTGGATTGATGGGAAGTCCATACCACCTACATATCCTACAGCAGTAGCTCCTGAAGCTTTTGCTGTTTCACCAGCAATAACCCCTACTAAGAATGAACCTTGTTCAACTGCAAATTTTGCAGAAGATACGTTTGGTGCATCTAATACTTCATCAATAAATAAATACTTTTGATCTGGATATCTTGCAGCAACATCAGTTAAAGTATTCAAGAATAAAAATCCAGGAGCGATGATTAAATCAACTTCATCATCTGAGAATGCAGATAAGTTTGGATCATAATCAGCATCTGTTTTAGATACTAAATATTTATAATCTTCACCTTCTACTAATCCATTTTCTTCAGCCCATCTAACCGCACCTTCCCAAGTACTTTGGTTAAATGACTTGTCATTGATCCCCCCAACATCTGTTACTAAACCAAAAGAAATTTTCTCTTCAGTTGGTTCTTCAGTTGGTGTAGAGCAACCAGTCAAAGCTAATAAAGCAACTAATAATACTAATAATAACTTTTTCATTTTTTCTCCTTTTTCGGCATTTGCCTTTATCTAATTTTATAAGTTTTTTTCTTTTAAGTCAACCAAATTAGACTTTTACAACATTTTTTAAGCCAAAAGATAAAGCGGTTTCATATAATGCTTGATGCTGTAGTTCATCAATCATATTTTTACCAAACAATTCCACGCCTTCTTTTCGCACTCCAAAATGACGATACTTCGTTAATTTATATTGAACATCCTTGTCTATAATAGAACTCACATATTTTACTGTATCTAAGTTTTCCTTATCAAATTTTGGCAATAAAACAGTTCTAACCTCAACAAGTTTATTTAAACTATTTAAATAGTTTAAATTTTTCAATACAATTTCATTTGATCTAAAAGTTATCTTTTTATGAAAATCTAAATTTACAGCTTTTACATCTAACATAACGCCATCTGATAGATTTAATAGTTTCTCATATTTTTCAAAATCATAATATCCGTTACTATCAATTAAACAAGTTTTATCATATGCCTTCACTTTTGAAAAAAATTCAAATAAGAAATCCGGATATTCCATACATTCCCCACCACTTACAGTGATTCCTCTAACAAATGGCAAATATTTTTTTATTTCATCCATCAATTCATCTACAGAATAATTTAATACTTTAGCAGATGCCATATTTGGACACACTTTAATGCAGGTGTCACAATCACAGCACAAATTTTTTGTATACTTTACTTTTCCATTTTCCATTTTTAATGCAAAAGTGGGGCATGTATCAATACATACCCCACAATGTACACATTCGTTTATTGTTTCTGGATTATGACAATACAGACACTCAAATGGACACTTTTGAAAGAAAATAGCAATTCTATTTCCTGGTCCATCTACATTGGAAAATGGAATGATTTTATTTACGAGCGCTCTCATCATGAATTCTTCTTTCAAATACCTTAGCACCATCTCTTGCACCTTGACCAAAGACTGTTACGTTATTGATTGAAGCCTCATTATTATCAAGTTTTGCAATTTCGCTTTTCTTAACTAGATAACCTGTTACTCGAACAACATCATTATCACAATTATATCCACTAAAGAATCGAGTTCCTTGTGCAAATGCGCCAGCAATCATATCTAATAAAGCTGAAGGAGTATTTGTCCAAGTTTGATCAAATTCATATACATCCCCTGCTCCTGTTGGAAAATATTTTTGATACATTGTAGAATGCATTAACTGTTGCACAAGAGCTGGTTCACATCCGATAGGAATTCTAGCACCTGGTGAGTTTTCAGTCCCATCAGTGTCTATCCCTACTTGAGCATGCAAACCAAATTCATGATTTGTACTAGCACAATACTTACTTTTATGTGATTTCACTTTTTCTTGAAGCGCATCCAATACTTTAATAGCAAGTTTATCAGCTGCTTCATTGTTTCCGTATCCTTCTTTTGGATCTGTTATTCCAAGTAAAGTATTTACACACTCTGCAAGTCCAACTACACCAAACATCCCAGTAAATTTTTCTTGTGTTAACAATCCTTCTTTAATTAAGAAATTCGTTTTAAAGAAATTACTTTCTTCAACCATAAAACGAATTCTCACTTCCATAAATTCAAGCATTAAATCAGCGTAATATGATAATTTTTCATTAAAGAAATCATCGATGTTTTCAGATTTTTCCGCTAAATTTGCAAGTCTTAATCGTGGAAGTGTAAATCCACCTCCACCAATTTTCAATCCATTATAACAGCTTGCGATTGCATATTCATCTCCCCATTCACTTGAAAACATTTTATGATTGGCAAAAGATGGTTTCGCGCATAACAACATACTTTTTACAGCATGCTCAGCAAAATCTTTTGGCGTAATCTCTGCATCATATTTTAAAGTTAAATTAGGGATCGCTAATTGCATTTCTACTGTTAAATCCATTAATATTCTACCCACTATTGTAGCTTTTGGTCCAATATTCGCATGCACAAATGAATCCACTAACGTTTTATCAATTTGAAGTAAGAAAAGTCTTAAACATTTTTTTACTTCTTTTTCATCCATATTTTGTACAAACGGTTCTAGCAGTTCATCTAAATTACCAAGAAAAACAGGATATGATGTGATTGAAGGTACATGCTTATACAAAATTTGTAGTGCTACAGTTGCTTCCCATAAATCAGTTGGAGGATCAAGTTGCAATGCTTTTGATCCTTGTTTCATAAATAAAGCATAATCAGGAATAATATATCTTGGACGATATGGTAAATTACCTTCATTTAAATCACAAATAATTCTATCTTGTTTCGCTTTAATAAACGCATCGGATAGTTCAATAGTATGATCATAACTTTCTGCTAAACGAGCCAACGCTAAAACTTGTTGGCTATATGTAAGCGTAGGATGTTGAACAATTTTAAGAATTTCACTCTTCATCACTAATTTCCTCCTGGTCCATTTTTACATAGACATCTCTAGGTTTACTACCTTGTGCAGGGCCTATAATCCCTTTTTCTTCTAGCATATCAATAATGCGTGCTGCGCGATTATATCCAAGTCCAAATCTTCTTTGAATCGAAGATGTACTTGCTTTTTTAGATTCAATAATATATTTCTTCACTTCATCAAACAATGGATCATCACTTACAGATACCTGTGCAGTCACTTGCTCACCATTATCAAATGCTTCAAGTCGAATAAAAGCATCATCATAATGTGGTACAGCTTGACGTGATACATCTTCTGAAACCTTTGTAATTTCATCATCACTCATAAACACACCTTGTAATCGTACAGCTGCAGGATCTCCAATAGGCATATATAACATATCCCCATTTCTTAATAATCTTTCTGCACCTAATGAGTCAAGAATTGTTCTTGAATCAATTCCACTTTTTACAGAGAATGCAATACGTGAAGGAATATTCGCTTTAATGATTCCTGTAATTACATCAGTACTTGGACGTTGTGTCGCAACAATCAAATGTATACCAGCTGCTCTTGCAAGTTGTGTAATTCTTTGTATACTTTGCTCAACTTCTTTTCCAGCAACTGTCATAAGATCAGCCAACTCATCGATAATAACAACAATCCATGGCATATTCTTCAATGATTCATCTTTTGACTTCTTCATCAATTCATGGTAACCAGATATATTTCTAACACCTACTTTTGAGAAGACTTCATATCTATTTTCCATCATCATTACAATAACTTTTAATGCTCTACTCGCCTCAGTTGCATCTGAAATTACAGGTCCAATTAAGTGAGGGACTTTCGCAAAATGTGTAAACTCTACTTTTTTAGGGTCGATTAATAATAACTTCACCTCATCTGGTTTAGCTCTAAATAAAATTGTAGAAATAATTGAATTTACACATACTGATTTTCCAGCACCCGTTGCACCAGCAATCAATAAGTGAGGCATTTTATCTAATTCACAATAAACACCTTTTCCCATTAAATCTTTCCCAAGAAGCAATAACAATTTATTGTCCCTCTTATTAGAAGGTACATCTTTAATCAATTCTAATAAACGCACAGGCGCTCTTTCAACGTTAGGAATTTCTACTCCAACTGCATTTCTTCCTGGAATAGGCGCTTCAATACGTATATCCCTTGCCGCCAACTCCATTTTAATATTGTCAGAAATTGCTAATATCTTACTAACTTTTATACTTGAGTCTGGTTTAACCTCAAACTTTGTAACACTTGGTCCAATATAGGTTCCAATTAAGCTGGCATTAATGCCAAATTGATTTAATATTTCAATTAACTTTTGTCCTTTTATTTTTGCTGCACTCTCATTTAAACTTGATTTATCCTCTACCCTTACATTATCTAATAATGTAATACTTGGTAGTTTATAATCTCCTTCTTGTACAGAATCTACATCCACTGTTGCCGCTGAAGTTGTCTTAGAAACTTCTTCAATCACAACTGGTTTTTTCTCAACCGGTTTTTTAATCGTATCTGTATCTTCAAAAAACGCAGATTTTCTTTTTTCTTCTTTTTTTATTTCGACAGACTTCTCAAATTCTTCTATGTCAATTACTTTTTTCACTGTAGGTTTTTTAGTCTTATTTTTACTTAACCACCCCTTAATAGCTGTAATCATTTTTTTAGTAAAACTTAAATCTAAAATCATAACAATTGAAACAAGTAATAGTGCAAAAATAACAAATAATGTCCCCGTTTTTGCAAATAGCATTGTACTTAGTCCATATAATATAGAACCAATAAGTCCACCATCTGGTTCTATTGATCCATCTAAGATGCCAGCTGTATTAGAGAAAAATGAAGTAATTACTTCCATCCCAACACTATTACCTTCTGTTGGAATTGCTGAGTATAATAAAAATGCTATAAACAGAAGAACAAAAGCAAAAATAGATTTACTTTTAAGCTCTGGAATTTTTTTAAAGAACAATAAATAACCACCTAATACAATCACAATTCCAAATACAACAGTATACTGATTACCAAATAGAAATCTTGTGATACTTGTTAATACATTCCCTACAAATCCTAAATCATATAATCCAATAATAGATAATGTTATCATCGATAATGAGATAATAATTCTCGAAAGAGTATGATCTATTGAATCATTTTTTTTAGTACTACGTTTTCTTTTAGCCACAATCTTCCTCCTTACTACTCAGAAATATTTATTTCAACAATTGCAGGTAAAATCATAGGTCTTTTACCCGTCTCTTTCATTACGTATTTTGTCATACGGTCTTTCGCTTCTAAACGAACAGCCATATTCTCATAACGATTTTCTCTTACCGCATCTTCAATTGCAGCCTCCATAATACTACCAATACCTTTAATAATGTAATCAGCATCTTTTAAGTAAATAAGTCCACGTGATTGTACATCTGGTCCACCGATGATTTGTTTTGTCTTAAAGTTAACGACAACCCCAACGATAATTGCTCCATCCGTAGATAAAGTTTCACGGTCCTTCAATACAAATCCACTGACATCTAAATTCTCATTTCCATCAATCATTACTTCTTCTAAATCAAGTAAATCACTTGTTGATTTTAATCTATTTTTTTCAAATGAAGCAATTTGTCCATTGTCTAATACAACAATTCTATCCGCATACATTCCTGTATCTAGTGCAATATTTGCATTTGATACAAGTTGTCTATATTCACCATGAATTGGAATGAAATATTTTGGTTTAAATAAATAAAGCATCATTTTAATATCTTCACTTGATGCATGCATTGAGTAAACTTTCTTCTTGTTTAAAGAAACTACTTTAACATCATCTTTATACAATTCATTTTCCATAGTTCCTGCTTCTTTTTCAGTTCCAGGAACAACTGGTGATGCAATGATAACTGTATCCGATACACGCATTTTAATAAGTTCATCTTCCCCTAAAGCAATCTTAAGCATTTTCTTAAATACTTTTTGACCACTTCCTGTAACCAAGATTAAAACGTCTTCTAAATCATTAGAAAATTTTTCTTTTGAAAGTTCAAGTCCTGCAGGAATATGATAATACTTTAAGCTTTCAACGCTTTTTAGTATTTCGCGCACTCCATCATCATAAAACAATATTTTACGATTAAACTTATTTGCCATCTCTATTATTTCAATAAGTCTATATAAATTTTGTTCATATGCTGTAACAATAATTCTTCCTTTAGCATCCTCAAAATGTTCTTCAATCAAAGAAGATATTTGATGATTTGGTGCTGTATATCCAACATGATCAACACCAGATGATTCTGTTAATAATGCAAATACACCTTTCTTACCAATCGTTGCAAGTTCCGTAATATCACATGCAAACGCATCATTTTTAATATCAAAGTCTACGATATACTCTCCAGTATATACAACATATCCAGCTGATGTATCAAGCGCAACTCCAAAGGCATCCATAATTGAATGTGTCATTCCAAATGAAATAACTTGTGTGTTTCCTATTTTAAATGTAGATGATCTTTTAATACGATGAATTTTTGCTTTATTAACACCATTTTTCTTTAACAATGATTCCACTAAAATTGCTGTAAGTGGCGTTGTATAAATAGGAACATTTATTTGTTTTAATAAATAACTTATTGCTCCCATTGTATCATCATGTGCATGTGTGATAAAAAGACCTTTTATTTTATCCTTATTTTCAAGTAAATATTTAAAATCTGGAATGATTACTTCAACACCATGTTGAACCGTTTCCGGATACTTTAATCCTGTTTCGAACAAAAAGATATCGTTATTAATTTCAACGACATACATATTTTTGCCATTTTCGTCTAATCCGCCTAAAGCGAATATTCTTATATTATCCATTTTAATCCTCCTAAAAGTACTATTATTATATCGTGGATTTCACTTTATTACAATTAATAAGCAAGATAAAGAAAAAAAGTGGTTAACCCACTTTTTCTTGAATTCCATTTAATGACCAAGTTTTACACTCCGTAATTTTTACAGTTACAATATCCCCTTGTTTAGCATCAATACTTTTAAAATTCACAAGTTTATTTGTTTCCGTATAACCACTCATAATTTCTTTGTTTTTCTTACTTGGACCATCCACCAACACTTTAACCATTCTTCCTAAATATTTATCATTTTGAATTGCTGCATAATGCTTCGCTTTTTCATTTAGTGTTTGAAGTCTTCTTTCCTTATCTTCAATTAGCACATTATCAACCATTTTTGCGGCAGGTGTTCCTTCTCTTGGAGAATAAATAAATGTATATGCATTATCAAATTGACAAATATCAAATAAAGATAATGTTTCATTAAACTGTTCTTCAGTTTCATTTGGAAATCCAACTATAATATCAGTTGAAAATGAACAATCTACTTTTTCTTTTAATTTATGGAAAATATCCAAATATTTTTCACGTGTATATCTTCTTCCCATAATTTTCAAAATATCATTGTTTCCAGATTGTACTGGTAAATGAATGGCTGGCATAATATTATCATATTTCGCTATTACATCAATTAATTCATCTGTAAAATCCCATGGATGACTTGTTGTGAAACGAATACGTTCAATTCCAACTTGAGCTACTTTAGAAAGCAAAGTTGGGAACCCATTTTCATACTCCAAATCTTTACCATATGAGTTTACATTTTGACCAAGTAATGTGATTTCTTTATATCCTTGTTGTTTTAATTGCTCAACTTCTAAAAGAATATCATCAATTAAACGAGATCTTTCTTTACCTCTTGTATATGGAACAATACAATACGTACAAAATTTATCACATCCATACATAATATTAACCCATGCTTTATGTTTTAATGCTCTTTTTGCAGGTAAGTTTTCAACAACTTCCCCTTCTTTAGAAAACACTTCAATTGATTTCGCTTTTCTAACCATCGCATCCTTCAATAATTGTGGTAAACGATGAATATTATGCGTACCAAAAATAAGATCTACTTGACGATAAGACTCTAAAATCTTTTCAACAACAGATTCTTCTTGTGCCATACATCCACAAATCCCAATTACTAAATCAGGGTTGATTTGTTTAAGCCTTTTAAGTGAACCAATCTCACCATAAACTTTATCCTCAGCATTTTGTCTAATTGCACATGTATTTAATAAAATAACGTCTGCACCTTCTTCATGGTCAACCGCTTTATATCCAAGACCTTCTAAAATCCCATTAATGGTTTCCGAATCTCTTTCATTTGCTTGACATCCATATGTGCGTACATAGTATGTTTTACCAACACCCATTGATTTTAATTCATCCGCAACATCGAATAATTCTCTTTCTATTTTAACTTTTTCTATAGTTCTATTTTTTGCTAATTGCAACGATGGCAATATATATTCTTTTTTCATACTATCTCCTTTTACAGTAAAAAACCAAGCTAGGCTTGGTTTTTATTGAGAAATCGCTTCAACTGGGCAACTTCCAACGCAAGCTCCACAATCGATACAATTTGCTTCATCAACTTGTGCTTTTCCTTCAGCATTGAAAGATAATGCTCCTACTGGGCATACACCGATGCAAGCACCGCATCCAATACAAGTATCTAAGCTAATTTTTACAGGCATGTAAAATCCTCCTTATTTACGACTAAAGTATATCAAATTTCTAGTAAATATTCAATATTTTTATGGTCTTATCTGAATTCTGTCAATTCTAACTGCTTTATTTGTTGTTTCATCAACTTCAATTACTACTCCACAAAATATTGCATCACCCTGAGCAATCGTATATTTTGTCTTTTGTTGCGTATTAAATCTAACTAAGCATTCTTCTATATCACGTCCTAGTACACTTTCATATGGACCACACATCCCAACATCACTAATAAACGCGCATCCAGAAATCAACCTTTCATCTGCAGTTTGTACATGTGTATGTGTTCCAAGCACCGCAGCATATTGATTTGAAAATTCATAAGCAAAAGCAATCTTTTCACTTGTTGCTTCAGCATGAAAATCCATGATTGCAAAATCAATATCTTTTGGTAAGAAATCTTCTTTGTGTGCACAATCAAATGGGCTACAGTAAATATTTTCCATAAAAACTCCACCACAAAGATTAGCAACAGCAATCTTCTTACCTTTTACATTGAAAACTCTTACCCCACTTCCATAATCGGTCGGGATTAAATTTGCTGGTCTTACAACTTCTTTATCATCAATGATTTTCATAACATCGTCTTTAGAAAAAGTATGATTTCCCAAAGTAATACAATCAACTCCTGCATGCTTTAGCTGGGAATAAATTTTTGCCGTTATACCTTTTCCATGTGCAGAGTTTTCGGCATTCGCAATGACAAAATCAATTTCATATTCGCTTTTAAGTTGAGAAAGTAGTGATCTCACAATTGTGCGACCACTACTCCCTACTATATCTCCAATAAATAAAATTTTCATTATTTCGCTGTTTCAGTTGTACGTGTTTCACGAATAACTGTAACTTTGATTTGTCCAGGATAAGTTAACTCTGCTTCAATTTTATCCTTAATTTCTCTAGCAACTCTATGGCATGCTAAATCATCTAATTTTTCTGGAACAACCATAACACGCACTTCTCTACCTGCTTGGATTGCAAATGTTTTATCAACACCTTCAAATTGATTTGCAATTGTTTCAAGTTGTTCTAAACGATTGATATAATTTTCCATTGCTTCATAACGTGCACCAGGTCTTGCAGCACTCAATGTATCTGCAGCAGCGACAAGTACAGCATATGCAGACTTCGCCTCAACTTCACCATGATGCGATTCAATAGAATTTAATACAACAGATGACTCACCATGTTTTTTCGCAACTTTAAATCCTAATTCCACATGACTTCCTTCTACTTCAAAGTCTAAGGCTTTACCAATATCATGTAATAATCCGGCACGTTTCGCTAAACTTTGATTTAATCCAAGTTCTGCAGCCATCATACCAGCTAAAGTAGAAACCTCAATACTATGTTGAAGTGCATTTTGACCATAGCTATAACGGTATTTTAATCTACCAATTAATTTAATTAATTCACGGTCAATTCTACCAATACCTAATTTAAATACTGTATCTTCACCTGCTTTAATTATTGTCTCATTTAGTTCACTACGTACACGGTGAACAACTTCTTCAATTCTACCTGGTTGAATACGTCCATCACGTATTAAAACTTCAAGTGCCATACGTGCTGTTTCTCGTCTAATCGGATCGAAACATGAAACAGTGATACATTCTGGAGTATCATCAATAATTAAATCAACGCCAGTTTCTTGTTCAATTGCTTTAATATTTCTTCCTTCACGTCCAATGATTCGACCTTTCATCTCTTCACTTGGAAGTGCGACAACAGAAACTGTTCTCTCTTGTGTTTCTTCTTGAGAATATCTTTGAATTGCAAGTGCAATAATATTTCTAGAAATTTCACTTGCTTTAGATTTAGCCTCTTCTTCTTTATCTTTAATATAAACAGTCACTTCATTTTCAATTTTCTTTTCAACTGCACTCATTAGTTCAGTTTTTGCCTCTGTAACAGTCATTGAAGCAACTCTTTCTAATTCATTTAATTGATTATCAATCTTTTCTTGAAGTTCTAACTCTTTCTTATCTAGTACACTTAATTTATCGATTAATTGTTTATTTTTTTCATCAACTTGTTTTTCTTTATTAGTTAAAGCTTGATCACGGAAGTTAATGTTATCTTCGCGTCTTAAAAGTTTTGTTTCTTGATCAACAATTTCTTGTTTCTTCTCTTTTAATTCTTTTTCAGCTACTAATTTTAATTCATGCGCTTGTGTTCTACCATCCAAAACTGCTTGTCTGATAACGCCTTCTGCTTTTGATGTTGCATCTTCTACTAAGCTTAATGCCTTTTGTTGAGCTTTATTTAAACCTGCACGAGATGAAAAAATCATATATCCCGCCATTAATCCAATACCAGCTAAGAAAGAAAATAAATATTCTAACATAAATTTCCTCCTTATATGTTTTTTGAGTTTTACTCATGTTATATCATACATAATTTATATCATTTTAACAATACATTTTGTAATATTCCTTCATTTAAATAAAGGAATATAAATAAAATCACACTCAATATTGAATTAAGTGTGATTTCTATTTTATACTTTTGAAAATAATACTTCTTTAACTTTAGCAGTAATTTCCTCTACAGCTGATTCATTAGAATTTAAGAATGCTCTAACCGCTTCTTTACCTTGCCCCAGTTTTTCTCCATTATACGAAAACCAAGCTCCTGCTTTATGAATGATGTCATGTTGAACTGCAAGATCAATCAATTCCCCAATTTTCGAAATTCCTTGACCATACATAATTTCAACTACAGCAATTTTAAATGGTGGCGCAACTTTATTTTTCACAATTTTAACATTGGCTTTATTCCCAATAATCTCAGTTCCATTTTTGATTGCTTCACTTTTTCTAATATCTATACGAATTGATGAATAGAACTTTAAAGCCCTACCACCTGTCGTTGTTTCTGGACTTCCAAACATAATACCAATTTTTTCACGCAACTGATTGATAAAGATTGCAGTGCAATCACTACGGTTCATTACACCCGCAAGTTTTCTCATCGCTTTTGACATCAAGCGTGCTTGAAGACCGATACTAGAATCACTCATTTCTCCATCAAGTTCTGCTTGTGGAACAAGAGCTGCAACAGAATCAACAACAATTAAATCAATTGCATTACTTTTAATTAAAAGCTCAGTAATTTCAAGTGCTTGTTCGCCACTATCAGGTTGAGAAAGTATTAACTCATCAATATTAACACCCAACGCTTTCGCATACATAGGGTCAATTGCATTTTCAGCATCAATAAACGCAGCTTTCCCACCCATTTTTTGCACTTCTGCAATCGCATGTAATGCTAAAGTTGTTTTTCCACTTGATTCTGGTCCATAAATTTCTACAATTCTACCCTTTGGATACCCACCAATACCTAAAGCAGCATCAATTGCAAGTGACCCTGAGCTAATCGCATTGATATCGACATTCGCTCTATCCCCAAGTTTCATAATACTTCCCTTACCGTATTGCTTTTCGATTTGTTTGAGTGTATCCTCTAAAATCACATCATTTTTATCCGCCATAACTTTCTCCTTTTATCATTATATTAGAGTTCAACTTTTGTTTCCCTCAATTTATACACTAATCTTTTAGTCATTAATTCAACTATTTTCTCTTTGATTTCACTGCGTGTACCACAGTGAAAGTCATTAAACACTTCAATATTTCCATTAAAATATATCGCAGAAAATACAGTTCCTACAGGAAGGTTATCCAATGCATTTGGACCTGCATTTCCTGTAAAACTAACTGCGATATCACTTTTAAACATCTCTTGGCATTTTTTTGCCATTTCATAAGCTACTTCATAACTTACAACCCCATATTGACGAATTAATTTTTCATCAACATTCGCAATCTCAACCTTAGTTTGAGTTTGATATACTACAACTGCACCTCTATACACTTTACTAACATTTGAAACTTCTGTCATCTTATGTGAAAACAAACCTCCGGTAACACTTTCTATCGATGAAAGTGTTAAATTATTTTCAGTTAATAATTGTACAAGCTGTTCCATTACATACTTTCCAATATAACTTTTTTAGATTGAATAAAATAAGATACTCCACTGACAATAGAAACAAATGTCGTAAACCATAATAAGAAATCATCCATAGGGAAACGATATAATTCGAATGGTAAATTATTTAATAACAGTACACATATAGTCAACATTTGACATACCGTTTTTATTTTACCTAATACACCTGCAGCTAAAACAATCCCTTTTGTGCTACACATCATGCGAATTCCATCTACAACTGTATCACGTGCAATCATTAGCACAATTGGAACAACCGGAATTACGCCTTGTGATGCTAAAACCACAAAAATAGAATTTACCAATAACTTATCTGCGATTGGATCAATAAATTTCCCAAGTGTAGTAATTAAATTGTCACGTCTTGCAATATATCCATCTAACATGTCAGTAAGACTTGCGATAATAAATAATATAAGTACAATCACATTCACAAGTGAAAGTGATACAAATTCAAAATAAAACTGAGGTATTACAATCCCATATTGAGCATATGGGAAAATCATAATTAAAACAATTAATGGTATTAAAAATATTCTAAACATTGATAATTTATTTGGTAGATTCATTTTATTGCTCCCCTTTTAAATGGAAATGAATTTGTCTTCCATCTGTCACATCCTTAACAGATGCATCTAATTCATATAATTCGTCATTAATATAAATTTGATTGCCTCTCACATAACCTAAGTGAATCGTAACAATCATATCTTTTTCATAATTAATTAAAACTTCAATTTCATCTCCGTTATTATAAATAGACTCTTTTGGATTATCAGTCGCTACACCATCAAACAACACACGTGTCCAAGTATCTTGTGCAAACACAGTTTTTATTGAAAGTTGTTCACCCATTTCTAAATTAGAAATCGTATAATTTTGTGGATCAACCGCTTCAATGCTTACATCACTTTTAACTTCATCAATAATTGGCTCTTCAAGTTCTTCCTCATCATCTGGAACAACCACAACTGGGGGAACTGGATCTACATCCAGCTCATTATTTGAAAGTGTAGGTAAAACATATGTAGTAAAAATAAAGATTAAACTTACAATTAAAACAACAATCACACTAATAAGTGAGACAAATGAGTAATCAATTTTTCTTATATTTTTTTTACTTGAAGCCTTTGCTTTTGTTTTTATACTATTATTAATTTCTTCTCTTTCTTTAATTTGTAAAAGAGAAATTGTTTGTGTATGTTCAAGCAAGTTTTCTGAAAGTTCATCACGAAAATCTTCAAAGTTTAAATGTAAAACTTGACAATAATTACGTACATAAAACTTCACATATGATAAATCTTCATCTAATGCTTGCAGATTATTTTCTTCAATTGCAGCTAATTTTTTTACTGAGATTTTAGTCTTATTACTCACATCCTCAAGTGACAACTCAAGTTCTTCACGTCTATCTCTCAGTTTTTGTCCAATATTACTCATACTTTTTCTCCTAAATATCACTGTGATTATAACAAGTTATGCTATAAAAGTAAAATAAAAAAGGGATTTTTCATCCCTTTTAAGATTGATACTATGTAAGCCATGTTCTGTACCTAATAAAATTAGGCGACAATCATTTATCTACATACGAATATGTCCTGTTGTAGTTTCAATTCACTACTTCAAGTTCCCCTACCAAATTTGGGTTTCTCGCTTGTGGGGTTTACCTCGTTCCACTCTTAAAGTTTCCAATAAGACTCCGTCACTGTGGCACTTTTAAAGACTAGCTCCATGGTTTTCACTTTAGGAATTTGTCAGCCGTCAATTTTCATTGCTAAGATTTATTTTTTCATCTTACACAAACACTACCATCATCGCAGATGGTGCGAGCATGGACTTTCCTCTACAATTAAGCAGCGATTGCCCTAGTATCAATTATTCTTTTTCAAGTAATATCGCTTCAAGACGAGCTAAACGTTTTAAAACATCTACTTGATTATAAGTCGTATTTGCTAAATCACTTTGTACTCTTTGTTTACCTTCCAGTTCAAGTAAACTTCTTTTTAAACCTGCGTTACTATATTCAAGTTCTTTTACTTTATTCTCATATTCAGTAAGCAATTCTTGGAAGTTTTGATAATCTTGAATTACATCATCTAAAAATTGATCAACCTCTACTGGTGAATATCCTTTAAAATCAACAGAAAACTGTTGTTCAAGTATACGATTTATATCTAATTGAAATTTTTTCGTCATTCAAAATACCTCATTTCCTTTTTTTATTTTCTCAAAAAATATAGTAAATAGCAAGATATCAAACTTAAAAAATACAATAAACATAGAAATATTTATAATATTTGTATATAATATGAATGGTGATTTCATGATAGGATATCCAACAAAGAAAAAAAATGTAAACAACACAATTAAAATTAGCACTGAAAATAGAGGGATGGATTTAGAGCGTGAGCTTAATATTACAAACCAATATTATTTAGATACTGACCAAGCCGTTGTCCATAAAAAACCAACGCCTGTTCAAGTAGTAAGTGTTGATTACCCAAAGCGTAGCGCTGTAAAAATTACTGAGGCATATTACAAGCTTGCAAGTACAACAGACTACAATGGTGTTTATAAAGGGTTAGCCATTGATTTTGAAGCGAAACAAACACGTTCAAAAAATTCCTTTCCTTTTTCTATTATTCATCTTCATCAAGTTGAACATATGAAAAAAGTAATAAAACATGGTGGTATCGCATTTGTAATTATCCAGTTTCAATATTATAATGAAACATATTATGTAGAAGCAGAAAAATTAATTCGTTTATATTATGGAGAAAGACGTTCTATTCCATATAGTTGGTTTAAAGAAGAAGCACATTTAATTCCTTATTCTTTAACACCACCTATTCATTATTTAAAGGTAATAGACGCCCTCTATTTAAAGGAGTATGAAAATGAAAAAAATAAAGATTAACTTACCAACTAAAAAGGACCCAAATAACAACGAGAAAAAAGCTAAAACACCCAAAACAAAGGAACAAAAAAGAGCTTTATTTGATAAAATTCTTCTTGGTGTTATCATTTTTATTATCACAGTAGGCTGTGCAGGATTGTTTTATGTTAAAACAGTTATTGACCGTGTTCCTGATATCACAATGGATCTTTTTGAGAGTATTGAATCAAGCAAAATATATGCTGCAGACGGTACTGTAATTGCAGATTTAGGATATGATTTACGTGAAAATATTTCATACAATGATTTACCTCAAACTGTTATTGATGCATTTGTATCTATTGAAGACTCTCGCTTTTTTACACACAACGGATTTGATATCCCTCGTTTTACAAAAGCAGCAATGGTCAACTTACAAACAATGTCATTTGCTGAAGGTGGATCTACCATCACAATGCAACTTGTAAAAAATGCTATCAGTACACCTGATAAGTCAATTGATCGTAAATTACAAGATATTTATGGAGCAATTGAACTTGAAAAAATCACGAATAAACAAAGAATTTTAGAATTATATTTAAACATGATTAACTTCGGTGCTGGAAACAATCGTGGTATTGCCGGAAGTGCTGAATACTTCTTTGGGAAAAGTGTTTCCGAATTAACATTATCTGAAAGTGCTTTGTTAGCTGGTATTGTTAATGCTCCAGGTACTTACAGCCCTATTAATAATTTAGACAACGCGACAACACGTCGTAACGAAGTGTTAAATCTTATGGTTTACCATGGGTATATTACTGAAACTGAATCAAACTTAGCAAAATCAATCAAAGTTGAGGATATGTTAGTTGGAAATATCTCAAATGGAGAGAACACACCATATCTTGGATATGTAAATACAGTTGTTTCAGAAGTTATTGAGTTAACAGGTGAAGATCCTTATGTCACACCAATGAACATCTATACACATATGGATGTGGATGTTCAAAATACAATTGATGCAATTCAAAATGGCGAAACTGATATTAAATTCCCAGATGAATTAATGCAAGTTTCAATTGTTTCAATGAACAATCAAACAGGTGAAATCATCGGTATCGGTGGTGGGCGTGGTGATATTGTCTCAAAAGGATTTAACCGTGCAACAGAGATGCGAAAACAACCTGGTTCTGCAGTGAAACCATTCTTATCTTACGCATTGGCATTTGAATATTTAGGATGGGCTACAGATCATGTTGTAATGGATGCGCCTATCGCATATCGTGGAACAACAAAAGTCTTACAAAACTTTAGTAGAACATATGCAGGTGAAGTTACACTTCCTTATGCAATGGGTGTTTCATTGAATACCCCTGCTTATTCAACATTAGAACAAATCTCTGATAAAATTGGAGCGGATGGAATTATTCAATATTTAAATTCTTTAGGATTTAATGAAGTCACAAAAGATAATTTTGACTTAGGATATGCAATCGGTGGATCTAACTTTACAGTTACTCCAGTAGAATTAACTGCAGCACATGCTGCAATGATCAATGGTGGTGTTTATATTGAACCACATACAGTATCTAGAATTGAATTCAAAGACGGTTCTGAACCTTACGTTGTTAGTAAGACACCAGTTCAAGTAATCTCTGAGGAATCTGCATATCTTGTAAGTGTACTAGAAGAACAAAATGTTAGTACAAACTATGCAAACTATATGCAACTATTAGATAGAAGTTATGATGTATTCGCAAAAACTGGAACTTCAGATTATGGAGATTCAGGTGTAGAATATAACATTCCAATTGGAGCAGCAAAAGATAAATGGTCTGTTGCAAGTAGTAGTAAATATACATCTACTGTATGGATTGGATATGATAAAGCAGTCAAAGATGCAGGAACATACTTCACTAATGAAAAATCTCGTATGAATATTAATGGAAAAATCAATTCAATGTTACTTGATGTCATCCATAAAGATGAAGAATTTGACAACAAGATTCCTCGTCCAAGTGGTGTTACAGAAATCACACATACACTTGGTGTCTTCCCATACGTTGCGCCACTTGAAGGTATGAACCCAGATTTAATCACAACCGGTCTAATCAATAAAGACAATGCAGCGTTAGGAACAATGCAACCTATTTCATTACATGGATTAAGTTCATTTACATCAAACGCAACTACAAGTGGTAATGGAATTAATATTCAAATGAATTGGTCAAGTTATCCTGACCCTTCTATGCTACACAGTAGCGATGGAACAATTGATCTATCAATTGAAGTTGGTGGAAAATATTATGAAGCATTTGGTAAACTTCTATATCATCCAACATGGGTTTATGGACCTGTTCGTTATAAGGCAGATATTTATGTAGCTGATCAATATGTTACATCTGTTTCAACAACTGATTCAATTGCCACTCACTTACTTCCAAACAGTTTAGGAAAAAGTGTAAAAGTATGTGGATATTTCGCATATGAAAGCAATATAGCAAAATCAAATGAAATTTGTACACTGATTGACACAAGTGAATATGAAGTCTCTATTCCATCGGCTGCCACAAAAACTGAAATAGACAAATTCATTACAGATTATGGTTTAACAACGTGGACATTTGCAGAAAACAGTGGCTCTTATACAGTTGATGAAATTGGTAAAGTCATCAGTATTACTGCAAATGGATCAAATATCATGGGTACACAACAAGTTATCAAAGATTTACAATCAAATGTTGTCGTAACTTATAACAAGGATATTACAATTACTCTACCAGCATATGCTGATTTCGCTGCATTTGCTTCAAAATATGGCATTACTTCTAGTGTTGAAGGAGATGGTAAAGAATTTGTAAATTATAAAATTGATGGTAAAATTTATAACCCAAGTGAAACATTATTGTTGTCACAAGTTAAAAATATTACTGTAGTGACTAAAGTAGATAATACTTTAGAATTAGCAAAAACCAGTGCTATCGCAGAATTAGATGCAATTGACTTAACTTCATTTACTGATGATAAATTAGTACAAGCTCAATCAATTATTAATACAGCTAAAACAAATGTTACAAATGCATCAACAGTAGATCAAATCAATACGATTGTTTCTACAGCAAAATCAGATATTGCTAAAATAGTATAAAAAGAAACGGCCATTATTGGCCGTTTTTCTGTTACATAATTTTATCGCAAACAATTATATTACTCTATTTTTTATTGTCTTACTTTCTTTACAATAGTCTTTCACATTACACTGATTACATAAAGGGTTACGTGCCTTGCACAAATATCTTCCAAAAAAGATAAATGTATGATGTGTCTTTGTCCAAAGACTCTCATCAATTTGCTTCATAAGCTTCTTTTCAACCTCTAGCACTGTATCCTCTTTTTTTGCAAATCCTAATCTTTTGCTAATACGTTCGACATGCGTATCAACTGCAATTCTATTTATATTAAAATATTCTGATAAAATTACATTTGCGGTTTTTCTTCCAACCCCCGCTAAGCAAGTAAGTCCTTCCATTGTATCTGGAATAATACCATTAAACTCTATTAATACTTGATTCGCAAACTTCTTAAGACTCTGCGCTTTATTACGATACAACCCCAATCTTTTAATACAGTTTTCTATATCTACTATATCCGCTTTCGCAAGATCATTTACAGTAGGATACTTAGTAAATAAATCTACAGTAATCTTATTTACAGCAACATCTGTCGTTTGAGCAGATAGCATTACAGCACAAACTAATTGATATAAATTTTCATAATTCAATTCACACTTTGCATCTGGGAATAGTTCAAAAAGATTTTCTAATATTAAATCACACTTATTTTTTCTCATAATTATTTATCAAAATACGATCGATATAATTAAAGTTTAATTTTTTTAAGATACTTGCCTCACGAAGTGCATTCACAATATCTTTTTCATCATATTTTTTTCTCCAATCACTCAACATCATCATCTCATTTTGACTTAAAGGACGTTTAAACTCATGTTCATATAAATCAAATAAATCTTTTATTACAGTATCAGGTTTACTATCCATAAAAATCCCATCAATTTCAAATCCAATTTTATTTTCTTTTTTTGAAATTATAAGATATTTTTTTTCCATTAAAGTATTTAAAATACTGTCCACAGTATATAAATCAAGCTTACTATATTCACTTAACAACGGTAACGTAACTTGTTTTTGTATTGAATTTAAAAACTCAATATACAAGACAATATGCAATTCTTGCATCGACAACTCAAGGTCTTTAAAGTGCTCCATAATCCAAATGTCTCTTCTAATATGATTTTGTTTATACCACTCCATATACCCTCCACCTTTTATCATTTTTTCACAATTTGCAAAAATATAAATTCCATGTTATTATTATACCCTAAAAGGAGATTATATGAACAAAAAAAGTTTAGTATTTATTATCACAATATGTATCGTACTTTCAATAGTATCACTATATAGTCTTACAAAACCAAAACATGCACCTATGTCAATGAATCTTGTAGAAAATGTTGCTGCATCTTATTTGAACAGTTCAAATATTGAGGATTATATTTTAGAAAATCAAACAATACATTATTTCATCTTTACAGATAAAAACAGTAATGACTGCCTATATGTGCAAGATAACATTTATAACATTATACTTGATGAGGCAAAAATTGAATCAATCGATGCGCTTCAATATGTAGAAATGGCTGATGCAACAAGTAGTCAGACACGTACTGTACAAAAATGGGGAATTGATTCTTACCCTGCTTTTGTAGCAATTGATAGCACAGATGGTAACATTACTGTCACATCAATTTTAGCTTGGGATTATGAAAATCCATATGACATAGATGATTTAAGAACATGGCTAAGATCTCATAATTTGTATGAAGGTATTGTTCCATTATCTAAATCAAGATAAAACACTTCAAATGAAGTGTTTTTTTTATAATTTATTTATATTACTTTTTTTATCAACTAACTTCTTTGCATACATCGACAACGCAATTAATCCCAAAACAATAATAATGTATAAAGGATTTTCAAAACTCTTTACAACCGCTTCTCCAAAAATAGATAGAAGTAAGATCATTATTGATTTTGCTAAAGCAATCGTCATAATAAATTTCTTTGTTGAAAATGAAGATAAACCAAAACTTACATTCAACAGTGAACTTGGTGTAACTGGAAGTGATGCCAATATAAATAAAGTCACTACACTTTGATTCGCAACCCAATTTAAAAGTTTTTGAATTCTTTCTCCTCTTATTAATTTATGAATAACCACTGTTTTTGATAGAGCTCTTACTACAGAAAATACAATTACACTCCCTATCAATGCACCAATCCACGAATATAAAAATCCTAAAAACACACCATAAGACACAACATTGAAAGCCACAATTGCGACAAGTGGTAATACAGGTACAAATGCCTCAATCATTGTTAAGAAAATCGGAGCAATCGGCCCTAAAAATCTGAACCCTTCTATTAACTCAGTCCAAAATTCAACACTTGATATTAAATCAATAAATTTTGTAATTTCATCCATAATACTACCCTATTCTTTTTACAAATTCACTACAAAGTTTAGCACTTCTTTTACTTGCTAGTACAATATATTCATCAAACGATAAATGATTATCCTCTTTAATCGTAATATCACTTAATGATCTAACTACAATAAATGGAGTATTAAAATGACGACAAACTTGTGCGACTGCACCTGCCTCCATCTCTGCACATAGTGCCTCTGGATAATACGTTTGTATTAACTGTACTTGTTCTTTTTGATATATAAACATATCACTCGTTACAATAGGTCCTGTAAATACACGAGAGTCAGTCATATCACTTAATATATCTTTTGTAAGTTCAACTAATTTTGAATCACACGCATATGTTAATTTGTCATTTGAAAAACTTCTTACCCAATTTTCACCAGGAACATCAATATCAAATTGTGCAACTTTTGTTGATACAATAATATCAAGTTCATTTTCATCTTCTTTTAAACCACCTGCTGTTCCAATATTAATCACATGCTTGATTGGGTAACTTTGTAACAATACAGTCGTAGAAATCGCTGCATTTACTTTCCCTATTCCCGATAATACAATAACTACATCTTTTTGATGAATTTTTGCTTCATAAAAAGTTACATTGTGTTTTTTTACTTCTTGATACGCTTCAACAAGCGCAAGCATTTCATTTACTTCCTCTTGCATCGCTCCAATAATTGCTATCATATTTATTCTCCTTTTTTTATTACATAAAATACTTTTTCATTTTCACATAAAAATTCAATATCATAATCCATGAATATCTCATATGTACAATTGAAATTTTTTAAAACATCATTTATCTCTTCGATACTAAACACCGTTTGAATGTGTTGTTCTGTGAATACTTGTTCATCTTTCCAAAAATGAAAACTATGTAATACTCTATTTTCTTCACTTGATATAGACCACTGGTATTGCACATCCTCAATTTGTCCTTCTTCAAAAAATTCATCTTCAAATTCTGAAAGTCTATCTACCGTATGCATATCAAATAATAATGCTCCATTTTTTTCTAATTTATCTAAACATCCACCAATAAATTGTTTAACTTCATCAATTGAATTCATATAGTTGAAACTATCACAAAAACATATAATTCCATCAAATTTAGAATTTGTTTGAATATTCAACATATCCATAACTTCAAAATGAATCTCAGGATTTTTTTCTTTTGCTACACCTATCATTTCACTTGAAATATCAGTAGCAAACATATTATACCCTTCTTTATGTAATGCGCATGTAATCTCTGCACTGCCACACGCTAATTCTAATATATTTTTTTTAATAATATGTTTTTTTGTAAACTCCACCCAATGTTTTGTTGCAGTTTCATCTTTTACAAGCGCATCATAATATGGCGCCAATACTGTATATTGGTTACTCATATTCTAAAACCACAATTTTTCTAGTGCATAAAAATCACGTGTTTCTTCTGTAAATATATGCACAATTATCTCGCCTAAATCCATAAGAAGCCATCCTGAACCATCTGCTCCTTCAATATGACCTATTGTATATCCTGCTTGCTTTACTTCAAACTCAATATGATCTGCAATTGCATTTGTTTGTCTTAAACTAGATGCAGTACAAATAATAAAATAATCGCAAAAAACTGAACGATTTTCCATATTAATCACAACAGGATTTACTCCCATTTTCGCATCAATTGCGTTTAGTATAAGTTCTTTTAATTCCATTTTAAATTACTCCATCTTTCATTAAATATTCTTTTTGTTTTTCTTGAATATACTCAACTGCTTGACTTAAATTTTTATAAGCCAGTTTCAATTCTACATCTGTATTATATCCTCTTGTAGGATCAATCTTATCTGCGATATAAAGAATCTTACTATAGTCACTGCTATGCTTTCCATCTACATGATGATAAATTGCTCTTCTTATTCTCTTATCAAAAATATAATACTTGCTTACAGCGAAATAAGAAGCCAAATAAGCGTGATAAAAAGCTACAGGCATATCTAAACACTTTGTGTCAAAATGCACTACATGTGCTTTTAAAACATCCTTATCAACTTCTTTTGAAATATCATGCAACATTGCTGATATATAAGCACATGTTTCATCTAAGTGATGCGTTTTTGCTAAAGACAAACATAATTTCGCTACTGAAACGGTATGTTCGTATCTTTTTAATGACAAATTTGAAGAAGCAATCTCATCGTAATACAACCCCTTATTGTTAATATATCTAACAACACTTTTAGGTAAATATTTAAATTCACCCTTCCTTACAAGTGTACTACTTGCAGGGTGAATATCCATCGCTATACTTTGATCATTCTTCACTTTTAATCCACTGCGATTCATGACTACAAATTCAATTTTACTTCTTAATTCATCAATGTTTTTCCATTTATTTAAACCTAAATATAAGTCATCTCCAATTAAAAACTTAAAGTTATAAGCTGGATATTTTTTAAGTAAAATATTTATTGTATCGATTGTATAAGATGTTTCTCCTAATTGGTTTTCAATTGTGCATACTTTAAATTTACGATACGGTTTTATCGCAAGCTTTACCATAGAAACTCGATCATTAAACGATGTTAACTCACGATCTTTCAAAGGGGTTTTCTTAGAAACTACAAACCAAACCTCATCTAAACATAGAGCCTTTTTTGCATGCTTTGCAACTTGTAAGTGACCAAAATGAATCGGATCAAAACTCCCTCCTAACAAACCAATTTTTTTCATTAGTGTGGCAGTGAAATCAATTGATCTTTACTTTTTTTATAAAAAACAATTGTCTTTCCAATAATTTGAACAATTTCACTATTTGTCTGTGACGCTAAATCTAAAGCTACTTCTCTCACTAAAACTGGACATGTTTTTAAAAGGTTCACCTTTACTAATTCATGAGCAGTAAGTGCTAATTCCAAGGACTGTACTAAATTGTAAGTCACTCCATCTTTTCCAATTTGCACAAGTGAACCTCTTGTATTCGCCATGCTTCTTAAGAAGCTTTTTTGTTTATTTGTTAACATTTATATCATTGCCTTTCTAGAAATAACATCTAATTCTTTTGGTTTATATACTACAACATCATTTGGATTTCCATTTACACAAATCCATCCAAGTCCATAAAATACAACATCAAATTTATCTGCATATTTATATACTGTTATCTTTTCAAACTCCTCATTAATTGTAGGAGAAAATAGTCCACCTTTATGTTTTTCCCATAATTTATCTGCTTGTAGGTGTTTACTACGATGCAATTTTAAATTTGGTGCAAAATAACACGCAATAGAAACATTTTCACATCCTATTAAATCAAGACGTGCCATACCTCCTATCGCAAATGATTGATCATCTTTCAATTGAAACACTGTTGGTTTAATTGCTTTTGAAGGAATTACATTTCGAAGCTGCTTATCATTTAACAAAAGCAATGCATTTCTTGGTTTTGTGATACCAGGACTATCATAAATTACATAGTCTCCCATATCTACTTTAACCATATCTAAAGTTGTTCCCGGATAATGACTCATCGTTAACTCATTTTTTCCTAAAATTTGATTAATCAAAGTACTTTTACCTGCATTCGCATTTCCCATAAATACAACATCTCTATTTTCTCTTAAGACATCAATGGCATGTTCAACATCTTCTTTTCCATCTTTACCATATTCTCCAACAACGACCAACCCTCTAATTTGAATATCATATGATTTCAATCTTTCAAAGATAAATCTTTGTAGTTTATTCGCACTCATAGTTTGTGGAAGTAAGTCTCTTTTTGTCCCAACCATTAATATATCTTTATCTTTTAGATGTCTATGGATATTTTCAATAATATTTGCTTCAAAATCAAATAAATCAACTACCCAAACAATTAAAGCATCCATTTTTTCAATTTGAGAATATACAAAACTAGCCTCAATTCCAGTCTTATAAGAAATCATCTGATCGTCATAGTGTGTAAGCCTAAAACATCTTTGACAATATTCTACATTTTCCTTAGGAGAATATCCTTTTTCTGTTGCATTTGTATACTGGAGCATCGCTCCACATCCTTTACATTTCATATTTATATTCTCCTTTCTTTAATATATTATTTGATGCTAAATAAGCATAAATTAAGCTTTCAAACACTCTATTAATTTTTGTAAATGATAAATCTTGTGTAACAAGTGGTTTTGTTAGAATTGAGAGTAAATTCATACGGTTGGCTCCTAAAATATCAGTCAACAATTGATCTCCTAACATTGCTGTTTCACCTTCTTTTAATCGATGTTCTTTCATTGCTCTTATAAAATTCTTTTTCAATGGTTTTGTAGAAAAACTATAATAGGGTACATTTAACTTCTCACTAAAACACCTAACCCGTTCTTCATTATTGTTAGAAATCATAATCAATTGTATGTTATTTTTCTGTAATCTTTCCAAAAACTCAAATACTTTTTGTGTTGGATACACTGTTGTATGTGCTACAAGTGTATTATCTACATCACATAGAAGTGTCTTTATATTATTTTTTAATAATACTTCAATTGGTAGTTTTTCAAAATTCTCAATATATAAATTAGGAACAAATTTTTTAAGCATAAATCCTCCAGTCCTTTTAAATAGTAAATACATTATCTCTTATTCTACCTAAAAAAGCAAAAAAAATGTATTGTTTACACAATACATTTTTGATAGTTATTTAAATCTTTCTCTTTTTTCATATGTTGTATGTAAAAGTTCATGAGATTTGTGACCACATGGCTCAACTAAGAAGTTTTTATACAACTCTTGTATTTGTTTATTTTCGTGAGATTTACGTACTTCAGATTGTAAATCTTCATCATACAATGCTTTTGCACGTTGTTTTTTCCAATCAATCGCTTTAAATCCATTTCTGATTGATGCACTAATGATTGATTGTCCTCCACCATTAATACATCCACCTGGACATCCCATAATTTCAATAAACGCATATGGAGAAGTTTTATTTCTTATTTCTTCTAAAAGTGGTTGTGCTTTACTCATGCTACTTGCAACCGCAACTTTTACTTGCATTCCTGCAATTGTAAGTTCAGCAGTTTTTACACCTTCCATACCTCTGACTACTTCATAATCAATTTGATCAAATGATTTACCTTCTAGTACTTCTTTTACAGTTCTAAGTGCTGCTTCCATAACACCACCTGTTGCTCCAAAGATAACACCTGCTCCAGAGTATTCACCAAACATATCTTGATCAAACTCTGTATCATTTAATGCTTCAAAATCAATTCCATACATTTTGATTAATCTACCAAGTTCTCTTGTAGTAATAACAGTATCCACATCTTTAATACCATTATTGATCATTTGAGGACGCTCAATCTCTGCCTTTTTAGCAATACATGGCATAACGGATACAACTACTATATCACGTGGATCAATGCCTTTTTTCTGAGCGTAGTAGCTTTTTAAAATTGCACCAAACATCATATGAGGTGATTTACAAGAACTTAAGTGATCTAATAAATCAGGATATTCAAATTCTGCATAACGAATCCATCCTGGTGAACAAGATGTAATCATTGGAAGAACACCGTTATTTTTAACACGATGAATAAATTCAGTTCCCTCTTCCATAATCGTTAAATCCGCTGCATAATTCGTATCATATACTCTGTTGAATCCGATTTTTTTAAGTGCAGCAACCATTTTACCAGTTACTCTTGTACCAATTGGCATCCCAAATTCTTCTCCAAGTGATGCTCTTACAGCTGGAGCAGTTTGTACAATAACGTGTTTTTGAGGATCATTTAATGCGATAATTACATCATGAATATTTTCTTTTTCTACAAGTGCACCTACAGGACATACGTTTACACATTGCCCACATTGCATACAGTTTACATCATCCATACTTTTGTCAAAAACAGGACCAACTTTTGTGTCAAATCCACGGTTTTGGAAACCTAAGACACCCAATGTTTGTATTTTCTCACATGTAGAGACACATCTACCACAAACGATACATTTATTCGTATCACGTACAATCCCATTTGATAAATCATCAAATGATTTTGGCGTTGTTTGTCCAGTATATTTCATATCTCTAATATTCATGCTTTGTGCTAATTCTTGTAATTCACATGTATTGTTTCTAACACAACTGTTACAGTTTTTACTGTGATTAGATAAAATTAATTCTACAGTGTTTTTACGTGCATCAATTGCTCTGTTTGAGTGTGTAAAAACTTCCATATTATCTGATACTGGGTATGCACATGCAGCAGCAAGTGCGCGTGCATTTTTAACTTCAACTGTACATACACGACATGCAGCAGTTTCGTTACAATCTTTTAAGAAACAAAGTGTAGGAATTTTAATTCCTGCTTCCTTCGCAGCATCAAGAATCGTTGATCCTAGTGGTACTGATACCGGAACATTATTAATTTTTAAATTTACCATTGTCATATTTCGTACCTATACCCTTTCGATTGCCCCAAAACGGCAACTATCCATACATGCACCACATTTAATACATTTGTCAGTATCAATAACGTAAACTTCTTTACCTGGTACTCCACTAATTGCATCAACTGGACATTGTTTCGCACATAAACTACATTTACGACATTTTTCTTTGTCAATAGAGTATGATAATAATTTCTTACAAACTCCAGCAGGACATTTATGATCTACCGCATGCGCTAAATATTCATCTCTGAATAACTTCATAGTAGAGATAACAGGGTTAGGTGCCGTTTGTCCAAGACCACATAATGAACTGTCTTTGATTTTTTCACCTAGTAATTGAAGTTCATCAAGTGTTTCTAAACTTCCACGTCCTTCTGTTAAATCAACCAATAATTCTAACATTCTTTTTGTACCGACACGACATGGTGTACATTGTCCACATGATTCATCGACAATAAAGTCCATATAGAATCTTGCAACATCCACCATACAGTTATCTTCATCAAGAACAATCATACCACCAGATCCCATCATTGAACCAAGTTTAATTAAATTGTCAAAGTCAATCTCAGAATCTAAGTGCTCTTCTGTTAAACATCCACCACTTGGACCCCCTGTTTGTACTGCTTTGAAGTTTTTGCCATTTGGACATCCACCTCCAATTTCGTAAATAACATCACGTAGTGTTGTTCCCATAGGAATTTCCACAAGACCTGTATTTACAATATTTCCACCAAGGGCAAATACTTTAGTCCCCTTAGATCTTTCAGTACCAATAGTATTAAACCATTTCGCACCTTTTAAAATAATTAATGGTACATTTGCTAACGTTTCAACATTGTTAATGATTGTTGGTTTTCCCCATACCCCACTAACTGCAGGAAATGGTGGTTTTGGTACAGGCATACCGCGTTTTCCTTCAATTGATTTTATTAAAGCTGTTTCTTCTCCACAAACAAACGCACCTGCTCCAAGTCTAATTTCAATATTGAATTTAAAATCAGTTCCTAAAATATTACTTCCTAATAATCCCAATTCTGTTGCTTGGTTAATCGCTATTTTTAAACGTTCTACTGCAATTGGATACTCTGCACGTATATAAATATATCCAGTATGCGCACCAACAGCATATCCTGCAATCATAAGTGCTTCCAAGATAGCATGAGGATCTCCTTCTAAAATAGAACGATCCATAAATGCTCCTGGATCTCCCTCATCCGCATTACAAATAATATATTTGTCTTCAGAATCTTGATCAGCTGCAAACTGCCATTTCATACCAGTAGAGAATCCTCCACCTCCACGGCCTCTTAATCTAGATTCTTTAATTTCATTAATTACATCTTGAGGATCCCATTCTGTAATAACTTTTGCTAGGGCAATATAGCCGTCTTTTGCGATATATTCAGAAATTTCTTCTGGATTAATCACACCACAGTTTTTTAAGGCAATCCTTTTTTGTTTTGCATAGAAACGAATTTGATCGATATCAAAAATCTTTTCTTTTGTTTCTTCATCAATGTCAGAAAGTTCAAGTCTTTGTACAAATCTTCCCTTTAAGAAATGCTCTGTAATAATTTCCTCAACATCAGACAATTTTACATGACAATAAAATACTTTATCTGGATGTACTGCAATAATAGGACCTTTTTGACATAACCCAAAACATCCTGTCTTAATAATTTTTACTTCTTTTTCTAAATCGTATTTAACTAACAATTCATTAAACAATGATACAATCTCTGCCGATTGTGATGAGGTACAACCTGTACCTGCACACACTAATACTTGTAAACGCTCCACTTTCTGTCCTCCTTACTTTTTAAAACTAGAAATTAAATACTCTTCTACCACTTTTCCATTGCATACATGTTCTTCCAAGATTTTTGCAGCAACATCAGGTGTAACTTTACAATATGTTGTTTTTGAACCTGTTTTATCATATACTTCTACGATTGGTTCAAGTGTACACATTCCTATACATCCTGTTTGTGTAACAACACAACTACATTCTTTATTTGCTAGTTCCTCTACAAGACGTGCCAAGACCGGTCTTGCTCCAGCTGCGATTCCACATGTCGCCATCCCTACTACTACTCTGTAATCTTTGTCTGAATCGCGTAATTCCACTTGTTTCTTTGCTTCATCACGCATTTTTTGTAAATCTGCTAATGATTTCATAATGCTCCTCCTTAAATTAGCGTTAATTGCTCATCTACATACTCTTTTATCCAAATTAAGATTTTTGGCTCTTTTAAACTTACACCATCTAAAATATCTTTAATCTTATTTGTATCTAAAACAAAAACTCCATCATCACTACTATATTCAAAAATCCATTGGATTGTGTCATCCATCTGAATCAAAGTAGAAACTGTTTCACTTAAATTACCAATGGGAGGTGTATCCCAATGATTTTTTTTAAGTGTTACTTTAATATGTGTACCTACATTTACTGTCGATGTTATATTAAATTCTCCTTCACACATATCCGCTAAATTCTTAAAAAACGAAACGCCAAGTCCAACTCTTCTTGTTGTTCTTGTTGTATAAAATGGATCCACTACTTTTTGCAGTGTTTTTGCATCCATTCCACATCCATTGTCTTCAATCATTAAAGAAAGTAAGTTATCTTTTTCACTATTTATCATTGAAATTTTAATTACACTTGCCTTTGCTTTAACCGAATTGGTTGCGATATCTAAACAATACATTGATAAATCTTGCATTATTTAAATCCTCCTAAATTCACTAATTCTTCTTTAGTTAGTGTATGTTCACATTCGTGAATATCAATCAATTGATGCGCATCTGAACTACATAACCATAAATCATTTTTTATCCATGGGCTATTTTCTAAAACACTTGAAATATCAGATAAATTTCTAATTTCAATTCCATCAAATTTTAAGTCTTTTGGAATAAATCCCAACTGTGTTATAATCCCATTTCTTTTTCCATATGCATGTGCTAAAATTGCAACTCCTCCATATTTGTGGATATATTCAATACATTCACTTACATCAATATTCAAGGAATCAATCAACAAGCACTCTTGTTCATAAAGAATACAATCTTTATCGTCCATAACATATTGGTTTCCAAAAAAACTAGGCATATTTTTTTTAGAACTTTGTCTTTTCTCAATCCATTCTTGAAATGGCTCAATAATTTTTTCATCTGTAAAATAAGCTAAAATATGTACTTCTTCTTTTGTTTGTAATTCTACACCGATCAAATAATTAAGATGATTGTTTTTTGCACATTGTAAAATCGCTTTTTGATTTAACATACTATTATGATCACAAACAGAAATGCATTGTAATCCTTTAATCAGTGCCATATTCACGATGTTATTCGGTGTCATATCATTGCTTGCACAAGGAGATAAACACGAATGAATATGTAAATCGTAGTATTGCATTAAAGACCTAACTCAACACATTTTTTACTTACTTCATAACAACTTAATTTACTTCTTAACACAATAATGTTTTCATTTTTTGCACGTTCTATAGCATCTTGTTCAACTTGTGCATCATGCGCAATAATAATGCATGAAAACTCACATAAAACAGCAACAGCAATCACATTTAAGTGCGCTTGTACAGTTACCCAAGCTTGACCTTTTTCTCCATGGCTCATTACCCAACTAAGTAAATCGCCACAAAAGCATCCATCAATTGAAGCATCTTGTAGATTTTCGCCACAAAGAACTTCCCAATTTGTTTTTTCAACAAGTTCTAAAACACTCATTTGCTTTTCCTCCTATATTCAAAGACTCTACAATCCACAACTTCTCTATTTTTAGAAACAATTTGTTCTGCCATTTGTCTACAACTTGCAAAACCACATGCTCCACAATCAAACTGTGGCAGCACTTCTACAACTTTATTTACTTCAGCAAAATATTGAATTCTCTGCTGTATAGATAACGATTTTTTTGATTCATTAAACTGCTTTCTTTTCAAATCTATGTCTTTCAAAGTCATTGGTATGTCTTGTGTCTCTGCAATTAACTGTTCAATATTCAATCTTGCATCAAATGGATTTCCCCAAAGTAAATTTCCTCCGATACATCCATTTGTACAATAAGAGCAACTTAAGTACTCAAATCGTTGCATTTGACCAAATTCAGTAAGTTCCAATACTTTTGTTAGTTTGCTTATTCCATCAGCATGTAAAATTTTTACATCTTCAAAGTTCAATAGCATAGAACAACTTTTTAAACCTTTTTTACTTATTTGTCTTGTCTTTGACTGAATTTGTCTATTTCTATTTATAATTGGGAAACAATCTTCTAATGACAGCGCATGATCAATTGCACTTTCTTTATTACCATATGGATATTTAGCAAATCTTAAGCGACTTACACATTCACAGAAGTAAAAGATACCGACATCTGGAATATGTGAGAACTTCTTCCTAATAATCTTTGCAGCGATTTCATTTGGATAATCGATATCAACCATTTTATCTAACAACATTGGATATTTCACTTCAATCAAACGATTAACAACTGGACAAAAAGATGAAATAAGTCCCCGTGTATTACTATTATTTATCTGATTCAGTACCTCATCCGCAATCGCACCTTCAATTGCACTCATATCCACTACTTCATTAAATCCAATATCTTTAATTGCTCTAAATAGTTCTTCTACTTCAAGCGTATTTTTACAACTTGAGTAAATTGCACTTGGAATAAGCGCAACTTTATAGTTATAATTTGCTAAATCATGCAGTGTACTCCCATTTGCTTTCAACCCCTGAAATGTACATTGCTCAATGCAAATACCACAATTAATACATTTATTATCATCAATCGAAACTCTTTCTTGATTGATTGATATTGCCCCCATAGGACATGTTCTTAAACATTTTAGACATTGCGTACAACGGGACAATGCATAATTAATTACGGATTTCATTAGAATAAATCAAATCCTAACTTTAATATTGTACCTCGTGGGCTTGAGTTAATATCAAAGCGGTCACTTACACGTTTAATATTTGGAAGTCCCATCCCAGCACCAAATCCAAATTGTCTTGCTTCATCATTTGCAGTAGAAAATCCAGGAGTAAGTGCTTTTTCTAGATTTTCAATACCTGGTCCTGAATCTTTGAACATCAGAAGCAGTTGTCCTTTATCATTAATCTCATATGTAATTATCCCCCCGTTTGAATGAATTACCATATTTATTTCAGCTTCATAGCATGCTACAGCTATTTTTCTTAACAATTCACTTACAACGCCTAACTCTTTTAATATTTGCTTGATTTGACTTGATATTTTACCTGCATTAATATAATCATTTGCAACAACAGTATATTCTTTATTCATACTTTATTGGTTTTAAACCTTCACGATATAATATCCCACACGTTTCATACATAGTATATTCAGTTGAAAGTGCTGTTATATTTCTATCGGTTGCAAGTTCAATCAAATCATCTGATAAATTTTTTGCTCTTACATAAATGATCAATTTAATATCTAACATTTCTGCTGTTCGAATTGATTGGGCATTTGCAAGACCTGTCAACAAAACAATAGGATCATTCCCATCTTGAATCATTGCCAGTACATCACTCATTAAATCACTTGCGAAAGCAAAATTATATTCTTTATCTAATAAATCATTTTCAGCTTCTGTTATAAGTTTGGCGTTTAATAATTTTTTTATTTCTGATAGTTTCATCACGCTTGACTACTTTCAAGCGCAATAATCTCATTTACTAAATCTACAGCTTGTTGTTGTTCAACGTTACCATAAACCTTACCATCAAAAATTACCGCTGGAGCTAACCCACAAGCCCCTAAACAACGTGTAGCATCAATAGAAAACATTCCATCAGCACTTGTTTTATTTACATCACATTTTGTCATCTCTGATATTTTATCTAAGATTTTTTGCGCACCTCTTACATAGCATGCTGTTCCCATACACACATTTATAACATGTTTTCCTTTAGGTTCAGTTGTAAACTGTGTATAGAATGTAACAACTCCGTAAACTTCAGCAGCAGATGTATTACATGCATCTGCAATCATTTCCATTGCTTCAAATGGTATATATCCTAATTCATGTTGTACATCATGTAACATTAATTTAACAGGCCCCATTTTACTTTCATGTCTTTCTACGATTTCCTTAATCTTTTCAATTGAATTTTGATTTAATCTCTCCACTTTTTTTCCTCCTTAATAGTGTTCAATCACTACGATTTTTCCTAAAGCTCTAAGCCTTTCAGATATCGTTTCTATTAAATGTAACTTTGATTGAATAAAGCTTGTCGAATAATTTGTGTTATGATTCGCTCTATTTTCACTTTGTCCTACTACCAGTACAATCTTAGTACATTCATTTAACAATATTTTCAACATAATGGTTGCACCATCTTTTGAATCATTTTCCAATAATTCAATCATCCTACTTGTGCTTTCAATACATTGTTTTAAATACTCACTTACTTTTGATAAGGTAACAACACCTTCTGTTACTAAATCAATTCCATTTATATACCCTATTGGTGGAACATTGCTGTTTGCATCAATAGAAGCTATCTTTAGTTTTCTTTTCATTACGCGCGAAACAATTTGACTTGTTGTTCCTCCACAACATATTTTTTTACCAGTTGCAGATAATAATTTATTTACAACAACTAAATCATCTTCTTTTCTTAAAGGAGGTCCAACTACTATTACAGATTCAGTTTCTTTTAAAATCTTAGCAACCGCAACAGTACAATCATCCATTGGCTTTCCTTCATATCTACCATTCACCTGATTCAATAATAAATAATTTACCAATTGCGCTGAATCGCTTTCACGATAAACACCTGAGAGAAATTCAACAATTTGTGGATAATCCCATTTTAAGTCTAAAACTTCACCTGCAGATGCATGTATGATTCCATCTGAGAAAAACACAATAATATCATCAGGATAAACCGTAAACATACTTTCTCTAATTTCCTTATCCCCTACTATACGTGTTGTTTTATTAAGCTCTACACTCTTTTTATTTCGTAATAAAATACTGGGTGGATTGTCATACTCCACAAGTTTCGCAGTTCCATCAAAGAAGACTTGCAGTATTGTAAATGTTGAATAGGCAATATGGCGCTCACTACACTTTGGCAGTGTTGTACTCATTGTTTCAACCACTTCCTCAATCGTTAAGTTTTCCTTAATCATTTCACTAATAATTGTACTTGTCAGAGTAGATAATATATTGGCTTTTACACCACTTCCCAATCCATCCGCAAGCACCATTGTAAATGAATCATCATTCATTCTTATTGCAACTTTATCACCACATAATTCTTCTTTGTATTTATGTAAAGAATTATAAAAGCTTTGCACGTGAACTTTATTTTTCATGTTCACCAATCACTTTCATTAAATCTGTGAGCGCAATTTTTGATTTTGCAGTCGTTTCACCTAATAGACTTGCAATTTCCTGAACCGCCCTCATTTGATCATTAATAACACTTTGTGCAGTATCAAATGTTTTTTGCTGTATCTTTCTAAGTGCATTTTCTTTTGCTTCATCAATTGTCATATCCATCAAAATTAATATATATACATCTTCTAATACAATTACCGCATGATCTACGATAATTCCATATTCTTTATATTCTTTTTTATAATATGAAATCTTTTCATTTTTTTCAAAAATCGCATCCAATTCATTCCCTAATAAAATCGATTGAATAGGCAGTCCTCTTGTATTCACCTCTTCAAGCTTAAACATTCTTTTAGCAGATGGATTCATCTCTTGAACGGTACATTCCTTATTCAATACAACAATACCATTTGGTGTATTTTCTATGATTTGATATGAAATAGATTTAACAGATTCAAGTGCATTTGGTAAACAAAGATTAATATCTGCTTTCCCTTCTAAGACTGCAATTGCTTTCTCTTTACATGTTTCATATCCACAACTTCCACAATCTAATAATTTATCCGGAGAAGTTTTATTCATTAACCAAAGTACATTATCAATTTCCTGATCAGAAAACACAGGATGTGTAATTGGCATCTTTTGCCACTTCGTCTTATTCTCTTCTAATATATTGGCATAATCAATAGTTGGTTTACCTTCAATATGATCAAATATAAGATCCACAGCTTTGTATTTGTCATGGTAACAATGACTTAAAAGTGGTCCACCTAAGCATGTATCAATACATGCTGACATCTCAATAAAGTAGCCTGATAAAACATTGTTCTTTATTGCATCTAATGTTACTTTGACTCTATCAAATCCCTCAACATTAATAAATCGATAGTCCTTATTTTCTTGATATAATGTTTTTAATATTCCACCAGACATTGGATAAGCACGGCTTATGCTTCCGTCAAATTCATTCCATCCTTCTTTTGTAGGTTCTTGTCTTGCATCCCCTATCCAATTTAATAATTCTGGAATTGAAATCGTAGCATCGATAGCTCCTTTAAATCGTGGATCATTCGACTCTTTTTGTTTTGCGATACAAGGTGTTAAAAAAACAACTTTACTATCTGGATGCTCTTTCTTCAATTGATATCCATGTGCAATCATCGGTGAAACAATTGGAGCAATTTGATCAATCAAGTCCGGGTATTCTTTTTCAATATACATAACAACAGATGGACAACATGTTGTAATAATATTCTTCATATTTTTTTCATCAATCAACTTCAAATAGGATTGAGAAACAAGTGCTGCACCTTCTGCAGTCTCTCTTATATCAAAAAAACCAAGTTCTAATAACCTGATTTTTAAATATGAAAAATCTTGCCACACACTCAAGAAACTTGGAGCAAGACTTATAATTACTTTTTCTTCATTTTTTAGCCAATTTTTCACCACAGAAAGTTCACTATTCACTTTCTTAGCGCTATGGTTACAAACCAAATAACATTGACCACATAATACGCATTCATTCTCTTCAATTTTTGGCTGATGCTCTTTATAAGTCATTGCCTTTACAGGGCAAGCTTTAATACATCTCATGCAATTTAAACAATTACCTTCTTTTAATTGGATATAGTGTTTTTCCATGCTTCCCCCATGTAAATAACGATATGTAAATGAACTTACATATTATATATTGTAACCGATTGAATTATGATTTTCAAGCGAAAAACGGCTTAATGTGAAATAATTATCAAAATATTTCTTATTATTTTTACCGCATTGCTGACATATGAAAAAAAGAGATTTTCATATAAAAAAAACTTGAAATTACATTCAAGTTTTTAAGCGAACTACATTACTCAAACTCAATACTTTGGTTGGTTTGATACGTTACCCCATTTAATTTTATAAAAATTTCATATACCCCATCTAACCCTGTCTGATTGATATACTTATCTATTTCTAAAACCTCGTTTTTATCATCGTCCGAGAAGATTAAAACACACATTGCTGTATATGGCGTATCACTGATACGCACTTCATATCGATTCACATCGAATCCTTGTTTAAGAATAACTTCAACTTCATCTTCGACTTTAAAGTCCCCAGATACAACCAATCGATCGATTTCTTTTGTGAGTTGAAGATTCCTTTCTAAATACTCATTTGAAATCTCATTGGTGAACATAAATTCAAATCCACTTGATATTGGTTTAGTTTCCTCAAAAGACCCAATACGAACAGCAGGTTGTGTACTAAATTCTTCGTTTCCATACATACTCATTTTTTCAACGCGATATGTATTACTTGGTAAAGTAATCTCAAAAATAACTTCATCATTTAATAACTCTACTGTAGTAGATTTAAGTGAACTTACATCTGTCAATCCAGCAGGAGAATTTGAAATTTTACCATCTACATAAACAATCCCACCTGAGTGAACTATGTAGTGATTCTCACCCAAATAGTCCACATCTGAGACATATGGCGAATAAAACGAACTTCCTCTTTCTTTTCCATATTGCCACACTTGTTTGATTGTCATGTCTTTTGTATTGATTTGATAAAGCACGCCTCTTGTATAAGAGTCTTCTGCTTTAACATACTCAGATTCAATCTTTGACTTATTATTTCCATTATCAAGAATAAATATTTCATTTTCTGGCGTAATCATTGCGGCATGTTGACTATACTGCCATTCGAATTCATCAGAAACTGGTGTAAAGAAATAAGGTAGATACTCTTCGCTATAATTTGTAGGGTCTCCAATAATCCAATTTAGTTGTAATGTATCATAATCAATATTCACAACAGCATCTTGGTGTCTTCCTGATAGTGTAATTGAATTAGAATTCTTATCATACCACACTGAATTATTATGGAACCAATCATATTCTACCCAGTTCTCATTTTTTCCATCATCTGTATTTAAAATATCTTTTAAATCTATCTCTTTAACTACTTCTGCAGTTGTTCTATCTATTTCTACAATATAATCCTCTACAGTCGCATCTTCAAAATTACTGGATGCAATAAGAAGATTTCCATTTTCCATTTCTACATAATCATGATGATATCCGCCATCTATTGTATATTCAACATAAATTTTACCCAACATATCCATCTCATACAGACCCGTATTATAATACGGAGGATTCACAAGTCGTTCTGTACCTAAAAGAAGTCTACCGTTATCTAATCGATCAATTTTCCATGTACTTGTATTTGTTAAATACCATCTTACATCCCCATTAAGATCATATGCACATGTAAGTGCATCACTGGATGGTGTAAAAAAGTATAAATCATTTCCTAGTTTACTTTTATCCACTTGCAAATATTCATATTGATATACATTGTCAGGTAGAGGATCCGTTTGAATTTCGATAACTTTCTCTTGTCCATCTACTTCAATTACAACCTCATTTAAATGATTTGCATAAAGTCCTAATACTTCAATAAAATGAACTGTACTTTCCGCATATGTTTTAGAATATGTCGTTTGAGGATCCTTTCCTTTTACTGTCACTTTGACAGGTTGTGCTTGATCTGTTTCAAAGATAACAAGTGCTGTCAGTGGTGAGTTTCCATATGGATTAACTACAACATTTGGATTATGAAAAGTATATCCCTTTGAATCACTAAATGTACTTTCTAAAATCATTTGTTTTTCAATTAATGTTTCTTCTTGCAAAAGTGGTGTTGCGGTTTTTAAAAAACTTAAACTCACTACAACAATCACTACAAAAATAAGTGCAAATCGATACATCCATAACAGTCGTTTTCTTTTATTCATATAAACACCTCTTTTGTAATTATAATCATTTCAATCTTTAAAATCAAATAAAAGCGAGTTAATAAACTCGCTTTCACTTATAAATCAAATGTAATAAATCCATCCTCTTGTTCATGAAGTGGTGTACTAAAACTTTCTTCAGTAAAATCCACAATTTTTACAGATTGAAGATTTCTAATTAAGTAATATGGTGCATTTAATCCACTCATAGAAGAGAATGTAGCATCTTTTTGCATAAGACTCACATCTTTCGCAACAATTTCAAATACATCTTGCCCAATAAGTGTAAATGTTTCATACATCGTACATGCTAGTACATGTTTAACAAATACAGGATTTGACTTAACTTGTTTAAACAAAGTCTCGCCTTTTATTGCACGCGCAGTTATAGATATATCAGAAACTTTAATACGTTTTTGCCCCCCCTTATCATTTAATACAATTAAACCATTTGTCTCACTTGTAAATAATGCTAAGTCTGCAACTTCATCTTCTTTAGTCAAATTAATCG
>CAYJAB010000002.1:0-18753 GCA_964368305.1 uncultured Erysipelotrichaceae bacterium | reverse complement strand
CGCTTTGATACCAAGTGATTTTAATCCTACAGGGCTAACAAGTGATATTGAATAACGATTTACATATCCATTTTTTGATACAACAACTGCATCTTCATCCCCATAACTTATAAGCACTCTAACTACTTTATCCTCTTTCTTCAAGTTAATATTAGAATAAGTACGACTGTTTCTTGATACAACATATTCACTTATCATTGTACGCTTAATCATTCCATTTTTAGTAATTGTTACAACAGATGCATTTGTATTAAAGTTTTTAACAATAACACCTGCGATAATCTTTTCATTTGCAGTTAACTTCACATAATTATTTATATGTGTACCTAAGTCTTTCCACTTTGCTTCATCAATTTGATAAATTGGCAAATAGATATAATTTCCTTGATCCGTAAAAGCAAGTAATGTATCCAATGTTTCTACTTCACTATATCCAATCAATTGATCTTCTTCTTTTATTCCAGTAAAGTTTGCTTCACTTGCATTATATGATCTTAAAGAAACTTTTTTCACATATCCATCCATTGATACAGTAATCATTACTTTTTCATTTTGAATCATACTCATTTTATCAATTACAATTTCCGCTACTTCATCTTCTAATATAGATTTTCTTTCTTTACCATATTCTTCTTTAATTTGTTTTAATTCTTTAACGATTACTTGATGTAAAACCTTTGTACTTTGAAGAATTGTATTTAACCATTCCATTTCAGACGTTAGTTTTTTAAATTCTTCACGAAGTTCTGTAATATCTGTAGATGTTAAACGATAAAGCCTTAAAGAAACAATCGCTTCCGCTTGAATTTCTGTAAATAGAAATGCTTCAATAAGTCTTAGTTTTGCATCTTGTTTATCGAATGAACTTCTAATCAATGTGATAACATCATCCATGATGCTGACAGCCTTCATTAATCCTTCTAAAATATGTAGACGCTGTTTTATTTTATTTAATTGGAAATTCACTCTTCGTATTACAACTTCTTCTCTATGATTAATATAAGCTCTAAGTAACGGTTTTACACCCATTAAAAGAGGACGTTTATCTACAATTGCTACCATGTTGTAGTTATAGAAAACTTGAAGATCTGTGTTTTTAAATAAGTAATTTAAAACCATGTTCGCATCTGTTTCTTTTTTCATATCTACAACAATTCTAAGACCATTGCGATCTGATTCATCTCGTACATCTAATAAGCCGTCTAAATCTTTATTAATTCTAATCTCATCCATTTTACGCACAAGGTTTGATTTAATAACTTCATATGGTATTTCTGTAATAACGATTTGCTTATTTGTTTTATTTTCAACAATTTCAGTTTTACTGCGAATAACCACTTTCCCTTTTCCAGTTTTAAACGCATCTTTAATCCCCTGTTTTCCTTGCACAATACCACCTGTAGGAAAATCAGGGCCTTTCATCAACATCATAATTTCTTCAATTGAACAATCAGGATTTAAAAGTGTATAAATCGTTGCATCAATTACTTCTCCTAAATTATGTGGTGGAATATTTGTAGCATATCCTGCAGCAATCCCTGTAGTTCCATTAACTAATAAGTTAGGATATCTTGCAGGAAGCACAGTTGGTTCTTGCTCTGTATCATCAAAATTTGGTGCAAAAAGCACTGTATCTTGGTCAATATCCGAAAGTAGTGCACTTGCGATTTTAGAAATTCTTGCCTCAGTATAACGCATTGCAGCAGCAGGATCATCATCAATAGACCCATTATTACCATGCATATCAATTAGTTTTTCATTCATTTTCCAAGGTTGAGACAGACGTACCATAGCATCATATACACTAGAGTCTCCATGTGGATGGTAATTACCAATTACCAAACCAACTGTTTTAGCACTTTTACGATATTGTTTATCATGTGTATTTCCATCATGATGCATCGCATAAAGAATTCTTCTTTGAACAGGTTTTAATCCATCTCTTGCATCTGGTAGTGCTCTTTCTTGAATAATATATTTACTATATTTTCCAAAACGATCACTCATTATTTCTTCAAGTGGAAGTGATAAATAACTTTCAACTTTTTCTTCTTGTTTTTTAGCCATTAGTTCACTCCTTCCATAAATTCATCTTCTAAAGTAAATGCAACATTCTCTTCAATCCATTCACGACGAAGATTCGCTTTATCTCCCATTAAAACAACAACACGTCTTTCTGCTAAAATCGCATCTTCAAGTGTCACCTGTACTAAAGTACGCGTCTGAGGATTCATTGTTGTATCCCAAAGCTGATCTGCATTCATTTCACCTAAACCTTTATAACGTTGTATTTCTACTTTTTTATGTTTAGATTTAACAGCATTTAATTCTTCATCTGTATAAGCATATTCAATATTTTTTCCACTTGTAATTTTATATAGAGGTGGTAAAGCAATATACACCATTTTCTCTTCAATTAATGGTCTCATATATCGATAAAAGAACGTTAATAAAAGAACTTGAATATGCGCTCCATCTGTATCCGCATCGGTCATAATAATAACTTTATTATAATTTGAATCCTCTGCAACAAAATCAGCACCGACTCCTGCACCAATCGCATGAATCATTGTATTTAATTCTTCATTTTTTTCAATATCTGAAATATTTGCTTTTTCAGTATTTAAAACCTTACCTCTTAAAGGTAAAATAGCTTGATATTTACTATCTCTTCCTTGCTTCGCACTTCCACCAGCAGAATCTCCTTCGACTAAAAATAATTCTCTTTTTCGACTATCTTTTGTTTGAGCAGGAGATAATTTGCCTGATAATATTTTTTCAGTTTTGTTTCCTTTTTTCCCTTTTCTAGCATCCTCACGCGCTTTTCGAGCTGCATCGCGTGCTAAAACGGCTTTTTGCATTTTTCTAACTAATAAAAGTGCAACATCTTTATTTTCCTCTAAGAAATAACTTAACCTTTCAGAAACAATACTATCCACCGCAGTTTTTGCCTCTACAGTTCCAAGTTTTCCTTTTGTCTGACCTTCAAACTGCAATAAGTTCTCTGGAATTCCTAAAGAGATAATTGTAGTTAAACCCTCACGTACATCTGCACCTTCAAAATTCTTATCTTTTTCTTTTAAAATACCATTTTTTCTTGCGTATTCGTTAAACGCTTTTGTAAATGCAGTTTTAAATCCTACTTCATGCGTTCCGCCATCTTTTGTACGCACTAAATTTACAAAAGAAAATGTATTTTCTTGATAGTCATCTGTGTATTGAAATGCTACAGAGACTTCTATTTGTGATGCATTTGAACTAAAAACAACTGTATCATGTAATGGTGTTCTATCTTCATGCAGATAAGTCATAAATGCTTCTAGACCATTTTCATAAAAAAATGTATCTTCTTTATTTGTTCTTTCATCTTTTAAAACAAAAGTAATTCCTTTTAATAGAAATGCACTTTCGCGCGCTCTTTCACAAATCGTATTATAATTAAAATCTACAGTAGAAAAAATACCATTATCTGGCATAAATCTTACTTTACTTCCTGTTTTTGTTGTTTTGCCGATTTCTTTAATTTTACCAATTTTTTCCCCGCCTTTTTCAAAGCGTAATTGATACTCTTTCCCACCATAATATACGGTTACTTCTAACCATTGGCTCAATGCATTAACGACCGATGCACCTACACCATGAAGTCCACCTGATGTTTTATATCCACCTTGTGTTGAAAATTTTCCACCTGCATGCAATACCGTAAAAATAACTTCTAATGAATTCTTACCAGAAGCATGCATACCGACAGGCATCCCTCTTCCTTCATCTTCAATTGAAATACTACCTTCTTTTTCGATTGTAATTTTTATTTTTTTACCATGTCCATTGAGTGCCTCATCAATTGCATTATCCACAATCTCCCAAACACAATGATGTAATCCTCTTACATCTGTTGATCCAATATACATTCCAGGTCTTTTTCTAACAGCACTTAACCCTTCTAATATTTGAATACTATTTTCATTGTAACTTTTATTCGACATAAACAACTCCCTCTCGCAGTTTATTATACTACAATTATCACTTAATTTTCATCGAATTTAATTTGTATCTCAAACAAAATATGATAGAATAATCCAGTGAGGTAAAAAATTATGTTATATTTTAGTTTAATTATTGCTTACTTATTCGGCTCAATTCCTTGGGCATTAATCATAGGAAAAGTATTTTATAAAACAGACATTAGACAACACGGTTCTGGAAATTTAGGCGGAAGCAATGCAGGACGTGTACTAGGAAAAAAAGCTGGACTTGCTGTTACAATATTAGATGCAGTAAAAGCATTGATTGTGGTTGGCGTTGTCGCTTATTTCATTGATGCAGAGTATGCTGTATATTCTGGACTTGCGTGTGCATTTGGACATTCTTATCCTATCTTTGCAGGATTTAAAGGCGGAAAGTCAGTTGCTACAACATATGGCTATGTTTTAGGAATTGCAATTTTTATTACAAATTCCTATATTTTATTTTTAGCCCCTATCACGTTATTTTTAATTATATTAAAAATTACAAAATATGTATCACTTTCTAGTATGATTTCAATTTCATTTGCTGCATGTATTAGTTTCTTTATAAGTACGCCAGATGTAAGTGTTTGCTTAGTTATACTTGCGATTTTCATTATTTATCGTCACCGTTCAAATATTGAAAAAATCAGAAATAAAACCGAAAAGAAAATTTCATGGATGTAAAAAAGATGATTAATCATCTTTTTTTATTTATCAATATGTAACTCCATGTTTAATAAATCATGATACATCCCATCAATACAGAAATACCGTTTGTTTATTCCTACTTTTTCAAATCCATATTTTTCATACAAATGAACTGCTGCTTTATTCGATACTAACACTCTCAATTGTATATTTGAAATAACTGTATTAGATTTTGCAAACTCTAAAATACTTTCCATCATAGTAGATCCAATTTTAAGTCCCCAGTATTTTTTTCTTACACTGATTCCTAAATCCACATTATGAGAGAGTCTTGACCTTGGACTTCCCATTATAGAGGCAACACTGACAATTTCATCTTCTATTTTTCCAAGTAGAAATTTTGAATTTATCGATGCATTGACTTGTTCAATAAAAAGCTCTTCTTGTTCAACAGTCATTGAAAATTCATTTAATCCAAACGATAAATTATCTGTTTCACCTGCGACCTCATTTAAATATTCAATAATTTGCTTTGCATCTTCTTTTGTAGCATACACAATTTTTAAGTCTTTATTATTTTTCAAAATCATATTATCCCTCAATCATATCCAATATTCCAATGCTAAACTCTTCACTTAAAATATTACTTTCATTTTTTCCTTGTAATACACAATTTACAACCTCTTGAATTTGATATGTAAATTCACTTGGTTGATTGACTGTATAAACCTCTTCGTCTTGTCCATACACATGTAAAACTACTTCATCTGTTTTCCAAAAATGATTGCATTCTATATATCCAAGTGTTCCATAAATCATTGCTTTATTTTCAGTTTGAACACCAATCGCACCTCTAATTGTTGCGATTATATTGTTTTTAAATAAAATATTGATACATGATAAATCATCACTCTGTTGGTCATTTACTAGTGACTTTTTAGAAATAGATTGTATGTTTGAATTTATCATATATTGAACATATGCTGCAGCATACACCCCTACATCAAACATACCTCCTCCACCAAGTTCCTTTTTATATACCCAATGGCTTTTATCAAATTTCCCATCATAACAATAACTTGCATCAATGTATTTTAATTCTCCGATTTTTCCATCATCAATCCATTTTTTTGCCTGTATTGTCGTTGGTAAAAAAACAGCTTTCATCGCTTCCATCAAAAATAAATTTCTACTTTTCGCATATGCAAAAGCACGTTTAATTTGAGCGCTATTAACCATGAAAGGCTTCTCACATACTACGTGTTTTTTCTTTTTTAAGCACTGCATTACTTGGTCAAAATGCAGATGAGGCGGTGTAGCAATATATACTACATCTATTGCTGGATCATCTAGCATTTCATCATAACTCCCATAATATTTATCGATTTCATACTGTTTCGCAAAAGATTTGGCTTTTTCTAAATCTCTTGATGCTACTGCAGTTATTTGTCCACTTTCGACATATTTCATCCCTTTTACAAAACGATGTGCAATTGTACCAGGCCCAATTATTCCAAAATTAATACACTTCATATTAATCCCCCTTTAATACTTCATCATATTCTTCTTGCGTTATATATCCGTTATTTAGCATCGCATATAAAACTTCTTTTTGCCTTTTATAGGTTAATTCAGTTTGATTGCTTAGTTGATATCTACTTGGTGATTGTGGAAGACCTGCTAGAATACTTGCTTCATTAAGTGTTAATTCATTCGCATGTTTTTCAAAGTATCCCATACTCGCATTTTCAACACCGTAATATAAATCACCATAATAAATTAAATTTACATATAACTCTACTATTTTTTCTTTAGAATACATTCCTTCAAGTTCATAAAGTAAAAATACTTCAGCTACCTTCCTAGTAAGTGAAGCTTTATGCGTAAAATACATATTCTTTGCAAGTTGTTGTGTAATTGTACTTCCACCTTCAACAACTTCTCCACTGAATAAATTCGTCAATGCAGCTCTTGTAAGCGCAATATAATCAATTCCTTTTCTTTCGAAAAAGCGACGGTCTTCAACAGCGACAATCGCATTGATAAAATCACTCGAAATATCTTCATATTTTACATATCCATCCATACTTTCAATCTCAAAAACTTTATCTATAATCGAAATTTCATTGACTGCTTCTTGATATCTAAAATATCCAATTGTTATAAATAAAACACCTACTGCTATCACAAACATTAAAGCACAGATTATTACTTTCTTAAGTAATTTATTCATAATTCTGATTAAATAAAAACACAGAAAAATCTGTGTTATTTACCTTGTCCCATTGTTTTCATAATTGAACGAATTTGTGCTTCGGTTGGTTTACGACCCATTTGCATATACATAGCACGAATCATTTTTTCCGTAATTGGAGGATTGTCTTTCATTTGTTTTTCAAACATTCTTTTAGTGAAGTAAAAACCTAAACCTCCACCGATTGCTACTCCTAAAAGTACCATTAATACTGAACTCATAAATTCTGTCATAGTAATCACCTTTCTATTTAATAATTTCCCTTTATTTCACTTAAAAATATAATACATATACCTTTAGTTTAAAGCATTTAAAATAATAAATACGAACATCTATACTAAGCCAAAGGAGAATAGATTCCCTGTATTAACAGGTGGGTATACTGTAATCCATTTTAGGATTCCAAATAAAATTTGGCATTCACACCATCGATTAACATCCGTATTCCCTAAATCAAAGTGTTGGAAATATGTTGGCTCCTTCAGCAAAAATATTATACCATATTTTCTAAAATAAACTATACTTACTCAACATTTTCTTTAATTTGAATATGTAATTCATCTAGTTGTTTGATATCTACTTTACCAGGTGCATCTGTCATTGGACATTTTGCACTTGCATTTTTTGGAAACGCAATGACTTCACGCAATGAATCACTATCTGTTAATAACATTGCTACACGGTCAAGCCCTAGTGCAATTCCACCATGTGGAGGTGTTCCATATTTAAATGCATCAATGAAAAATCCAAAACGATCTTGTATTTCTTCTTGTGTAAATCCTAATACTTCAAACATTTTCTCTTGTAATGCTGAATCATAAATACGAAGTGATCCACCACCAAGTTCAAATCCATTTAATACTAAATCATATGCACTTGCTTTTACTGCACTTGGATTTGTTTCTAATAAATGTAAATCTTCTTGTTTTGGTCTTGTAAATGGATGATGTTTTGCATAATAACGGTTATCTTCTTCACTATACTCAAGAAGTGGGAAGTCTACAACCCAACAGAATTCATATACTCCTTTTTCATAATAATTACGTTCTTTTGCAATATGACTTCTAAGCGATCCCATTGCATCACATACAACTTCCCATTTATCAGCACCAATTAAAATTAAGTCATTTTCTTTTAAATTTAATACTGATATAAGTTCACTACATTCTTCTGCAGAAAAGAATTTTAAAGCACTCCCTTCTAAAGAACCATTTAGATATTTAAGAGCAACTAACCCTTTTGCACGGTATTTCTTTACAAAATCAGTATAACGATCTATCTCTTTTCTTGTCGCAGACGCATGATTTTCTACAACAATTGCTTTAATGTTACCATCAGCTTCAATTGCATTTTTAAATACTTGAAATTCTGATTTTTTAAACATTTTTGTAAGATCGATTAGTTTCATATCGAAACGTAAATCTGGTTTATCACTTCCATAATCATCCATCGCTTCTTGATATGTCAACTTTCTAAGTGGCAATTGAATATCAATACCCTTCACATTTTTCATAACACGCGCCATCATATTTTCAGCCATCTCTAAAATTTCATCTTGTCCTAAAAATGAAGTCTCAATATCAACTTGTGTAAAATCAAGCTGTCTATCTGCTCTTAAGTCTTCGTCTCTAAAACATCTTGCAACTTGATAATATCTTTCGAATCCACCAATCATTAGTAACTGCTTAAATAATTGTGGAGATTGAGGAAGTGCATAGAAATCCCCTGGACGTACACGAGAAGGTACTAAATAATCACGTGCACCCTCTGGTGTTGATTTTGTAAGAATTGGCGTTTCTACTTCAATAAAATCATTGTCTTCTAGATATCTTCTAATCTCTTTTGTAATATGATGTCTTGTAAATAACTTTTGCTGAACCACAGGACGTCTTAAATCTAAATAACGATATTTTAATCTTGTATCTTCAAGTGCATCTGTTTCATCCGCAATTATTAAAGGTGTTGTTTGTGCACTATTTATTACTTCTACACTTATTGCATTAATTTCAATTTCGCCTGTAGGAAGTTTTTCGTTCTTATCTTTTCTTGCAACAACTTCTCCTGTAATTTGTAAAATATATTCATTTCTTACATCTTTAATTTGCTCAGCAATTTCTTCAGAAAACACAACTTGTGTTATTCCTGTTTTATCTCTTAAATCAATAAATACAAGTGATCCTAAATTTCTTCTTTTCGCCACCCAACCAATGAGTGTGACTGTTTGGTTTACATTACTTAATCGTAACTCTCCATTTTTATGTGTTCTTTCCATATTTCCTCCTATTTAGAACAACTGCACTCTTCAGAGCAGTCGTGTTGATGTGTATTTAACCAAAGATCTAATTGTTGAATCATTTGATCATATCCAACACTCACTTGCTCTTTAGTCATAATATTTTTTAAAGTAACCATTTGCTGTTTAACTTCATCTTCTCCCAGTATCGCAACAACCTTTGCCATCTTGCGATCGACTGTTTTAAATTGTGCTTTCATAGAACGTGCATCATAATCCATCTCAGTTACAAACCCATTAAAACGTGCCATATTCGCAAGTTCAAGTGCTACACTTGTAACTGATTTATCCAAACTCATTACATAAAGATCGATTGAAGATTCTTCAACAATTTCAATATTTTCTGCATCAAGTGCAAGCGATAGTCTCTCAAGTCCCATTCCAAATCCCATACCTGAAATACTAGGACCTCCGAAATACTCTACCAATCCATCATATCGTCCACCACCAAAAATTGTGGATTGGCTTCCCATTTCTTCACTTACAGAAATCACTTCAAATACAGTGTGCGTATAATAGTCAAATCCACGTACAAGTCTTGCGTCAATTTCATATGGAATTTCAAGTGCAGTTAACGCGTTAAGAACGCCATCAAAATACAATTGTGATTCTTCATTTAAATAATCTTTTAACTCTGGAACATTTTGCATCAATGCATGTTCCTTATCCACTTTACAATCTAAAATACGCAGTGGGTTTTGAACAAATCGTCTTTGACAATCTGCACACATTGTATGAATCCCATCTTTAAAATGTTCTACCATTGCTTCACGATAGTTCATACGAGACTCAGTATCTGCTAAGGTGTTAATACAAACCTTTAAATTTTTCAGTCCCAACGCAGATACAAATTGATATCCAAAAGAAATAATTTCTGCATCTATGATTGGATTTTTTCCACCAATTAACTCAACACCAAATTGATTATGAATACGATATCTCCCCTTTTGAGGTCTTTCGTATCTAAAGTTTGGTCCAATATAAAATAATTTCTTTGGTAAATCAGATTCTGCATACATTTTATTTTCCACAAAGCTTCTTAATACACCCGCTGTTCCCTCAGGTCTTAAAGTTAAGCTTCTTTTTCCATTGTCTTCAAATGTATACATCTCTTTATTCACAACATCACTACTGTCATTTTCTCTTTTAAACACTTCTGTGTGTTCAAAAATAGGTGTTCTAATTTCTTCATAATTGAATACATAACAAAATTGTCTTGCTAGCTCTTCAATTTTTTGTCTTTTCTTCATCTCTATTCCAAATAAATCTTGTGTTCCTCTTGGGACTTGGTAATTTGTCATAATTTTTCTCCTTTATAAATAAAAAAACGTCCTATAATAAGGACGTTATAAACGCGGTACCACCTTAATTCATATCATATGATATGCACTCATACTTTTATCGCAAGCAACGTTATCCATTACAGATAAAGCCTCCAAAGTGTCTCATATTGAAGTTTACTATAAGTTTACACCAACCACTTACTCTCTATTAATAAACAAAAATATTCTCTTTTTCATCAGCATATACTAAATAATACCATTATCTTTCATGTTAATCAAGATGTTCTCTCTTTGATTTATCTTGAATGATAACTTTAATAGTTTCAATTCTTTTTCCTACAACTTTTTCAATTTTAAATAAGATATTTTTATATTGTATGACTTGATGATCATCTTCTTTAGGAATTGAATCCAAGAGATTTAATAAGAATCCACCAATTGTATCATAATCCTCATCATCTTCTTCTAAATCCAAACCAAGTTCATCATTCATTTCCTCAATCAATACACTTCCATCAACTAAATACACATTTTCACTTATCTTTTTAATATCAAATTCTTCTTCATCATACTCATCTTCAATCTCACCCATGATTTCTTCAATCAAGTCCTCAATTGTAATAACTCCTGATAATCCTCCATACTCATCAATTAACATCGCCATATGGACTTTCTTTTCTTGAAGTTCTCTAAACAGTACATCAATATTTTTCTTTTCTGGAACAAAATAAGCTTCATGTACAATGTTTTTAATATCTACATTTTCAAACCCAACACGACGCGCTTCCACCATGAAATCTTTCATATATAATACACCGATAATACGGTCTATATCATCTTCATAAACAGGAACACGTGAATATTTTTCATTAATTAATTCGTCTAAATACTCACTTAATGGTGTATTAACATCAATTGAATACACTTTAGTTCTTGGAGTCATTACTTTATCTGCAGTTTTATCATTAAATTCAAAAATTCCCTCGATCATTTCCTGTTCAGTCTCATTGAATACTTCATTATATTTTTCATCTTCTAACATTAAACGAACTTCATCTTTAGACATTTTTTCATACGATGAATCATCTTTAAACCCTGCAATAATTAAAATAAACTTTGACATACCATTTACCAATGATATAAACACAGATGAAACAGCTTGAAGTACACTTATAAACCCGACTGTCGAATACGCAATTTCTTCTGTTTTTAAAGTAGCGATTTTTTTAGGAAGCACTTCTCCAAATTGAATGATAAAAAACACAAATAAAAATCCTAATACAAATAAGGCAATTGTGTATGCATTTGTAATTTCATTATATTTTAAAAATTCTGTCAAATTATGTAAGATTCCTAGTGTCGCAGTAATACTCACTGCAAAATGAATCAATGTAGTCCAAATGCTAATTGTCACTAAAAGTTTTTGCGGATTTTGTAAGATTTTCTCCAATTTTAGCGCATTTGTATTTCCTTCTTCACTTAATGTTTTAACTTTGTTTTTATTGACTGATAAAATAGCAAGTTCACTTGCAACAAGCAAACCATTTAAAATAATCAATGCAATAATTAATATGAGTTGTATACTCGAGTCCAGGTCCATTTAATTCTCCTTGAATAAGGTTTATGTCTTATTCTAATAAACTTATAAGTATTATCATATCTAATATTTAAATAAAATCAATAGATTTTGTGAAATTATACATCTAATTACCCTAATTTACATTTGAATATGACGCACCACTGTGTAATAATTATGAAAAAAGGAGAGAATTTTATGAACTATTCAGTTTGTATAGATGCATTATATCCTAAAGATGAATTTTATAAAGGACTACAAGAAGTCAGTTTGCTTGGATATAAAACAATAGAATTTTGGAGTTGGTGGGATAAAGATATTGATGCTATTATTGCAAACACAAAGCAATATGATTTGAATATTAGTACGTGTTGTCAAAAATTTATTAGTATGTGTGATCAGACAAAACATGAAGATTATTTAACTGCACTAAAAGAAAGTATTGTTGTTGCAAAAAAACTTGGATGTACAAAACTAATTTCTCAAGTAGGAAATAAGACAGATTTACCTTATCAGGTTCAACTTCAAAATATTGTAGATTGCCTTAATCTAGTTAACCCGATATTGGAAAAAGAGAAGATCACTTTACTAATTGAACCTTTAAATACAAAAAAAGACCACCCTGGTTACTTACTAACTTCTTCATTAGATGCTTTTGATATTGTTAAAATAGTAAACAGTGATTATGTAAAAGTACTCTATGATATTTATCATCAACAAATTAGCGAAGGAAATATCCTTACTAATATACAAAACAATATTGACTTAATTGGTCACTTCCATGTAGCTGGAATTTCAAATCGCGCTGAACCATACGATTGTGAATTAGATTATAAAATGATTTTAAATTATATTGATAGTTTAGGCTATCAAGGTTATATTGGACTTGAATATTTTCCTACAGTTGATCAGAAAGAAAGCTTAAAAAGAATCCTTACATTTTAGTATAATTTATTGACTAAACTAGGAAAATATGATAAATTTAAATGACTCTTGAGGGAGTAATCGGCGCATTGCGTGATAAATCAACATACATGGCATTTGCCTGGTTTATCTTAATTGATGAGACTCAAGTCGGGTATACTTATATACTGACTTGTATAATTTGTATTAAAAACAAGTACAGTGTACTTGTTTTTTTTAATGAAAGAGGGATTAAAAATGATTTATTTTACTTATTTAATTGCTGTTGTAGCAATCGTATTTTTCTCTAATAAAGCAAGTCAATATGTTGACTTATTAGATAAAAAAACAAAATTGTCTGGTGCATTTATCGGAGGTGTATTATTATCTGCAGTAACTTCTCTTCCTGAATTGTTCACTAGTTTATCTTCAACTTTATTCTTAGATAAACCTGAATTAAGTATTGGTAATATTTTAGGAAGTAATTTATTTAATGTTGCTGCTTTAGCTGTAATTGTCTTACTATTTTTGAATATTTATAAAGATTCAAAGATTTCAAACAGCCATTTGAAAACATGCATTTTCGTATTAGTTATTTATGTTCTTATTTTCTTAAAAATGATTAACTTCTTGAATTTTGATATTGGTCATGTAAATATTACTTCTATTTTGATTTTGATTGTTTATGTAATAGGAATAAAAAGTATGTCTTCAGATACATCTGCGGAAAATGAGGATGAGGATACAAATCCCCTTACTGTTAAACAAGTATTAGTACGATTTGCAGCAGTTGCAGTGGGAATTGTAATCACAAGTATTATAATTACTTATATCACAGATGAAATAGCTACAATTCATAACTTAGGTGCTGGATTTGCTGGTGCATTGTTCTTAGGTGTGGCTACTTCACTGCCAGAACTTTCTTCTACAATTGCATTGTTTAAACTTAAAAATGTGAATATTGCGATTGGAAATATTGTAGGAAGCAATTTATTTAACTTTATTATATTGGTCGTAGCGGATTTTACTTATAACGGTTCAGGTGTATATAATTTCACTGATCCAAAAACATTAGCATTATTAATATATGGTATTATTGCAACACCATTTGTATACTTATTATTACGTACAAAAAACAAAATGCTGCATATTATTTGCTCAATTTTGATTATACTATGCTATGTGCTTTTCTTAGTACTTTAATATGCTATAATAATACAAGAGATTTAAGGGAGTATTAACTTATGAAATTAAAACAAAGCTTTTTCTACACATTACGAGAAAACGTAAAAGATGAAGATTCCACAAGTGGCAACTTACTTGCAAGAGCAGGTATGGTTAAAAAGAGTTCATCTGGTGTGTATATGTACATGCCACTTGGATACAAAGTACTGAAAAATATTGAACGTATTGTGCGTGAAGAAATGGATGCAACTGGATGTCAGGAATTATTGATGCCTACATTAATTCCAGAGGAAGTCTATATTGAAAGCGGAAGACGTGCAGGATTTGGTAGTAGTATGTTTTCACTTAAGGATCGTTTCAATAAGCCGTTTGTTTTAGGTCCAACGCATGAAGAGTTGTTTGGAGTTGCTGCAGCAATGAACGTTAGATCATATAAGGATTTACCATTTAGTTTATATCAATTCCAAACTAAATTTAGAGATGAGCCGCGTCCTCGCTTTGGTCTAATTCGTGTACGCGAATTTATTATGAAAGATGCATATACTTTTGATCAAGACTTAGCAGGATTAGATGTTTCTTATACTAAAATATTCAATGCATATAAAAATATCTTTGATAGATTAAAATTAGACTATACAATTGTAAAAGCGGATACGGGTGTAATGGGTGGTTTATTATCAGAAGAGTTTCAAGCAATAACAGATATTGGAGAGGATGTAATCGTTCTTTGTGATAAATGTGATTTCTCACGAAATTTAGAAGTTGCTGAATGTATCAATATTACAGTAAATAGCGAAGAAGCGCTTCTTGAAAAACAACTTGTACATACACCAACCGCAAAAACAATTGAAGAAGTAAGTGCATTTTTAAACTTACCTGCAGAAAAATTCGTTAAAACTTTGATTTATAAAGTGGACAATCAACCATATGCGATTATGGTTCGTGGTGATCGTGATGTAAATGAAACAAAGGTTAGAAAATTATTAAATGCTGCAGATATTGAACTTGCTGATAAAGAAGTTGTGTTTAACATTACAAATGCTAACACTGGATTTGCAGGTCCAATTGATTTAAAATGTCCTGTAATTATGGACAATGAAATTTCAATGATGAAAAATTTCATTGTTGGAGCAAACCAAAATGACCATCACTTTATTAATGTTAATCTATCTGATTTTACAGCTATTCATACAAGCGATATCAGAGAAATTCAACATGGAGATACATGTCCAAACTGCGGTGGAACAATTCACTTTAAAAAAGGAATTGAGATTGGAAATACATTTAAGTTAGGGACTAAATATTCTAAAGCATTAGGTCTTGAATACCTTGATTCTACAAATAAACTACAAGATGTTTATATGGGTTCATATGGAATCGGTACTGGGCGTTGTATGGCTGCAGTAGCTGAACAATTCGCAGATGAAAAAGGAATCGTATGGCCAATGGAAATCGCTCCATTTAAAGTAGGTATTGTAATCATTAATACAAAAGTTGAAGAACAAGTTCAACTAGCGAATGAATTATATGAAAAATTCAGACAAATAAACATCGATGTTGTCTTAGATGATAGAGACGAAAGAGCTGGCGTTAAGTTTAATGATATGGAATTAATTGGTATTCCACTAAGAATAACTGTTGGTAAAACAATTGCCGATGGCAAACTTGAACTTAAACACCGTACAAAACAAGACGTAGAACTTGTAGATATTGATACAGTTGTTGAGTTAATTCAATCACTAATAAAATAAACCGGATACTATTTATCCGGTTTTCTTTTGCATTATTTCTCGATAGGCATACTTTATTTCTACATACTCTAATATTCGTTTCGTAACAAGTGTATCTATTGCACCACCTACCATACCAAAAATAGGAATTCCTTGTATAAACTTTATAGTCGTTAATTGCTTCGCTAATAGTTTAGCAACTTCATCTGATAAATTTTGATAATCTGAGTTATCTATAAATTCTCCTGTTAAGATAAAACGATTTATTTCAATATTCGCATAAACAAGCTCTTTATCATACTTTAAAGCTGCAATGATAGATTTAAGTATAAATATTTTCTCTTCTTCGTCTAAATGTGTAAACCCATGATAATTAGAAATCTCATATATCGAATTTAACAAATGCGTGATAAAAATTGGTATATCTGCTATTCCAATCCCAAACACTCCAAATCCTATCCCTTTAATCATAGAAATTCGTAAGTTTTTTTGATTGATATCATTTACACTTTTAATAGGATTACTTTTTATTTTACCTTTATCTAAAATCAAAATAAATGATTTTTTAAATGCATTATTTAATGAAACATTTACTTTTTGTGGGATTTTATTATTGATATATGTCTCGATTTTTAAATCACTTCTTACATTATATTTTTTTAAGAAATCATTTTCTTTTATTTGAATACTTCTTAAAGAACACATCTTATTGCATTACCTTTTCTTTTATTTTATCAATTAGTTTATCCAATGCTAGTGAAATAATTATAATCCAAATAGTCCATGAAAATAATGCAGCCATATCCAACATGTTACGACTATAGTTCATTTGCCTTCCAATACCAACTGAAACTTGTGTTAAGATCTCTGCCATTACACTCACCTTAAATCCCAGTCCTACAGCGACTTTAAGGCTTCCAAGCAAATAAAACTTTACTTGAGGGATGTAGACTTGTGTCACTAATTTATATCTAGATACAGGATATACTAAATACACATCTTTTAATTGTTGTTCAATGGATGAAATACCTGTGAGTATGCTTTGAAAGAAAATAGGAAATAAGACCAATAAACTCACAATGATAACACTTGTATTTGAACCAAACCAAATAAGTAAAATTATAATAAATGATATATTTGGAATTGCTTGTAAGATACTAACAAGTGTCGTAGATATATCTTTAACCCACTTAAACATACTAGATAAAGTAGCAAGTATGATCGCTGTAAAAACTGCAATGGTAAGTCCCAATAACATTCTCGAAAAGGTCGCCAAAACAACCTGATAAAATGAAACTGAAAAAAGCTGTCCAATCATATAAGTTAAGACATCTACTTGATTTGGCAAAATTATTTCATTGTCTAGATGTAAAGCTAAAAAATACCAAAACACCATCAAACTTAAAATAAATAACAGTTTATTTTTGTTCATACTATCTCTCCTCTCTTTATTATACCATAGAAAAAAACTTCTTAATCAATAAGAAGTTTTTCAATACTTGTAATATTATAAAGCTCTAAAAATCTTAAAATTTCAGCTTCTTTATCTTTTGCTTTTGCATATTCAATATTCATATTATCAAATGCTTTACTTAAAACCGCTACAGGCGGTGTACCAAACACCTCTTCATTTCCTGAAAGATATGTCGCAATATTATCTACATTCACTGATGCCATCATTTCAGATAATGACTCAAGTTCATCCGCATACTCTTTCGCAACCTCTTCCTTTACAAAGACAGCAGCTTGTGGATAATTTGATTGACCTGTAACTTCACTCCATTTTTCTTGAAGGTTATATACAACAGATAATTCAAGTCCTTGTTCACTTGCTTTTGCCATCATAGCTGTTAATGCAGGTTCAGCAACTAAACCATAAGAAGCTTTTGATGAAAGTAGTTGTGCTTGAACGTCTACAACACTATTAAAATATTTAATTTCTTGGGAAAATTCTACGTTTTGAAGTGCTGTATTAAATATTTTTTGAGGTACAGCTCCTTCTCCGAAAACCGCAACTGGTAAATCACTCTCTTTTAGTTCTGTATTCTCCACCATATATAAATTACCCCAAGTGACAACTGCGTCTAAACGATATTCTGTACTCTCTTTTTCTATTAATACTGCACCTAAATTAATAGGTGCGATAATAACATCATACTCTGATGTTGGACTAACAAGCGCTGCACTAATAACATCTGCACCATCCACAAACTCCACTGAATCTGGATTTTCTTGATAATATGCTGCAAGTGCAATACTTGGAGCACCTTTTGGCGCTAAAACTTTTAACTGTTTCTCCTCTTTTGGAGTACTACATCCACTTAATACTAAAAGCAATACAAGGCAAAGGCTCATTAATTTTTTCATCATTGTTTTTTCTCCTTGATTTCAGAAATCACTCTTTCGATAAATTCATCTAATCCTAATGAGAATTGTTCTGTTTCTCCAAATTTTCTAATATTTACTGAGCGACTTTCAACTTCTTGTTCACCAATAATTAGTTGATATGGAATTTTCTTCATTTGTGCTTCACGAATACGATAACCCAATTTCTCATTACGATCATCTAATACACATCTTACACCTAAATCTTTAAACTTTTCTACAATTTCTTGAGAATACGCTAAATGTTTCTCTTGATGTACTGGTATAACTACCAACTGTTTTGGAGCTAACCAAAGTGGGAATGCACCAGCATAATGTTCAATTAAAATACCAATGAATCTTTCAATAGAACCAAAAATTACACGATGTAACATAATTGGTCTTTGTTTTGATCCATCGCTTTCAATATATGAAATATCAAATCTCTCAGGTAAATTCATATCTAATTGAATTGTTCCACACTGCCACTCTCTTCCTAAAGAATCT
>CAYJAB010000001.1:92118-251216 GCA_964368305.1 uncultured Erysipelotrichaceae bacterium | reverse complement strand
ACGCCGCCAGCGTTCATCCTGAGCCAGGATCAAACTCTCCATTTGACTCATTTTAATTTTTGTTTTTTTATCCAACATTCCTTAGAATGTTTATTTTGAATTGACGTTTTCCTATTTAGTTTTCAAAGATCTTAGCTGCCTTGCTTCGCTTTCGCTTCCGTTTGGCGCTCTAATATAATACCAAACACTATATTCTATGTCAACACTTTTTTGAAAGTTTTTTTTACTTTTTTTTATTTGTGTTCACTTCCCTCAATTCTGTGCTTTGGCTTTCTTTTTCTTTTCCTCGAGGGAACTTTATTATACTACTATTCTTGCCCTTTTGCACGCTTTTTTTTGTGTTTTTTTGAAATTTATAGTTGTTAATTTTTTAACTTTTATATCGCCTTTATTTAAACCCTATTTAAAGGTATTTTGCACCTTTAATTTACTGTTTTATATGCGTTTTGTATTAACATCATTGACACTTTTTTATAAGAGCTTACACGTTTATTATTTTTGTTTCTGTAGTGTATTTGTTTTTTTGTTCAACTATACAAAAAAAAGATACCATTTCTGGTATCTTTAGTCTATTTTATAAAACGAATTATACTAATTCAATAATAGCCATAGAAGCAGCGTCTCCACGACGTACTCTAGTTTTGATTACACGCGTGTAACCACCTTTACGATCAGCATATTTAGGTCCGATTTCATCAAATAATTTTTGTAATGCAGTTTGTCCAGTTTTTGAGTCTGCAACAACATTACGTACATAGCTAGCCGCTTGACGACGAGCATGTAAATCACCTCTTTTTGCAAGAGTGATTAATTCATCAACAACTGAACGTAATTCTTTAGCTTTCATTTCTGTCGTTTCTAGTTTACCGTGAACGATAACACTAGTCGCCATATTACGAAGTAAAGCTTTTCTATGGTCAGCTGTGCGTCCTAATTTACGATTCCACATGGTAATAATCCTCCTTTATCACTATTCAAATGATTTGAAGTTAAGACCCAATTCATAAATTTTGTCTTTCACTTCTTTTAATGATTTTTTACCTAAGTTACGTACTCTCATTAGTTCATCTTCTGTTTTTTGAGTTAAGTCTTCAACTGATTGAATACCAGCTCTTTTTAAACAATTATATGAACGTACTGAAAGATCTAAGTCTTCAATCATCATAACTAAACCTTTATTTAAAACTTCTCCACTTGCATCTTTAATTACAGAATCCATCTCTTTTACACTATTGCTAACATCTGTTAATAAATCTAAATGATCCATTAAGATTTTAGAACCAAGTGCAATTGACATTTGAGGAGTAATTGCCCCATTTGTCCAAATTTCAAATGTTAAACGATCATATTTTGCATTTTGACCAACACGTGTTGGATCAACAGTATATGAAATACGTTCAACAGGTGTATAAATTGCATCTGTAAAAATCGTTCCAATTCCTTGTGAAGAGTTTTGGTAAAGTGCTTTATTAGCATCTGCGCTAACATACCCTCTACCTTTGCGAACTTTAAGTTCCATATCAAGAACACCATTGTCTTCAAGAGTAGCGATTACTAAATCTTGATTTAGTATTTCAACACCTTCTGGACATTCAATATCACCAGCAGTGATAATTTGTTGTCCTTTAGCAGAAATTCTTAATGTATGTACTTCATCATCTGAAGAAGTTAAGATTAAATCCTTCACATTTAAAATAATTGTAGTAACATCCTCTAAAACTCCTGGAATAGATGTAAATTCATGATACACGTTTTCAATTTTAATTGAATATACTGCAGCCCCTGGTAAAGAGGAGAGTAAAACACGTCTTAGTGCATTACCTAACGTTGTACCAAATCCTCTTTCAAGAGGTTCGATAACAAACTTACCATAATGACTTGATTCTACGTATTCTTTTACTTCAAAATTTGCACGTTCAAACTTTTGCATTATATATCCTCCTGGAGTGGTCCATTAACCACGTGGTCTTTTTGGTGGGCGACATCCATTATGTGGAATTGGAGTAACGTCGTTAATTACGCTAATTTCAAGTCCAGCAATTTGAAGCGCTCTAACTGCTGCTTCACGTCCTGGTCCTGGTCCTTTAACATTAACTTCAACATGTTTCATACCGTGATCAATTGCACCTTTAGCTGCAGCTTCACTAGCAAGTTGAGCTGCAAATGGTGTTGATTTACGAGAACCTTTGTATCCTAATGCTCCAGCACTAGACCAAGCGATTGCGTTTCCACTTTCGTCAGTAATTGTAACGATAGTGTTATTGAATGTAGAGTGGATATGAGCCACACCTTTGACGATATTCTTACGTACACGACGTTTGCGTGTAGTCGTTTTTTGTTTTGCCATTTCTAATTACCTCCTATCGTTATTTCTTTTTACCAGCTACTGGGCGTGCTGGTCCTTTACGAGTACGAGCATTCGTTTTTGTACGTTGTCCTCTTACTGGTAAGCTTCTTCTATGACGAATTCCGCGTGTACATCCGATTTCCATTAAACGTTTAATGTTCATCGCAACTTCACGTCTTAAATCACCTTCAACTTTTACGTTGTCGATTTCTTGTCTTAAAGCATTTACTTGCTCTTCAGTCAAATCTTTGACACGAATGTCTTCACTGATGTTTGTAATTGCTAAGATTTTTTCGGCCATTGGGCGACCGATACCATAAATATAAGTTAATCCGATTACTACACGTTTATTACGTGGTAAATCGATTCCTGCAATACGAGCCATTTTTGTTCTTTCCTCCTATTAACCTTGACGTTGTTTGTGTTTAGGGTTTTCACAAATAACCATTACGCGACCTTTGCGCTTAATGATACGGCACTTATCGCATATTGGTTTAACTGATGGTCTTACTTTCATGCGTTTCCTCCCTATTAGACTTATTTATGTCTAAATGTTATACGCCCACGTGTTAAATCATACGGCGAAATTTCAACGGTAACACGGTCACCTGGTAAAATGCGAATGTAATGCATACGGATTTTGCCAGAAACGTGGGCCAATATTACGTGCCCGTTTGTTAATTTCACTTTAAACATAGCGTTCGGAAGTGTATCTTCGATTACACCTTCGACCTCAATGACATCTGTTTTACCCATTTTGAGTGGAATCCTCCTTTTTTTGTACAGTTAGGATTTCATATCCGTCTTTAGTTACTAAGACAGTATGTTCATAGTGTGCAGTGAGTGAATTGTCTTTTGTTACAACAGTCCAATCATCACTTAGCACTTTGGTAAATGGTTTTCCTACATGAACCATCGGTTCAATTGCTAATGTCATTCCTTCTTTTAGAATAACACCTACATTAGGATCCCCATAATTTGGAATAGCAGGATCTTCGTGCAAAGCACTTCCAATCCCATGACCTGTATAATCATAAGGCACTGAATAACCTCGTGACATAACATAATCACCAATCGCATGGCAAACATCACCTAAGCGATTTCCTGCTTTAACATGTTTTAGTCCTTCATATAATGAATTTTTTGTAACTTCCATTAGTTGTAAAGCCTCATCACTGATCTCTCCAACCGCGAATGTACAAGCATTATCACCATGATATCCTTTATAACATGCTCCAACATCAATTGAGATAATATCACCATTTTTTAGCACTGTTTTATCTGGTATACCATGAACCAAAACAGAATTTATTGATGCACAAATTGTACTTGGAAAGCCATGATATCCTTTAAAAGAAGGAATAGCTCCATTTTCTACAATAACCCTCTCCGCAATTTTATCTAACTGCGCAGTGGTGATGCCTGGTCGAATCGCTGCACCAACTTCATACAAAGCCAATGCTGCAATTCTTCCTGCTTCACGCATAATCGTTATTTCACGATTGGATTTTGTTGTGATCATTAGATATTCTCCAATGCTTGTCTAATATCATACCACACTTTTTCAATATTTTGTGTAGCATCTATATCGACTACGTCTCCTAAATTACGATAATAGTCTAAAACTGGTTTAGTCATATTATCATATAAATCAAGACGAACCTTGATACCTTCATAAGTATCATCAGCTCTTTGGTATAATTTATGTGCGCATTTATCACAAATTCCATCTTCCTTACTAGGATTATATTCAATGTGATAAACAGATCCACAATTTTCGCAAATGCGTCTACCTGTAATTCTATCCGCCAATGCTTCAAGATTTACATTTAAACTAATTACAATATCTATTGTCTTATTCACTTCTTTTGACATTTTATCAAATGCAATTGCTTGTGGTAATGTACGTGGAAACCCATCTAATAGATATCCATTTTCAAAATTACCATTTTGCACTTTGTCTAAAGCCATATTTATTGTAATTTCATCAGGGACTAACTCCCCTTTATCTATATACTTTTGTGCTTCTATCCCAAGTGGTGTTTGTTGCTTAATAGCTGCACGAAACATATCGCCTGTAGAAATATGATTGATACCATATTCACTTGTAATTTTACTAGACATTGTTCCTTTACCACTACCAGCAGCTCCCATAATTAATACATTCATGGAAACACCTCTATTTTTTGATGAACCCGTGGTAAGTACGTTGTGTTAATTTACCAGTCAAGTCCTTCGTTGTTTCAAGAGCAACACCAACTACGATGATAATCCCTGTTCCACCAAGTGTAGCAACCGCAGGCATTTCTGTGAAAATCATTCCAAGTAATGGCGGAAGTGCAGCGATGAAACATAAGAATGATGCACCAAGTACAGTGATTCTATTTAAGATAGTAGAAACATAAACTTTTGTATCATGTCCTGGTCTTACACCTGGAATATAAGTTCCATTTTTATTCAAGTTGTCAGATATTTTCTGAGGATCAACTTGTAAGTTAGTGTAAAAGAATGTGAACAGTACAATCAATAAAATATAAAGCACAAAACCAACAGGTTGTGTATAACTCAATATATTCGTCATAAATGTTGTAAATTCCGTTGTTGGGAAGAAACTCATTATTGTTAATGGTGCAGTTAAGATTGCAGAAGCAAAGATAACTGGAATTACACTTGCCGAATTGATTTTAAGTGGTAAGAAAGTCATATCATTACCATGTTGTCTTACAGCACTTGAAGTATATTGAATTGGAATTTTTCTCACAGCTTGGCTCATAAAGATTACAAGCACGATAATTGCGATATACATAAACACATATGCCGCAAATCCAATCATACCCATTGTTGCATTTGTTGCAGAAGCATTTGCAATAAGTGTATTATACACTTCTACAAATTGCCAAGGCATGTTAGAAACAATACCAGCGAAGATGATAATAGAAACCCCATTACCAATTCCGTGTGTAGTGATTCTATCACCAATCCAACCTAAGAACATTGTACCAGCAGTAAGAATTGTAGCAATATATAAATATGTTGCGACACTTCCATCGATAACAATTTGATTACTTATATCAAATGCATAAGTCATCGTAAAGGCTTGAATAAATGCTAAGATTACAGATAAATATCTAGTAATCTTATTCATTTGTTGTTTACCTTGCTGCCCAGATTTTGTCATTTCGCTTAAGGCAGGAATAATATTTTCCGTAGCCAATAGCTGAATAATAATACTTGAAGTAATATAAGGACCAACACCCAATGCAAAGATAGAAAATCTTTGTAACATTCCCCCACCAAGTAAATTCATCATTGCCAAGATTCCATCTTGACCAATCCCCGCTGATAATAACTTAACAGCGTCGATTCTAGGAGCTGGTATTGCTGCTCCTAAACGATAGACAAGCATCATAGCAAGAGTAAATAAAATACGATTACGAATTTCTTTATTCTTTAACATGCTTGCAAAAGTGTTGATCATACTAGATAACCTCTACTTTTCCGCCTGCTTTTTCAATTGCTGCAATTGCAGACTTAGAGAATTTGTGTGCTTTTACAGTTAAGTTCTTTTCTAAAGTACCTTGACCTAAAATTTTCACACCATCTAACTCTTGTCTTACAAGACCAACTTCTTTTAATAATGTTGGAGTAACTTCAACACCATTTTCGAATCTATTTAAAGATTCAAGATTTACAACTGTGTATTCTACACGTGTAAAGTTTGTAAATCCGCGTTTTGGTATACGACGGAAGATTGGTGTTTGACCACCCTCAAATCCTAAAGAAACGCCTCCTCCACTACGAGAGTTTTGTCCTTTTTGTCCTTTACCAGATGTTTTTCCTAAACCTGAACCATGTCCACGACCAACGCGTTTAACGTTAGCTTTACGAGCACCTTCAGTGTATTGTAATTCATGTAATTTCATTAATTTACTCCTCTCTAGCGCACTTCTTCGCGGCTAATTCCACGAAGTTTAGCAACTTGATCAACAGTTTTTAACTCGCTTAATGCTTTTACAGTTGCACGTACCATATTAATTGGTGTACGTGATCCGATACATTTAGAAAGTACATCACCGATACCAGCAAGTTCAAGTACTGCACGTACTGGACCACCAGCGATAACTCCTGTACCTTGTGAAGCTGGACGAAGCATAACTTCTCCTGCCCCATAAACTCCTAAAATTTCATGTGGAATTGTAGATCCAACAATAGGCACTCTAACGATGTTTTTCTTAGCATCTTCGATTGCTTTTTTGATTGCATCAGGTACTTCGTTCGCTTTACCTGTTCCAAATCCTACACGACCTTTTTTGTCACCAACTACAACTAGTGCAGCAAAGCGGAAACGACGTCCCCCTTTAACTACTTTAGTGACACGGTTGATGACTACGACACGCTCTTCAAATTCTTTTTCGCGTTCTCTATTATCTCTTCTTGGTTTACGTTCCATTTTCGAGCCCTCCTAGAATTTAAGTCCAGCTTCTCTTGCAGAATCTGCTAAAGCTTGGACGCGTCCGTGATAAACATAGCCACCACGATCGAAAACTACCTCATTAATATTTGCAGCTACTGCACGTTTTGCAACCTCAGCACCTACTGTTTTTGCAGCATCAATATTGCCACCATTTTCTAATTTTAATTCAACACTACTGCAAGAAACCAATGTTTTTCCGTTAACATCATCAATAATTTGCGCATGGATATGAGCATTTGATCTGAAAACATTTAAACGTGGGCGTTCAGGAGTACCGCTGACTTTAGTGCGGACACGAGCGTGTCTACGAATTCTTTCTGAATTTTTACTAACTTTCTTAAGCATTTTTTATTTTCTCCTTTCCCACTATTTCTTAGCAGCCGTTTTTCCTTCTTTACGGCGGATAATTTCACCTTTATAACGAATACCTTTTCCTTTATAAGGTTCTGGTTTTCTTTTGGCGCGAATGTTACTTGCCCATTCTCCTACACGTTGTTTGTCGATTCCAGATACTTTGATATCTGTAGTACTTGTACATTCAACAGTAATACCATCTTCAAGTACAAACTCAACTGGATGAGAGTAACCAATATTTAATGTTAATTTGTTTCCAGCAACTGATGCACGGTAACCAATCCCCACTAATTCTAATTCTCTTGTGAATCCTTCACTAACTCCAACAATCATGTTGTTTAACAAGGCACGTGTTGTACCATGTAATTGTTTAATATGCTTTTGTTCATTTGGACGAGCAACTGTAATAACACCTTCGTTATTTTCAATAGATAAATCTGAATGAAATTTACGAGATAAAGTACCTTTAGGTCCTTTTACAGTCACCTCATTACCTGCTGCGATGATAACTTCAACACTTGCAGGAACGGTAATCGTCTTATTTCCGATACGTGACATTTACTTTCTTCCTCCTACCAAACGTAAGCGATTACTTCACCGCCAACATGTTTAGTTCTAGCTTGTTTGTCTGTTAATAAACCTTGTGAAGTAGAAATAATTGCAACACCTAAACCATTTAATACTCTAGGAATGCTATCTACTTGTGCGTAAACTCTTAAACCAGGTTTAGAGATACGTTTGATTCCGCTAATGATTTTTTCATTATTTGGACCATATTTTAATACGATAGTGATTGTTTTTTTCAATTCTCCACTAACGATATAATTGTTGATAAAGCCTGTTTCTTTTAAGATACGAGCAATTTCAACTTTTTCTTTACTTGCAGGAACTTCTACAACATCGTGACGTGCTTGCACACCGTTACGAATTCTAGTAAGCATATCCGCAATTGGATCTGTCATATTCATCATGTCAAAGTCCTCCTATCTTACCAACTTGCCTTTTTTACTCCAGGAATTTGACCTTTGTAAGCCAATTCTCTGAAGCAAATACGACATAGTTTGTATTTACTTAAAACTGAATGTGGGCGTCCACAACGTTCGCAACGTGTATATTCACGAACTTTAAACTTTTGAGGGCGATTACATTTATTAATCATTGCCTTTCTTGCCATTTTTTTGTGTCCTCCCTATTTCTTTTCGAACGGCATACCTAATTCTTTAAGTAAAGCGCGTCCTTCTTCATTTGTATTCGCAGTTGTAACAACTACAATATCCATACCGTGAATTTTGTTTACTTTATCGTAATCAATTTCAGGGAAAATTAATTGTTCTTTAACACCTAACGTATAATTTCCTCTTCCGTCAAATGCGTTAGCACTAACTCCACGGAAGTCACGTACACGTGGTAATGATACATTCATTAATTTATCTAAGAATTCATACATTCTTTGTCCACGTAATGTAACTTTACAACCAATTGGCATACCTTCACGTAATTTGAAGTTCGCAATTGATTTTTTAGCTTTTGTAACTACTGGTTTTTGACCAGTAATTGTAGCTAATTCAGCAGCTACTTCATCTAAAATCTTAGGATTAGCGATTGCTTCTCCAAGACCAACATTGATAACTACTTTTTCTACTTTTGGTGCAGCCATTACTGAAGAGTAATTAAACTGTTTCACTAAAGCAGGAACAACATCTGTTTTATATTTTTCCATTAAACGATTCATAGTTCATTTACCTCCTTATTTAACAACAGCGCCAGTCTTTTTATAGACACGCGTTTTTACACCTTTCACTTCTGTAACTCCAACACGACTTGCTTGTTTAGCTTTAGAATCGTATGCCATTACATTAGATACATGAATTGGCATTTCTTTTTCGATTTTTCCACCTTCAGGATTAGCCTGAGTTGGTTTTAAGTGTTTTTTAACAAGGTTTACACCTTCAACAATAACTTTATCATCTTTAGGGAATACTTTAGTGATCTCACCAACAGTTCCTTTATAATGACCAGTGATTACTTTTACTTTATCGCCTTTTTTTAATCTCATGGTACCCTCCTATAGTACTTCTGGTGCTAAAGAAACTATTTTCATAAAGTCTTTATCACGAAGTTCTCTCGCTACAGGTCCAAAAATTCTTGTTCCACGTGGCGTATTATCGTCTTTAAGTACAACTACAGCGTTGTCATCAAAGCGAATGAATGAACCATTATTACGACGAATGCCTTTTTTAGTTCTTACGATTACTGCTTTAACAACATCACCTTTTTTAACAGCACCACCTGGTGTTGCATCTTTTACTGCACATACTACTACATCTCCGATGTTAGAAAAACGACGATGACTTCCTCCTAAACATCTAATAACTAATACTTCTTTCGCGCCTGAATTATCAGCGACACGACATCTGGTTTCGTTTTGAATCATATCTCTACTACCTCCATCTTCCTAAAGGATTACAGCTACTTCAACAACTGATACTAAACGGAATCTTTTTGTTGCAGATAATGGACGAGTTTCCATAATTTCTACAATATCTCCCATTTTAGCTTCATTCATTTCATCATGAGCTGTAAATTTCTTTGAATATTTAACACGTTTCCCGTATAGAGGATGACGTTTTGATGTACTAACTTCAACAACGATTGTCTTATCCATTTTATCAGAAACGACTTTTCCACGGTATACTTTACGATTTGTTCTTTCCATATACAATGTGTCCTCCTTACTTCACTTCACTAAGCTGACGCTCAGTGATCACTGTTTTAATACGAGCAATTGTTTTCTTAATCTCTTTCATACGAGAAGAATTTGTTAATTGCCCAGTTGCTTGTTGAAAGCGTAAATTGAATAGTTCTTCTTTTAAAGTATCGATCTCTTTAAGTAACTGTTCGTTGCTTACATCTCTGATTTCTTTCATTTTCATGACTATTCCTCCTCGCCTCTACGCACAAATTTTGTTTTTACTGGTAATTTATGACCAGCTAAACGGAAAGCTTCGCGTGCGATTTCTTCGCTAACTCCTCCAACTTCAAACATTACACGTCCTGGTTTAACAACTGCAACCCAACCTTCAGGTGCACCTTTCCCAGAACCCATACGTACTTCTAATGGTTTTTTAGTGATTGCCAAATGAGGGAATATTTTAATCCAAACTTGACCACCACGTTTCATATAACGTGTCATCGCAATACGCGCAGACTCGATTTGACGGTTGCTTACGTATGCTCCACTATCTGCTACTAAACCAAATTCACCAAAAGCAACTTTACGTCCTGCTTTTGTTTTACCTTCATAAGGTACTAAATGTGGTCTACGATATTTTGTTCTGTTAGGCATCAACATAACTAATTGCCCTCCTTCACTTCAGTAACTGGTTTTTCTGCTACAACTTTTGCATTCTCAGTGCGCATTCCATCAGGTCTAGGACGACGGTTGTCACGTTGAGGACGACGTTTACGATCGTTTCTTGAGAATTTTGGTGCTTCAGGTTCAACTACCATGTTTCCAGGTAATACTTCTCCTCTACAAATCCAAACTTTTACTCCTAAGATTCCGTAAGTTGTCATTGCTTCATAGTGTGCATAATCGATATCAGCTCTTAATGTATGAAGTGGAACAATACCTTCTGAGTATCCTTCACTTCTTGCCATATCAGCTCCACCTAAACGACCAGAAACCATAGTTTTGATCCCTTTTGCTCCAGCACGCATAGTTTTTTGAATTGCTCTTTTTTGTGCTGTTCTAAATGATGCACGTTGTTCTAATTGTTCAGCGATTGAACGAGCAACTAATAATGCATCTAAATCTGGATTAGCGATTTCCACAACTTTAATGTGAACTGTTTTTCCAGCTGTTAATTTAACTACTTTTTTCTTTAAGTTTTCAATAGATTCTCCGTTAGTTCCGATGATAACACCAGGTCTTGCAGTTCTAATGATAACTTCAACACGGTTTTTGCTTCTTTCGATTTCTACACGAGAAACTAAAGCAGCTTTTAATTCAGCGAAGATGAAATCACGAATTTTAACATCTTCTAATAATAATGTACCGTATTCTTTTTCAGCGTACCAACGAGATTCCCAATCACGGATAACCCCAACACGCATTCCTATTGGATGTACTTTTTGACCCATAATGTCCTCCCTATCTTTCCGCTACCACGATTGTTACGTGGCTTGTACGTTTCATGATTGGAGATGCATTTCCTTTAGCTCTTGGCATAAAGCGTTTTAATACAACACCTGCATCTGCATAACATGTTTTAACGTATAATTTTGATTCATCTAATTCGTGGTTATTTACAGCGTTACTAACCGCTGATTTCAACACTTTTCCCGCTACTGTTGCAGCATAGTTAGGAGTGAATTTACAGATTGCTGCAGCTTCCGCTACATCTTTACCTCTGATTAAATCCAATACTAATCTTGCTTTACGTGGAGATAAACGTACTGTTTTTGCTATTGCTTTTACTTCCATTTTACTAACCCCTTCTATCGTCAGAACCATGTCCGCCGAATTTACGAGTAGGTACAAACTCACCTAATTTATGTCCAACCATATCCTCAGTTACATAAACTGGAACATGTTCTTTCCCGTTATACACCGCAAATGTGTGCTCAACGAATTGAGGGAAAATTGTTGAACGTCTTGACCAAGTCTTAATTACTTCTTTTTTACCAGTGCCTAATGCTTCAACTTTTTTCATTAAATGTTCATCACAGAACGCACCCTTTTTTAAACTACGAGCCATTATTTCTTTCCTCCCTTTCGCCTATTTCTCATTACGACGTCTTACGATTAATTTATTAGACGCATTTTTCTTTTTACGAGTTTTAACACCCATTGCTTTTTTACCCCATGGTGTCATTGGAGATTTACGACCGATTGGTGAACGTCCCTCACCACCACCATGAGGGTGATCGTTAGGATTCATTACCGAACCACGTACTGTTGGACGAATACCCATCCAACGGCTTCTACCAGCTTTACCAAGGTTTACTAAGTTATGATCTTCATTACCAACTTGTCCGATTGTTGCACGGCAGTTTGCTAAGATTCTTCTTACCTCACCACTTGCAAGTCTTACAGTTACGTAACGTCCTTCTTTACCAAGAATTTGTGCACTAACACCAGCACTACGTGCCAATTGTCCACCTTTACCAGGTTTTAATTCGATGTTGTGGATGAAAGTACCTTCTGGCATTTGACCCATTTCCATTGAATTTCCGACTTTAATATCAGATTCAGCGCCTGACATTATTGTCATTCCTACAGTTAACCCTTTTGGAGCTAAGATGTAGCGTTTTTCTCCATCTGCATAAACAAGTAATGCGATGTTTGCACTACGATTTGGATCGTACTCAATTGTCGCTACTCTTGCAGGGATTCCATCTTTTGTACGTTTGAAATCGATAATACGATATAAACGTTTGTGTCCGCCACCTTGGTGACGAGTTGTGATACGTCCGTTATTGTTACGTCCACCTTTTTTAGAAAGTGACTCAACTAATGAACGTTCTGGTTTGTTTGTAGTAATTTCATCAAACGTTAAACCAGTCATACCACGTCGACCAGCAGTGGTCGGTTTGTATTTTTTAATCGCCATGGATTAGTTTCTCCTTTTTACGCATTTTATCTCGGGAATAGCGTGATTCTCCCGGTGTTTTCCTGAAAACTATTGTTTTTCAGAGAAAATGTCAATTTCTTGACCTTCAGGTAATTTAACGATTGCTTTTCTAACAGCGTTTGTTTTACCTTCGTAACGTCCCATTCTTTTACCTTTAGGACGGCAGTTTGCGATGTTTACTCTTTCAACTTTAACATTGAAGATTGCTTCAACTGCTTGTCTTACTTCTGTTTTATTAGCACCTTTCGCCACTTCCAATGTGATTTCATTGTTATCTTTCATGATTCTCATTGATTTTTCAGTGATGATAGGACGGACGATTATGTCTCTAGGATTTTTCATTAAGCCCAAACCTCCCCTGCTGCTTTTGCTGCTGCTTCTGTCATAACAACTTTATCAGCATTCATAAGATCGTAAGTGTTTAAACCTTCTACCGTTAAGAACATTACGTTTGGTAAGTTTCTCATTGATAAGAATGCATTTTCCCACTCTTCATTAACGTCAACTACGAATAAAGTTTTTGTTTCTAACTTTAATGCAGTCATAACTTTTGTAAACTCTTTTGTTTTAATCGTTTCGAAATTTAAGTTTTCTAATACCATTAAACTATTTTCTAATACTTTAACTGATAAGATAGATCTTAAAGCTAAACGACGAACTTTACGATTTAATCTATATGCATAACTTCTTGGAGTAGGTCCAAATACAATTCCTCCCCCTCTCCATTGTGGAGAACGAGTAGAACCTTGTCTTGCACGACCAGTTCCTTTTTGTCTCCAAGGCTTTCTACCACCACCACGTACTTCTGTACGGTTGATAGTGTCATGTGTACCTTGGCGCATAGATGCTCTTTGCATAATTACTGCATCAAACATTGCTTGTTTATTTGGTTCAATTCCAAATACTACAGCTGCTAAATCAAAATCACGAAGTTCTTTACCAGCTTGACTATATACTTTTACACTTGGCATAGATTACTCCCCTTCCGCTGCAGCATTATAATTTACTAAATCTACAGCTTGTACTTTTTTAGCAGATTTAACTGCCGATTTAACCGTTACTAAACCTCTTCTTGGTCCAGGAACGTTTCCTTTAATAAGGATGTAGTTGTTTTCAACATCTACTTTAATAACTTCTAAGTTTTGGTTTGTTGTTGTAAATCCACCATGTTGACCAGCCATAGCTGTTCCTTTGTTGATTACACCATTATTTCTACCGATAGTAGCTAATGAACCAATGTGTCTGTGATGTCCAGAACCATGTGTAGCAGGCCCTAAAGAAGCATTGTTACGAACAATCGTTCCGTTAAACCCTTTACCTTTTGAAACACCAGAAACGTCAACGATGTCACCAGCTTCAAATAAACTAACGTCTACTTTGCTACCGATTTCTAAATTCATCATTTCAGCTCCACGGATTTCTCTTACAAAACGTTTTGGCGCAGTCTCTGCTTTTTTCGCATGTCCAACGCTCGCTTTAGTAGCACGTCTTTCTTTTACGTCTTCAAATCCAAGTTGTACAGCTTCATAACCATCTGTTTCAACTGTTTTCTTTTGCATAACTACATTTGGTGTAGCTTCAACTACTGTAACTGCGATTAAAGAACCATCAGTAGCGAATACTTGAGTCATGCCAAGTTTTCTTCCTAAAATACCTTTCATGATTTCACCTCCACTACAGTTTGATCTCGATGTCAACACCACTTGCTAGTTCTAAACGACTTAATGCGTCGATAGTTTCTGCAGTAGGTCCAACAATCTCAATCAAACGTTTATGCGTTCTAATTTCAAATTGTTCACGAGAATCCTTGTATTTGTGTACCGCTCTTAAAATCGTAACTACTTGTTTTTCTGTTGGTAGTGGTACTGGACCAACAACTTTTTTTGCTCCGTGCTCATTTGCAGATGAAATAATTTTTTCTGCAGCAGCATCTAGAGTTCTGTGTTCGTATGCTTTTAATCGAATACGTACGCTATTCTTTGCCATGAATTTCCTCCTTCATATTTTCGATCACATTATTGTGATCCCGCTCGATGCGAATTACCCAACTTCTCACCAGTCATGACAACGCTTGCCGGTGTGTCAGCAACCTCGCACGTCAATGCGGATGCACCTCATAGTATAACAAAAAGCACTTGCCATTACAAGTACTTTTTTAAATTTATTTTATTCTCTTTTTATCCTTTAAAATAAGGCTATTTCTACACTTTATTATACTTCATTTTTTTCAGTTGTAAACCACTTTATCCAATTCTCATTTTTGTTACTTTATCAAATAAATGTATTTTATTTAATTCAAATTCAACCCATACTTCACTCGCAAATTCAAAGTCCTGTGTTGTTTTTATTACAAAAGTATACCCACATACCTCAACATTTAAATAAATATTTGCACCTGCATATTCCATCGATACTACATTCCCTTTGAAGCTTCCTTCTTTTTTATCTTTATAAAGATAGAAATCTTCCGCACGCAGACCCATCACAATACTTTGATCCACATATTGATTTAATCCTAAGTGGTTTAACTTTACAAAAGTTTCATCTAACACTAAGCCATATCTTTGATTCTTTGACCTTATAACCACATCTACCACATTCATTTGTACATCCCCAATAAATGTTGCCACAAACAAATTACTTGGATAATTATATAATTCACTTGGCGAAGCCACCTGTACAATTTCACCTTTGTTCATCACAACCACACGAGATGCCATACTTAGTGCTTCATTTTGATCATGTGTTACATAAATAAAAGTAGACTTCTTTTTTTGATGCATTTTCACAATCTCTTGTCTTGCCTGATTTTTTAGTTTCGCATCAAGACTCGACAACGGCTCATCAAACAAAAACACACTAGACGTTCGAATCATTGCTCTTGCAAGCGACACTCTTTGTCTTTGCCCACCTGAGAGTTGAAGTGGTTTACGATCTAATAGATCAGAGATTTTCAAAAACGCCACCGCTTCATCTAATTTTTTATGATCCCCTTCATACCCAAATAAAATATTTTCCCTCACCGTTAAATCAGGAAATAAGGCAGGTGTTTGAAAAACCATCGCAATTTTACGATTTTTAGGATCGAGTTGATTCATGCAGACACCATCAAAACAAACCTCACCCTCTGTGGTTTTTTCAAGCCCCGCAATCATTCTTAAAAGCGTAGTCTTTCCACTACCTGAAGGACCTACAATCACTAAAAACTCTCCAGCATCAATCTTCAAGTTTAATCGTTTAATTGCCTCTACTTGATTTGGATAAATTTTTCTTAAATTTTTTAATTCTACATGTGCCATAATTACCCTCTATTTGATTTATCTATCCACTCTTTCAACTTATTTAACACTACATACAATTGCTTCACTGATTTTATCTTCCATGTCCAATTCACATCATTTACAGTCGATGGTGTATTCATACGCGCACTATCATCTAAATCTAATACATCTTGCAGTGCAATCACCACAAGATTCGCATCACTATCCAAACAATACTTTATAACTTTATTTGAAAGACTTTCATCTACATATTTACAAGTATAGTTTAACACAACATCTTTTCTTTCTATACTAAGACTCTTGATCCACCCTTTTAAAGTTTGATTATCATGTGTACCTGTATATAAGATACTATTTTCTTTAAACACTGGATTCGCATCCGATTCAAATTGAATAACTTTCATACCCGCTAAATTATACGCATCTTTTAGCTGAATGACTTCATCTCTTAATTCCCCTAAATCTTCTACCATAATATGAATATTAGGAATTTTATCATACACTTCATTTAATAATGCATACCCCGGTGCTTCAACCCACTCTCCCAATTCTGCTGTTTTACACTCTGCAGGAATTTTCCAATACGTATCAAATGCCCTAAAGTGATCAATTCGCACTCTATCGTATATTTGATTTGCCCAGTTTAATCGATCAATCCAAAACTTAAACTGTGTGTGTTTCATATATTCCCAATCATAAATTGGATTGCCCCATCTTTGTCCTGTTTCACTAAAATAATCTGGTGGAACACCCGCAATAAATGTCGGTTGATTATTTTCATCTAATAAAAAATTCTCTTTTCCATAATATACATCAGAAGAATCATACCCCACATAAATTGGCATATCCCCCATAATTTCAATTCCTTTATCATTTGCGTACGCTTTCAATTTAAACCATTGTTTAAAAAAGATAAACTGCACAAACTTAACATACTCAACTTGTTTATCATCTACCACAAACACTTCCCACTTATCCCAACTCTTAAAATGATTCTCTTTTTTAAGCATAACATACTCTGCATATTGCGACAGCCAAAAACTATCTTGTTTAAAACATTCAAATTCATTCTTTAACTCACCAGAATCCATAAAAGCCTCAAATGCTTTTCTTAAATATTTCTCTTTTAATTTTCTTGTCTTTTCAAAAGTACACTTTGAAGATTTAAAATCAAAAAAAGGAACCTGTTTTAAAAGACCAATTTCTTTTAATTGACCTAAATCAATATAAATTTCATCTGCTGCATATGTAGAACTTGATTGATATGGAGAATTCCCATACCCCAAAGGGTGAAGTGGAAGTATTTGCCATACTTTCACTTTTGATTTACTTAACCAATCAACAAATAAGTATGCACCTTCTCCTAAATCTCCTACACCATATTTCCCACTTAACGATGAGATTGCAGCCAGCAGTCCTGTTTTTTTCATATTGCTACATCCTTTTTTATATTATACCTCTATTTATATCAGAGATAAATAAAAGACTAAGTGAATTTCACTTAGTCTTTCTATTATAATAATTCATCAATTGAATCCACTTCTTCTACAATAGTCTCTGTTGCATCTACTGTACCTTTAATTGTTAAATAAGCAAATAACCCTGACAACGTTACATAAGGAGCAATTAATAAATTCCCAAATGGAATTAAGCCAGCCAATAAATACCATAGTATAAAAGACAACATCAATAAGAAGATATCCATTTTATTTCCATATGTTAACTCAGATGATTTTTTCATAACTTCTCTTTCAGAAAGATCAGGATAATCATACAGCACATAAGAAGAGAACAAATATTGAATCATCCAAATAATACCAGGAATAATAAATAAGAATATTCCCAGTAAAACTTTTAATGTAATCCATAAGTTTGTCAGTACAACTCTTTTATATTGACCTTTTTGAAACGCAAAGAAAATAATACTTGTATCAGATTCCCCAATTACAATTGATTTTAAATAATTCATAATTCCAGATACTAGGGGATTCACAATTAAGACGGTAAATAAGAATCCCATAATCATTAGACCTATCACCATTGAAGTAGACAATCCAACAATTAAATTTGATACATCTATATCAAAAATTAAAAATGTATAAATATATTCAATTTGGCTTGTACCTTCTGTAATCACAGCAGATAAATTCGTCCCTGATATGATACTTGTTAATGCACAAATCAAAATCATATGCACAGCATTTTTTTTATACATTTCACGTGCTTGTCTTTTTACCTCTTTGATTTCAAATTCTCCTTTTACACGACTCATATTAACTCCCCCTTTACTTACATCATATTATACTATGTTTTCATTTCATTAAACAATAGCGTTCTTTTACAATCTCATCCACAAATTCTCTATCAAAATCTATATTTATCTTAGCCTTTCTAACAATTTACATTATTTAAGTTTTTCTAAGATACGTTGTTTGAATGCTCTACTTTTAATTCCGTATTTAGTCGTGCATATAAAACCCACAATAAGCGCTCCAAAAGATAACCCAAGCATTATACCTTCAATAAAATCATTTACTGATGTTTTTAAAGACGTACTATTCGACAAGATAATATATATTGCCAATGATAAAATACCTAGTATTGAAGATTTATTTAATTTTTTTATCGTGTTTAAATTTTCTTCAACATCATATTCAGCAACTTTCAATATTGTTTCTTTTAGATTTTCATCCATATTTTTATTTTCCCTTTCCCCATTAAGTAGCTCTCTGATATCTACTTCATAAAAATCAGATATTTCCATCAAGAGAACTATATCTGGCATATTGTTGCCCGTTTCCCATCTAGAAACAGTTTTGTTAGAAACACCTAAGATTTCAGAAAGCTCTTCTTGCGTAATTTTCTTTTCATTACGCAATTCTTTCATAAATGAACCCATCTTTTTTTGATCCATGACACCCTCCTTCATAACCAATTCTATTATTCTATTGAAATATTAACAGGACATAAAACGAGAATCCTGCCATAATCGCTAAAAACAGCAGTCTATTATAAAAATCTTTACTACATATCATTGATAAAATATAAATAACTACAAACGTAAATAAAAAAGAGATCTTGGAACACCTCTTAATTATAAATTATTTAACTTCTTTTTTCTTTTTTGAGATTATAATCCCAACTACTGCTAAAGCCATTAATCCAATCCAAACATATGCATTAGAACTATCACCTGTTTGTGGTAACGTTACTTCCAGTGTAGGTGTAGGCGTTGGTGTAGGAGTTTTAAGAATTTCTCCAATTGAACCTACAGCAACAGATGGGTTTCCTTCATTATCTCTAAATGTTATCCACTCAGTGATATCCGCAGAACTTACTCCATCCCAAGTTCCATTTACAATTTTATAAATCACTTGAGTTTGATAGATGTCTGCAATCTTATCATCGTTTGCATCTTCTTCCCAAACCGCTACTACTTCTGTATCAATTGCAAATACTGTGGTTTTTAACGTTTCAGTACTTATAACAGTATTATTTGGTAATCTCCATCCAACAAATATGTTATTGTCGAATGTCGGTTCTTCAACACTACCCGTTGGTAATGCTGTATTTGGAGGAATAACTTCGCTTCTATTATCTGTACCAGCAATATATATTCCTCCATTTGGGTTCATTATTATTGTGATATCAGCAGCTTCTTCAATTACTGGATATAATGTAATATTTTATGAATCATTAACAATTGCTATCTAAGTTAATTTTTTCTGTTCATTATATGCCTCTTAATGATTAATATCATTAATACAATCAATAATATTAATACAACGATTAATAGTATGGATATGACAAAATATACAAATGGCATCCATGATGATAAAAGCATCATTATTTCAATGTTATTCATAATTCCCTCCTTTCCTACACTGTCTCAATTCATGTTACTTAATTAAGAACAGCTAATTTTGCATAAGCTCCACTGCCTTTAGGCACATAAAGTCTCAAATAAAAAGTTGCTTGACCAAAACCTCCAGTTACTGTTGCATCAAAGAATAATCTAGCTTCTGCTGGAGAAGAACATGTTGCATCTGATCTAGTAATACTTAAATCACCAAAATTATAAGTTCCTCCTGCTGTAATAATACCATAATCATATACAGAATGTATTTTTCCAGATTGAGGTGAACCCTCAAAATTTGCACAATAACTTACTGTTACAACTCCCCAAGTTGCTATAACTTTAGCACCTGTTCTAACATAATAATATGATCCAGATGAATAATTACCACCAGTAATTGTTCCAGTAATAATCTCTGGAGAAATTCTCATTATTGTACCACCCGAAATTACAACTTATTTTACAGAACCATCAAGGTATTCATAAATTTCTCTTCTGTAACTATCACCGAAAGTAATGATTTTATGATGTTTTTCTCTAAAGATAGATTCATCATCTACTATCGAAATCTGCAACATAAGAACACTCCCCTAACTATGTCCATTCACATACTATTTACAATCACATTATATAATTTCAATATACGCTTTTCAATAGTTAAGGCGATATTATTCCATAAGGTTATACACAAAAAAAGATAAACTCTGAGCTGAACCGCACCCAATTGTTTATCTCTCTTTATTTTGTAATACTAGATATTATTTAGATTCTTGTTTGATAGGTTCTGGTTTATAAAATCCCCAAGCAGATGGAGCTGCAGAACTCTCTAATACTAGATTTAATAATGATACAATATAATTCATTGTGTTTCCCTCCTTGACTTTAAGATAACAAATTATATATAAATTATGTATTTCATTGATTAAATCGTAGTTTTCTTTTCATTATTACTCCTTTTTCCATCTTTTACCAAGTTTGTTAATAATGTTATACCCTAGTCTTTTGTAGGGAAAATATAAAGTTGTGTTTTAGAGGTTCTATATACGATGTAATAACACCACATTTTCAACGTGTACACTATGTGCAAACATATCTACAGGTTGAATTTTTATTGTTTCATAACCTCTATCTTTAAATAATGATAAATCACGTGCAAGTGTTGCTGGATCGCACGATACATAAACAATCCGAGACGGATTCATTTTTACAATCGTTTCAATTGTATTTAAATCACATCCTTTTCGAGGTGGATCTACGACAACCACATCGATTTTTTGTTTAGAAGCTAATATTTTATTTGCTTGTTGTGATGCATCCCCACACATAAATTCAATATTTGAAATATTATTTTTTTTCGCATTCACTTTCGCATCCTCAACAGCTTGGGAAACAACCTCAATTCCAATTACCTTTTTAACATACAAACTCATACACATTCCAATTGTCCCAATACCACAATACAAATCCACAAGTGTATCTTCTGGTTTTAGTTGTGCGAATTCAATAGCAGTTTCATATAATACTTTTGTTTGAATTGGATTAACTTGATAAAACGACTTTGACGAAATATTAAATGTGAATCCCATCAATCTATCTTCGATTGTCTTTGTACCAAAGACTACCTTTTCTTTTTCACCTAAGATGACATTGTCCTCTCTTGTGTTTAAGTTTAAGATAATACTTTTCACACATTCATATTTTTCAGTGATATATGCCACGTATTCATTTATATGCTTGAGTGATAAATCTCTTACAATTAAAACTACCATGATTTGTCCTGTATGAAATCCATGTTTTATTAAAACATGACGAACTTGATCCATATAATGTTTTTGAATAAATGATTTTGTGTCCAAATAGACTTCATTGCTTAAGTCACTTTGGATATAACATGTATTTAAATCAATAATTTCATTCGTGTTTTGACGATAAAATCCACTAACTAGTTTTCCATTTTTATCCTTACCAAACGGGATTTGAACTTTATTGCGATAATGATATGGAAATTCCATTCCTTTAATATCCAAGACTTTCGCATCTATCTTTCCTATGCGTTTGATTACACTTTCAACATGTCTTTGTTTAAATGAAAGTTGTTTCTCATATTTTAGATGTTGGATTTGACATCCACCACATTGTTTATAAATACTACACAGTGGCTCAACTCTTTCATCAGATGACTCTATTAAAGATAAAAGTCTACCATATCCATGACTTTTTTTAACTAAAGTTACTACAATTTCACCTTTATCCCCAATACACATATTTTTTACAAACAAGGCAAATCCATCAATCTTCACAACTCCTAAACCTTCGTGCGTATAATCTATACATTCCCCAATTACTTTATCGTTTTTCTTCATTTTAACCTTCTTTCGCTAAAAAAGGGCATAGCCCTTTTATTCATCTGTTTCCAATCCTTCTTGTGGAATCGCATCATCCTCAACAGGAGGATTTTTCTTATCCTCTGCTGCTTGTCTAATGTCTTCTGAAAATTCCGGATTGAGTGGTTCACTTACAAGTTGTGTAACTGGTTCAATCATTGTATTTGATTTATTTAAAATATAATACACAAACTCATCTGAGTCACGATTATCACTTAAGTTATATAAATGAATTTCATAATCGTACATTGTTTTTGCATTGCTAAATGTAAAATAAGTCGGTTCATCTAATACCGTAATTACATCTAATCTTATCTTTTCAAGAAGTTCTACATATTCATCCGCTGGTAAATCATCTTGAACATCCACTGTAACTCTTAATGTCGCAACTTTTAAACTAATTTCTAAAGATTCAACTTCTGGGCGAAGTTCAATTTTTTCTTCTATTTGTGAAAGTTGTGTTTCTTCAATCTTAGGATTTAAATCGCCATCAAAACGACTTCCAATATGAAGAGACCCTGTATCCATATAAGCACTTACTATGATATATAAAAAGATAAATACTGGAATTGATATAACAATAATTCCTGCGATTAATACTGAATTTGAAAATGTAAATTTAAAAGGTTTTTTAACTTTTGTTTTTTTATTTTCTGTTTTTGTTTCATTCTTTTTTACTGTTTTATTTTGTTCACTCATAAAAACCTCCACATAAATACTTCACTATTATACGATGACTTTACCTAAAAATACAAGTTTTCATCATTCTATCGTTTTAAAAGTGCTTCTTGTACCATCTTATTTGTCATTGCAGGATTTGCTTGACCTTTACTTTTTTTCATCACTTGTCCAACAATAAATCCAACTGCACGGTCTTTACCATTTTTAAAGTCTACTACAGATTGAGGATTTTCATCTAATACTTCTTCAATCATTTTTTCAATTGCCCCTGTATCAGATACTTGCTTCATTCCTCTTTTTTCTACAACGACTTTTGGGTCTTGATTTTCTAAAATTGCTTCAAACACTTCTTTTGCTTGTTTAGATGAAATTTCTTGTTTTACAATCATTTCAATCATATCCGCAAGATATTTAGGATTAAGTGTATTGTCTTCAATTGTCGCATTCATTTTATTTAATCCTGCCAATACATCTGTAATGACCCAGTTTGCTGCAAGTTTATACTCTTTTGTATGTTCAAGTACCAAATCATAAAAATCAGATAAATGTTTATTTGAAACCAATACAGAAGCATCATATTCACTTAAGCCATAATTTAAATAACGCTCTTTTCTTTGTGTTGGAAGTTCATTAATATTTTCAATGATACTTTCAATCCATGCTTGATCTAACAAAATAGGAAAAATATTTGGCTCAGGGAAATATTTATAATCTACAGACCCTTCCTTTTTACGCATCGAAATCGTTGCTTTTTTCTCTTCATCATATCTTCTTGTCTCTTGAACAATTTCACCACCATTTAATAAAATTTCAGTTTGTCTTGAGATTTCATATTCAACCGCTTTTTGAACATTGCTGACACTATTTAAGTTTTTAATCTCTGCTTTTGTTCCAAACCCTTCATATCCATAAGGGCGAAGTGAAATATTCACATCACAACGCATAGACCCTTCTTCCATCTTTACATCACTTACACCTAAGTAATATAAAACACTTCTCATTTTCTCTACATAAGCTGCCGCTTCTTTTCCAGAACGAATATCAGCCTCTGAAACGATTTCTAAAAGAGGTGTTCCTGCACGATTAAAATCAATTAATGTTTCATCTGTATTATGAAATTGTTTTGCAGTATCCTCTTCCATATGCATACGATTTAAACGTATTTTCTTTGGACCTTTTTCTGTGTCAATTTCAATAAATCCATTACTACCAATTGGATGAAACTGTTGTGTGATTTGAAATCCTTTTGGCAAATCACTATAGTAATAGTTTTTACGATCAAATTTTACTAAAGGATCAATCGTACATCCAAACGCATGACATGCACGAATAGCACACGCAACCGCTTCTTTATTTACACAAGGAAGCACTCCTGGATGCCCTAAATCAATTTCATTTACACATGTATTTGGCATTTGCGCAAAAGATACAGGAGATGATGAAAACATCTTCGTTTTTGTTTTTAATTCTAAATGGATTTCAATTCCAATAATTACTTCAAAGTTCATCTTAGTCCACCTTCTTCACAATATCTTTTAACCCAGTGATCTTTTCAATCCCATAGGCAATATCAAATAAATTCGATTCATCAAATGCTTTTGCAGTTAAATTAATCCCAACAGGTAATCCATCTACTTCACAAAGTGGCATTGTTAAACTTGGATATCCACTAAAGTTTCCAATCACCATATAGTTTTCAGAAATTAAATACTCACTACTCAACGCATCTACATCACTGTCCGATACAATTTTAGGCGCACCTTGTCCACTTGCTGTCGCCACAATAATATCATACTCAGCTAATACTTTATCTAACTCTTCTACAATTAAACGTCTTACACGTTGTGCTTTACGCAATAATTTCTCTTGATTTTCTTCACTTAAACCATGACTTCCAATTACGAAACGTTTACGAATAATAGAAGATAATCCCTTCGTGCGAGAATGCATCATCACATCTTCCATTGTTTCTCCATCCTGTTGCACCCCAAAGCGAAGTCCATCTAAATTAGAATGATTTGCTGTTGCCTCACAATTCGCAACAATATAATAAACAGGAAGTAAACACTTCATTAATTTTTCATTTAAAGTAACCGATTCTACAATCGCATCTTTTTCTTTTAATTCATCCATTAGCGAATAAAAGCGATTCTTTAATTCTTCATTTGATAAGCTATCCATTACATTTGAAAAAATCGCAATCTTCTTACCTTTTAAATCACCTCTTAAAGCTTTATGGTAATCTTCCACTTCTTTAAAACTTGATGTCATATCACGGTCATCTCTTCCAGCCAGCGTTTCCAGTGCATACGCTGCATCCGTAATATTTCTTGTAAAGTAACCTACATGATCCAATGAAGAAGCATACGGAATCACACCATAACGAGAAATACGACCATACGTTGGTTTTACCCCAACTATATTATTAAAAGACGCTGGTTTTCTAACGCTATCTCCTGTATCACTTCCAATTGAAAACGCAACCGCTCCACTTGCAACTACAACTGCACTTCCTCCACTTGATCCACCACTCACACGTGTTAAATCATATGGATTTTTTACAGGGCCTGTAAATGCTGTAAGATTTGAACCACCCATACCAAATTCATCTAAACTTGATTTCGCAATGATAATTGCACCTTTTTCTTTAAGTTTATCCACAATATGTGCATTATAAATTGGAATATAATTATCCAAAATACCACTTGATGCTGTTGTTCTGATTCCCTTTGTACACACATTATCTTTTAATACAATAGGAACTCCATAGAAAAACGCATTAGGATCTTTCCCTTCTAATTCCTTCATCTGATCTTTTGTATCACAAAATGTTACAATCGCATTTAATGCTTCATGCACTTTTTTTGTTTCTTCAACTGCTTTTTGTACTTCTTTTGTTACATCATAATTTTTTTGTTTACTTGCATATATTCCCATTATTTTAAAACCCTTGGTACTACAACCATACCATCCTTTACTTTACTTACATTTTCCATCGCCAATTCATTTGAAATGACATTTTCAACTGTATCTTCTCTTAAAAAAGTCGTAGGGTTTTCAAATGGATAAATCATCGGTTCAACATTTTCTGTATCGATTTCTTCTAATAAATCTAACTGTTGTGTCAACACTTTAAATTCATTTTCAATATCTTGCAATTCTTCTGTATTTAAATCAAACATTAATTGATTCGCTAATTTCTTAAAATAATTTTTTTCCATATTTTCTCCTAATCTAAATAGATAACTTCTGCTTTATCTGTTGCAATATCTCTTTGAATAACCGATATCGTTTCATCTGATAATTTTATCTCCACGACAATTGAATACGTATCACTTGTAAAGTTATTTAAAAGTTCAATACAATACTGTGTTAACGCATGTGCTTCAGAGTATGTTTTTACATAGGTATTTACTTGAATAATTAATTTATTCAAACTATCATCCACATACAACCCTTTTGCGATTACACCAATATTTTCTTCAATAAATCCAGTTAATGAACTTTTAAAGTTATTAAACTGTGTATACACTGTTGCATCAATATTAAATGCCTCAACTGAAGGATAAAGCACCCACTCTTCACTCACTCTATTAAATTGTCCAAGTCTTCCTTCAAACAAACCTTCCCCAATAAATCCACCCGCAAGTGTGTCATCTGAACTTGCAATGTTGTAAAGTGCAATCATGATTGGAACATCCCCCACTAATGGAAGATTACGCATATAACTTTCAAGTTTTCTACCTGCATTACTCATATAGTTATAAAGTTGATCCTCGCCAATCGTAAATTCTTTTTCAACTCCATCAATAATTGTTTTATTTGCATCACGTGCTACAAGCGTAATCGCAATTCCTGCAAGTTCTCCAGTATCTTTGTCTAAAAAATTCATTTCAAACAAATCTAAGATAATATTATTTTCTAAAACAACCTGACCTAAAGATGTTCCTGTATCAAACAAAGAACCCGTAGAAGGATTTAACCCTTGTGGGTTTTCTTCACTCTCACGTAATTTGATTAATGGTTTAAACAAAGAATCATAATCTGAAATAATTTGTCCTTCCATCGCATAATACTCATCTACAGGAAAATATTTCTTTGCATACCTTTCCATACCAGCACCGATTTCAGTCGCATCTGCACTTACATGCGAATAGCGAATTTCAGTCGATTCAAAAGGAAGCACATATGCATACTCCCCCACTTCAGCAGTATTTATCACATTTACTGTAGGCTCTGTTTGGGCAGAACTACACCCTACAAGTAGTATACTCAACAATACGATACTAATCTTTTTCATACTTCTTCACCTCATTTTCAAAGGTTTCTTCATCCATCGTTTCAATATTTAACGATGCCGCCTTTTCAATTTTAGACCCTGCATTTTCACCATAGATGACAAAGTCGGTTTGTTTACTTACAGAACCTGTCACTTTCGCACCAAAACTCTCTAGTAATTCTGTTGCTTCTTTTCGACTAAATTTCTGTAAACTTCCTGTTAATACCACTATTTTACCACTAAACATACTATTATTTTGTACAACTCTTTCTTTTTCAGACATATTTAATCCATATTCCGTTAATCTTTTTAACATTTCAAGATTTGATTCATCTTTAAAGAAAGTATAAATTGCTTCTGCAGTAATTTGTCCAATATCTTTTACCGATACAAAATCTTTAATTTCAGCATTCATTAAATTATCTAAATTATTGAAAGTCATTGCTAAAATCTTTGCAGCTTTTACACCTACTTGTTTAATGCCGAGTCCTGCTAAAAACTTAGAAAATTCTCTTTCTTTACTTTTTTCAATAGCACTTAATAATTTATCAATTGATTTTTCACCTAAACCTTCAATCACAATTAATTCTGTTCTTCTTGTATGCAGTGTATAAATATCTTCTATTGAATTTAAAAATCCAAGTTGATGTAAAAGCTCTACTCTTTTCACACCAAGTCCTTCAATATCCATACTGTCCTTGCTTGCAAAATGCGCAATACTTTCCACAACACGCGCAGGACAATCGTTATTTATACAATAATGTGCCGCTTCATCCGCATAGCGATACAATTGACCATTACACATTGGACAATTTTTAGGAAATATATAAGGTATTTGGTTTGTACGATTCTCTTTCACGCTACGTACAACCTCAGGAATAATATCTCCTGCTTTTCTTACAACTACAATATCATTTTCTCTAATATCTTTTTCTACAATCATATCTTCATTATGTAACTGCGCAAAAGATACAGTCGTCCCTGCAAGTTTTACAGATTCAAGCTGTGCATTGGGTGTAATTTTCCCTGTTCTTCCAACTGTAAGAAAAATACGTTTTAAACGCGTTGTAACTTCTTGAGCAGGAAACTTATACGCAATTGCCCATTTCGGTGTTTTAATTGTATATCCAAGCTGCTCTTGCTTTACAAGATCATTTACTTTAATTACAACGCCATCAATCTCATATTCAAGTTGATCTCTTTTTTCAGTTAACGCTTCAATATACGCCCAAACCTCTTCTATATTACTGCATACTTTTGTAAGTGGATTTGTTTTAAATCCTAATTCTTTTAACCAATTCAATGTCTGAAAGTGCGTCTGACATCCATACTCTATTCCATCGCATAAATAATACCAATATGCATCTAATTGTCTTGAGGCCGCTACTTTAGAATCCAATTGTCGGATTGAACCTGCAGCTGCATTTCTAGGATTCGCAAATAACTCCTCATGGTTTTTTTCTCTAATTTTGTTTAGTTTAGAAAAAGCCGCCTTAGGCATATACACTTCTCCACGTATTTCAAACACTTCATTCTCTCTTACATCCATTGGAATCGAACGGATTGTACGTACATTAAATGAAACATCTTCTCCCTCTGTCCCATCTCCGCGTGTTACAGCTTGCGAAAATGTCTGATTCTCATATGTCAACGACATTGCCAATCCATCAATTTTTACTTCTACTACATACTCAACTGCACCAACCGCATTTTTAACACGTTGATCAAATGCTTGTAAGTCTTCAAAATTATACCCATTTGATAAAGACAACATCATTCTAGTATGTTGTACCTTATTAAAGCCATCTAGAATCGTTCCACCTACTCTTTGCGTTGGTGAATTCAAATCAAAAAATTCTGGGTAATTTAACTCAAGTTGAATTAACTCCTTCATCAATTCATCATATTCAGCATCACTTACCGTTGGTTGATCTAGCACATAATATTGATGTCCATATTCATGAAGTTGTTTTCTTAGTTTCTCAATTTTTTCTTTACTCACAAACAATCTCCTTTTTATTTCTTCGTTATACTTGGATGATTTACCATCATCTTTTTAATACCATGTGGAAATCCAAACGCAATTTCTCCAGTACCATCTTCAATCTTAAGAACAACCCCATCCCCATACATCGTATGTGTAATCAAGTCTCCTTTTTTTATATCTTTCTTATTTAAATTTTGATTTACTCGATTCTCAAACGGAATTCTTTCCATATACGTATCTTCTGTAATCGTAAATTCTTTAGGTTTTGCATATTCAAAGTTTGCCCCAATATGTTCAATAAACGCTTCATCGATTTCCCCAATAAAACGACTTTTAACTCTTGCACGAGAAAGCACAAAACTAAATCCACTCGCCTCTGTTAAATACAGTTTCTTTTCAGCACGCGTATACGCAACATATGCCAAACGTCTTTCTTCTTCTAGTCCTTTACTTCCCTCTTGCATAGAACGATCACTTGGGAAAATTCCATCACTCATTCCAATTACAAATACCGTATCAAACTCTAATCCTTTTGCGGCATGAATTGTCATTAATTGGACAAAATCACCATTTTGTATTTCTTCTTTATCCCCATATAAACTAACTACTTGTAAATAATCATCTAAGCTATACTCTGGGTAGTTCACTTGGAAGGATTGCACATCCTTAATTAATTCCTTTAAATTCTCTAAACGCTCTGTTTCTTTATTCTCTTCTAACATTGCACGATATCCTGTTTCATCCAACACCATCTCAAGCAATGTGTAAATCGGTGTACTCTCTACTTTCGCCTTAAAGCCTTCTATCATATTCACAAATCGATTTAGAGTAGATTGTGCTCTTGATGAAAACAAAGATTCCGATTTTATAACTTCATACATAGAAGTGTTCAACTGTTTTGCACGATCAGAAATTGTATCAATTGTTTTATTTCCCAATCCGCGTCTTGGATTATTAATAACACGCATAAAAGCCAAATCATCTGCCTTTACGATCATTCTCAAATAACTAAGTGCATCCTTAATCTCAGCACGGTCATAAAATCGCACTCCCCCATAAATACGATATGGGATTCTTGCATCCAACAATCCTTTTTCTATTGCACGTGATAAATAATTTGATCGATACAAAATTGCACAATCACGATAAGATTGTCCTTTTTCTTTAATCTCATTTATTTTCTTCGCAATCCATAATGCTTCATATTCATCAGAACTTGCGGAAAAATGTGTAATCAATTCCCCATCTTCCTTTGATGAAAATAAGTCTTTCTCAACACGATGGGCGTTGTATTTAATTAAACTATTTGCTCCAGATAAAATGTTTTTACTTGAACGATAATTTTGATTCAAGATAATCGTATCTGCACCTGCGAATTGTTTCTCAAAATCCATGATAATATTCACGTCCGCACCACGCCACGTATAAATCGTTTGATCTGGATCTCCTACAACATACACCTCATTTTTAACACCCGCCAATAATGAGATCAATTCATATTGCACAGGGTCAATATCCTGAAACTCATCCACATGAATATGAGAGTATCTTCTCATCCATTTATCTAAAATATTCGGATTTGATTTAAAAATTTTAACAGTTACTAAAAGTAAATCATCAAAATCCAATGCATATAATGCTTTTTGTCTATTCACATAATATTCATAGACTTTCGCCTTTTCATATTCTGCACTGTATTTATTCGCAATCTCAAGTGCTCTTTGCACTGAGACATCACTCCCTTTACAACCACCTATATAATCTAACATGCTGTTAAAAGAAATTTTTTGTCTATCCACCCCCAGTTCTTTATACGCTTCTTTTAAAATACTCTTTTGATCATCACTGTCTAAAACTGTAAAATTTCTTGGATAGTTAATTGCAGTAATATCTTCTCTTAAAATACGAACACAAAGTGAGTGAATAGTCGATATCCATACACCACTTCCCTCATCATTCAACATTTTATAAATACGGTCTTTCATTTCATTCGCTGCTTTATTTGTAAAAGTAATCGCTAAAATAGAACCTGGAAATACACCCAAATGTCTAATCAAGTAAGCAATGCGCGTTATTAACACTCTTGTCTTACCACTACCTGCACCTGCAATAATTCTCACATAACGATTATTTGTTACAACTGCTTTATATTGCGCTTCATTTAAATTGTTTAATAAATCCACATTCTCACCTCTTTTGGCATTATACCAAAAATTGCCGCCAACTTATAGCACTACACCTAAAAAAAGAAATGAATTTCAACATTTATTTTTTTAGGTTTGTCTATGCTTCACGCAATAAAATTATTCATATCGTAAATATTTTATTAATGCACATATATGTAACGCTATCTTAAGTTAAATATAAAAACAGAAAAAGTGACAATCGCCACTCTTTTTTACTTCTCTGAAAGAGTTCCCCAATATCCAAATTGTTTAAACCCTAATTTTGTATAAATTCTCCCAGCCTCTTCGTCGTTATAGAACAGACATGGTGTAATGTTTTCTGATAATAAATCATTGCATAACTTACTCACAACTTTTGTTGCATATCCTTTATTACGATATTGTGCAAGTGTCGCAACTCCACCTATCATACATACATCTTTTACTTCTACCGCACTATTCGCATGGCAAATAATTTGATCTTCTACTTTAATAAAATAATGTCTCGCCTCTTTTGATTTAATGCGATTATAAATCATATTTTCTGGATAAAATGCTTTTCCTTCAAAACACTCATCCAACAAAACAGAAAGTGCAGGCGCATCTTCAACTTGTGCTTGTATGATTTCTACATCACTTGTATCAACTAAATGCGTTTTGTCATCTAACTTACTAAAAATACTTTGAACAAAATTATACTTATTACTATACTTTTCATTAATTAAGTTGAGCAATTCAACTTTCCCCATAATTTGACAAACATGGTACTCTTCATAAATTTTTTCAAATACAGAAAAATCAATATAGTCGCTATTACTATAAACCAATAAATTCTTATGGAAAATCAAATAAACTGTTTTGATTTCATTATCAATTTTATCTACATAAATATGTTGAAAATCACAATCAAATCCATAAATTTCTATATCTCCAATAAAAAACAAGTTCATTTCTTTCTCTTGTCTTAAATAGTTTAGCAATTCTTCTTTCGAGTTAATATCACATCTTTTTATCATAATCTTTTTCCCTCTTCCTATTATTATATAGATTTATAACAACTTAACAAGCATAAATTTAGTTTTTTTGATGTGTTTTTTTTACCGAATTTTTTATAGTTTAAATAACCCTTTATTTATCGACTATTTACATACCTACCCTTTTTTTATTTAAAATACTTTTTATAAACTGATTAAAAAAACAATTCTCTTTCGCGTTGGTTCCTATGGTATAATACCCACAAGGAGTTGATATTATGGATATTATAGCAAAACAATGGGTTGATTATGAATGTATAGATGCTGGAAACGGTGAAAAATTAGACAGATGGGGAAAAGTAATTTTAAGACGCCCAGACCCAACTGCAATTTGGCCGATATACAATGAAGATAAAACATGGCATACAGGAATCGATGGACACTACAAACGTAGTAGTAAAGGCGGAGGATCTTGGCGTTTTCAAAATAGGATCCCAGAACATTGGACAATAAACTACAAACACTTAAAGTTTAAGGTTTCTCCAACCGGTTTTAAACATACAGGACTATTCCCTGAACAAGCTGTGAATTGGGATTGGATGATGGAGCAAATTAATAACGCAAACAGACCAATACGTATTTTAAATCTTTTCGCGTACACTGGAGGTGCAACAATGGCTTGTGCAAGCTGTGATAATACAGAAGAAGTTGTACACTGTGATGCCTCGAAAGGTATGGTCGCATGGGCTAAGGAAAATATGGTTTTATCAAATCTAACAGATAAAAAGATTCGTTTTATTGTAGACGATGTGATTAAATTTGTCGAAAGAGAAAAAAGAAGAGGAAATACATACCACGGTATTATTATGGATCCACCAAGTTATGGACGTGGACCAAATGGTGAGATATGGCAACTTGAACAACAACTCTATCCACTTATTTCTAAATGTATGGAAATATTAGATGATAATCCTTTATTCTTTTTAGTAAATTCATATACAACAGGATTTTCATCAATTGCATTAGAAAATATTTTACGCTTGACTGTACAAGATAGATTTTCACATGGAACAATCCAAACAGGTAACATAGGACTTCCAATTACAAGAAATGGTATGACTCTACCATGTGGGATTTATGGCAGATTTTACTTATAAAGATATTAAAATACTCTATGAAGATAATCATCTTTTAGTCGTTGAAAAACCTTGTAATATTTTAATGCAACAAGATGCGACAAATGATTTAGATTTACTTACTCTTTTAAAACACTATTTAAAAGAGACTTACAATAAGCCAGGCAATGTATATCTCGGACTTGTCCACCGCTTAGATCGCCCAGTGGGTGGTGTATGTGTATTCGCAAAGACGTCTAAAGCTGCATCAAGACTTTCAGAGACAATCAGAAAAAATCAAATGCATAAAATATATACTGCCGTTGTTTTAAACGAAGTAAAGAGACAAAAAGATACACTGATCGATTATCTTTATAAAGATACAAAAACAAATCTTGTACGTGTTGTTTCCTCAACTCATAAAGAAGCAAAAAAAGCAATCTTACATTATACAGTACTTGCTTATGCAGATAACTTAACAATGGTTTCCATTTCACTTGAAACAGGAAGACCTCACCAAATCCGTGTGCAATTCTCAAGCAGAAATCATCCACTTTATGGAGATCAACGCTACAATAAAAAAGCAATTGTTAAACAACAAATTGCTTTATGGGCAACAAAGCTTACTTTTGAGCACCCAACTACAAAAGAAATGTTGACATTTGAATCAGATTTACCAAACACATTACCGTATACAAATTTTAAAGGAGTACTATGAAAGACTTATATCTTAGATCAGAAAGAATAAAAAGAAGAAACCGTAATATCCTAATTTTAATCGCATTATCATTGGGTATTCTTATTTTACTTTCTGTATTTGGGAAGGATTTCTTTGAACAAAGAACACTTACTTCACTTGGATATAAATCAAGTACGATTCGCTATATCGATGAGTATGGAATACGTGAGCATTTACTTGAAACAGAGTTTTATTCAAAAGAGTTGGAAAAACATCTTGTTAACCATGAATTTGAAATAGAGAATCTTTATTTATATTATATTAGCTCTACAATCAATGATGATATTGTACAGTTATATTCAAAACTATCAGAAAAAAATTACTCAGATGAGAATATTTCTCTTTTGTTTAATCAACTAGAGTTTAGAGAAATTATTCCACTTTTGGTATTTGACTTTCAAACAGATTTATCTATTTATATAAATGATATTATAAATAATAGACCACATGATAATTCAATTAAACTAGATAATACTTACTTTAGCCCTTATACAAATCCGATTGAATCAGAAGTGATGGAAGATGTGACACCTTTAGTAAATAAAAAATACTATCTGCCTCAAAGTCATACTTTAGAAAACCCTAAATCCATTTCCGCTGTCAATCGTTTATATCTTTTGAAATTAGAAGAAGATGCTGCAGTTGCATTTGATCAATTAAGCAGTGATATTAGACAAGAAGGACTTCGTATTGCCGCATCCAAAGCATACCAAAACTATGGTGCACAAAACCTTTTATATCACAATATGCTTGAACAATATGATCAAACAACACTTGATATGATGATCGCACGACCTGGATTTAGTACACTAGAAACCGGATATTCTGTTGAGGTTGTATCTCTTACAAATAGAGATCTTCCATTTGAAAACACACAAGAATATACATGGCTTATAAACAATTGTGCATCTTACGGATTTATCCTTCGTTATCCTTTAGGATATGAGTCAATTACTGGATTTAATCATAATCCTGCCTATTTCACTTATGTTGGTAGTGAGGTTGCGAAAAAAATGAGTGAATTAAATCTCACTTACGATGAATATTATTTACTTTATGTAAACTAAAAAACATACTTATAAAAGTATGTTTTTTTTATTCACTATGAGATTGTTTTTAATGATTTAAAACAGAATCAGTCGCTACAAGACCTTCTAAATAATATTCATAGGTTGCACTTGATCTAAAGATTGTATTATAACTTGATGCAACATGATTTATTACAATCTTGTCTCCTTCTTCAAGTTCAAGCTTTACAACATCTACTCTTGTATCACTTACATATTTTGTTTTATATGCTTTACCATTTACAAAGACTTCACTCCACGGAGTAAAATCTTCTCCAATAAACCCTATACTGCCATCCGCAAGTTCTACGACATGCGTTAAAATTGAGTCATTTATACCCATTTCCATATGACCTTCACTTGCGATAATCTCTTGTCCTTGATATGCATATTTGTCCCCATATAATAAATCATATTGTAATAGTTCTAACCCTTGCATATAATTTTCAGAGTTTATATATTGTTGGTGATATTGAAACATCGTTCCAGTTTCGATATCAAGTTGATTAAATACTTCTGCTGCAATTTGATACGTTGTTAAATCTTGATCCTTTTTATCTAAACCAATATTATCCCAAATTACATAATTTGTTTTATATAAATCATTTGTTGTTAAGTCGTCTGCTTCAAGTCCTAATGTTGGTAAGTGATCTCCATAGAATACAACAACAGTTGGCTCATCACGTTGTTCTATCATCTCAATAAGACCTTGGACAAATTTATCTGATTCGTGAAGTAAGTTTACATAGTACTCCCATGAATTACTCTTATCTGTATCTTCCATTGGTATTACATTAATCGCAGGATTTTCCATTTTATCTGTAGGATATGGACCATGTCCTTCTACAGTAATTGCCATTATAAAATCAGTTGCCTCTGTACTGTCTAAAGCATCTTGTACATGTTCAATTAAGATATCATCTCCTGCCCATCCTTGTTCATTAAATGCATCTATATTCATAAATTCTTCACTTGTGTAATGATCAAATCCCATATTATCAAATACGATTGATCTACTATAAAAATTCCCACCATTATTATGTAGTGCAAATGCTTCATATCCAACATTAGATAAAGCAGTTGCTAAACTCTCACTTGTTTGCTCTGACATAATTGTTTTATATGGGATTTCTCCTGGTCCAAAATATTTCATATTCATACCAGTTAAAACTTCAAACTCTACATTCGCAGTTCCTGCACCCAATGAAGGAACATTTAAATACCCCGTTGAATAGTTTTCCATTAATTCACGGAAATACGGAATCGCATCTTCTTGTGTCTTTAAAAACTCAACATCCATTGGATCAAAGAATGACTCCAATTGCACAAATATAATATTTGGATTCTCTTCACTCTCATTCACGTGAACAGTCGGTGTTGCTCCACCTTCTGTGATGTTTAAAATATTCTCTTCTGAATATGTAAAAGGCTTTTGCATTCCTGTATCAAATACACTACTCATAAAGCAATATGGAACACCATAGTCTCTATATGCAAACGCAATATTCCCAAAATAATTAGATACAATACCTGTATTTATCGCTACATGGGTTACCCCTAAAAATAAAGCAAGCCATCCTCCACACGCTATAAGAGCATACATTCTGCGCATTTTTACAGTACATGGGTTCTTTTTATTTCTATTACTATAAATAAAATATACAATAATTCCAATCACAAGAATTATAGAACTTGCTAAAAAGATAAATTCTCCTAATGTGAAGTATGTTGAAATTAAATCCATCGCTTCATCCATCATTGTTAAATCTGTTGCCGTAAACGGAGTGACGCGATCTGCCAATATATATCCATTCACAACACCTAATGAAATCCATGCCATACTAATTAATATACGTAAAACGAAACGTCTTCTAAATAAATATACAACAGAGAATGTTATAAAGATTAAAAACGAATTATACATAAACGTAATTGGTGAATGAACTAAATAACCAAACGCTTCCATAAATGAATGTCTTGAACACCATTCAATAATGAAGTTTATAACCATCGCTAATAATCCTTCAAATAATAATGAATACTTATTAAATAGTACCATTGCATTCGCAACTGCTTTTGAATATTCTTGTTCTTTTACTTTATCTCTTTTAAAAATTTTAGAAATTTTCTCTTTAATGTTAAATTTTTCCATTTGCTTACCATCCTTCCTTACACTGACACTAATAATTTATTTAAGTTTGATCTATTTTATTGTTTAAATCATGTTTCACACTATGTTAATAATCTAATAGTCTTAGCACGATTTCACCATTCTATCACAATTCTTCCATTGATTCTACAAAAAACAGCATTTTTATTACCTATTTTTTAATGAAACCGCTTTCTTTATATCAAAATAAAAATCAAAGCAATTACTTTGATTTTTGTTTATAAATTTAATAGAGTATACATAACATTCCATAAACTACTAAGTCATTAAGTTAAAGCGCTACGCCTTTACTAACTTAAATCATTACATGTATTTTATAATATTCATATGTTTCCTATTTTACTTTATTATGTCAATTGTTCTATGTGGATAAGGGAATGGTATTTTTTCCTTATCAAACCTTTGTTTAATCGCAAGCAGTATTCTTCTTTCAACTTCCCACTGTTGCATTGGATGGCATCGGCATATAACTCCAATATCTACTGATGAATCATTTAAATTCTTAACCCCTTGAATTTCAGGAGCAGTCATGATAAGTTCACTATTCTCATTCGCAAACTTAGTCATTTCATCTTTCATAATATCAATAATATGTGCAGTATCTGATTCATATGCTGTACTAACTAAAACTTGCGCTAAATTTTCGCCGCGTGAAAAATTAATTACTTTTTTTATTGTTCCATTTGGAATTATGATTTGTCTTCCATCAAAAGTTCGAATATACGTTACACGCATTGCAATAGATTCTACAGTTCCTTCATCCCCATTGATGTTCACAAATTCTCCAACTGCATATTGATCTTCAAAAGTCATAAACAATCCCGTAACAACATCTTGCACAAGACTTTGTGCACCAAACCCAACCGCCAAGGAAATTATCCCAGCGAATGCCGCAATGTTTGTGACAGGATTTCCATATCCCAATACACTCAAAACCAGAAGGATTGCTAAAAAGTAAACAGTATAAGTTGTTACACTTTTTGCAAGTGACATCAGTGTACGTACGCGGCGTGACTTATCTGGTGTGTCATTCACTTCACTTTTGCTTATTATTTTATTAATTGTTTTCTTCGCAAATCTTAATGTAAGTCTTACACCAAAGAAAATCAATGTTAAGGACAGCAATATATACAATAGTTTCTCTGTTGTCATACCAAATCCTTTTAAAATACCATCTGTAAATTTTATAATATCATTTATTATTTCCATTTTATCACCTAATTAATTTTATCATTTATTACTTTAGATATCAAACCACATAAAAAAAGAGCTAATTACTTAGCTCTTAATTAATTATACTGAAGCAGTATCTACTTTTACACCTGGACTCATTGTAGTAGAAAGTACAACGTTTTTCATGTATGCACCTTTTACTGCAGCTGGTCTAGCACGTAATAATACATCGTATAATGCTTTGAAGTTTTCAACTAATTTTTCATTGTCGAATGAAACTTTACCAATAATACAATTGATGTTTCCTTCTTTATCTACACGGTATTGAACTTTACCTTTTTTGATTTCATCAACAGCTTTTGTAACATCCATTGTTACAGTTCCTGTTTTAGGGTTAGGCATTAATCCTTTAGGACCTAATACTTTACCAATTTTTCCAAGTTCACCCATCATATCTGGAGTAGCAACGATTACATCAAATTCAAACCAACCTTTTTTGATGTCTTCAATCATTTCTTTTCCACCTACGAAATCAGCGCCAGCAGCTTTTGCTTCCGCTTCTTTAGGACCTTGTGTAATTACAAGAACTCTTTGTGTTCTACCAGTACCATTTGGAAGTACCATAGCTCCACGAATTTGTTGATCCGCATGTCTTGGGTCAACATTTAAGTTAAATGAAACTTCTACAGAAGCATCAAATTTTGCGTAGTTAACTTTTTTAACTAACTCAACAGCTTCAACAGCTGTGTATAATTTTGAGCGGTCTACTAATTTTTCCGCTTCAACGTATTTTTTACCTAATTTTGCCATTGTGCTTACCTCTAGTTATCCATGCCTTCAACTACAATACCCATGTTACGTGCAGTACCAGCGATGATTTTCATTGCTGCATCCACGTCATTTGCATTTAAATCTGGCATTTTGTATTCAGCGATTGCACGACAATCTTCTGCTGAAATAGTTGCTACTTTCGTAGTCTTTGCGCTTGCAGAACCTTTTTGTACTTTTGCTGCTTTCTTTAACATGATTGCAGCTGGTGTTGTTTTTAACACGAAGTCAAATGATTTGTCCTCATACGCTGTGATGACAACAGGCACTAAATCTCCTGCACGATCTTTTGTAGCATCATTGAATGCGCTACAGAATTGTGGCATGTTGATTCCCGCACTAGCTAATGCTGGACCTGGTCTTGCTCCTCCCGCTGGGAATTGAAGCTTAGCTACTTTTGCAATTTTTTTGCTCATTAAACGTTCCTCCTTATTTGAAACGATAATGCTGTGGTTTTAACGGACCGTAGCAGTCCTTCCACGCATTAAAAAATGTTACCCACATAGGGCAACATTAATTTTACATTTTATCTTGTGAAAAGTCAATCTTTTTTCGTGGTCGTTTTTTCAAATCATACTTAATTGTATATGCCGCAAACAATAAACATGAACTATAGATCACAATCAATGATACATCCATTCCAACCCTACCTGGCATTATCTTCAGTAATACTATAAATACAAACAATCCAACTACCCTAGATAGACCAATCATAATCTCTCGAGAAACTGTTCTTCCAATTACGTTTTCTGTTTTCATATAGTCGTTGATAATATTCATAACAATGATTGAAAATGGAGTTACTATAAACGGTAGGAAAATATACTGTAGCGCACCGTGCATATAAACACCAAATTCATTTCTAAATACAACCAAAGATATCCCACTTAAAAATAAACATACACTTCCAAATACTAAATATTTTAATCTATTGTGTTTTTTTACAACTTTTCCAATAATTAAATTCGATATTGTCCCCACCAGTGCGAGTACTGTTAATAGTTCGCCATACGCTGTACTACTTCCAATCGCCTCATAGATTAATAAACCTGTAAGAGAAATTGTTGCTGCATCTCTAAAACCAAATAAGAATTGTGCAATAATTACATATCGCCATTCAAAACTTGTTTTTACATCTTTAAAGCATTTTATTAAAGAAAATTTAAGCGGCAATTTTTTTACATTAAAAAACATCGCGACAAAAGTTATAAAAATGAATATTCCAATTGCGATACGAAACATCGTATAATACCCTTCAATTTCAATATCAGCCATCATTAAAATTTGAGCAGATAAGAGCGGCGCAAAAATATTCGCTAAACTCCCCAATGCCGCATGCACCCCAAGATATGGACCACGTGTAGCAGGATTTGTACAAATTTGAATCAAGGTATTCATAGATATCCAAAAACAGCCTTCACCTGCACCCCATATTAATCCCACAAGGTAAATAATATTATGATTCTCAACAATCAACTCTTTTGTCTCAAGTAAGAACAAAACAGCACTTGTAATTAGAATTAATCCAAACATCATAATTTGTGATACTTTAATAAAACGCGATAACTTTGCAGAAAAAACAGCAAACAACGCAAGTGCTCCATATCGTATCATTGAATATATACTTATTACAGTATAACTACTTGTATAATCCATTAAATAGACATTCGCAAACGTTGTAACCATTGTTGCTGCAAGCGAATATACTGTAATAATAATTAATAATAATTTCTCATCTTTTTGAAGCTTCATAAAAGTTCCCTTTTCCTCATATACGATATAATACAACAAACCTAATTTCACTACAATCACTAAATAAACTTTTTTAGTAAAAGTCAAAAACTGGGATTTCTCCCAGTTTTATTAATCCGCACTTACTAAATCTAAATAAGAAACTTCCGTTGGTGTTTCTCTACCAAATAGAATTGTTAATACCATAGCAGTTTGAGCATCATCGTTCATACTATCTACAACACCTTCAACTCCTGAGAATGGACCATTTGTAATTTTAACACGGTCTCCAACTTTAAATCCAACAACAATCTTACGATCGCTCATACCCATTCTTCTTAAAATAGAATCGATTTCCTCCGGAGATACTGGGAAAGGTTTTGCTCCTCCTCCACTTGATCCGATAAATCCTGTAACACCTGGTGTATTTCTTACAACATACCAAGCATCATCCGTCATAATCATTTCTACAAATAAGTACCCAGGAAATAAGTTTTTCAACTTCTCAACTGTTTTACCATTTTTAATTTCAATTTCTGTTTCTTCAGCAACTAAGATTCTAAATAAGTTATCTTCAAGACCCATTGTCTCTGCACGTCTTTGAAGATTCTCTTTTACTGTTCTTTCGTGACCTGCATAAGTGTTAACAACGTACCACTCTTTATTGACATCACTCATCTTATTCACCAATTCCTACAATTTTTAAAAACGCAGACACAATCATATCTGCTACTACAAAATATGCTGCAAAAGCACACACAAATACAAATACTGTAGTTGAATGTTTAGCCATTTCTTTGCTATTTGGCCATCTTACTTTTTTTGCTTCTTTTGAAACTCCTTCAATACTAAACCATTTCATAGGCTATCCTCCTATTTTGTTTCTTTATGTACTGTATGTTCAGCACACTTCTTACAAAATTTCTTTAATTCTAATCGTTCGTTTTGATTTACTTTATTGCGCGTTGTCGTATAATTTCTCGAAAGACATACAGTGCAAGTAAGTATTACTTTATTACTTTTCTCTGCCATGAAAAAAACACCCCGCTTTGCTTATTAACTTTATCATAAACATTTTATATAGTCAATGATATAAAAATAAGCACACTGTATAAACAAAGGCTTAAATCAAGATTTCCTCTTCAAATCCGACATCTTCATTCTAGCACGATGTATTGTATTATCTACCTTCTTCTTTGTTGTATGAAACACTTCTGCAATTTCATCATACTTATATCCTTGCGAGCGCATCATCATAATTTTATATTCAAACTCTGATAGATTTCGCTTTAAATCATTCAATATTAATTTACCATATATGCCTTCTTCACTAAAGTTAAGTGCACTTTGAAGTATTTTATCCTCTACCACATCATAGAAATAGAGTCCTTCTGTTTCGTTAATTGCCATATCCAAAGATATGCAACTAGAAAAAAAATAAGCACTGCTTGTAGAATATTTTTTCATACAAGATCTTAATGAACACTCAATACATAGTGATGCAAAATAATAAAACGGAACATTCTTATCTTCCTGATAACTTGAAATCGCATCTAACAATGCAATCAATCCTTCTTGATAAAGCTCATCCTTATCCGATAATAACGGACGATAATTCTGTAGTTTTTTACTAATCTTACCTTTAATAACAACATTGTATCGTTTTACCAATTCCTCTGCTGCCTCATCAATTTTTTGAAGATAAAGATAAATTAATTCATAATCATTTGCACTCACCTGCACATAGCATTCCCCTCTCTATAATGGGAAACGTTGGTTATAAATTTGATATAAAAGAACTGCGGTGGCAACCGAAGCATTCAATGAAGATACTTTCCCTACCATTGGAAGTTTTACACTAAAGTCACAATTTTCCTTCACTAAACGACTTAATCCAAATCCCTCAGATCCAATTACTAAGACAAGTGGCATATCATATTTAACCAATCGATAGTCTTGCGCTTTCTCACTATCTGCACCACAAACCCAATATCCTTGTTGTTTCAGTGTTTTTAGTGTTTGTGTTAAATTCGTGACTTGTGCCACTTTTACTGTATCAATTGCTCCTGTAGATACTTTCGCAACCGTAGCCGTCAAACCAACAGAACGATGTTTTCCAATAATAACACCATCTACACCTATCGCATCACACGTTCTTAAAATCGCCCCTAAATTATGTGGATCTTCCAGTCCGTCTAACATTACAAGCAATGGTACTTTACCTTGCGGAATCGATTGAATAATTTCATCTACGCTAAATGTCTTAAAATCATCAATTACCGCAATCACCCCCTGATGATTATCCCCCACTAAACGATCCATTTCTTTTCTATTACTCAATCTGTATTTGTAGTGATGAGCATTCGCTAATGAGATCATTTCTTTAGATGAGGCATGTTCCAGTAAAATTAATTCATGCACTTTCTTACGTTCTTTTAATATTTGTTTTACAACGTTTTTTCCATATATATATTGTGCCATATTTTATTTCCTCTTTCGTCTCACATTCGTCCTTAGCGAATCTCAATATTTTGTTTCATAAGCTCGAAACATTCCTCTAAGCGTCTTTGATTTTTTGTGATATACCAATATCCCCAAACAGATTCAAATCCAGTTGCTTTTCGATATATAATCACATCCGTATTTTTAGGAATACTTCCACTTTTATGATTTCTTCCTCTTAGATACATCATCATTTCAACTTCATCCATAAACCCATTTTCAAGCATTATTTCAATAATTCTTGCCTGTGCTTTTGCACTTACAAAGCGAATGCTTTTTTCTTGTAAGTCTTTTGCTTTTGTATAACCAAGCTCTACAAGATACTCTCTTACCATTAAAGATAAAACAGCATCCCCTAAATAAGCAAGCGTACTTCCTGAAAGTTCTTTAGCTTGCATTAAACTAAACCTCTTTCAGCCAATATAGCACGATACTCATCTGCCTTATCAAAATTCTTTTCAGCCTTTGCAGCATTCCAGTTTTCAAACATTTCAAAATCAGAATCTGATAATACTTTCCCAATATAAATAATTCCTAAAATCTCAAGCATCTTTATAAGAGAACCATAGTATTTTTGAATATTCACCCAATCCAACTCTCTTTGACGTAACGCTTGATTCAATTTCTTCACAACTTCAAAAATTTCTTTATATGCATTTGGTGTATTTAAATCATCTTCCATTGCATCAATAAAAGGTTTCATTGTTTCAATATCTTCTACAACCCCCAATTGCATACACAATAGCTGTGCTTTAATCGAAGCTTGATTTAAAGATAAATACACTTTATTCAATTCTGCTTTTGCCTGTTCAATTGCTTCTTCACTAATATTTAAAGGAGCGCGATATAAAACGGATAACATTAACCAACGTGTTATATCACTTCCAAGTCTTTCAATAACATCTTTCGCCCATAAAACATTCCCCAATGATTTACTCATTTTTTCTCCATCAATATTTAACATTCCATTATGTAACCAATACTTCGCTATTGGATGATGAAATACAGCTTCAGATTGAGCGATTTCATTTTCATGGTGTGGGAATTTTAAATCCATTCCCCCTGCATGAATATCAATCATTTCATGATTAAACTCTTTATCAATCATAACGACACATTCTGTATGCCATCCAGGTCTTCCTTCACCCCATGGTGTATTCCACTTTATTCCTGTTTCTGTTGTTTTCCAAAGGGCAAAATCAAACGGATTTTCTTTTTTATGATTGCTTTCAATACGTGCCCCCGCTTGTAAGTCTTCTAGGTTTTGTTTAGATAATTGACCATACGCTTTTATTTTATCAACTCTAAAATAAACATCCCCGTCTACAACATAGGCATATTCTAATTCTACAAGTTTTTCAATAAACTCAATGATTTCATCCATCGTTTCTGTAACTTTAGGTACGCTTGTTAAACCTAATGTATTTAGACTTTGTCTTACTGCTTGATATGCTTCAATGTAACGATTTGAAATTACACTCTCCGCTAACCCTTCCTCTTTTGCTTTATTAATGATTTTATCATCTACATCTGTGAAGTTTGATACAAATTTAACCTCATATCCTGTTGCTTCAAATACTCTTCTTAACGTATCAAAAACAATAATTGGTCTTGCATTTCCAATATGTGCATGATTGTAAACAGTTGGTCCACATACATACATATTTACTTTCCCTTCATGTAATGGAATAAACTCTTCTATTTTATTTGTCATACTATTATATAATTTCATCTTCTTACCTCCTGAAAATAAAAAAACGTCATGTAAAGACGCTACTGCGTGGTTCCACTTTACTTGATCGATTCGTCCGCTTTTAATCGTTAACGCCGATTTACGTCACATCCTACTTATCAAATGTTCCCTCATAGATGCATTTCATTAAAATCAGCCAAACTTTTCACCACTTCAGTTTTTCTCTACTGTGCTTTTTTTTCATTACTCTTCTACTCATAGGTTTATCAACAGTATACAAAAATTATTCACTTTTCGCAAGCAAACCTCTCATAACAAAAAGGGAATTGCTTCCCTTTTCATTTATTGTTCAACCATTGTTCCCATTACTGAATACTCAGTACTTACTTGTAACTCAGCAGAATCTGTAATGTATGGACGATATTCACTTGCTGTATATTGGCCCATACCACCTACATTATAAATCTTACTCATATCATATCCTTTAGCTTCTAAAAGTTTCATCATATTTACAACACGACCTCCACTTTGACACATTAAGAATATTGTCTTATCTTTTGGGAATAGTGTATTTAAAATTGCATCACTTTCCTCATATACCGCAACAGGATCTGTTACATCCCCTTTATATAATTGAGGTTTCCCATCTGTTCCAGCTTCCGCATTATAAATTAGTCCAAAATATGGAATAACTTCAAAGTTTTTTAAATGTTTCATAACATAATCAGAATAATCTCTTAAATCAATATAAACTGCATCTTCAACACTTAAGTATTCATATAAATTATCTACATTAATGGAAGAACACGCTGTATTAAATTCACCCACAGGACATGCTACTTCATCTCCATCCTGTGTAGGCTTATACATTTTTGATGTATCCTGAGGTGCAGGAAGTTCCATATTCATTGTATATCCATTATTTAGTGGATCTTTTACCCATCCTTCTGCCATTAATTCTTCATCTGTTTTTTGAGCAGGTGCTGAACTACATCCTGCAAGCATGAGTGTCGCTACTAAGATTAATAAAAGTTTTTTCATATTATTTTCCTTTCTAAAGTGTGTTATTGAAAAAATTCATCCGTCATGTGATATTCAAATGTTGCATTCAACATTCGAATAATATTATTTGTAGACACAGAGGATCCTGAGAATGTATCTAATGTATACGTTTCTCTTGATTCACCCATTTGATATTCTGCTAAATCAATATCTTCCATTACACTTAATGGACTTATTTCAGCATAAGTTTTATCAATAAAGAATGGAATATATTCTTCTTTAAAATCTTCATATGTTGCGCCAGCAGGTGTAGGATTACTATCTCCCCAGAATCCCGCTGTATATTTACCAGTTGAATCTTGATCAAATGATAAATAACGAACAGTTGAATCATTGATGTCATTACTTGTTGGTAAAGACAGTTCAACATACGCTGTAGACCAATAATTTACATCTGCCGATCTACACGTACAAGACAAGTACGTCACTTGATATTTGATATAATCACGTGCTACATACTTAAAGTTAACAAATGCATAAAACGCTGATTCATTACGTGGTCCATCCACGTGGTTAATTGGGATTACAGCAACGACATTCGCAATCGATCCTGACCCCATATCAGCACTATTGTTTAAAAACTCATTTACATTTTCTAATGTGATTTCACCTGGTTCTCCAACACATGGTACATCCATATCTGATGTTTCTGTTTCAGGTTCAGTGCTACACCCAATCATCGTAAACAATAAAACAAAGACAAGGCATAGCTTAAAAATTTTAGACATATTTCCCTCCTGTTTTCTTGATTGATAATTTATTATCAATGTACTTACATTTTATCATTCACATATATAAATTACAATTATATTTCTATAAATTATTTTTTAAAATGAATGTGATATAATTAAAATATGAAAAAAATATTAATTTTCCTACTTATATTAAGTGGATGCACAACAGAACAAACACAACCAGAATCTATTAGAACACCATTACACTATATTTATGATGCAGAAGGGAAAGAGGTACCACCCCTTGGTACAACAGATATTTATTTTACAACATATAAAGAAGGTGTAATTGAAACATATTATGATGGACTTTATGATTTAGTCGATTCGCTTCATAAGGAGATTGATGGATTTCAAACGTTTGAAGGTTACAACAATATAAAAACAATAAATGAAACACCTACCAATACACCAATAGCCGTTTCTGATGATTTATTTTCTTTGTTGCAAGATTCACTTGAAATCACAAAGTTAAGCAAAGGATACTATAATCCTACAATCTTTGAATTATATGAGTTATATAATCCTTTATATTCATTCTATCCAACAGAGAATACACTACCTGATCAAACTTTAATAGATCAAGCACAAAGCTGCGTTATTGGCTATGAAGTAATTGATCAATACATTGTTCTTGATCAAACCAATCAAACTGTCACTATTAAACCTTACAATGAGTGTGTACATCCACAATTAAGTATCGGCGCAATCGCTAAAGGCTATGCGATTGATCAAATCACACCTTACTTATCTGAAGCAAATACAAGCTTCTTATTAGACCTTGGAAGAAGTTCTACCGCAGGTACAATGCTAGATGATATAAAACCATATTGGGTTGTCTCTATTTCCTATCCATTTCACTTTGGGCAAAATTTAGTTTTATTAAAATTTGATGAAACTTATATGATGTCTACATCTGGCAGTGAAAACAAATATTTTATCGACGAGAAAACACAACAACTACACCACCACTTAATCAACCCACACACAGGTAAAAGTGAAAACTATTACCAATCTGTTTCTATAATCAGTGATAAAAACAGCACAGTTTTAGATGCTTTATCTACTGTTTTATTTAGTTTACCACTTGAAGAAGCAATTGATATGATTCACACATTTGAAGAGGCCTATGATATGGAAATTGAATTTTTATTTGTGGAAAGTCAAGATGATTCTTTAATACTACATCTATCTGAAAGTTTAAAAGATAATATTATTGAAACAGATTTATCTATAAACATTAAAGAATTTAACTACATTGGAGAGTAACTATGAAAAAATTGCTTTTTACTTTATCTGCTTTGATTTTATTACAAGGTTGTACTGTACAAACAAATACAAATACAACACTTCCAAATAAAGAACTTCCTACAAGTGTATTAATGAGTGAGTCGCCTATTACAACTTTAAATATTGATTCTTATTTATTTAGAGAAGATACATACTACGTTGATACAAGAAGTACCCAACAATTCCAACAAGAAGGACATATTGCTGGGTTTGTAAATATTCCATTTTATGGATTACTTGTAGACTATTCTTTTAAAGAAAATGTTTTATTTACAATGGACAAATTTTTTAATGATGACAATACTTTAAAAACCGGACTTGGGGATGTGGGCAGTTTTATTTCAAATTATGAGGAATCAGAATTTTACTTAACAAGACTCTTCCCTAAAGATAAAAACATTATCTTTATGTCGACCGCAGGAGTAGAAGCTAGTTATCTTATGAATCTTTTAATTCAATATGGGTATGACGCTTCTATGCTATACAATGCAGGTCCTTTCACAAACAGTATGGGGCTTCCAGCATATTCATTAATGGAAAACCCACTCCATCTTGTAAAGGAAGCTTATGTTTATGATAAACAAGTAGATTTTATATGGCCTACACTTACAATTATTGAATAGAATTTCTCTTTATTATAGAAATTTAATAATGTTGGTCATTCCTTAAATAAATTATGTTTATAATCTATTTAACACTATATTAATCATCAATAGTCTATCATTAGAGTATCAAATTTGATTTGAAAAAAAATTTTTAACAATTAACCTTGTAGAAACTGAAACTACACATTGATATAGAAGGGTATGTAGAATATCTAACCCTTGCCAATCTTGAAATTTATACTCGCAAAATCATGCTATCTGATCTGTATCATTCGCTTTCCTTATATTAAAAATGCGATGAGATTTACTCTCACCGCATTTTTTTATGAATTTCTTTTTAAAATTATTTGAATTCTGTAAATTATGAAAGAATTGTAGCCATCTCAACTTTCATTAGGTTGTCTTTAGATGAGAAAGTTGTGGCATATTTTCCCGCAAATAAGCCTTTATCCACTATATCATTCACATAGTTATAGACCCAGTCTGAAGGTTTTATATCTTCTAATTTTACACTTGTTTGTGGATTTCCATGTCCGCCTACATCATATTTTGCAGGAATTGTACCAGTGATTATTCCATCTGATGTTCCACCTATTGTAGTAATCGCCAATGAATATCCACCTTCTGGTAGAGTTGCAATGAATTCTTTGTAGAGTGTAATTTCAATGCTTCCTGGGTTCACTTCCCCTATTTTTCCATTATTGAAAGTGTAATCTGTGTAACCTATTAGATATTTACCATCTCTTTTTAATACGGTAGTATCACTACCAATTGTGATTTTTACATCTAGAAGATCTTTAAAGTCCGCATCAAAAATAGTGACTTCATTTTTGTCGACATTCACTTCACCTGTGTTTACAGTTAATGCATAACTTATAGTAGCTTCACTGTGTGTAGCAGTTTTTTCAGCTGTTGCCGTAATTGTCGCTGTACCAACACCAACAATTGTAACTTCACCGTTGTCATTTACCAATGCAACTTTTGGATTACTGCTTTCGTAAGAAATATTTCCATTCACTATTGTTTGGGTTAGTAGGTTTGTGAATACACCATCACCCTCAGTTTTTATAATGGTAGTGTTAGCATAGCTAATCTCTTGTGGTATGATTACAGCTTCCATTCCTTTGAATGTAACGTTAATAGTATGATTTGTTGATACATTATCAAAAGTATAACTATTTGCTTTTGCAACTGCACTTCCATTAACTGTTACAGTATCAACTTCATAACCTGCATCTGGAGTGAAAATAAATGTTTGATTGTCACCGTCATTTACACTCACATTACCACTTGGTGAAATTGAACCGTTTGTTCCTGCACTTGCTGTTATTGTGTGATTTGCTACAGGAATATCTGTAATAGTTACAGTTGCTGTTGCTGATTTTGTTCTATCTGCATTTGCAGTGGCTGTAACTGTTAAACTTGTCGCTGTTTCACTCACATCTACTGTTAATAAACCATTTGTGTCTATCGTAGTCGCGCTTGTTCCACCTGTTACACTCCAAATTACAGCATCATCAAAATCACCTGTACCTGTTACCACTGCTTTGAAACTTTTTGTAGCTCCTTTTTGTACGCTTTCACTTGTAGGATTTACTGAAACACTTGTGATTGATACTGGAACATCTTCATAATTCGCAGTTACAGTTGTTGCACCGTTTGGCATTGTGAATGTAGTTGTTGCTCTTGTATTATCTGCAAATATACCACTGTTATTAGATGTCCAGTTTTTGAACTGTTGTCCTTTTGGTGCTGCATTTGCTGTGATATTTACAATTGTTCCCTCTGCATATTTACCACTACCTGTACCATTTGTAACAGCTAATTCATATGTTGTGATTGGATCATCTGCTGGCATAACTTTCGCATACCTATTATTAAAAATTACACTTAATCCATTACCAGTTGTAAATGTTGTACTATCAGTTATTGCAGTTGTACTCTGAGCATATTGCAGTGAGCCTGAAATAATAATGCCATTAGTGTCATGTAATGCGATTTGATTTTCTGCGCCAGTGGCTATCACTGTAGGTGCTCCCGTTATTGTTATTTCAGCACCTACACCGTTATAATTATAACCGCCACCGATTCCTGTGCCAAGTTTCGTACTAGATGCTGTTACTGTACCTCCAGAGATTGTGACTTTACCGCCACCGCCTTTTTGGCCGCCACCGATTCCTGCGCTATAGTGTCCACCAATTGCGGTTACATTTGCAGTGTCCGATATTTCAACATTACCACCGTTACCTTCATATCCACCACCTATACCTGCTCCATTGTATCCACCAGTTGCGGTTACTGTACCTCCAGAGATTGTAACTTTAGCGCCGTCTCTCCTACCGCCGCCTATGCCTGCTCCACTGTTTCCACCAGTTGCGGTTACTGTACCTCCAGAGATTGTAATATTAGCGCTATTGCCTTCATAACCACTACCGATTCCTGCTCCGCCACTGCCACCTTTTGCGTTTACTTCGCCGTCGATTATATTAACTGTACCACCTTTAGCCCCATCAGAACCACCTATGCCCGCGCTGTTGCTTCCACCGGTTGCGGTTACTGTACCACCAGAGATTGTGATATTACCACCTGCTCCAGAATTGCCACCACCTATACCTGCGGCATTTTTCACACTAGTTGCGGTTACATTTGCAGTGCCAGATATTTCAACATTACCACCGTTACCTCCATATCCACCACCTATACCTGCTCCACCGCTTCCACCAGTTGCATTAACTGTAGCATCATAGATCTTGATATTACCACCGTTGTTTTCATAACTACCGCCTATGCCTGCACCACGGTATACACCAGTTGCAATTAATGTACCTTTTCCACCTATGGTTACAGTTTTACCTTCTATAACTTGTAAACCAGCCCAGTTTTCTCCACTTTTTAAAGTGTTTGTTGTGCCATCTGCAAGAGTGATGTTTGCTGTATTCCAAACCTCAAAAGCTACTGGAAAACTACCACCTGCACTTATGTTTACACCGTTTAGAGTAATGTTCGCTACTGCGCTTTTTGTAACAATTCTGTCACTTGTAGCTGTATTTATATCAGCATTTTTGATTATTAATGGTGTGTCAGTTTGAATACTTAAAACACCATTTTCATAAAGGTAATCTTCACCAAACAAACCACCTTCTACAAGTAAATCGTATATAGGTGCTTCCACAATATTCACAGTATAACTTGTGTTTTTTCCCTCATAAGAGATAATGAGCTGCTGGTTATTTACTGCTGCGCTGCTGTTAAAGCCTGTTACCATATCAGCTGATACAGCTATATCTTCTGTTGAACCATCTGAATATGTTACTGTAATCTCAAGATTTGTAACATCTAAACTATTATCAACAAAGTACTCTGTTTTATGATTTGTTGATTTTATTTTGATAGAGCTTACTAATGTATCTTCATAATTTGCAGTTACAGTTGTTGCACCGTTTGGCATTGTGAATGTAGTTGTTGCACTTGTACTATCCGCAAATGTCCCGCTGTTATTAGATGTCCAGTTTTTAAACTGTTGTCCTTTTGGCGCTGCGTCTGCTGTGATATTTACAATTGCACCCTCTGCATACACGCCATCACCGGAACCATTATTAATAATAAGTGTATATTTACTCACTACTGGTATAACTCTTACATATTGATTTTTAAAAATTACACTTGAACCATTACCTGTTGTAAATGATGTGCCGTCATATATTGGTATATAACTATCAGCATATAGAAGTGTACTCGAAATGATAATGCCGTTAGTATCATGTAAGCCGATGTAATTTGCAGCACCTGTAGCTATGATTGTTGGCGCATCAGTTATACTAATTTCAGCACCAAGGCCACTTTTTCCACCACCTATGCCTGCGTTTCCTTTTGTATTTACATTTGCTGTGCCAGAGATTGTAATATTACCACCATTACCTTTTTCACCACCGCCGATACCTGCGCCATAGTATTCGCAATTTGCATTAACTATACCACCAGAGATTGTGATATCACCACCATGCCCTAATTGGCCACCTCCGATACCTGCGCCATAGTATTTGCTACTTGCATTAACTGTACCACCAGAAATTGTGATACTATCACCATCGCCTAAATAACCACCGCCTATGCCTGATCCGGCGCGTAGACTATTTGCGGTAACTGTACCACCAGAGATTTTGATGGTACCACCATGACCTAACTTGCCACCTCCGATACCTGCACCACCGTATCCACTTATCGCGTTAACTGTACCATCAGAAATTGTGATATTACCGCTGTTTCTTTCATTACCACCACCGATACCTGCACCATTCTCTCCACCAGTTGCGGTTAATGTACCTTTGCCACCTATGGTCACAGTTTTACCTTCTATAACTTGTAAACCAGCCCAGTTTTTTCCACTTTCTAAAGTGTTTGTTGTACCATCTGCAAGAGTGATGTTTGCTGTATTCCAAACCTCAAAAGCTACTGGAAAATTACCACCTGCCTTGATGTTCACTCCGTTTAGGATAAGATTTGCAACATTGCTTTCTGCAACAATTCTATCGCTTGTAGCTGTATTTGGGTCTATGTTTGCGATTGTTAAAGACGTTTCTGTTTTAATTTTTAAAATGCCATTTTCATACATGTAATCTGTACCGATGTTTCCACCCGTTACTGTAAAAGCACCAACATCAACCGATCTTCTTATTGTCTGATTTTGTACAGGCTGTATATCCGTTATTATGTTCCTGTTCTCATCGGTATTTGCATTTACCACTCCCACCGTTAAAGTAGGCATAGTGATGCTATCATCAATAGTTAGTGTATCGTCTATCAGTTTTGCTGTATAGACAAATTCAGCCTCTTTTTCAGTAGAAAATGTTTCTCCCTTTGCCAATGTCCACTCCACAGCCACGGATATTTCTGCTGTTGTTTCCACTTTTTCCCACGTTGTGGTCGTAAGGGTCACTGTCAATTCTTCAGGGAGTGTCGGTAAGTCCGCACTGCCCACTGTTATTTCTTCCCTCGTTGTTTTTAGCGGAGCAATCGCTGTTATAATTTCACTGTCTTGTGATGTACTTTGCTCCGCAAATACATTCAATTGTATTGTGCTGAAAAGCATTGCAACAGAAAGCACTGTTGCAAGCAGTTTCTTTATTTTTGTTTTCATTGATTTTCAATCCTCCTAAAGTTGCTTGTTATTGTTGTGTATCAATAACATTTTACTCCCTTCATTTTGCTATATTTTTGCGTAATACTTTTTTTCGCTCGCCTAAAAAGTATAGCATAAAAAACAGAAAAAATGATACTTTTCTTTCAATGTTATTCCAATAAAATGTAGGGTATATACCCTACATTTTTGTTTAATTTACTTTTTGAATATTCCAAATTTCATTGGCATATTGTTGAATTGTACGATCGCTTGAGAAAAATCCAGACATTGCGATATTCACAAGCATCATTTTAGCCCAATTTGATTGATCTAAATAAAGTCTTTCCACTTTTGCTTGCGCTTTTGCGTAACTTGCGAAATCTTCTAAAACCAAGTACTCGTCATTTTGATATAACAGTGCATCAAAGATCACTTTATATTCCTCTTCATTTTCATTAAAGGTTGTATCCATTAAAGAATCTACTACTTTTTTTAGACGTACATTTTTATTGTACACTTTCCATGCATCATATGTTTTTTTCTTTTCTTCTACTTCATCTGCTGTTAATCCGAAAATCACATCATTTTCACTTGTCACAAGTTCATGTATTTCTACATTTGCTCCATCAAGTGTCCCAAGTGTCAAAGCACCGTTCATCATAAACTTCATGTTTCCAGTACCACTTGCTTCTTTACCAGCGGTTGAAATTTGCTCAGATACATCCGCTGCATTCATCAAAATTTCCGCTACACTTACATTGTAATTTGGAATAAATACGACTTTAAGATATTGATTTACCTCTTCATCTGAGTTTATTACTTTTGCTATATCATGTATTAATTTAATAACCATCTTCGCAAAGTGATAAGAAGGTGCTGCTTTTGCCGCAAAAATAAATGTACGCGGATAGATTCTAAATGAATCATCTTCCTTCATTTTTTGATATAAATAAATAATATGCAATACATTTAATAACTGACGTTTATATCCATGCAACCTTTTTGCTTGAACATCAAATATTGAATTCACATCTACATCTATATCCAATTCTTTTTTAATGTACTGCGCAAGTATTTCTTTTCTTTGTCTTTTTACTTGATTAAATTCTTCCTGTACACAAGGATCCTCTTTATACTTCAATAGCTTATTTAATAAGATAGGCTCTTTTATATATTTTTCTCCGATTGTCTTTTTTAGTAATGCTTTAAGTTGAGGATTTGAATAAACCAACCATCTTCTATGTGTAATACCATTTGTTTTATTATTAAATTTCAATGCGAAATATTCATTAAAATCTTTCATTACACTTGTTTTTAATATATCAGTATGCAATTTCGCAACCCCATTTACACTAAAACTTCCTACAATCGCTAAATGTGCCATATGAATGTATCCATCTTTAATAATTGCCATGTTATAGCTTTTTCCATGGTCCTTCACAACCTCATTTACTTCATTTACCCAACGTCTGTTGATTTCTTCAATAATCATATAAATTCGAGGTAAGAGTGTTTGTATAGAATGAACAGACCATTTCTCAAGTGCCTCTGCCAATACTGTATGATTTGTATATGCCATTGTCTGTGTGACAATATTCCATGCATCCTGCCAACTATAGCGATACTCATCCATTAATATACGCATCAACTCTGCAATCGCAAGCGTAGGATGTGTATCATTTAATTGAATAACAACTTTTTCATGGAAGTTGTCCATCGTTCCATATACTCTTAAATGCGCTTTTACAATTGCACCTATTCCAGCACAGACAAAGAAGTATTGTTGCTTAATACGTAAATATTTACCTTTTTCTGTACTATCATCTGGATAGACATTTGAACAAATCTCATTTACCTGGGAAATATATTCTCTAAAATCTCTTTTATGAGAAATACAATCCGCAGCCTCCGCATTCCATAAGCGCAAGCTATTTACAGTATCTGTATGACTTCCTACTATTGGCATATCATATGGAACTGCCTTTATTACAAACGCATCTTTATGTTCAAATACAAGATTATTATTTTCATCTGTGTGAGATTCTATATGACCCCAAAACTTCACATCAATCGCATGTTTTGGTTTTCTTACTTCCCACACATTCGCAATCGACATCCACTGATCTGGAACTTCTACTTGATATCCATCAAGTATTTTTTGTTTAAACAAACCATATTGATATCGAATACAATTTCCATGCCCTGGAAGTGAAAGAGATGCCAATGAATCTAAAAAACAAGCTGCAAGACGTCCTAGACCACCATTGCCAAGTCCTGCATCTGATTCAAGGTTTTCAAGTTCATTGATATCAATCCCCAACTCATCTAATCCTTCTTTTACAATGTCATAAATTCCTAAGTTCATTAAATTGTTTGTAAGTAATCTACCAATTAAAAACTCCATTGAAAAATAATACATTTGTTTTTGTTGGTTTTGTGCAATATGCATTTTAGTTTCTTTCCAATGCACACTCGCATAATCTCTTACCATATCCCCAAGTATCATATACCTTTCCGTAATATGTGCTTGTTGAAGTGTTCTCCCATATCCTTCTTCTATACGTTTTTTATAGTCTTGAATAAACTGTTTTTTATTTTTAAACATCTTATTTACCTCGCTTATTTCATCACTTCAAACAATATTCCAGAAAGTGGAGCAATTCTAGTTGTTAATTTATAAGATAAATTATGGATTGACGCCTTCTGTGCTTGAATAGGTGTATAGTTACACATATTACATCCATGATAGATATCTTTTTCCGTATTTATTATCTCTGTATACACCCCATCAATTGGAACTCCAATATCATACGTTTCATACGATTCATTACTCATATTTAAAACCACAACCATAATACTTCTTTCATCTTCACGATAATAGCTATAAATAGAATCCTTCATATTATCCGCATCAATCCATCTAAACCCTTTATACGAATGATCATATCTATAAAGTGCACTATGTGCTTTATACACATGCGATAAATCTTTCATATATCTTGCGAATGTATGATGTGTATCATAATTTAATAAAAACCAATCCATCTCTTTCAATTCATCCCACTCTCTAAAATGCCCAATTTCATTTCCCATGAAATTTAACTTCTTTCCAGGATGCGTATATTGATATAAATACAACAGTTTCGCCTGCGCAAATTTTTGTGTATATGATCCAAACATTTTATCAATAATTGACTTTTTTCCATGTACCACTTCATCATGCGATAAAGGTAAAATAAATCTCTCAGAGTAATTATATGCCATCGAAAACGTTAAATCATGATGATGATGTACACGATACATAAAGTCCGTTTCTAAATATTTAAGCGTATCATTCATCCAACCTAAATCCCATTTATAATCAAATCCTAAACCATCTTCTAATACTGATTTTGTCACATTCGGATAAGAACTTGAATCTTCCGCTATCAAATATACACTCGGATATTGCTTATTTAAGTTATGATTCATTCTCTTAATAAATGATATCGCCCCTTCATTTACACCACGTGTAGCATTTCCTGACCAATAAATCATATTGCTTACCGCATCTACTCTGATTCCATCTATATGATACTTTTCAATCCAAAACGCAACAGATGACATTAAGAAACTTCTTACATCCTCTTTCCACAAGTCAAAGTTTTTTGTACCCCACTCACTAAATGCATTTTCTTCATCCGCATATTCATAAAGAGGTGTCCCATCAAAATAACTTAATCCAAATTCATCTTTTACAAAATGTACTGGTACAAAATCCATGATGACACCAATTCCATTATGATGACATTCTTCTATAAAGTACATTAATTGATAGGGACTACCATATCGACTTGTACAACTATAATATCCACTTGTTTGATATCCCCAGCTTCCATCAAACGGATGTTCACTCACAGGCATCATTTCAATATGCGTATATCCATTTTCTTTACAATATCCAACCAACTGCTTCGCTAACTCTTCATATGTCAAAAATTCACCATTTTCAAGTCTCCAACTTCCAAGATGTACTTCATAAATATTCATTGGTTTAGAAAAATCTTTTTTACGATTAGACATCCATAATTGATCTTCCCATCGATACTGATCTAAATTCACAACTACAGATGTAGTCTTTGGTCTAAGTTCACTATAAAAAGCATATGGATCAGACTTTTCTTTATAATTACCAAACTGATCCTCTATTACATATTTATACATATCCCATTCTTTTACATTTGGTATGAATATGCTAAAAACACCATACTTTCCAGTTGGCGTAAGATAGTGATTTTGTCCATTCCACCCATTAAATGTACCGATTATTTGCACACTACGTGCATTAGGTGCATGCAGTGTAAATCTTACACCATTACATTTTTCATAACAAAAATGCGCACCAAATATTTTATAAGCTTCCAGACTATGTCCAGAAAAAAACGCATCCAACATTGATTCATTTAACATAAAAAGTCCCCCACTTTACATATTATCCGCTTTTTATTTACTTGCTTTTTCAATATATTCTTGTTTTGTCATTGAGTGTAAAGTATCATCCCATAGTGTTTCATTATACCAAACACATTTTCTTAAATACCCTTCTTGTGTAAACCCAAGTTTTTTAACCATTTCAAGAGATGCCGTATTTTTCGCAAAAACACGCACTGTAATGATTTCAATATTTTGATTCAGATACAATTCATCCATGACTGCATATACCGCTTCACTCATATACCCACATCTTGCGTAGTTCTTATCTAAAAAATATGCCAATTCAATTGTTTTATCATAAAATCTTAGTGAATCTTTATTAATAAAAATCGCACCAATTACCACATCATTTAATTTTATTACATACATATTTTCATTTTTAAATTCAATCAATGCTTCATCCACTGTAATTTCACGCATTGGGTTAAACTCTAATACAGATGCACTATTTCTAATTTGTATATACTCTAGTGCATCCTCGCTACATGGTTTATTAATACTTAATCTCTTTGTCTTTAAATTCATACTACCCTAGTATCTTTCCAACCATTTCATCAATTGATTTTTGAATCTTTTCTGTTTTTTCTTTTGTATCTTGTGTGCTTGTCCCCACTATACAATAGTAAAACTTACATTTTGGCTCTGTTCCACTTGGACGCACCGCTACCCAACTTCCTTCTTCTAAATAGAATTTTAATACATCAGATTTTGGAAAGTCTAATTCAGATACTTTATTATTTTCTACAACAACTGAGTCTTTAAAATTTTCAAACTTAACGACTTTATAAGAAGCAATCTCTTGAATATTAGATTCAATAAATGATTTTATAATTTCCTTAATTTGATTTTGCCCTTGTTGTCCTTTTAAAGTTAAAGATGTTTGTGATTCTAAATAATACCCATGTTGTTTATATAAATCATTCAACACATCCCACAATGTTTTTCCAATTGATAAATAATAATTCGCTGCTTCAGCAATAAATAAACACGCCTGAATTGCATCTTTATCTCTTACAAACGGTTTAATTAAATAACCATAGCTCTCTTCATATCCAAAAACAAATTGCTTCTCATTATTTACTTCATATTTCGCAATTTTCTCACCAATAAATTTAAAACCTGTCAGTGTTTTTTCTGTTTCCACACAATAAGAAGATGCGATTTTTTCTCCTAAATCACTTGTAACGACTGTATTGAAAATAACAGGATGCACATCCGTGATATTTTGTTGTTTACGTGTTTCAAATAAATATGATAAAAGTACAGAACCTGTTTGATTTCCTGTCATTAAAATATAATCGTCTTCGTGTTTTACAACTACACCTACACGATCCGCATCCGGATCACACGCAAGCACGATATGCGCTTGGTGTTTTTTCGCATATTCAATCGCTAATGTATACGCTGCTTTATCTTCAGGATTTGGTGTTACTGTATTTGAAAATGCAGGATCCGGACTACATTGCGGTTCTACACAAATCAAGTGATACCCTGCTTTTGTTAAGACTTCTCTTACAGGAATATTTGCTGTTCCATGTTGTGGTGTAAATACGATTCTTAAATTTGATTTATCTTGATTACGCATTTGAATATTTAATACTTCTTCATAATAAGCTTTATCAATATTTTCAGCGATTTCTTCAATTAATAACGCTTGATCTGATGTTAAAGTAACTTCAATCGCAAGTTCATCCTCAATTTTATTCACACCATCGATCACTTTTTGAACGATGCTTGGAACCAATTGACATCCATGTTCATCATATAATTTATACCCATTATATTCTTTTGGATTATGTGACGCTGTAATTACAATCCCACCAAAACATTTTAAATGTCTCACTGCAAAAGAAAGTTCTGGTGTTGGTCTTAAACTTTCAAACACATACGCTTTAATATTGTACATAGCAAGTACTCTTGCGGACTCTAAAGCGAACTCCTTAGACATATAACGATTGTCATACGCAATTGCTACGCCTTGTTGCATTGCCTTTTTAGAGACACTGCATATATATTCAGCAAATGCTACATTTGCTTTTCTAATTGTATAGATGTTTAATCTGTTACACCCAGGACCCAACAATCCCCTCATGCCTGCTGTTCCAAATTCAACATTTGTATAAAACGCATCATTGATTTGTGTTTCATCCATACTTAATAATTCTTTTTTTAGTTCTGGATCTAAATTTTCATGATTTAGCCAGTGTTGATATTTTTGATTCATACTTTTGGTTCCCCTTTATGAAAAAAAGAAGATACTATCTTCTTTTAATTGATTGTTATTGCACAACTTTTTGAACACGTAAAACGTCTTCGATTGTTACAATAGCTGCATCCTCATCTTCACCTTCACAAGTAATTGTGATTTCAGATTGTGTTGGAATTCCTAATGACATTACTCCCATAATTGATTTCATGTTCACTGAACGTCCTTTGAAAGACACTTTAACATCACTTTTGAATTTACTTGCCGCATTTACCGCAACTGTTGCTGGACGAGCATGTAAACCAACAGGGTCAATTACTAATACTGAAATTTGTTTCATATAAACCTCCTGCTTTCTTACCTCTTATATTAGACTATTTTCTTACCACTTTCAAGCAAATACTTGCGAAACATCATAAATAATTAATGTTTTCACAAAATAATCTAAGTGTTTAAGACTTGTTTTGAAAATTAGACAAAATTTGATTTACTTTACTTAAATTTACACCTTCAAGAATTATCGTAGAGGGTGTATAAATTACTTTTTTTACTCTATTTTTTGTCATCTCTTCTTTTTTATTTAAATAAACACTACCTGTATCTCCATATAGTTTATGTATTTGAATTGTTTTGATTTTAGTGTGAAACACCTCTTGTAAGATTTCATTGTTTTTATCAACAACCATCACACGTACATCCGTAATAATATATTTCTTTTTATTTTGTTGTTGATTCGCAATAAACAACAAATATGTAAATTTTAATAAACATACAAGTAAAACTGTAACACAAATTACCATAATAGGCATAAAGACTGGATTATTTGTCATTACAAATAAGAAAAACCATGCGAGTAGCGCAAAAAATATAGTAGCATAAATATAAATCTTTGACTTTACAAGCATTACAGCCAATAAATCTGGATGACACTCATACATTAATTTCTCTTTTTGATTTAATACAAATTGTTTCATAGATTCCCTCTTTTATTTATGATACGGTTCATTGTTATTAATCTTATACGCTCTATATACTTGTTCTAAAAGTAAAAGCTTTACAATTTGATGTGGAAAAGTTAAATCACTTAACAACCATTTAAAATTTGCGCGTTTTTTAACTGCTTCACTCGTTCCAAGTGATCCACCTATTACAAATGTAATCACCGATGAATGATATGTTTGGATTTCTTGTATCTTCTTAGACAATCCAACACTATCCAACATTACCCCTTTTAAATCTAAAACAATAACATATTCTTGATCTTTGATTTTAGATAAGATACGCTCTCCTTCAATTTTTAGAATTTGTAGATTTTCCGCATCTGAGTTAGACGCATTTGTCATTAAATCTGCAACTTCAATAAAATCAAGTTTTGTATATCCTTTTAATCTTTTACTATATTCCTCTATTAATGATTTCAATGCTTTTTCTTTAATAGAGCCAACGCTTACAACTTTTATCATTGCAATACAACCGTTACAGTAAATAACTCTTGATCTCTTGTAAATTCAATCTCAACTGTATCGCCTATATTTTTCATATATAATTGTTTGCGGAATTGTTTAAATGTTGTAACTTCCACTTCATCAAAAGAAGTAATAATATCACCTATTTGAATATCCGCTTGATCTGCAGCACTATTTAAAATTACATCTGTTACAAACAATCCATTTTCTTGATCCATTTGAATCCCATAACTATTTCTAAAATATAAAGGCATCTCATTAATATCTGTAGCGCTGATTCCAAGCAATGGACGAATCACTTCGCCATTTTCAACGATTTGCTCTACAACAGGGATGACTTCATTGATTGCAATTGAAAACCCCATTCCTTCAATTTGATCACTTTGATATTTTAATGTATTCATACCAATAATTTCACCAGCCATATTCACAAGTGGTCCACCACTGTTTCCTGGATTAATTGCTGCATCTGTTTGAAGTACAATCATGTCCCAATCATCAATTCCATCTCCATTTAGATCAACAGGAATGATACGATCTTTTCCAGAAATAACACCACGAGATACCGATCCATAAAACTCAAATCCCAATGGATTACCAACCGCAAATACCCATTCACCTACTTGTGTTAAAGAAGAATCCCCAAGTGGAATTGCTTCAACTGTAAAATCAACGACACATCTTATAACCGCAATATCCGTATATACATCCGCTCCGACAAGCTCTCCTTGTACAACTTTATCATTCGCAAATAAGATTTCGATTTTATTTCCTTTTTCAATAACATGATTGTTTGTAATAATCAACACTTCATCTTCATCTACGCGATAAATAGAACCACTTCCAGTAGAAATTTGTTGTCCATTTAAGATAGATGCAACCCCGACTACTTTACTTGTTGTTTTTTGTACGACAGATGTAAATTCAGACTCAAATTCAGTCACTGTGACCTTATCAACAATCTGCGTACTTCCAATACTTTCTCTAAGATTTCCTAACTCTGTAAATAAATAAATGTTTGCTAAAACCAAAGCCGTAATCACTACTGCTATTAACTTATTCATAAAGCCCCTCCTTCAAGAATTTCAAACTGTTCTGCAGCTCTAAGTCTAATATTTGGATACTGTTTTAAAACTGTAGATATGACTTCAGCTGCAAGTTTGCGATCATTTGCTTCTTCACTCATATGCGCTAAGACAATCTCTTTAGCACGACTACCTACTACTTTACTCAACATTTGTGCACAATCTTCATTGCTTAAATGACCTACATCCGATAAGATGCGATGTTTAATAGACATCGGTCTTTTGGATTGCATTAAAAGTTCTACATCATGATTGCTCTCAACAATATAATAATCCGCATGTTCAATATATTGCAAATGTGAATCTTGTATATACCCTGTATCTGTAATATAGACAAGTTTCTCATTTTTTGATTCAAGGATATATCCAACTGTAACACTCGCATCATGCGAAAGTGGAATCGCTTGAATTAAAAATTCTCCAATCGCAATTTTATCATACGGATAAATTAAATTAATCTCAATGTCTTGTACATAAAAAGGACTATAAATACGCTGATTTTTAAACATCTTAATTTGTCCTATATGATCTTTATGATTATGCGTTACAAACAACGCATTTATATTTGTATACTCTATTCCTATTTTAGAGAAACTATTTTTTAGATATTTAATAGTAGATCCACAATCTATTACGATTGTGGAATCTCCATCATTTACTACAAAACAATTTCCTTTAGAACCACTTGCTAAAAGATAAAACTTCATCTTAACATCCTAAATAATTACACGGATTGACGCGCGTTCCATTTTTTTCTATCGCAAAGTGAATATGTGGACCTGTTGTATCTCCAGTATCCCCTACATATCCAATCACTTCCCCTTTTTCAACCGCAACACCTGGTGGGAAAAGACCTGGTGACGCCATATGTCCATAATATGTTTCAAATCCATTATTATGATCAATCCATATGTAATATCCATTAATTCCATTGTAGCTTCTCATTGTAATTACACCACGATCCGCTGCATAAATTGGTGCATTCCATCTTTGATATCTGTTTTGAAGATCTAGTGCATTGTGTCCATAATAGCACCACCATCTACATGTAATAACAGGATTATTTACCGGATATCTAAATGTACCTGACCCAATTCCTGGAATCACTTTTGTTCCGTATCGAATTACTGCACGAACTGGCTGTTTTGTATCTACACTTGATAAAATTTCTGTTTCTTCTTCTACCAATACACCATTGATGTAAGTTTCACGGTACACAACATCTCGCGTACCTGTTTGTTCATACACATCTGTTTGTTGAAGCCCTTCTCTTAATGTAGGGTCTTCTACATAGATTGCAGAAGATGGATATGTAATTTCTTCCACCATTTTCTCTTTAACTACATGCACAGAAAGCGGAGATTGGAAATAAGTTACATTTAATTCCATACCTGGAGTCAATACTTGATCTACAGATTTTAATTGGTCTAAATTAATTGTGACAACTTGTTGTGCTGTAAGTCCTGTACTGTTACGACCTACCCCTTCAATCGTGTCAAATTCACGCACTGTATAATATTGAAGTTCTGTGTCATATCCATAACTTAAAAACTCCACAACCTCACTCGTATTCATTAAAATATTATCTTTAGATGCATACCCTTTACTATATAGAATCTTCTCAAGTACTTCTATACTAATTTCACGCTCTCCATATGTTTGAAGTGGAGGCACTTCAATATTATTTGTAAGTAAGTCTAAACTTTCTTTAGAAATAAAATTCAATACATATAAATTACGCGCTTCATGGAAATCTTCTAGATTTTTTACATAAACAATTGCACCATTTGAAAAAATAATCTTATTCACTTCAACCGCAAATAAATCATTTTCTTGAAGATATGCACAAATCTCTTCATCTTTATCTTCATAACTAAAATAACTATCTTCTTCTACAATATAGACATCATCCACTAAAGATAACGATACATCTGGAAAACTATCTTCATATTCTGTTTGATAGACTTCCAACAATAATGCATCCAGTTCCGTACGGTCTTGTATTACACCAATTAATTCTTGTTTATTATAGATTTTCAACACTTTGATAGGTGCACTATGCTTATTTTGTACACTTTGTTCAACAATAGAAGCTTCTTTAGTGAAAGTATCATCCACTGCGATAACGCTATTATTAAAGTCTCCAAAAAGTATTGTAAATACAATACCCAATACAAAACATAACACGATTCCCCATCTTTGTTTTTTATCCATTACAAACCTTCCTTCTCTTCTTCAAAATCATAAAATGCATTCACAGATTTCGCAAACGCTAAATTAATATCCCCAGTTGGACCATTACGATGCTTCGCAATAATCAACTCTGTTTTCTCAATAGCGTTTTCATCCTCTTTAACTTCAGGTGTTTCACTCATCTCTTCATCCGATTTTTTATACTTATTATAATAACTATCACGATATAAAAATGCAATTAAATCCGCATCTTGTTCAAGTGACCCTGACTCTCTTAAGTCAGACATCATCGGACGTTTATTCTCTCTTTGTTCCACAGAACGCGAAAGCTGTGATAACGCAATAACAGGAACATTTAATTCCCTTGCCAATGCTTTTAAATTACGTGAAATATCACTTACCTCCTGTTGACGATTCTCTGCTTTTTTAGATCCACCTGATATCAATTGAATATAGTCAATAATAATGACTCCGATTTCTCTTTCAGATTGAAGTTTACGACATTTAGAAAAAATCTCAGGCATTTTAATACCAGGACTATCATCAATATAAATACCCAATTGCTTCAAATCTGCCGCCGCTTCATTTAAACCATTTAATTCACGACTTGTTAAAAATCCTGTACGAAGTTTACTTCCTGTAATTTTCGCTTTTGCACTCAACATACGCTGTACAAGTGATTCCGCAGGCATTTCCAGCGAGAAAATTGCACATGCATTCTTATTATGCATCGCAATTTGAAGCCCTACATTTAATGCAAATGCAGTCTTACCCATAGAAGGTCTTGCAGCTAATATAATCATATCTCCTGCTTGAAGACCATTTGTAATACGATCTAAATCCACATACCCTGTTTTCATTCCAGTAATTGAAGACTTATTCTCACGCATCTTATAAATATTATCAAGTACATTACTTACCAATTCCTCACTACCTTTGAAGCTTGTAGTACGACGATTTCTTGTAATGTCTAACAATTTCTTCTCTGCTATATCCATGATTTCTTCATTTTCATTTGTAGAATCAAAACAATCACTTACAATTTCATTACACGCTAAAATTAAGTTACGCATTACTGCTTTTTCTTTTATCATTTCCGAATAATGCTTCGTGTTTGCTGAAGTAACTGCGCCATCCGTCAACTGCATAATATACTGCGTTCCACCTACTTGCTGAAGCGCATTTAAATCAATCAGCTTTGTAACTAAACTTGTCGCATCAATTGGACTTCCATTGTCATTTAATACTGACATCGCATTGAAAATAAGTTGATGTGCATTTAAGTAAAAATCCTCTTTTTCCATACCGATTTCAAAAGCAGTACGTACTGAAGTTGGATAAATCAACATTGCACCCAACAAGGCTTTTTCTGCTTCAATACTATGTGGCATTTGTTGCATAGACTTACTCCTTTAACTATTTTTCTTGAAGATAGACTTGAATCACACCTTCTACATTTTTATACAATTCAATTCTTACTTGATTCATCCCTAAGTTTCCTACAGGTCCATTATCAATGATTTTTCTTTTATCAATTTTAATTTGATGTTTACTTGCTAATTCTTCTGCAATATGTTTTGTCGAAATAGAACCAAACACCTTTCCACCAGCGCCCACTTTAACAGGAAATGTTAATACAATTTTCTCTAAAGTTTTTACTAATTCTATTGCTTCTTTTTCTAATTCTTTTTCATTTTCAGCTTGGTGTTGTTTTTCAATATTCAATTTCTTTAAACCATGTTCACTTGCAATAACCGCAAGTTTCTTTCCAATTAAGAAATTTCTTCCATATCCATCTGCAACTTCTACAATTTCACCTTTTTTTCCTACTTTTTTAACATCACTTAGTAATATTACTTTCATCCGATTTAACCTCCTTAAAGTATTCTTCTAACACTTGATCTAACTCTTTAACAAGCTCTACAACTTCCGTATTTTCTCTTTGTAATGCTGCGGCTGTAAAATGTCCTCCGCCTTTCATTTTTTCCATGATGACTTGAACATTTGTATTTCCTTTACTACGTGCACTTATTGCCACTTGATTTTCATCAATTTTGCTTACTATAAACGCAACTTCTACTCCACTTATCCCTAGCACAGAATCCGCTACTTGAGACATAAGTGATCTTGTTAAAATACTATCTGTATATGGTGCAATAATTACACCATTTTCACGACGCTCACATTGATTTAAAATGCGCGTTTTTAACTCAAACTCATCAAAACTATCTTTTAAGAATGAATTCGATACAATTGGATCTGCTCCATACTCTTTCAATAATGCTGCAGCCTCAAATGTTCTTGTCCCTGTTCTTACTCTAAATCTGTTTGTATCCACTACAATACCTGTCAACATAATAACCGCTTCTTCCTCTGAAATATCTACTTTCATAGATTGATATGGGAAAAACTCTGTGACAAGTTCACTAACACTGCTTGCGGCAGATTCAATATAAACCATAAGTGGATTAAATCTAAAATCCCCTGCACGACGATGGTGATCAATTACCACAATTTTCTCAGCTTTTGTGATAATTGGCTCTCCATTAGATTGTGCTCTACTATGATGATCTACCATAATTACTAAAGTATCTTCATTTAATAGTTCTAACGCTTCTTTATCAGATACAAAATTATGTCTTTCGTTTAATTCATTTTGATATTTTTTTAAGGATTCATTTAGCTTCTCTTCAATTCCACCTGTTTTACTTAAGATATATGCTTTTTTATCATATGCACTTACAAGACGACTTACCCCAAGTGCAGCCCCCATGCAGTCAAAATCCATATCTTTGTGTCCTAAAATAATTACATTGCTTGCATGTATTATTAAGTCACGAAGCGTTTGAGCAATCACACGTACTCTTACACGGCTTCTTTTCTCTAGCGCTTCACTTCCACCACCAAAATACTTCACACTTTCGCCTTCTTTTTTGATCGCAACTTGGTCGCCACCACGGCTTTGCGCAAGCTCAAGAGAACTGTTTACCATTTCATCTAATTGCGCGAAATTTTTCGCTTCACGTGCAAATGCCATGCTTAATGTAATTGCTGTATCGTTCTCTTTTGATACGTTTCTTATATAACTTAAAATACTGAAGCGATCTTCGACAACTTTCGCAAAGATTTCTTCATTTAGTACAACTAAAAAACGATCCTGTTTTATACGGCGTATAATCATTCCATAATTACGCGCCCATTCGATTACGGGTTGACGCAATTTCGCATTCACAAAAGAAATCAACCCTTCATCCGCATATTGTGTTGTTTCTTCATAGTTATCCATATGAATCATACCAAGTACAACTTTATCATTTTCATATCTTGTTTTATAAAACAATTCACTTGTAATATCTTTAAAAAATAAAATACGCGTTTCTACTTTATTAATGACTTCAAAATCATTTCCTTCATAACTAACAATCAACTTCTTTTCTTCCCCTGTAAGCAGCATATTTACATCTGTTACAAGTGTCGATAATTTTTCACCTACAAAATCTAATTCATATTTTTCAAAAAAGTCACTCATCCATGTGATATTATAATTTTCATCATAGATAACCAACCCTAATTTTCCATACTTAAAAGCATCTTTTGCATCATTTCCTAAAATATCACTTACATCAATTACTTTTTTAGAAATCTGTGTATCGTATACTTTAATTACATAATAAATAAGTACGCAATTTAAAACCAATGCAACTGTACCTGTAAACATTAAATTTGTACCAAAAAGCATTACACCTAATATTATCGCAACTATTTCTAAGAAAATCGTAATTCCAACAGTAACTTTAATTTTTTCAAATTCGTTTTTCATAAGGACCTCTCTTCGTTATTCTCTCACGAATATCTGTAAAACAGTCAATTACTCCAATTAAAGACATGACTGGAAGTAGTACAAATATTCCGATAATTAATATCAATGAAACATACTTCATTTTATATACAGTACTTATTAATAATATCACAATCACACCATAAATCGCTAAAATAATCATAGCAATTATAGCGATAGCCAATATAAAATCAAGTATATTTTGCGAAACCTCAAAATGAGGCATAATAAAGTTTAATCCTATTATACCAATTAATACGATTCCTTGCCACATAGAACCTCTCACATAATAAAGTGAAGGTAACGCAGGCACTTTTATTTTGAGTCTTCTCAATAAGAAATTCGCAAGAACATGCACTAAAAAACTTTCCAAAAACGCAGTTAAGAAAGTGATAATTGGAACTAACACCATAGAAACACTTTCCACAGTCTCCATTGAAATAAAAGGAATCACTTCATGAATACTTATCGCAAGCGTTGCGATTTCTCTTTGAAGATCATAACCAAAAAAAGATGCCAAAAGAATTGTCGTAATTAAATACATCACAGATGTTATTGCGACAAGTGATGAAAATAACCATAAGTTACTTTTACCTTTTCGAACACCTTCACCATAAACCATACCCGATAGTCCACATAAAGCAACATATAAAGCTGTTTGCGGTAAGGATATAAACGTTGCGATTAAAGTCAAAGCTACATAAACAACCGCTGCATATTTCATTCCATACTTTGCAGTATACACAAGTAAAGGAAGTGGAATTAAAAATGTGATATACACAGTAAAAAATCCTGCAGTTTGTCTATCTAATACTAAGCACAATCCTACTAAAGCACACATTAGTGCTCCTTCTGTTATTTTTCTTACGTTTTTGTTCATGATGATCCCCTCTTATAAATTGCAAAAAAACCTTCATCAAAGACGAAGGTTTTTACTTATTAGTCTACTACGTATGGTAATAAAGCCATTTGACGAGCACGTTTAATTGCTGTCGCTAACATACGTTGATATTTAGCACGTGTACCAGTTACACGTCTAGGAATAATTTTCCCATTCGCTGAGATAAATCTTTTTAATAATTCGATATCTTTATAGTCGATTTCTGTTACATTATTTTTAGTGAAATAACATACTTTTCTACGACCCATACGTTGTTTTTTAAATGCCATAATTAATCTCCTTTCTTACCTAAAACGGTAAATCATCGCTTGAAATATCAAGTGATGGACCAGAGAATGAACTTTCAAACCCCTGGTTGTTATCAGGATAATAATCATTAGTATTACTATATGACGGGTTTCCTGACATCGTACTTCTGTTTTCAGAAGCCGATTTGCTTTCTAATAATTGTACGCTATCACATACAACATCTGTCGTGTATACACGTTTACCAGTGTTGTCTTCATAACTTCCAGTTTGAATTCTTCCATCGACTGAAACAAGAGCACCTTTTCTTCCATATTGGCTAATAAAGTCTGCTGATTGATTCCAAGCGACACAGTTAATAAAATCTGCAGATTGTGCTTCAGATTTTACCCTTCTATTTACTGCAACAGTAAATGAAGCGACTGAATGTTGAGATTGTGTTTTTCTTAATACAGGATCTTTAGTCAGTCTCCCAACTAAGCTAACTCTATTCATACAATTACTCCTTACGCTTTTTCGTCTAATTTGATTATCATGTGACGAACAACATTTGTGTTAATACCTGATAAACGATCAAATTCACTAATTGCTTGATTCTCTGCTTTAAAAGTTGTTACAACATAATAACCTTTTAACATGTCTTCAATTGGATACGCGAATTCTTTCATTCCCATGTTATCAACTTTTTCGATTTCTCCACCATTATTTGTAATAACAGCATGTAAACCATCGATAACTTGTTGGCGTGCAGCATCATCTAAAGCTGCTTTCACAATGTACATAACTTCATATCTTCTCATAGTACACCTCCTTATGGTCTTTTGGCCCCTTTGGGCAAGGAGTAAATAATTTTACCTATCTACCCGTATTGTAAATTATACTTAATATGCCGCTTAATGTAAACCTTTATTTACTGAATGTAAGCACTTTTTTTATTATTTATCTTATAATATCATACTTCCTTATAATAATTAGTCCATTTTCTCCTCTTAAATCGTACTTTTTAATATTTTATCATTTCTATTGTTATAAAAGATGGATTGTGTTTCAATTGTTATATGAATTTAAGGAGGATATTTTATGAAGAAATTATCAATCGTTTTATCATTATTATTAATATTAGTGGGATGTCAGTCTTCAAGCGCAACACTTAACCCGCTTTCACTTAAAGATGCACTCACACAAGTTGAAGACAAAGAAACTACAATCTTATACTTTGGCTATCCAGGATGCGCATGGTGTAATGAAGCTTATCCTGTTATTGAAGAACTTGTGACTGAAAATAATACAACTGTTCACTACATCAACACTGCTGTAGAAAGTGAAGATCCTGATTTTGATGCAGACTTTGAGATATTCAAAACGTATGCAACAGATTATTTACCAACAGATTCCAATGGTGAGAAAGCATTTTATGTTCCAAATATCTTTTTTATAAAAGAGGGAAACATTGTATTTCAACATGTAGGCACAGTAGATTACCATGATCCTTATTCACAAGCCATGACAGATGCACAAATTGAAGAATTAAAAGAAATCTATCAAACAGGGTTTGATTTAATAAAATAAAAAAGTTCAAAATGAACTTTTTTATTTTACATCTTCAATTGTTGTAATCTTTTGATTAAAGTAATTTCCTAATACAATTTTTACAGGTTGATCACTTGTCATTTCCACAACTTGTGCATCATCTGTTGCGATTAAATTTAAAGCACGTGCTTTTTTATAACATTTAATAATAAAATCCGTTTCAAATGCTTGTGGCGTTTGTGCACTCATTAGATTTTCTCTTTGATGAGTTTTTACAATATATCCATCGATTACTTCTTTAACAGTATCTTTCATTGGCACTGCCAAAATGCATGCTTTTTCATGCTCTAAAGCTTCTATCAAATTATCTAAACAATCCTGTGTTAAAAATGGTCTTGCACAATCATGAATCAATACACGATTTTGTGTTGTAGCCATTAACCCGTTGTAGACACTTTCTTGACGTGTACTCCCACCTACTACATGAACTGTACTTCCAGAATCACTATTTCTAACTCCACGTAATACATCATCTTTTCGCATAACAACAACGATTTGTTTACATCTTGGATCCTTTTTAAAAATATCCATTGTTTTCTCTAAAACAGTCTTTCCTTCAGATAGTAAATAGAAAACTTTGTTGTATCCTAAACCCATTCTAGACCCTTTGCCAGCAGCGACGATTAATGCAGTATAATTCATAAAGTACCTCAATTTTTTTATTATTCTAACACAATTTATTCATTTGTAACGCTTTATTTTATTTTTTTTATAAAAACAAATACTTTTTTATAAATATTTTGGTTTTCAAACCATGTTTTTTGAGACAAAGAAATATCTTAATTACAATGTTTTCATTGTAATTAAGATAAAATCAATATAGAATAATATTGATGCATTTATACAGGAGGGAAATATGATTACCACAAAAAAAGGTGACACAGGGTTTACTGATTTATCAGGAATTCGTGTAAAAAAGAACGATGATATTATAGAACTTCTTGGTATTATCGATTCATGTATAGCACAAATTGTAATTTCATATAATTTCTCAAAAGATGAAGAATTTAAGTTAATCATTGATGAACTATCATTATTAGCCGGTATTTTTAGCGGCTATGTTTCTATTTCTTCATTTAATAAAAATGCAATTGCTAGAATCGAGCAATATGAGGTAATGACTTTAAAAGAGTTTTCTTATCCATTTGATGATCCAATTAAAGCACAACACAATTTAGTACGTACATATGTACGCAGTATAGAACGTCAATTTTATCGCTGTTTTGAAACCATAGATGGTTATCAAGACATTGCGGTATATTTGAACAGATTATCAGACTTTATGTTTATGAAGTCGTTATAAAATATGTATCATTATTTTTAAAATTTACTGTTTGCGTATATTACAATGTATTGTTATGTAGTATAATGTATTATAAATCATAAAGAAAGAGGAGATTATTATGTACCCAAAGGACACATTAAATAAATTGAATAATGATATTAAAAATCATTTTCCACATTTATTCCAAGTAGAGGAAGAATTTAAACTAACACATCAAGGTGTTAGCCGTTTAGTTATGCTTGATCGCTATTCTCAAAAAGATCGTGAACTTGTTACTTTAGGGATGAATGACATTGTAATCACTGTTATAAAGGAAGATCCTAAATATCCAGCACGTGGTGTTGGTATTGTAAAGGCGATTTCTGGAGATGATGTGACAATTGAAATCGAAGAAGAATTTAGAGGAACTTTAGAAAATGAAGAAGAATCTAAAACTGGAATCATTGTGCGTCATACAAAAGATATTGATAAACCTTTAGAAATTTACTATGAACAAATCGCAAAAAGAGTTGGAAAGTCACTTGCAAGTACAGAAAAAACATCTGACCTTCAAGATGAATTTTCTAAATCTTTCTCTGAACAAATTGCGAAATTAAATGTCGTACCTGCTGGTCGTGTACTTTATGGTGCAGGAAGTCAAACACAAGTAACTTACTTTAACTGTTTTGTTATGCCATTTATTAAAGATTCAAGAGGTGGTATTGCAGAGCATAGAAAAGAAGTTATGGAAATTATGTCTCGTGGGGGTGGAGTTGGAACAAACGGTTCAACTTTAAGACCTAAATCATCTTTAGCGAAATCAGTAGGTGGTAAATCTTCTGGTGCTGTTAGTTGGTTAAATGACATTGCGAACTTAACACATTTAGTTGAACAAGGCGGTTCACGTCGTGGAGCACAGATGATTATGCTTGCGGATTGGCATCCAGATATTATTGAATTCATTATTTCTAAGATGCAAAATCCTCGTGTATTAAAATGGTTATCAGAAAATTCAAATGATGAACAAATTAGAAAAGAATCACTTAAAAAATTAAAATTTACGCCTCTTACAAATACAGAGAGAGAACTATATGATGCTGTAATCAATTCTAAAACAGCACCTGCGCATACAATAGATCATGCAAGGGAAAGACTTTTAGATGGTGGAAACTTAGATGTTGTAAATCCAGACTTTTTATCAGGAGCAAATATCTCTGTTACTTTAACAGATGAATTTATGCAAGCTGTTAAAAACAATACTACTTTTGATTTAAAATTCCCAGATTTAGATTCATTTACCGCTGAGCAAAAAGAATTTTATGATGCACATTGGCATGAATATGGAGATGTAAGAGAATTCGCGGAAATGGGATTCCCTACAAAAGTGTATCGCACGATTCAAGCGACCGACTTATGGGATTTAATTTGTTTCTGTGCAACCTACTCTGCAGAGCCTGGAATCTTCTTTATTGATAATGCAAATGAAATGACAAATGCAAAAGCATACGGTCAAAAAGTTGTTGCGACAAATCCATGTGGAGAACAACCACTTGCACCGTATAGTGTTTGTAACTTAGCTGCAGTTAACTTAGCGAATTTTGTAAATAAACAAACTGGAGAAATCTTATATAACGATCTTGCACATACAGTAAGCTTAACTGTACGTATGCAAGATAATGTAATTGATGATACACCTTATTTCTTGGAACCAAATAAAGAACAAGCTTTAGGGGAAAGACGTGTAGGACTTGGTATTATGGGACTACATGACTTATTAATTCATAGCAAAAACCGTTATGGCTCTAAACAATCAATTGAAACAATTGATAAAGTATTTGAATGTATTGCCACTAGCGCATATAGAACATCGATTGAATTGGCTAAAGAAAAAGGAAGTTTCCCATTCTTAGATGATCGTCAAAAATTCATTGAATCTGGTTATATGAAAAAAATGCCAGAAGATATTAGACAAGATATATTAAAATACGGTATTAGAAATTCTCACTTATTAACAATCGCTCCAACAGGTTCTACAGGAACAATGGTTGGTGTATCGACAGGTCTTGAACCTTACTTCTCATTCTCTTACTTTAGAAGTGGACGATTAGGTAAATTCATTGAAGTGAATGCAGCAATCGTAGAAGAATGGTTATCTATTCATACAGAGTATACAAAAGAAACATTACCTGATTTCTTTGTAAGTGCTATGGAATTATCACCAGAGGAACATGCGGATACACAATGTGCAATCCAAAGATGGATTGACTCCTCTATTTCTAAAACAGTAAATGCACCTCGTGGATTCTCTGTTAAACAAGTACAAGGAATTTATCAAAGATTATATGAAGGTGGCGCAAAAGGTGGAACAGTTTATGTAGACGGTTCTCGTGACTCACAAGTTTTATCACTTTCAAATGATGAAGATGCTTCTTGGGCTCAAATGGATCTTGTAAAAGACTTTGGTGTAAGTGTCAAAGAAAAACAAGAACCTGAAAAACAAACAGATTTACGCGCAGATAGACAAGACCGTAACATCGGAGTTGAGATTGGAGAAATTTGTCCAATTTGCTTAGAAGGTGTTGTGGAAGAAATCGGCGGATGTAATACTTGTACAAACTGTAATGCACAATTAAAATGCGGACTATAACAAAAAAAGTACCAATCGGTACTTTTCTTGTATAAAAAGGAGACTTTATGAAACTTATTAAACTATGGGAAGCAGACCCAATAAAAGCATACCAACTTCAATGTTCATTTGAAAAAGATGAAAATGGATTTATGAATGCTGCTTATGGACTCTCTTACGAAGAATTTCTTCTTTATGTTGAAACAAAAAGGAAAAATGCACATGGAATTGATTTACCAGATGGGCATGTACCATCGACTGTCTTTATATTAGAAGATCAAGACAATTATGTCGGCATCTTTAATTTTAGACATTACTTAAATGATTTCTTAAAAAATAATGCGGGTCATGTTGGGTATGGAATTCGTAAAGATTATAGAAAAAAAGGCTATGCCACACAGGGATTAGCCTTACTAATTGAAACAATTAAGCCTCTTATAATTGAAGATGAAATCTATATTTCTGTAAATAAAAATAATATTCACTCTCTTCGTGTTCAACTAAATAACAATGCGTATATTCATCATGAAGACAAACATCATTACTATACACGTATTAAGCTTGACTAAACTCAATAATTTTATTTACATAATATTCTATATTTTCAGTTTGAAATACAACATCTTTTGTCGTATGAATCTTACCTAGTCCTCTACCAAGCTTTGTATCTGTTAAGGTCATAAATCCAATTGAATTTTTAAAACTCATATTATCCGATGGATTCATGCCCTTTGATGTTATAATAACTTCTTTATCAGCTGGCGCTGTAAATACATTCATTAATTTATCTTTAAGTTCTTCATTTTTATCGATTGATTTACTTAGGTAAGCATAATAATATTTACCATCACTTATACAATCCAAATTCAAAACTGGTATCAAATCCAGTTTCTTTTTATGTGCTTTATTAAAAGCACGTGATCCAAACAATCCAACTTCTTCATTATCAAATAAAACAAAGCAGACTTCATTAAGATTAATTTTTTGCGATAAAATAAGTTCAAGTACTGCAATTGTCCCCGATGTATTATCATTTGCGGTATGGTGATTTGTAACACCCATTACTATAAAAAGCAATCCACCAAATACAATCATAAAATATACAACCATCGCCCCTATCACAAGTAAAGTTTCCAGTGCTATATTCGCATTTAGATTATATATAAACTCCCATAAATACGTTTCTAAAACAAAGATTCCTGCTTGAGATACAAGTATCGCAATAACTGCGACTGGAAGCTGCACCAAAAGTGTTTTAAATATACTAAATGGAAGAATCATATTCGCAACAGGCATTGCTCCAGCTGTATCATAATGTGCACCTACGACAAACTTTGCAGTATCAATATTTCCCACTACAATATTATTTGATTGTACCAATCCATTTGAAGTTTCTATGCGATGCGGTATCTTTTCTTCTATCAACTTCTTTGTAATAAAATCTCTAAACGCTTGTTTTTGCTTTTTTGTTTTGCGCGCTTGAAATCGTTCAAACACTTCTTGTGATATCTTGTGCATAGTGCCCCCTTAAATAAAAAACCTTATTCATTTTATCATGATTAAGGTTTTTATTATATTATTTTTTTTCTTGTTCTTGTTTATGATATACATAAGACATGACAATTGGAATAAAAAATGTTATTAAAATAACTGGAAGCAATAACCATTGCATATACTCTGTTGGAAAAAACGCAAGTGCTAAAGTTAATACTCCACCAATAAAGATTGTTCTACCTGCTAGTACATGTGTTTTAATCCATACAACCTCATTATCTAGTGTCCATGGTGTTTTTACACCAAACATATAGTTTGGCTTTACAGTCGGCATATAATTACCTAAGAAGATAAATAACGCCCCCATCATCCCAATAATAACTGACGATGTATTTAACTGTTGTGGATTTATGGCTTGATAAATCACAAAGAAGAATGTTCCATTCATAAATAACATCATAACAATTTGAAATAAATCATAAAATTTCCCAAATTTATTATAACTTTTCCTTTTTGGATCAATCTTAGGTACGATAAACATCATACCTCCTATTAACGCTGGAAGTAAAGCCAATATGACTAACTCATTTTTATCCCCGTAGCGATTAACATTTCCCTCAAAATCAAAATGAACAGGAACTTGATCTGGTAGTTGATTGTACAATGCAATAAGTGCAATAATTGGTATAATCGCCAATATAACTAGTAATATTATTTTTTTATTTTTCATTTTCCGTACCTCTTATTTCTGATACCCACGTCATAATTTCATCTAACACAGTGGTATTTATCTCATAATAAATATACTTTCCTTTTTTCTCTATAATAACTAAACCAGCCTCTTTTAATAAACTTAAGTGATAAGAAATACTTGCATTTGTGATTTGAAAGTGATCTGCAATTTCACTTGCCGACATGATCTTACTTCTCAACAATTTAAGAATCTCTCTACGTGTAGGATCACTTAAGGCTTTCATCGTAGTTTGAAATTTCATCGGCACTCCTTTCATTTAGATAATTATCTAAATATAGTGTAATATGATTATCCGTTTTTGTCAATTAGATGTTTATCTAATTATCCGATCAATTCTAAAACATAAGGTAAATCAGCTATTGTTATAATTCCCTCTATTTTTTCTTCTTTTGATCCTGTTTTTGTAACTAAAATTGCGATTAAGTTTACACCACGACAAAGCGCCTTTTCAAACGCCTCATTTACATCCATTAAACTTGCCTTCTTACTTAGAAAAATCACTTTATCTTTTTTATATTGTGGTTTATATACTTCTTCTACCAATATATCTATGCTTGGTTTATCCTTTAATACAAGTGCATCCACAATCATTTCAAGCGTTAATAACCCTGCGAATTTCCCATCTTCTGAGATAGGAAATTTACTTGTGTCTAATTCTTTCATTTTCTGATACACATCTAAAATAGTATCACTAAAGCGACAACTTCTTACTTTCTTTGTAAAGTAGTCTACTACAAGAGGAGGTTCTACTAAAAGTTTTGCAATTCTTTCAATATCCAAAACAACCCAATCTACAGGAATCGCAACGATCTCGCCCCCATCTGTTCTTTGATGTACAATTGCATTTCTTAAATCTCCGTATTGTTGTAAAGTCATTTCATGTTTTTTAACAATACTACTTCTTTTCGATGCTTCTTTTATCAATTGATAAAATCGCATATACCCTGCATCATTTAGTATTCGATAACATTCTTTTTCTATTAACGCAAATGCATTTAAAAACTTATCCGCATTGTTCATAAAATCACCACCCTATTTATTTTATTATACACCAATTGCCTTATAAAAAAACAAACCAAATGGTTTGTCTTAATAATATTGATAATACTTATTATTCACCTTAAATAAGATACATGAAATACAAATCGCTATAACCTCAGCCACTACAATAGAAAGCCATATCCCATTTACACCTAAAAATAAAGGGAGTAGCATAATCGCAATTGCTTGTAGTACAAGTGTTCTAAAAAAGGAGATAAATGCAGATACTTTTCCATTGTTTAAAGCAGTAAAAAATGCGGAAGCAAATATATTAATACCACTAAATAAGAATGAAATACAATACAGTCTTAACGCCATTACTGTAAGTTTAAATAAAAATAAATCATACCCTACAAAAATCATCGCAAGCTCTGCTGCAAATATTTCCGCAATACAGGTTAATATAAGTGCATATCCACTTACAAGCACCAAGCTCTTTTTAAACAGTGACTTTAACTCATTTGTATTATTTGCACCAAAGTGATAACTAATAATCGGTGCAACCCCAATTGTATAGCCAATAGAAATCCCAGAGAAAATAAATGAAACATACATTATAACCCCATACGCTGAAACACCATCTGGTCCAATATAGTCCATAAGTTGGTAATTATATAATATATTCACTACAGAAAATGACAAGTTTGTCATCATTTCAGAAATTCCATTTGAACATGTTTTACTTAATGCTGCGCCATTAAATTTAAACTTTACAAGTTTTAACTCACTAGAATTATTTTTATTTAAAAAATAGATAAATGGAATAAGAGCACCAACACATTGACTTAATCCAGTTGCAGCCGCAGCACCTGCAATCCCCCAATTAAATACAGCCATAAACAAATAATCCAGTGCTATATTAATCATACCTGCCAAAAGAGATAATTTTAGTCCCATATTGTGTTTTCCAGCTACAACTGTGAAGTTTTGAAATGTAACTTGAACCATAAAAGCAGGAAGTGCTATCAACATAATACGACCATATGTAATACAATCCATCAACAGCTCATCTGTTGCCCCCAACATGATTGAGATTGGCTCAATAAAGAAAACACCAAATGCTGAACATCCAATCGCAAGCATCATAAGTACATAAATCAACATCGAAAATATTTCATTGGCTTCTTGTTTTTTTCCTTCACCAAGCGATTTTGCGACAAGCGCACTCCCTCCTGTTGCAATCATAAACCCAATTGCTCCTAATGCAGTAATCAAAGGATAAATTAAATTCAATGAAGCAAATGCATTTTTTCCTACAAGATTGGATACAAAAACACCATCGACAACACTATAAACTGATATCACTACCATCATAACCATTGATGGAAATGTAAATCGCATTAATTTTTTATAATCAAACGTATCTGATAATCTTATTTCCATATTTTCCACCACTACACTTTGTGTATCCCCAATTCAGTACTTGCAATACTAACATGATTAAAATATATAGTCAAACAAAAATCTGAACTATAATATTTGACATTCTAAATTAAGAATGATATAACTAAATCAGTTAGCGATTGCTAACTTAAGAAAGTTGAGGATATTCATGCTAAATTTAGAACAATCTATTTTAAATCACTGTGCACCGACGCTTGCAGGAGTGAAAGCCTCTAGTATGTTTTCAATTCGCCATATTAATCAAAGTAAGCAAACGCTATACAATGAAATATTATTATGGAAAATACGTTTACTTACTAAAGGGCTGTCACTTAGAATTTTAAATTACAAAGAGCAGAGTTCGGTGTTTTTAATTTTGATTTATCGCAAAGATGCATTAGAACATTCTTTATTTATGCAAAATAAACTCAATTGTCTTTCTAATTATGGATACCCTACTTATTCAAATTTAGATGCGATGTTAAATTTCCTATCAAACAGAATTAAATTTAACGAAACATTTCCACACGAAATAGGATTTTTTTTAGACTATCCTTTTGAAGATGTGGTTGGTTTTATCAAACATCAAGGTAAAAACTACACATGTTCTGGACTTTGGAAATCTTATAGTAACCCCATCGATGCAATGAAGCGATTTAATATGATCCGCCAATGCACTGAAAACTATTGGAATAAATTTGATGAAGGAAAATCTGTAATGCAATTAATTCAAGTCAGCTACTAAAGGAGGAATAGACTTATGAAAACAGCAGTTGTATATTGGAGTGGAACTGGAAATACAGAAACTATGGCAAACATGGCAGTTGATGCGATCACAAATACAGGCGCATCTGTAGATCTATTTACAGCATCAGCATTTACACCAGATATGGTTGAACAATACGATGCAATCGTACTTGGATGTCCATCTATGGGTGCAGAAGTACTAGAAGAAAATGAATTTAGTCCAATGTATGAATCAATCAAATATTCACTCGCGAATAAAAAAGTTGGATTATTTGGATCATACGGTTGGGGCGATGGTGAATGGATGCGCAACTGGAATGAAGATTGTACTTCAGTTAATGCAAATGTAGTTGTAGAGCCTATTATGGCATGTGGTGCACCAGATTCTGAAACACAAATATTATTCGCACAACTTGCAGAGTTATTAAAGTAAAAAAGAGCATTGAACTGAACCCCATTTATTGGAAAAGTTTGAATTAGATTAAACGTAAGGATTGATTTCTATTTAAATCATATATGTGATAAACTACATGTTTCTTTTGATACTGTAGATAATTTTAATGTAACGGGCCTTATTGTAGATAACACTATTATAAAATTATGTTCTATAGGTGGCAATATATATCTTTTGGTTCAGTAGTGGTTATATTATAATATTATTATAGATTTAATATAAACTATATATTTGGAGGATGCTTTTATGAATATTGGTTTAGTTCTTTGTTTACTACTAGACGGATTATTTTTACTGTATTGAAAGTAAAAGGGACTATTTTAATTAGTGGATTTAATTCTTTTTCTAAAGAAAAACAAGAATTGTATGACAAATTAAAAGTATGCAACAGTTTGCGAAACTCACTATATGGTTATAGCGCTATTTTTAAAATAGGAGCATTGTTATGTTATTTTTTTTCTCATATTTTTCTATTTTGGCAATTTTTATTTGGGGCATTTTATTTATTAGAAATTTTAACTCTGATATAAATAATGCATTTGAAAAATATAAACTATAAACATATATTATCTAACAAAGAAAAGACCGATAGAATCGGTCTTTTCTTGTTATAACTGTATTAAATATATTTAATTAATGACTGTTATTTAAACTAATCTAATTATTTTTACGTTTAAAGTAAACAAATAACCCTGCTCCTCCAAGTATTACTACCAATAACATTATAATGACTGGCATTGAAGAATCACTTTCTACTTCTTCAGTTGTTTCTTCTGTTGTATCATTTTGATCTGTATTATCGTCAACAATAGAATCATCCACACCTTTATCAGTATCTTCTACGACTTTTTCTTCTGTAAAGATTACTTTTAATGTTACATCTTTAGTAATTTCTTCAAAAGTATAACTATCTTTTGTACCTACTGACTCACCATCCACAAGCACATCACTAATCACATATCCACTTTCTGCTGTAAATTCAAAAGTTGTATCTGATCCTTTTTTAACTCTTACAATATTATCACTTCCACCATCAGGTGAAACAGTTCCCATTCCTTCAACTACAATTTCAATATCATAATAAGTTGTTTTTGTTGTTTGTGTTGATGGTTTGCTTGGTTCTTTTGTCGTAGTATCCGATCCACCACTTTCTATTTTAACCCATTTTGAAGTAAGTGTTGCATCACTATCCATCATTACAAATGTAACCGTATTAGCAGTCGCATTATCTAGTTTAACACCAGATACTGTCCATCCTGCGAAATTATATCCACTTCTATTTCCTGCAGTAACCGTTACAATATCTCCTACAGTGTGACTTACAGTTTTACTAGATATTCCATCCCCTTCATTTGTTATTGTCAAATCATTGCTTGTTTTCGCCGGTAGTTCAAAACTAGTACTATCTGTTGTATCTGTTTGTACTGTTAATGTATGTATTCCAGTATCTAAGTATGCTAAATACTCTTTATAAAGTACTACTTTCACTTTATCTGCACTCACTTTACCGACAATACCATTGTTCGCTGTGTATCCTGTAACTCCAGATAAATTCCCTGAAGCATCTCTTGTTAGTGCTGTACTATCTACAGATATATTGATAACACTATCAAGATTTCCAACAAAAATAGTCGTTTCATCTTCTAATGTTAATAAACCATTGTTCACAGTTAATTTATAACTTGCTTCTGCTGCAAGATATTCATTTCCCCCAATGTTTTGACTTGCTGCATTTACCGTAATCACTGCAGTTCCTGGTCCTTTAAGTGTAACCTCTCCTGTATTACTTACAATTGCCACTTGCTCATTATTACTTGAATATGTCAATTTTGTATGTGCTCCAGTTAAGTTATTTGTAAAGACTGAATCTACACCCATTGTTTTATTTACTGCAACTTCATCAAAAACAAGTGATTGAGGTGTTTGTTTTGTTACATTCAGATTTACAGTAACCTGGAATGTTTCATAGTTTTTAGATTCTACATCCACTATAATAGATCCTTTGTTATCCCCAAGTGGTGCAGATGCTTCTAAAGTATAGTTCAATACACTTCCACTTAAAGTTGGTGTACCTACTACTATAGTTTCATCATTAGGTAATTTAGAATTATAAGTAAAGATTACTCCATCTAAACTTTCCCATGCTGATAAGCTTGCTGTATTTGCCTCACCTTGTTTACCAGTTGCACTCATCAATTCATTTGCTTTTGGTGCTTTATTTATTGTAAGTGTACCCGCAGTCACTGTTACTTCATAGTTTGCACTTGTTGCAGTACCCGTAATTGGATATGTATCCACATCACTTGTTAATGTAGCAGTTGTCTCTAAGCTAGCACTGATTACACTTACATCATCTCCTGGTGCAAAATCTGTTGGTTCTGCAGCAAATGTAAGAAGTGGATTGCCTGTTTGATAAATACGATTTTTATCAACTGCCACTACTGTAATTGGTTTTTTTGTAATATTTGCGTTATTAAAGTTTGGATTATCCGTTGGCGCAATATAGTTTGCACTCGCCAAACCATCAATACCAAATCCTATAGCTACAACACCAATACCATCTGCTACATTTTTATTTGAGAAGTTATAACTTGCTCCGCTTGTATCAACTACTACATTCGCTGCATCTGATGCAAGAATACCCGATAATGTCGGAGCAGTTAATAATGTTGCACTTGTTGTTCCATCGTATACTTTATTTTTTACACTTCCTGCGTCTTGCCAGTAAAGTTGTCTTTGATTTACTGTAATTGTTTGTGTTGCACTACCTGCATGTGTATCTGAGCTAAAGCGTGCTGTAATCGTAGCTGTCCCTACTCCATTTACAGTTACTAGTCCACTTACAGAATCCACGCTCAATACTCCTGTATTACTGCTTGACCACTCCATTGACTGTACCCCTGTACCTGGTTCACTTGCTGATGCATTAAGTACAAATGGTTCGTCTCCATAAGTTTTACTTGTGACAACTGGATTAATTGTTACTAATGTTGTGGCTTTATCCACCACCTCAACTGTTAATGTTGAATTAAATGCTTCATAATTTGTCGTTGTCCCTGCATTTACACCTATGACTACATTTCCAACAGATGTCCCTGCTTGCAATGTATACCCATCTGCATTTAATGTCGTTCCTGTTGAACCATCATCATTTAATGTAAATGAAACTGCCGCCACTTCTTGAATATTTGATACTAAATTTCTCAAATCTACAGTTCCTGTATTCATAGTTATCTTTTTACTACTATCTAATGCAATAGGCTGCGCTAACTTATTTACCGTCAATCCACTTATTGTAGCAGTATGTCCATTGTATGATACTACAACCGATGTATCCCCTGCTACAAAACTTGGTGTTGCATTTTCATAATTAACAGTATAACTTCCTATTGCCTCACTGTGACCATTGTCATAATTCGCATTTACAACAATACCCATCGGTGAAAAAGTTTCAAATGCTACATATGATGTTTTTGTAGGTGTTCCTGAAACACTAATTCCTGTAAGTTGTTTTTCTGTTATCTCAATAACAAACGTACCTTGTTTTGTACCATAACTTACTGTAATCGTTTGTGTTCCAATTCTAGATGAATCAAATCCACTTACACTTACACCCGCAGCATCGCCTTTTATAGTAAGCGTGCTTGAATCATTATATGTAACTTTCACATCAACTGTACTTAAATCTAAAGACTGACCTTCGATATAACTATTTTTTGTTGTCGAAACCTCAATTTTACTTATTTCTTTACCAATAATAGAGAAGTTATGTGTTGTACTTCCAGCATCATATTTTGCACTTTCATGTACACTTGCTGTAACTGAATAATTCCCCACTTCCGTTGGTGCTGTTGCACTATCATAAGATGTTGTATTTCTTCCTGTATAGTGCAATGTAGGTGTTCCATTTGTTGCAGTTGCATTAAAAGAGTATGTACTTCCTTCTACAACTGTTGTTGATGGTGATGTAAATGAAACAGTATTCACCATTTTAGAAACTATTGGGAAGCTAATTTCTTCATCAATTTGTTGGCCTTCACTATCTACATATCTCACTGTTACCATACCTGCAGTACCTGCTACGGTAGGCGTTCCACTAATAACACCTAAACTATCCATAGATAATCCAGTTGGAAGTGTTCCAGTTACAATTGAATAAGTACCTGTACCTGTTCCACCACTTAATACTGGATTCATTTCAGTGATTTCTGTATCAATCAACATTGATGTCAGTGGTGTATAACTTAATGCCAATGATGGAAATACATTCACTGGCGATAATGATGTTCTTACTTCTCCAGCCTTATGAATTAAATTTTCTTTTACGCGTGCAAAGAAGTAATATTCTCCTACACTTAATGATTCAAAAACATTCGAAGTTTGCCATCCACTTGTTGGAACTGTATTTGTTCTTGCACTTGCATATTCCACTGTTTCGCCAGTAATAGTTTGTGAAATAAGCGTTACTCTTCCACCTACCTTCGCGCTTACAACTGGTGCAATCGCTTCTGTTCCTGTATATTCAGGCAACGGTGGTGTATTTGTACTACCTGTATAAACCGCAGTTGCATTTTCAGCATGTGTCATGTTTGTGATGGTAGATTCATCTGCCGTATTTTGTTTCATTTTTCCATATGTATGCTGTTTACCACCATTTATTGTTGTATAAAATGCAGTCCATGATGTCGATGTTCCACCATTTTGAAATTCATGAATAATTGCTTCATCAACAACCGGATCTGCGATACGAAGCGAATTACTGTTTAGTGTTGTACTTGCATCTCCACTCACTTTGAATCTAAGCACAAATACATCTTGCCAATCCGAATTGTTTTGTGATGCAGCAGGCGCACCAGATGCTAATGAAGTTGTTAACTTCATTAATACACGATTACCATATTCTAAAATATGATAATCATTCAGTGTATAAGGAGCCTCTGTAGCTTCAAGTTTTAAATCAACCGCATTGTATGCAGAAGTGTTTTCTCCACTTGCTTTGAATTCTGAATCATTAGACTTATGCATCAAAGTAAGCCTAGAACTATCGTAACTTACATAAGTTTGAATCGCACTAATCCCTTGTGAGTCTTCTGGCAGTTTCATTTGAACTGCTACTGTCATTATATTGGTGCTTGAATCATAATTTTTTTCAATAATCTTAACCCCTGTCGTATTATCTTCAGCTGCTGAAACTACTGTAGGTGTTATGACAAATAATGAATTAAGTACCAATAACATTGAAAGCACTATTTTCGTAATTTTTTTCATAATATATTTCTCCTCCTTTTTCTTTCCTAAATATATTTACGGAATATATATAAACGTGGTATTTGAAGTATTTTTATTGTAGTTTATTGAATTGACCACTACATTAAGGTCATCAAAGTTAACTTGTCCATCTCCTGTTATATCCGCGTTTGCGTTTACACCACTTGTAGATGTTAATTTATTGTAGTTTGTTGAATTTACAATAAGATTTAAATCATCAAAATTAACTTGTTTATCCTCGTTTACATCTCCAGCAATCATTTGTTTATTATTTATGGTCGCATGAATGTTCTCATTAAGGTTCAAATCACTTGATGCTACTACCACATCTTCAATCGTATACTCTAGATGGCCTTGTTTATTTATCTTTAAATCATATGTTCCTTCTGGAATATTTTCAAAGCGATAACTTTGTGTTTTCTGTCCACTGCCCTCTGAGCTTGCTGCAATTGTTGTTTCATATATACTTCCTGTAGTCGTATCTTCTAATGTCACTGTCGTGACAATTTTTGGATTGTAATTACTTACTTGTCCACTAACGCTTACTCCTAGTGTTGGAATAATGACTTTATTTTCATGAATTAAATTCATTCCCTCTCCATCATAAATAATTACTTCTTTATTAACCGGAACACGATAACCTTCGTTATTCGTTGTTACTTGTAATGTATATTGGCCATCAGGGATTGCAACACTTCCACTTGGTCGAATAACCATTAACTTATAATCATATCCAGCTTGAATTGCACTCGTTATTACACTAACCGGATTATTCTCTGCATCAATTAACTTCGCACTATATCCAATAGTCGCTTTATCCCCTGCTTCAATTTGCGCAATGATGCTTGAAGGATGTACTAAACTAACAGGGATAGCATCACTTCTAAGTGTATCTTGTGAAGAAGTTGCGGTAACTATTAGTTGACTTGCTGTTTCAGTTTTTGCTACTATCAACACCCCTGTATCATTCTCAATTGTAGTTTCTGGACTATTATTGCCTGTTACCGTCCAAATAAGTGCATTTTCTATCGCATCTGGTCCTATTACATTAGCTTCATAATCGAATCTTGATCCTTTTCTTTGATAATTTTGGTTCAATGTAATATCTACTTCGTCTATGATTTCTTCTGGAATAGGGCGATAGTTTGCTGTTAAAGTTATACTTACAGGTTCATCATATTCCAATAATAAATTCGTTACCGCGCTAAATTTATTACCGACTTCAACATACCGTCCACTTTCATCCCATGACCAATGAGTAAACTGCATACCTTCTTCAGGATCATTAGCGACTATAGTAAGATGAGCATAATCCGCAAACACCCCACTCGGTGTTCCATTCTCGATAGTAACATTATGCTTAATGACTTCACTTGTATTTACATACACCGTAGCCTCAGCACTAACACTTCCATCAGGGGTACTTGCAGTAACTGTAATTGATCTACCGCTCTGCTCATAATCACCGATATAAAGCTCTCTGTCACTTTCATCACCAAAACCTAGTCTTGTTGCTTGGTCATCACTTTGTGATAAACTCCAAACAAGCTCATCTGCTCGTCCAGTTTCCCCATCTACAATTGCCGTAAATCCAATATAATCTTCTGGATTAGCATTCGCACTTGATGGTGTTAACTTTATTTCTCTAATTGGCGCTTTAACTTCAAAGATATACGTTGGCGTATAAGCACTTATTACCTCTTTTGAGTCATCCTCAGCCATTGAAGTAACAGTAGCACTAACAATATATGTTCCTACTGGTAAATGCACTTTTGGTGCAATTGTAAAATAGGTCGTTTCATTCATGGCTATTGTAGGATTAACCATACCTGTATCAATATCGAAACTATCCACATCTCCTGTTACATTTACTGTAACATTTTTAACACCTTGATAATTTCCGATATTCTCAATCGTAAATAGCTCTACTTCTTCAAAAGCAGTGTATTCATCCTCATATACTGTTTTACGTATTGTTGTTGGCGTTGCCAAAATCGCATCAACTAGCGTTTTCTCACTTGATTCTATCTTCACATAATCTTTTACATAGTAATTGGAATTTTCATAATCTTCTGGTGCTATAACTTCATAATCACTGGCACTCACTCCCGCATGCACTACATGATCACTTGTATTCGGAAGTGTTGGTCTAAACAAGATTGCACCTGTACCATTTTTAGCCGAAGCAGTTAAAGTTCCACCATTCATCATTATTATGCTATTACCAACATTATTGATTGCATAATTTCCATTAGGAGCGTTTGCCGTAAACTGGGCATCATCATTAAGGATTAATTCAGTTCCAATAAGTGCACTATTCGTATCCTTAGTAGAAGTGGTTGTTGCATTTATAGTTGCTTGATCATTGAGTGTTAAACTTTCAGCCCTTATCGCCGACTCATTAGTGGATGTCACATTAAGGGTTACACTATCTTCTATGATTAGATCATGATGACTTAATATCCCATAATAGCTAGCATCAATATTTAACTCACCGTCTCCTTTAACGATAATTTTAACATCTTCCGATTGACTATAATGCTGTATACCATTATCTGCACCTGTAACGTTGAGTATATTATTTACACCATTGAGTACTATCGTTAAATCACTACTAGAATTTTCTAATTGAATTCCCTTGCCACTCACTATATTAGCATTATTAAGTGTTAGCGTATTGCTTGCTATATCAAAAACTACAGTGTCATTTCCGTGCATATCAGTAGCGTTTTCATAAGTTAGATAAACGTTCCCTACTCTTAATCGTGTAGAGGGCTGACTGCTAATATAGGTCCTATCCCCTATTACAGTACTTCGAAGAGGAAGTGTTATAAAATCATCAATAGTTTGTCCACCAACTATATCAATTCCATAAAATATTGCTTCACTCCGTTCATCCATTTGATTAAACGTAATATTTCCTCCATCTATATATAATGATTCATTACTAGCAGAATAAAAATAATATGAACCCTCCAGTTCTACAACTACTTCTCCACCTAATACCGATAATGTTTTCGTTGTTCCTGAACCACTTGTAAAGTAACTAGCAGATAAATCAGTGCCTATAATTGCTTGTCCACCTGTAATATTCAACATGGTAATATTATTGGTTTCACCCGCAAACATCCTAGAAAACATATCAATGTATAGAGTTCCACCTGTAACGTTATACATTATTGCATTATTTGTGGCTGTTCTAAATTGGATATCCCCTCTTACTAAACTACTCGAAGGGATAATATCAAATTCATCACCTGCTTCAATATTAAATAAACTTGTCACTCCCTCAGTTCCATTAAAAATAGTTTGGTTAATTGAATTAAAACTTAATATCTTTTTACCTTCAATATCAATGGCAGAAGTGGCCTCAAGATACAAATTACTATCGCTATCTATTTCAACATAAACATAATTTGGATTCTCTAATGCTGCCTTTAATTCATCAAATGTAGTTACCAAGACTGGTGCACTCTCTATTGTTCCTGGAACACTCACATGTACATAACTATTATTAAAGTAATAATTCTGATAACTTAAGACATCTTCAATGATAACTGCATCTGCTTTACTAGCTCCTGCCTTTACAACAGCCGCACTTTCATCCACTTGCACTCTATAAGATGTTGCCGAAGGCCCACTTGTTGTAGCTTCCATCTCTCCACCACTCATCGTATAGCCATCGGTACCACCATGCCAAAATACCCCAGCATTAGCTTTAGAAATCCCTGTAATTTTCCCGCCAGTTTGTGTAATACCAGATACAATATAAAGACCATGTCCTCCACTATATTGACCTAATGATGTTGCTTCGTAGGTAGTGCTTCTTCCAATAATTTCTCCACCTTCAACAACTAAGAATTTACTTTCAATACCAGTTCCTGCAGTATTACCTGTTCCATTACCAGCCCATGCTTCTAAGCGTCCATTGTCTTTAATGGTAATTGTAGGGTTATAAGAAGAAATCCCTCCATCCCGTAACTGGACACCATATCCTCCTACACCTACATCATTACCATTAGCCTTTACAATAGCATCTTCCATAATAGTTAAGCTTCCTGCTCCTGCTATACCATGTTTTGGAGTGCTTGCACTTGTTGGATGAGCATCAGCTATGATATAAGTATCATCTTTAATCGTAAGTAATGCATGTTCCTCGATGATGATAGCTGAAGTCTTATTTGAAGTCATTTGAAGCGCTCCATCTCCCACAATCGTAACATTACTACGGTCTCCAATATAAAGTGCTGCTCCCCCACCACTAGCGTCTTGATATTGGATATAATTATGACCAATCAACTCTATAGTCACATCTATATTCGCACTAATATTAATTTTCTCAAGACGTGTGACAGTATTTAAAGTTAAAGTATCTGTTTCAATATCATAAGTAACCTTTCCATCACCTAACACATCGGTATAGTTACCAGCGCCCAGTCTTATACCATTGATGTGAATGAACCCAAAGTTGGCATCATTTACCGCTGATGCAGTTGTTGCTTGTGTTAGAAATAAACCAAATATCATAAATAATACTAATAATATTTTGGTTTTTATTTTTTTACAATTCATTTCTTTCTTCTTCCTTTCCTTCTTATAAACTCGTTATAGCATCAACAAGATAATTCAATCCTGATGTGCTATAGAAAAACATATCAATTTCTTCATTCTTGAATGCTTTCTTTGCTTCTTCTGCTGATTGTGGGAAATTTTCTTCATCCACAAGTAGTACAATTTTACATCGTGGTAAATTCACTTTAATTTCTTTCGCCTTGCTAAGCCAATTCTCTAATGTAAGTGGCTGATAATCCCTTAATTCAGCTAGCAGCATATCAGCCTTACTTTGCCTACATGAGGATAAACAACTTTCAATATCAGGTATAATCTCTATTTTTGTTAAATCTTTTTTTGCTTCAATAGCATGAGCAATCCCAGATAACAACAAACGATTTTGGATATAAATAGCTATTGTTTTTTTCATTTTCCCTCCCCTATTCATTTTCAATTAAACGAAAAAAGGGTATCTATTGTCTTATTAGACTTAAGATAACCCTTTTTTAACTCCATGATAAAGTGAGCACTCTAAATAAACAGACCTATTTTGTCTGTATTTATTTTGTTTAGTTGTTCTTATACTGTGATTTGCATTCATCTATTTAACCCCACTTTTTTATTAAATAGTTAAAACAATTTTCCAAATTATAGCAAATCACATATTTATAAACATCGTGTATTTACGCCGATTTTTATTTTTTTATACTAATCAATTCTTATCTATTTACTTCATTTATTCCTGTATATCTTCTGCAATAATAAATTTCTTCGCTGATACATCCGCAACAAGTTTTAATAAACTATCATATCCTGTTTTATTTTTGATGTTACTTAAGTGTGTATCTAAAGTTCTACTTTTAATATTCAATAGTTCACACACTCTTTCATTTGAATTTCCATTCACCTTCGCTTGTAATATTTGTAGTTCTTTATTTGTAAAATCTGACGTTTTTGCAGTTCCAATCGTAATCACAGGTTGTGCTAATGGATAATGTATTTTATTATTCATAACATTATCCATCACCTCTAATAAATCCATATCTGCGTGATCTTTATACCAAAACCCTTCACACCCTGCTTCTTTCGCATCTTCTATGTGCCTTTTTTGTAATACAAACGTCAATATAATTATCTTTATTTTAGGATAAAGTTCTTTGATTTTTTTAGCTGCTTTAATACCATTGTCTTTACCCTCTGTATAGATATCCATTAATATCAAATCCACTTTTTCATACGAAAGTGAAAGCAATACATCATCCGCATTAGAAATCGTATTCACTAAATTATACCTATAATCCCTCTCAAGATTGCATACTTCATTAAATCTTGCGAACTCTTTTGATCATCTACTACTATTACATTATACATCACTTATTCCTCCATCCTTTTATTTAGTGTTATGTCTAGTGTGATTCCTTGACTGCATATAATATCCATCACTCCACCTAATTGTTCAATTTTATAACGCAAATTAGATAAGCCACCACCTTCATATATAACATCCGGTGCTTCTCTATCTTCATTATAAATTTTCAAGTGGACTTTGTCTTTAGTTTCCTCTATATTTACCATCAAACTATTCGCATTCGCATGTCGATATGCATTTTTAAGTGCTTCGTTTATACATAACAAAGTTACCGCTTTAATTTCTTTTTGTATCGGAAATAATCCTGTTATTACTAAATTACATCCGAGTTTATTGGCAAAAAGCTCTATTTGTTCAAGCGATAAAGTTTGTTTATTATCCTGTGATAAATTACATAATACCTTATTCAGTTGATTCCAATAATCAGAAATTATATTTGACTCACTAACTGCATTTTCTTCTCTTAGTGTTTTCTTAGTTAATGCAAGTAAGTTCCCAAAGTTATCATGAAAATTAACTTTTAATTTCAACGCAACTTCTTCTTCTGTATTTTTTTCGATCTTATCCGTTAACTCTTTTAATCTATTTTGCTGCATGTGTAATTTTTCATTTGCTTTTGCTGTGCTTTCATTTAAATGGTAAAGTTCTGTAATATCATTCGCAATAATTTGATAGTATATTTTATCTTTTAATTGCATTGTTTTTTTTGTAAACTGCCACACCTTTTTATCCTCTAGCATAAACGCAGGTTCTAATGATTTTATGACACAATTATCGCACTCTTTTAAAGAAAGCAATTCTTCATAAAACAGATCGCCATTTAAAAACACATGTCCACAAAGTTTGATACTTAGATTCTCCATAATACGATTTGAAAGCACTATTTCTTTTTCTTCATCAATAAACGCAATTGCTGTTTTTAAATTTTCAATTGCTTCTTTAATCGAAAATACATTCAAATCTCGTTTTGTATCCTGATATAAATTTCTTATTGTTATCCCTGTTATAATAAACATAAAAATGCTAAAAAGAGTGGGTATGTACCATGGAATATTTACAGCTGTTTTTGATAGTAAAGACAATTCAATAGAAAATCCTTTCCGTTCACAACGATTCATCACCATCAAACAAGTTATATAGAAAAAATTAATAACAGATAGTGTTATATATCCAACATTTACTTTCTTTTGTCGTGCAATATGATATCTCATCACGATTGCGAAAATCGACAAAGTTAGATTTAATATCATAAACGCAATCAAATATCCTTTTGCTCTATCATCTAATAAGAAAACGGTCATGTTAGATACTCCTTTCTTTTTTTAATATGGGATAGTCAGTGTAACAATATAGCATTCATCTTCTTCATTCATTTTAAGCGATGCTTGCAATGATGTGAATTTATATAGTTCAAAAAACTCAATTTCACTTTGGTTTAGCTTTTTTTCTTTTGAGATTGAAACAGTAAATACCATCTTATTATTCTCTTGATTATATGTCACATACACAATCTCAAACTCATAGTTTACCTTTTCTATTATATATTGATATAAATCATAACTTAGCATTGCTGTTGATAAATCCATACTGCATTCCTTAACAATATGAATTTCACACGTCTTATTAAATATTCTAAGTAACTGGAATGATTCTTGAAAACATCGTTGCATTTCATCGCTTGTGATCTCTTTTTCTGTTTGTGCTGTTAATATTAGATTCACTTTTCTTTTTAGATATGTTGAAGTCATACTTGTTTCAAAAATCAAATCCTGCTTCTCTTTAATTGTCACATTAGACGTATCATCTAATGAACTTTTTATTCTCTCACTATATGGTATAATCTCGTGTATCAGCATATTTTGTAATTCATGAAGTTTATTTAACCTTGCTGTTTCACTTTTTTGATTGTTTTCACGCTTTAATAAATCTACTTCTTTATGCAAGTTCCTATTTAATTTTTCTAACTCTTTTATTTTAGACACGATAACAGAAATATCCTCGCTCCATGCTACATATCCTTTATGAATTGGACTCATATATAGTTTTGTATTTTCATCTAAGTTAAGATTTTGTTTAATTTTCAAGCTCTCAAAATCTTCTTCTTTTATTTTTAAATTTTTATCTGAAGAGTAAACTACCTCTCCTTGTTTATTCAGTATTTGTGCATGGATATCTGCATTATAAAAGAAGGTTTGATGTCCTTTATTTGAGGGAATCATTTTAGTTTTTATACATGTTTCTAAGAAAAAAACAACCATCGTGCAAATAAACATTGTTAAATCAAGATAGTATCCTATTCCATAATTTGGCTTGATTATATAAGCAATTCCATATATTAGTATCAACACTAATACTGACAATGGCAATAATGAGGCTTTTCTTGTTTGTGCAAAAACACTAAACTTATGTATGATTTGCACTAGCGATACAATCGCAAGAATAATAATATAACTGATAATAAAATAATATCCAATACCATGACTATAATCGGCTCCATATGCATGTATTGAAGTATTATTGATAAACACCAATTGATGCATATCATTTGTAAGTACTAACACTATAAAAATAAATGTTGGTATAAACAGAAAATACCATTTTCTATTCAATCTAAAATCTTCTGCCTGGTTCAAGCATAAAGAAATATATAAAAACAACAGTGGTATTAGTAAAATAGGAATATAATACATATACCATAAAATACGGTCTTCAAATATAACAAGAGTAAATGCATACCATTTAATTGATCTTAATATAATCCAAAAAATCATATTTATTCCTAGAAGGACGATAAAAGTGCGCACATGTTTTTGCATTATGCGCATATAAATACTAACTGTCCAATAAGAGAAGATTGCAATGGAAATTATAACTGACATCAGTTGTCCAATCTCACCAATAAATAAATACTCAGCCCCTACATAAGTTGGAAGATGATGCAACATTCCAGAAACTATTAAAAGAGCAATAACAATGCTTGCCTGAATAATGCTTATTTTTCTAAATTGTTTCACTCTATTTCCCCCCATATAAGCGTCCCTTTATTTTTATCCTATCAATCATTTAGAAGTATAGCCAAGTTATTTTTAAATGTCAAATCCATCTATTTTATCTATAAAACAATCATCGATATTATTGTTCCCTTTATATCTTTGTACACTTAAATAACTTTTTTAGCTTATCCTAATTATATATTGTAAATACGAATGCGAGGTGTTAGCATTATACAGAATAGAGGTATATTAATAATGAGTAAACAAACAAATATTGAATTAATAAGACAAGACAATATGATTAGTGAAATTTTAGTAAATAGAGATTGGATTATAGAAACACTTAAAACTACAAACGAAAATATAGAAATAACTGAATATTATGATGTAATGCATAATAGGTTTCCATACCCTACAAAAGATGCAATGTATGACGATGATACTGTAAAATGTGAATTAGATATAGATAGGTTAAGATTTGAGGAGATTATAGAAAGTACTACTGTAGTAAGTGATATTGGATTTCGTATGATTATTACCAATGGGAATAAAAAACAAAAAGTTGCTGTTTTAATAGAAATGGATTTTCATACAAATCTTTATAATTGCATTAAATTGCTATGTGATGACTCGCGTTATTTAATAAGTGTAGTTGATGCATTAGAATCTACAAGAGATAACTATGCATACAAAGGGTATTCTATTAAAAGAGTGACAGAAGTTAGAGACGGTTTATTACCAAGTGAAGCAGCTAATAAAAACGTTTCAAAAAATACAAATAGTAAAGTTTTAGGATTCATTCTATTTGTATTTGTTGTATTTATACTACTTTATTTAGGAATGATTATTTAGAATTCAGATATTTATTATTGAGCTTATTTTGTGTGCACCTACATCACTAATAAGCTCTTTTTTTATATTGATAAAAGGATTATGATAAAGATAAAAGGAATGACTCCTATATATAGAAATCATTCCTTTAGTGTTAATTAATTATCCAATAAAGTGGGTTCACATCATTAATATGTGTCCAGTTTTATTCATGTTCATGTACATGTAGATTTAATTTATCAAATGCGTATCCTTCTAAAGATTTTTCAATATCAGAAGACTTCCCAGCATTTTCTTTGTTCATTCTCACTTTTGGTTTCATTGAGAAATCAATTACTGTTGGTCCATTGACACATCCACCTTTACAAGCCATACCTTCTACAACATCAAATGGTAATTTACCTGCTTTAACTAACATTAAAGCTTTTTTACATTCTTGGCATCCATCCGCATAATGCGCTTTAACTTCAGTACCATTCAAACGTGCCATCTCAGCAATCGCTTTAGAGACTCCGCCTCCTTGGGCAAAGTTTCTACCAAATGTACTTGCTGCATTCTCATCTTCTGCTTCAATTTGATTCGTATAAATTCCTTTTGCGATCAACATTGCGATTAACTCTTCAAATGTTAATACACAATCCACATCTGGTTTACCATCAAATGACATTGCTTCTTGTTTTTTTGCGATACATGGTCCAATAAATACTACCCCTGCATCTGGTCTTTCTTCTTTAATCATTCTTGCCATCGCAACCATTGGCGATACCATTGTAGATACATTTTCTTTATATTGTTCTGGGAAGTGTTGTTTTGCAAGATTCACAAATGCTGGACAACAAGAAGTCGTTAATACTTTTCCTTCTTTTTGTTTCTCTACTAATTCTTCATATTCATATTTCGCAACCGCATCCGCTCCAACAGCTGCCTCCACAACATCTTTAAATCCTAACAATTTAATCGCTTCTTTGATTTGTCCCAGTGTTGCATCCTCAAATTGACCTTGAATCGATGGTGCAATGACTGCTACAAGTTCTGTATTTAATTTAATCAATTCAATTACAGGAACCATCCAAGAAATATCTTCAATTGCCCCAAATGGACATGCGGCAACACACGCTCCACAGTTAATACATTTATCTTCATCAATTTGTGCAATGTTTAATTCATCCCAATGGATTGCATCTACTGAACAAGATGCTGTACATGGTCTTTTTGTTTCTACAACCGCATTAAATGGACATGCTTTCACACATGCTCCACACTCTTTACATTTTGAATAATCGATAAATGCACGCTCATCATTGAAGCTAATCGCATCAAAGTGACATGCACTTTTACAAGACTTTGCCATACACTTACGGCAGTTATCTGTAACCGCAATACGTTTGATGGAACATCCATCACACGCTGCATCTAATACTTGTAATACTTGTCCTGGCTTCATACTTCCTTTACGGCTTGATGGAGCCATCCCTGTTGCCATACGTGTTCTTTCACGTATGATTTCTCTCTCTTTATATATACAACATCTTTGTGCCTTTTTCGAATTTGGAATTAATAAATTCGCAAGCTCTTCCTCTATCATTGGACTCAATGTTCCTCTAAACGCTCTTTTCGCTACTTCTCTTAAAACGTCAAATTTAAACTGTCTGGCATCATGTGTAAATAAGTTCATTTTAAATCCTCCTTTTTTACAGAAACTTATTATAGCATATTATTTGTGATTTTATACACAAATTGATTTTTTTTATCATTTTTTTTAAATGTGATATGATTATGTATAAGGAGAGTACTTATGAAATCATTTTTAATACTTGGAACATCTTTAATCGATGTCATACTTGAATCAAAAAATCCGATTCAACCATTTGCTTGTAATAAAGTTATTAAAACCAAATGCCATGGTGGATCCATGCGAAATGTTGCACAAAATCTTGCGTATCTTTATCAAGATGTAACCTTCGTCAGTAAGTTTGGAAACGATACAGATGCAATCCAACTACAATCACATCTAGAAAAGTTAAGTGTAATGGTATTTCCTTTGTATGTTTCAAACAGTACTCCTTACTTTTATAATATACAAGATAAAGAGAATAATCAAATGTACGCAAGTATGACAGACAATTTTTATTTATCAAACACTGATTATCTTCCTTCATTTTCTGCACAAGAATTTGACTATGCAATCTGTGATATCGATGATTCTTCTCTACTTAATAATCTTTTAAATACAGTTTCTTCTAAATGGATATTATCTTCAAATCTATCACAGGAAATTGATTATTCAAAAGTAGAAGGCATTGTCTTAAATCGCCATGAATTTAAACGCTATGCACAAAATACACCAATGGATGTATTTGCACAAAAATATATTCACAAAGGAGTTAAATGGGTTGTCGTAACATTGGATCAAGATGGATATTACTACTATGATAAAAAAGGTACATATCATAAAACAGTTTCATCTGATTCCTTGTTTACTTTAGGATGTGGAGATGCATTTATAAGTGGACTTCTTTACGGACTAACTTTAGATATTTCATTCTCTGAAGCACTTGTTTATGCACAAAAAGCTGCAGAAATTACTTTACAACATCCACAATCCACAACAATTCAAATTAAAGAAATTATAAAATAAAAAGAAGCTTTCGCTTCTTTTTTATTTCATACTATTTTCTTTATTCTCTTTAATTTGAATTGGAAGAGCAATTGCAAATAAAATTACCATGATAATTAACGCTGTTGTTTTCTCCATAACATCAAAAATCGCAAGTCCACCTACAACAAGTGTTACTACTCTAATAATATAAAGTATTGTTTTATAATTTGTCATTTTTATACCCCCTTCATATCTTCACGATAAATGACTGCACCTAATTCTGTAAGTTTTTTCTCTAAGTGATCATAACCACGATCAATATGATAAATATCACGAATCTCCGTTGTACCTTCAGCTAATAATCCTGCAATTACAAGCGCAGCACCACATCTTAAATCTGTTGCAGTAACAATATCCGCATACAGTCCTGTTGGGCCTTCAATGACAGCACTCGCTGGATTCATTGAAATATTTGCACCTAATTTTTGAAGTTCTACACAATGTTTAAATCGTTCTGTATAAATAGTCTCTTTTACTACAGATTGACCTTTCGCTTGTGTTAAAAGCGTTGTAAGTGGTTGTTGAAGATCTGTTGCAAAACCTGGATAAGGTTGTGTTTTTACATCTACTGCTACTAAATCATCTGAATGATAAATCGTAACTTTATCCACATCTACATCCATTTTTACATTCATCTCTTGAAGTTTTGAAAGCAATGACTCCAAATGCTGAGGAATGATATTTTCAATAACAACTTCCTCAGCAGCTGCTGCTGCCATAATAATAAACGTACCACCTTCAATACGATCTGGGATAATTTCATGGAAACATCCACCTAATGATTCAACCCCATCGATTTTAATCGTATTTGTACCTGCACCACGCACGTGTGCACCCATTTTATTCAACATAGTTGCAACATCAATAATCTCTGGTTCTTTTGCAGCATTTTCAATAACAGTTGTTCCTTTTGCATAAATCGCAGCCATCATAATATTAATCGTTGCACCTACAGAGGAAATATCCAAATATATCTTCGTTCCTACAAGTTCTTTCGCATGAATACGATAATACCCTTGTTCATAATCTACTTTTGCACCAAGCGCCTCAAATCCTTTTAAATGCAAATCAATCGGTCTTGGACCTAAATAACATCCACCTGGCATTTTCATTTTAACTTCGCCATATTTCCCAAGCAATGCACCCATAAAATAATAAGAAGCCCTTAGTTTTGTCACATCCGGATGATCCATAACTTTATTCTTCATATTTGTCGGATCAATTACAATATGATCCGATGTTTTTTGTAGCACATCTACATCCAAAAATCTTAGTAAAGTCGCAAGTGAATCTACATCCGATATTTTAGGTGCACCACAAATTGTAACTGGACCTGTTTTTGCTAAGATAGCTGCTGGAATAAGCGCCACAGTCGCATTTTTTGAACCACTAATACGCACTGTTCCTTTTAACTTATTTCCACCTTTAATTTTAATCACTTGTTCCATGCATTCCCCTTTATTCCATTGTCTTATATATGGTTTATATTATAACATCATTTAAGTATAAATCAAAAATAAAACTGGATTTCTCCAGTTTTAACTTTAAATTAATATTGATCTTCGCTATTTGTTCTTTTACTACGCATATTTTCAATATCAATACTTGAATCACTATATTCAACTTCTTCTGATTCATCAATTGTAGAATCATCTTCAATAATTAAATCACTTGTATTGATTCTTGTTTCATCAAATTTATGGCGTGCTTTTAAATCCCAAATATTATCTTTAATATTTGTGAATCTTGAATCCAGCATCATCGCAGAATAAAATGATGCAATTTTATTCATTGATTGAGATTGGTTATATCCATTCTCTTTACAAACTTCGCCCCAAAGTACATCAAAAGCGACTTCTTTTTTTAATGCTACTACGATTTCATATGCGACATCTGTCATTGATCGACTACTCATTGTTAAGCCCCCTTATCCTCTAATTTCTTTATAATTTTAAACTCTATCCAAAAACTACTTGCTACATCCTTACCAGTAAGAATATCATATTCAATAAACCAACTATTCTCATTCACTTCAATATCATGCGTATAGGCCATCATCTTAATATCTCCATACTGGCTATTTACAACAACCTCTGTTTTTTTATACTGAACCAACAATAAAGTGCTTTTTGAATCTTTAAGTGTTCTTGTCAAGGTAAACAGCACTGAATCATATCCTACTTCAACTTTTGTATTTTCATCTTCTTGATAGACAAGAGAAGAAACACCCTCTACATAAGATAAATATCCAACACCGGTAAACAATCTGATTTCTTCATTTGTAAGTAAATCTTTTTGATTTACTTCAATCCATACATTACTTTTTAAATTCATACTCTTTACCTTTTACTATAAGATTATATACAAAAAATAATTTTAGTCAATGCTTATTTTTTACTTTTAATTTAACTTCATAAAAAAAGACGATATTTCGCCTTTTTTACTCTTGTGTTAATGTTACACCATTGGGTAAACAAATAATTGGAATCAAAGATCCTTTTTCAACCCACCCTACTTTTTCACAGTCATGGTTTGGGCAATCTACGTTATGAAAACGAACTTTTTGATCTTTTACTTCGATATTTACATTCCCAATATTTCCAACTACGCGATACTGATCATCAAAATCTAAGTCCAACTCTAAAACAGGGTCCCCATTAATATAGACAATCGCATCTACATTATTGCTTCTAAAAGAATAGATAAACATTCCTACTAGAAAAAGAAATATACTTACAACCAACAGCAATGACCACTCTTTTTTCTTCATACTTATCCTTTCATAAACTGTTCGATTTCATCCACAGTCTTAATAATAGAACGCGATAAATTTTCACACCCATCTTTTGTAATTAATAGATCATCTTCAATACGTATTCCAATATGTTCTTCAGCGATATATAAACCAGGCTCATTTGTAATAACCATACCTTCTTGTAGCACTGTATCACGCTCTACATATACATCATGCGTATCTAATCCTAATAAATGAGATACACCATGGTAATAATAGTTTTTCACATCCTCTACATGTTCTACCAATCCAATGTTTTTAAGCTGCTCATAATAGGTTTCCACGACAATCATTTGCAGCTCACGAAGAGACACACCAGGCTTTGCGGATTTCTCTACATTCTCTTGCGCCAAAAGCACAATATTATATAACTGTTTTTGTCTTGGCGTAAACACACCATTTACTGGAATTGTACGTGATATATCAGCACAATAATTATTTGAAGTTGCTCCTAAATCTAAAAGTACAAGTTCCTTATCTTTCATAACTTTATTGTTTTTTTCATAGTGAAGTGTCGTTGCCGTTTCACCACTTGCGGCAATTGTACTAAACGCAAACTTACTATTATAGTGACTTAATACATAATTATAATGCGCAACCATTTCATATTCTTTCATATCTGGCTTCACTTTTTTAAACATCGCCATTAATCCTTCATTTGTAATCGCAATTGCTTTTTTTAGTTCTTCTATTTCTTCATCTGTTTTAATTAAACGCAGTGCTGCAATATTTTTATAAATATCTTTTGTATCTAATTGCGCTAAAACAGGGTGTTTTTTTACTAATAAAGAGTGATTATAATGATCTTCTTCAAAATCATCTTTCTCTTGATCTAAATAGACTACATACCCTTTATTTTTAATATTCTCAAACTCCTGCTCTAAATCCTCATGATAATACACAGAATCAATCATAGAATATTGTTTTGCTTCATCTACAGAAATAGATTTACCCATCCATTTTTCCATAAATTGATCTGATTTTTTTATAAATAGTTTTTCAATTAATTGATTATCTTCTTTATATAACACTAAATAAACTTCTTGTTCATCAATATTTGTTAAATAAAAGAAATTACGATTGACTGAAAACGGATAATTTCCATCTGCACTTCTTTTAACTAAACTACCACTATATAAAACCACAACACTTTTATCTGTTAGTTCCTGTACTAATTTCTCTCTTCTTAAGCTTGTATTCATTTTATACCCCTCTTGGATAAAACATCTTTTCATCCTTCTTATTTCTTCCACTTACAATCGCTTCTACAATCACAGAACATTCAGACAACTCTTTGATTGTCCCATCCTTTTTTAACACCCATATCAAAGAACTTTCCTCTTCAACATAAGGTTGATACGGACGTTGTGATGCATGGTCTCTATAAAAATAATAGTTTGCATCATACCCAGCAACTTTTAATTGTTTCTTTTTTTCTTCTACCATTTTCTCAGATTCAATATCTTCATATTCAAATAAATTTCGATTGATTACACGTTGTGCTAAATCACTCAATATTTTATCTTTATCAAATTTCATTGTATGAAACCCATAATAGCAAGCCGTTTCATCTAAAATAAAATGATCTGAAATAGAAGGTTGTTCCTCCTTTAAAAAAGGAATAAACATCTCATAATGATTCATTTTAGTTGAATCTGCACTATATAAATCTTTCAGTCTTTTAAATACATTCGTAAAGATCGCCTCATAACTTCTAGATACCGGATGGAAATAAACCTGCCAATACATATGATATCTTGCCATAATATAATCTTCCACCGCATGAATCCCGCTTTCTTTAATCGCAAAACGTCCATCACGTACACGTATTGTACGAATTACACGTTCTAAATCAAATGCTCCATAACTCGTCCCTGTAAAATACGTATCTCTTAGTAAATAATCCATACGATCCGCATCCAACTGTCCCGATATTAATTGCGTTAATATCGCATTGGGATGCGTATGATTAATAACCATTGCTACATCCTTTGGCAAGTTTGGATTTACTTTTTTCAATACTGTATTTATCTCACTGTCTTCTAAAATAATTCTTTCTGTAAAAACTTCATGGCTACATTTAGACACATGTTCAAATGCATGTGAAAAAGGCCCATGTCCTACATCATGTAAAAGACCCGCCAATAAAACAACAACCTTATCATACTCATTAATACATTCTTTTAAATCTTGATTCTCTGTAATCATTCTTCTTGCGACTTCATAGACGCCAAGCGAGTGTGAAAAGCGAGAATGATCTGCAGTATGATATACAAAAGATGTACCACCCAATTGTCTTATTCTTCTAAGTCTTTGAAATTCTTTACATGCGATACAATCCCAAATGACTTTTAAATCAATCCTAATATATTCATGGATTGGATCTCTCATTACTTTAGTTTCAGATAGTTTTTCAAACATAAAATTACCTCTTTTTCATTGTACTTGTATTTGTCCTTTTTTACAACTATAGACCTCTATAAAGCACTAAAAATGAAACTTTTCAGTTCCATTTTTAATCTATATTAAAATCAAGATAGAAAGGACACTATTTTGATTGCAACGTAAGCGTTATTTCTTCATCGATATATTCACCTTCAACTAAAACTTTTACAGATAAGTCTACCTTTGTACCTGCTTCATAATACCCAAGTATTTCAATTAACTCTTCAATACTACTTACAGAGACACCTTCAATTGCGACAATAACTGTACCTTTTTCTAAACCTGCTTTTTGTGCTGCAGAACCTTCTACAATTTCATTGATATAGACACCTTGTGGAATTTGATACAACATATGAATCTCTTCTGTTACGGTAGATCCACTAATACCCAATGCGCCTTGATCTTCTACCGCAACTTTTTCTTTTGTAGCGTATGTCATCATTGTATTAATTGAGTCCACTGCATCTGTAATTGAGATAGCATATCCCATACCCTCTACATTTGTATTAGATGCACTTGAACTTATTTTCACTGTATTCATACCAATGACTTCACCATTCATATTCAAAAGTGCACCCCCACTATTTCCTGGGTTAATTGCCGCATCTGTTTGTAAAAGCACTGCATCAATCCCTTCTACCGTACGATCAGTAGCACTGATGACACCTGTTGTGACAGATTGTCCATACCCAAGTGCATTTCCAATCGCAATGACTTGTTCACCCGGTTGAAGTTTTGAGGAATCGCCCATCACCGCAACTTTGATATGATCTAACGTTTCGTCATCTAATTGATCCATATTAACCGCAACGACCGCCATATCCTTAGACTCCATTCCACCTTTCACAACAGCTTCTACACTTGTTTGATTCGAGAATGTAATTGTAAGTGTTGTCGCATCTTCTATTACATGATAGTTTGTCAAGATAAACAGTTCATCTTCAGTTTGATTGATGATGATTCCTGATCCTGCACTTTGTGTTTCCATTGTCTGCATTCCACCAAAGTAGCTTTGTACTTGAGAAACACTCATATTTGTAATCGATACTATTGATGGCATTGCATTTTCCACAAGACTTACTACATCTGATTGAATAAGCGGTGAGTCTGTATTGACTACAACTGTAGAGTTGATTGTTTCAACACTGCGGTTATTTTTGATGTATTCATTTCCCATATATCCAACGCCTACAAATGCTGCTCCACTCACTGTACCAAATAGTAATGCACTACAAATAAGTGATATTGTTTTTTTATTGTTAGATGGTTTTTCATCTTTTAATTCTTCTTTTTCATTTAATAATTGATCTTCCATAATTGAACCTGCCTTTCAAGTTATGCACTTATTTTATAGCACAAACCTTAAATGAACCTTTAAAATAAAAAAAATACCGAAATTTCGGTATTTTATGCTTTTATCGTATTTAAACGTTCTACAACTTTATCTTTTCCTAACAAATAAACAGTACTAATAAAGTCTGGCCCATGGCATTCTCCTGTTGCAGAAACTCTTAGTCCCATAAATAATGGTTTCCCTTTAATTGATGTTTCTGTTTTTGTATCATTCATCGCTTGTTTGATTTGATCTGGTGTCCATTCATTTAAAGCAGCTAATTTTTCTTTAAAGACAGAAGCGACCGTAGGTGTTGTTTCCCATGTTAATACTTCTTTTCCTTCTTCACTTACATGATACTTTGCAAAGAATAAATTTGCTAAGTCCACAATTTCAGCTCCATAAGACATTTGATCTTTATAAAGTGCAATTAATTCACTTATCCACTTATCATCATATGCTGATAAATCGTATGCTTTTTCTAAGAAAGGTTTAACTAAGACAACTAAATCCTCTAAATTCATTTCTTTGATATATCTATTATTTACCCAAGCTAATTTTTGTTTATCAAACATAGATGGAGATTTAGATAAACGTTTTTCTGTAAACTCTGCAATCAATTCTTCATGAGAGAAGATTTCTTTTTCTCCCTCAGGAGACCACCCAAGTAAACTCATAAAGTTTAACATCGCTTCTGGTAAATACCCTGCATCTTTATATTGACTCATAAATTGCATAATTCCATTGTCACGTTTAGATAATTTTTTATGATTTTCATTTACGATTAATGTCATATGTGCAAATAAAGGAATATCCCATCCTAACATGCGATATACCATCATTTGCTTAGGTGTATTTGATAAATGCTCTTCTCCTCTAAACACATGTGTAATATCCATTGTATGATCATCCACTACAACTGCATAGTTGTATGTAGGAATTTTATTTGATTTAACTAAAACCCAATCCCCAATATCTTTTGATTCAAAAGACACTTTTCCACGAATCATATCCTCAAATTCATATGTTTCTTGATCTGGAACACGAATACGAATAGAATAAGGAACACCTTGTTCTTCAAGTTCTTTAACTTGTTCAGGTGTTAATCCACAACATTTTCTATTATAGCGTGTACTAATATGACCTGCTTCTGTTTGACGTTTATAATCTTCTTCTAATTCTTCAGAAGTACAAAAACATTTGTAAGCATGTCCTTTTTCTAATAATTCATCTGCATATTTTTTATAAATATCTAATCTTTCCATTTGACGATAAGGTGCATACTTTGGATTTGGATTTGCTGGTGATTCATCAGGAATAATATTTAACCATTCCATATATTCCATTTGTGATTCTTCTCCACCTACCACATTACGCTCTAAATCCGTATCTTCGATTCTTAATACAAAATCACCACCATAATGTTTCGCAAATAAATAATTAAACAATGCAGTTCTTGCATTTCCAATGTGTAAATGTCCTGTTGGACTTGGTGCATATCTTACTCTTACTTTTTTCATTTTTCTACCTCTTTATTTAACAATACAACAGCCTGAGCCATAACCCCTTCTAATCTTCCTACATACCCTAATTTTTCACCCCGCGTTGCCTTTACATTGATTTGTGTAACATCACACTGTAAAGCACGGGCAATATTTTCTCTCATCTCATTAATATAAGGTGACATCTTTGGTTTTTCAATTAGAATTAAACTATCAATATTTACAATTGAATATCCATTTGATTTCATCAATTCAAACACAGCCTCTAAAATTCTTAAAGAGTTACACCCTTTATATCTTTCATCGGTATCTGGAAAATGTTTTCCTATATCACCCAATGCCAAAGCTCCAATGATTGCTTCTGCAATCGCATGTAATAAAGCATCCGCATCTGAATGACCATCCAAACCAAGATCAGACGGTATATTTACACCACCTAATATTAAGTCTCTGTTTTCGACTAACCGATGAATATCTGTAGATTGTCCTATTCTAATCATATTTTCACCTCAAATTGCATAATCATTTTATCATTGTTTCATGCTTAAATAAAGTAAAACATATGTAAACAAGCATTATTTAAGCATATAAAAAGGTGAATGACTTCACCTTAAATATAATGAACGCTTAATCCACCAAAAGTAACTTCTCCGGTAAGGATTAACGTATGCTTTGTAACCATATCACTTTCTTTTATATCCACTGAGCTAAATGTTGTATCTAATTCATCTTTAATACACCAATCACGTGGTACATAGATATCAACATGTCCAAATGCTACCTCCAAATTTAACATTGCACTTTCATTTAACATCTTCGCATCATTGAAGTAAACTTTCGCACCTCCAAATTCACACTTTACCGTTGATTTTTCATAATCATTTGATGAATAGTATTTTTCATAATTTCCAAATTGAATTTCAACAACATCCTTCGCATCATAATAAGACCCTTTTTTATTCCCATCATATGCATCATAATAGGATCCTTTTTTATTCCCATCATATTCAAAATGAATGCCGTGTCTATCGGTTTTTATATTTGTATGTTTTTTACCAACAATAAATCCAACTCCAATTCCCAATAATAACGACACAAGAATAATAATCCAAAATGAAATATGTGGAAGATTTAAAAATTCAGGAGAGTAATAATAGGCCAATCCTACACAAATAAATCCAGTTGGATACTCTGCTTTTATAATCTTTTGAAATCCAAATCCGACAAAGGCTAAACTGATGATGACTTCTAGTATACTTACACCAGTAGTGAACCCTAATTCTTGTGCGATTAAAAACAATGCAATTGCGATTAATATCACACCCATTATTTTATTTGTATTTTTTTTCATAATTGCCTCCTATTGTTCATTTTTAATTTAAATGCTTTGTAATATGATCTTGATACAGATACTTGTTTATGTGTATTTAAAAATTCTATCATTCCATTTGAAAACCCATTTTTTTGAATCGCATATACTTTTGAAACATTTAAGATTGTGGATTTTGAGATTCTAATAAAATTATCCGGTAATATTTCTTGTAGTTCATACAACTTTGATTTAACAGTAAATATATTATCTGTTGTATGAAGAATGATGTCTTTATCAGATGTTTCAAAGAATAATACTTTATCAAGCTTTATATAATATTCTGTATCGTCTTTATACACAATTATTTCTTTACTCTTTGATAAGATATTTTCTATTTGTTTTTGTATTTCTAATATCTCATCACTCAATCCTTTGCAGCGGATATGAATCGTATCTTCTTCGATTTCTTTTTCGATATCAAATATTATTTTCATTTATTCCCCTCCTTAGAACTAATTTAAGTTTAGCACACTCCTATTTTATGTAAATACAATTTGCGTAAGTGGTTGATATATTAAAGTAACACGCAATTATTCTTTATTAAAACACAAAAAAAGATACTCCTTAGAGTATCTTTTGAATAAATTATTCTGCGTTAGCAGCAGCTTGTTGACCAGCAATACGTCCAAATACAACGAAGTCAGCAACAGCATTTCCACCTAAACGGTTATTACCATGAATACCACCAGTAACTTCTCCAGCAGCATATAAGTTAGGAATTACATTTCCATCCACATCAATCACTTCAGTGTTAGAATTGATTTCAACTCCACCCATAGTATGGTGAACACCAGGTGCTACTTTAATCGCATAGTATTTAGGAGCATCTAGTTTTTCTGCAAAAGAAACACGTCCAAATTCAGTATCTTCTTTTGCATCTACAGCTGCATTCCATGTTTCCATAGTAGTTGCTAGTGTAGCAGCATCAACACCCATTGCTTCAGCTAATTCTTCAACAGTTTCACCTTCAACAGTTAAACCACCAGAAATATAACCTGCAATTACAGCAGATGCATCAGCCATTTTTTGGTCTACGATTAAGTAAGCATAAGAACCTTCTTGCGCAATGATTGCGGCACTTACAGCATTTCTTGTTCCTACTTCATCAACGAAACGTGTACCTGATTGATTTACCATGATCGCACCGTCTCCTCTTAAACCTTCAGTAATTAGTTTACTTGTAGCGATTTCTACTGTAGGGTGAATTTGAACTTGCTCAATATCCACTAAGTTTCCACCAACTGCTTCAACCATTACAATACCATCCCCTTGAATACTTGGAGCATTTGTAGTTACATATCCTTCAAGTTCAGGTTTATATTTAACAACTAAATCAGCGTTTGCACCAAATCCACCTGTTGCGACAACTACAGATTTAGCATTGATTGTATAATCTGTATCATCACTGCTTGCTTTAACACCAGTTACAACACCATCTGTTAATACAATTTCTTCTGCTTTCGTATCAAATAAAATTTCTACATTTTTTTCTTCTACTAAATCATTTAATACAGGAACCATATAAGATCCAACAGCTACTGTTTTTCCATCTACAACTGGTTTGTGGATACGTCTAACACTTGCTCCACCGAAACTACCAACAGCTGAAAGTTCAATTCCATTGTCAGCTAACCAATCAATAGCAGGTACTGTTTGTTCTACAAATGTATCTACTAAAGCACGGTCATTAATGTTTCCACCACCAATTAATATATCTAAAGTATAAAGTTCTGGTGTATCGAAATATCCTACAGGATTCGCTAAATATGCAGCATATTGAGCTTCTACTGTACTTGTTAATTCACTTAATTCAGGGTAGTTTTCTTTTGCATTTGCAATTGTTTTTTCTACACCAGCTTGTTCTGCGAATTCGTTTGTATCTTGTACTGTAGTTTTAGCAGCATTCATACCACCAGTAGATCTAATTGAGTTTCCACCAGCTAATGAAGCAACTTCTACGATTAATACAGATTTTCCTGCATCAGCAGCTTCGATTGCAGCTACAAGACCCGCACCACCTGCACCTAAGATAACAACATCAACATCTTTTGTCATTGCTTCTTTTTCACTACCTTCTTCAGGAGCTGTTAATTTGTCTAATTGACATTTTCCATCAAGTGCATTCGCAACTGCTTTTAACACACCTTCTGAAGTTTCAGAAGCACCACTCATAACATCGATATCAATCGATTGAGCAGCAATAATTTCTTCTCCAAATGTTTCAAGAACTACACTACCAAACCCTTCAGTTTGATTTTCACCTGCTAATACAACTTCTACGATTGAAGTTTCAGTTACAGTTACCTCAGCAGTAATTTTACCGTTTAAGTATCCTGTAGCTTCACCTGTGTATGTACCAGGTGTACACGCATCTGTTGTTTCTGCTGGAGTTGTTGAGCATCCAGTCATCAACATCGCTAACATAACTAATAATACTAATATTTTTTTCATGTCTGTTCTCCTTATGACATTTCTATTTTACATCCTCTTGCTTGTTAATACAATAACAAACTATATTTATTTAATATTTTTTTCACAAATAAGCGCTTACATTTATTCTATTCTATCATAAACAAAAAATACCGTTACTTTTGTAACGGTATTTACTTCTAGTCTTTAAATAAGTTATAAATATTACTCACTGGCGTATTTTTTTGAATCGCTTCAATTGTTTTAGCTAACATATACGCAACTGAAATTTGCTTGATTTTTGGTTCCGCTTTTTTCTCTTCACTTAATGGAATAGAATTTGTAATAACCAATTCTTTAATTGGACACTCTCTGATTTTTGAAACCGCATCTTTTGATAAGATCCCATGAGAACATGCAGCATATACATCTGTTGCCCCTTTATCATAAAGCATTTGAATTCCACCTACAAGGCTTCCTCCTGTATCTACGATATCATCAATAATAACCGCAGTTTTTCCATCTACATCTCCAATTAAATTCATTGCTTCCGCAACGTTTGGACTTGTACGACGTTTATCAATAATCGCTACAGTTGAATTTGGAATTAAATCCGCTAATTTACGTGCACGCGATGCTCCACCATGATCAGGTGATACAACAACTACATCATTTTTGAAATGTTTTGCTCTAAAATATTGCCCCATCATTGATACTGCAGATAAATCATCTGTTGTAATTTTGAAGAATCCTTGAATTTGAGGTGCATGAAGATCAATCGTAATTATACGATTCGCCCCAGCAGCTTCAAGTAAGTCCGCCATTAAACGTGCAGTGATTGGTTGTCTTGCACGTGCTTTTCTATCTTGTCTTGCATATCCGAAATATGGAACAACACATGTCACTTCAGATGCTGAAGCACGACGACACGCATCCAATGCAACTAATAATTCCATCACTGTATTTGATACTGGTGTACAAGTTGATTGTACTAAAAATACATGTTTCCCACGAACCGATTCTTCAGGTTCTACAAGAATTTCCCCATCTGCGAAATGCCTAACTGCACATTTCCCACGTTGAATTCCTAAATGTCCACAGATTTCATCTGCTAACTCTACACTACTTGTAAGTGAAAATACTACAATTTGCTTTTCCATTTTTTTCTCCTATTTGTTTTTATATTTAATCCCATAACCTGTCTTTACTACTTGTTGACTTCTTTCAATTGCCATATCGCCATCTAATACATCACGTGTGATTGTACTTCCTGCTGCGACAACTGCGTCTTCACCTACTGTAATTGGAGCAATTAAATTCACATTGCTACCGATAAATGCGCCATCTTTCACAACTGTTTTGTGTTTGTTTTTACCATCATAATTAACAGTAACAACACCACATCCCATATTTACTTTACTACCGACTTCACAATCTCCTAAGTAAGTAAGATGTGCACATCTTGAATCATATCCAAATGTTGTATTTTTAAATTCGACAAAATTTCCTATTCGATTTAAATCTTCTACAACACAGTTATTTCTTAAATGTGCCCAAGGGCCTAACTTCACAGAGTTCTTAATTACACTATCTGTAATTCGACATTGGTCTATATTATTATAATCCCCAATCGTCGAATTTGAAATAGTACAATTCGATAAAATTGTATTAAATTTACCAATTTTTGTATTTCCACTAATATACGTGTTTGGATAAATGATTGTATCCTCCCCAATTTCCACATCTACGCCAATATATGTCGTAGTCGGGTCAATAAACGTCACTCCATTATTTAACCAATATGTATTGATTTTATTTTGTAACCATTTGTTGGCAATCACAAGTTCGTTACGATCATTGACTCCCATCGCCTCTTGTGGATCCTCAATTAAAATTGCACTAACTTTTAAATGTTGCGATACAAATATATCTACAAGATCTGTAATATAATATTCATTTTGATTATTTTTATTTTTTAACTTCGATAAATTAGAAAATAACAATTCATTATTAAACACATAAATTCCTGTATTAATTTCTTGAATTTGTCTTTCATCCTCTGTTGCATCTTTATATTCTACAATACGAATAATATCCCCAAACTCATCTCTTATAATTCTTCCATATGATTTAGGATCTTGCAGTTTCGCTGTTAAAACAGCCATTGCACTTCCTTTTGCTTCCTCTATAAATCTTTGATAGGTTTCAGCTTGTATTACTGGACAATCTCCATTAATAACAACAGTATACCCTTTTTCATTTTTTAAAATAGACTCTGCTTGCATTATCGCATGCCCTGTACCTAATAAAGGTTCTTGTACAACATATAAAGACTTCTCTTTTAAATATGCTTCAATTTCCTCTTTACCATATCCCACTACAGAGATTACTTGAGAAATCCCACTTTTTCTTACATTGTCTACAATGTGTTCAATCATCGGCTTTTCTAATACTTTATGCATTGTCTTTGCCATTGATGACTTCATTCTCGTGCCTTTTCCGGCCGCTAATATTACTGCTGAATTCATTGTTTCCCTCCCATAACTATTTTAGATTTCTTTACAAACGGATATTTTCTTCCAAAATCCAATACCGCTTTATTCACTAAATCTTCATTTCGTGTAATCGCAAATACAGTAGAACCACTTCCGGACATCAACGCTCCATCAAATCCATATTCAATCAACTCTTCTTTTAAGTCTTTGATTTGCGACACAAAATGAAATGCACTTTGTTCTAAACTATTCTTTAAATTCTCTACTAGTAAACCATAATCGTTTTCCTTAAGTGCTTTTATAATTACAGCACAATCCGCATGAATTAATTCATCATAGCGAAGCGCTTGAAACGCCTTTTTAGTCGATACGCCTTTTTTAGGTTTCACCAAGAATAAATGAAATGGACAATTCACCTCAATTGGCGTTAATCTTTCTCCAATTCCCTCAACATAAGCAGGTTCACTTAAAATACAAAACGGAACATCTGCCCCCACTTTTTTACCAAGTTCTATTTTCTTAGCTACATCCATGTTTAAATTCAACATTTCATTTAAGATATTAATTGTAATTGCAGCATCTGTGCTGCCCCCAGCCATTCCCGCTTGACTTGGAATATTTTTCATTAATCGAATATTAAACTGTTGTGTAAATCCATATTCCTCACGTAAAACTGCAATTGCCTTTACGATTGTATTTCGCTCATCAATTGGTAGAAAAGATTTATTTAAACTGATTTGCATTTGATCCGCAAATTCTATATCAACCGTATCAAATAAATCAATCGGAACCATAATCATCTCTAAGTCATGATATCCATCTTCCCTTTTCCCTACTACATTTAAACATAAGTTTATTTTCGCATATGCCTTACTTTTCATTTTGTACCTCATATAATTCAATAAACTGCTCTAATGTTAAACTTTCTGCACGTGCTTTCTCACTAATACCAGATTTTGTAAGATTTTCTAATGCCTTTTCTTTATTAGCTAAAAACGATCCATAATTATTCAACATCGTTTTTCTTCTTTGTTTAAAACATCCTTTAACCATATTAAAAAACGCTTGTGTATCCTCTACTTGTTTAATCTCTGTTTTCTTTTTAAATTGGACTACACTACTATCCACATTTGGTTTTGGATTAAATATTGTCTTTGGTATTTTCATTACAACTTTCACATCATATAAATACTGAACAATCACACTTAATGCATTGTAATCTTTACTATTTACACTTGCACTAAAACGATCCGCAACTTCCTTTTGCATCATTACTGTTAAATAAGAAATATCCACATCGCTTTCAAAAATCTTAAATAAAATCGGTGTTGTAATATAATAAGGAAGATTTGCAGCGACTACGACCTCTTTATGTACACTTTTTAACTGATCTACTACACTTTTTAAATCCACCTCTAAAAAATCCTGATTCACAACAGTCACATTATCATATGCACTTAATGTATCTTTTAATACCTCAATTAACCGTGTATCTATTTCAAAGCATAAAACAGACTGCGCTCTTTTTGCAAGTTGTTCTGTCAATGCTCCAATACCTGGACCTATTTCAATGACTGCAGTTGTATCTGATAGCTGACTTTTATCCGCAATATTTTCTACAATAGAAGGCTCAATGATAAAGTTTTGTCCAAAACTTTTCTTCGTGAAAAGACCATACTTTTGCATGATTTGATTTGTTCTTGAATACGTTGCGATTGGTTTATTTGTTTCATTCATATAATTTTTTCTCTATTTCTATTTTTGTAACACCTAACATATTTAATCGTTTAAACATTGTTTTACTATTACACTTTCCGATGCTATAGCATTCGCTTACTTTTTCTCTTTTATCATGACTATCTTGTAAACCAGTTAGTTTTAAATCCACAAAATCTTGCCACGAAAGCGTCTCTTTACTCTCACCATATGTCAGTAGACTTTTTAGTGCCTCTATAATATCTTCATTGGATGCATGTTCAATTCCTACTTTTTTTGAAGTTCTCGCTTTTTCTTTTAATAAGAATGCATTCTTACAATTGGGTACAGCAGCATTGATCATTCTTCTTATTCTTTCCCCCACAGTATCTGGGTCTAAAAACAAGATAATCCCACGTGTTTTTGAAACTTCTGCAATATACTGAATCGTTTGTTTAGACAAACCATATCCACTTGTTTCAATTGTTGTGACATTCTTTAATGCTCTTTGTAATGCTTTTGTATCATTTTTACCTTCAACGACGATAATTTCTTTTATTTCCATGCTTATATTGTATAATATTTTACTTGTTTTGTTTAGTTAAATTATACTTTTTCAAAATAAAAGCCCAATCTAAGATTGAGCTTTTAAGATGTCAATTAGTCTACTTTACAAATTCTTTGATTCAAAGAATTACGTGTCCATTCCCCAAAGCCAATAATTTCAGCTTTTGGAACGCTATTTCTTCCTACACTAATTGTATTTAGTGTTTTCTCACTTCCCGCAAATAAGTCAAGTTTACCTTCTCCTACTCCACGGTCAAGGACGATGACTTGAAATGGTTCTCCATATTCAATTCCACCACCACTGTATTTGTGATTTGTGATTTCCATAATTGTACACATCGGTATTTTTTGTGTTGTCGCAACAACATGATACCCTTCATATGTATACCCTTCAAGCCATGTACCATCTGCTTGTCTTACACTAGACAATCCAATTGCTACACCACTTGCGGTATTTGAATATCCTTCCTCATTCGCATAACATCCGCCACAATCTGAACCATAGCGTGTCATACTTGGATAAAAGAAGTTTCCTTCCTCTACATCCCCACCTGTTTCCCAAATTGTAGGTGTACTTTCTACTTCCACTACCGCATCTGGAACAAATGTTCTAGATAATACATTTCCTGATTGATCATACACTACATCATACGCTTTTTGCGTAATGTGTGAAGTTCCTTCTTGAACTTTTTCATAAATCCAATCATACCCATCTTTATCAGATGATCCATCTCTATAGATTGTTTTTGGTTTTTCACCAGCTGTTTCTTCTATTTCTGTTTTGACTTCAATTCCTGAATTTCCATTGAATACTGGATTTTCAATAATTTGTGTCGTCACTGTTTGTAACACGATATTGACATCTTCACCTTGTGTTGTTGTGCATGCACTCAAACACAATACTACGATTAAAATGATGAACCCATTTTTGAATTTTCTCATTAAAATCCTCCTTTCGTAAAGACGTTGGTAGTTTAACACACCATGCATTCCCTGTCAAATTAGGTGATTTTACATATTTTGTTTACTTTGAAAGATTAAACAGTGTATTGTAGTTTTTTTCTGTTTGATGTACAAACTCTTCTTCACTTATATTTCTTAATGAAATGATTTCTTCTGCTACATACTTAACATAACTTGGTTCATTTCTTTTTCCTCTATATGGAGACGGTGTAAGATATGGAGAATCTGTCTCAATCAATAGTCGATCCAGTGGAATTTCTTTTGCGACCTCTTTTGGAACTTTCGCATTTTTAAACGTAACAGGACCTGCAAGTGAAATGTAATATCCCATCTTTATAAACTCTTTAGACATTTCAACACTTCCACTATAACAGTGTAAAATCCCTTGCTTTAAAATATGATGCTGATTAAGTATCTCCTGTGTATCTTGATATGCATCTCTGCAGTGAATTATAACTGGAAGATTGTATTTATCTGCCATCTTTAGCTGTTTTATAAACAGTTCTTTTTGTTTATCCTTATTATCATTTACCCAATAATAATCCAAACCAATTTCCCCAAGTGCAATCACTTTTGGATGTTTTAAGTACTGCTCTAACATCCCTAAGTCTTTTTCTGTTGTTTCATTTGCGCTTTCAGGATGAATTCCAATCGCTACATCTACACATTCATATTTACTTGCAGTAAATAAAGATTGCGCTGCCACTTCTAAATCACAAATAATCATTAATATTCTTGTCACATTATTTTTTTGTGCTCTTCTAATCATTTCTTCAAATTCAATCAAATAAGATGCATCATTAATATGTGCATGTGAATCAATATATCCCATTTTATTTCCCTAAACAGAAGTTAGAGAACAAGGCATCTAATAAATCTTCTCTACTAACTTCTCCTAATATTTCTTTTAAACTCATGTATGCATTTTGAATATCTATTGTCACCAAATCTAGTTCCAATCCAAGTCTTAAATTCTCTGAAACTTGATTCATAGACATATAAGCCATATTCGCAAGTGAAATTTGTCTTTCATTATTTAAAACTGCCTCATTATCAGAAATCACGTGGTTTTCATATAATTGTTCAATTGCTTGTATAAGTGGATCAATGCTTTGATTTTGTGCACTGATGCTAATCCCATCTTTTTCTTTTAAATCGCTTTTATTATAAACAACTAAATGCGTTTTATTTTCAATACGAGATAACAATTCTTTTTCTTCAGCACTGATTTCTTTACTACTGTCTAATAAAAATAGTATCAATTCAGCCTCATCAATCACCTTATTTGTTTTATCAATTCCCATTTTTTCAATTTTATCTTCAGTATTTCTAATCCCTGCAGTATCAATCAAATGAAGTGTTACATGATTTAAACGAACCACTCCCTCAACTAAATCACGTGTTGTTCCTTCGATATCCGTAACAATCGCCTTATCTTCTTCAAGTAGCGCATTCAATAAACTACTTTTTCCGACATTTGGAAGACCCACAATCGCTGTTTTTACACCTTGTGAAATCACACGTCCTACTTCAGCGCGGTCTATGATTGTTTTTAATTTAATCAACCATGTATCTACCATTGGTATGATTACTTCATGTGTCAACTGTTCAATATCTTCATACTCGGGATAATCAATATTTACCTCAATTTGAGCCACAATTTTTAAGATATCTTCGATTAATGGTTCAAGCAGTACTCTTACACTTCCTTTAATTGTATTTAGGGCAAGTTTTGCACTACTTAAACGATCTGCTTTGATCATATCATGCACAGCTTCTGCTTGTGTTAAGTCAATTCTTCCGTTTAAAAATGCTCTTTGTGTAAACTCACCTTTATTCGCAAGTCTTGCTCCTTGTGCTAAACATAAATTTAATATTTTTCTTGTAATAAAAACACCGCCATGACAATTAATCTCTACGATGTTTTCTGTTGTGAATGTTTTTGGACTTAAAAATACATTTACAAGTACTTCATCCAATTCCTGTTTGGTTTGTGGATCGATAATAAAGCCATAATGAATCTTATGTGACTCACTTTTTGTCAAATCACGACTAAAAATTCGATTTACGATTTCAATCGATTCTTCTCCACTTAATCTTATTATTGAAATTGCTCCCTCTTGAAGAGGTGTAGCAATTGCTACAATTGTATCTTTTAACATAGTTTTACCTCCCCATTATTTTATACTAAATCATTTTTTAGTACAATCCTATTCATATTATTCTCTTTTTACTTGTATTTAAGTGACTTCTATGCAAAAATCTTACTGTAAGTGGGGGCGCATTATGAATATATTAGACTTAACAATACTTGTGTTTATTATAATGGAGATTACAAATGTCATTATTTTGTATTTTTTTCCAGATTCAAAGTTTGGGAATGGTGTTTCTGTATTTAATTTCTTTCACGAAAGTAAAGAAAGTCCATCGCAGTATTTATTTGTATCTTATATGGTGAACTGGGTTGCTGGGGTTAAATTAATTTTCATTGTACTTTTAGCCGCTATCTTATTTGTAGGAAATGAAGCAACTAAAATTGTATCTGTTATCGCAATGATTTTATCTATCGCAACATACTTCTTCCGTTTGCATCCTATTATAAAAAAAATAGATGAAACAGGGCATTTATCACCCAAAGGCTACTCCAAGACTTTATTTATGATGATTGTATCATTTATCTTTATGTTTACTTTTGCACTTATATTCTATTTAATATAAAAAAAGAAGGGGTTCCTTCTTTTTTAGTTCCAATCAATCATGACAGTCAAATAATTTTCTTTATCATGCATTAGACCTTGATACGCAGATAAGATATTTTCTGGTTTAATACGGTGTGAAATAAATTTTTCCACATCAATTACTTTATCTAGCATTAACTGCTCAAGCACATTTAAATACTTTTCAATATATTCATTTGATCATTCTTGTTTAAAGTATGGATAACGTCTATTCATCGCGCCAATCACCTTCAACATCTTAGTATGAATCTGATTAAAAATAGGTGTCATGTCTGTTTGGTAAGATTCACGTGGAGATCCAAGCAATACAACCTGGCCAAACACAGAAGCACTATCGATGCACACTTCGATACATTTTGACATCCCTGAAGCATCTACGACAATCTCAAATCCTTCTTTGTTTGTAAGAGATTGAATTTCTTCTTTTTGTTTAGAAGGCTCACAATCTATTACATGTTTTAGTCCCATTTTTGTTGCGTGTTCACATCTTGATTTTACAGGATCAATTCCATATACTTTGCATCCACTATTTTGATAGATTAGCGCAAGAATAATTCCTAGATTTCCCATACCAAAGATTCCAACTGTACTTCCAACTTTCACATCAACTGGCAAAATCCCATTCAATGCAATCCAGCACATCATTAGGAAACATCCTTCTTCATCGCTAAGTTTTGGATTTAGCTTGTATAATATTTTTCCATCGCTTTTCAAATAATTAAATACCTGACATGACCCATGCGGTGCACTAAATAAAACACGATCACCCACTGAGACCATATCAAATCCTTCTGCCTTTTGTTTAACTGTTCCTACTGAACAATATCCTGGATATACGGGATATGTGGCACCCTTTTTTAATCCAAACACACGAGAAAGTTCTGTACCAGGACTAATCATTGAAAAGGATGTTTTAATGATACATTCTTCTTCTATTAAATTCTCACATAGTTCAAATTGTTCTAATTCAATATCTTCAATTCCATTAATTTTTACACGTTTTTCCATAAATTCCTCCTAATAAAGAAAGTATATCATAAACCTATCCATAAATTTGATAAAGGTTTTTTTTATTAATTATAATCAATATATTTCATATTTACTTTATATAGAAAAGATGGACATTTATACTTTCCATCTTTTTATACATATTATTTTATAAAATATTCGTTACTGTTTTGTAATAATCGCTTCTAATTCTTCTGCATTTTCAGCATAGTAGTTTGCCTTTGCATCTAATAAAATTCCTCGTGGACGATATCCCCAAAATACAGCGCAACTTTTAATGTCTGCATTTTTTGCTACTTCAACGTCTGTTGGTGTATCCCCAACCATTAAACAATCCTCTAACACTACATTTAATTCATGAATTACTTTTAAGAGTCCTTGTGGATTTGGCTTTTTAGCAATCTTATCGCTTGTTCCATAGACTACATCAAAAATATCACCAAAATAATGCTTTACAATTGGTTGTGTATAAGAATCCATTTTATTGCTTAATGCTGCAAGTTGAATACCTTGTGACTTTAATCTTTTAAGCATATCTAAAATATCTGGATATATAAAAGAGCTTTCACAACAGTGCATTTTATAGTGGTTTTCAAACACTTCTACAACTTGATCTACTTCCTCTTTTGGACTATTTTCCTTCATTGCTCGCTCTATTGTTTTATAAAGTCCAGCACCTACATAACTTTGATATATTTGAGGTGTATGTGTTGGATGTCCAAACTTTTCAAGCGCATAGTTTGCGGAATTTGTTATATCTAATGTCGTATCTAGTAAAGTTCCATCTAAATCAAAGATACATAGTTTAATCATTTTATTCTTCCTCTATACAACCAAGTATTTCTAAAATACGATTCAAATCTGATGTTCCTTGATATTTAATAACAATTTGATTATCATCTATTTTTACTTTAGTTTGTAGTTTCTTTTCAATATTTAAAGCAACATCATTTAAATGAATATTCACTTTCTTTTCTTTTCTATCTTTTTTATATGGAGATTTAATCATTTTCTCCACTTCACGAACAGATAGTTTTTCATCAATAATACGATTTGCGAAATAAACAATTTCATCTTCATCTGCAAGTGTAACAAGTGGTCTTACATGCGACATTGTCAATACATTATCCATTACCATCTTTTGTACTTGTGTTGGAAGCTTTAAAAGTCTTAATAAATTTGTGACATGTTCTCTTGATTTACCGATACGGTTAGCAAGTTGTTCTTGTGTATACCCTATTTTTTCAATCATATTGCGGTACGCATTTGCTTCTTCTATTACATTTAAGTTCTCTCTTTGAATGTTTTCAAGTAGCGCAATTTCCATCATAGCTTCATCATCAAATTCAACAACAATCGCAGGAATCGTTTCTCGTTCTATTTTCTTAGAAGCTCTTAGCCTTCTTTCACCTGCAATAAGTTCATATCCTTGTATTGATTTTCTTACAAGAATTGGTGTGAATACACCATGTTCTTGAATTGATTTTGCTAATTCATCAATTTTTGTATCATCAAATACTTTTCTTGGTTGATATGGATTTGTACGGATTTCCGAAATAAGTATTTCGCTTTTTTTCGTATCAATTCCATCTACTGAACCATTTTGAATTTCATCTAATACATCACTTAAGTCATCTCCAAATATTGCAGATAACCCTTTCCCTAATCTTTTATTATCACTCATTTGTTTTCTCCTTAAGCATTTCTGTTGATGACTTCTTTTGCAAGTGCAGCATACGCTTTTGCACCTTCTGATTTTATATCATATTCAAAAATTGACTGCCCTTGAGAAGGCGCTTCCGATAATTTAACGTTTCTTGGAATATGTGTTTTATACACTCTTTCTTTAAAATATTTACGCACATCTTGTTGAACTTCAACACTTAATTTTGTACGTGCATCAAACATTGTTAATAAAACACCTTCAATGATCAATTTAGAATTAAATAATTTTTGTACTAAACGAATTGTTGAAAGAAGTTGTGTTAATCCCTCTAATGCATAATACTCACATTGAACAGGAATAATAACACTATCTGCTGCCGTAAGTGCATTCGTATTTAAAAGACCAAGCGATGGTGGACAATCAATTAATATGAAATCATACTGATCTTTAATCGTATCCAATCTATTTTTAAGTAATCTTTCACGTCCATTTTTGTATTCCATCATTTCAAGATCGGCACCTGCAAGATCTATTGTTGCTGGAAAAACATCCAATGGTGGCATTTTTAAACTACATACAATTTTCTGAATACTTGTATCTGTCATTATTAAATCATATACACTCTTATCAAAATTATTCTTGCTTGCACCAATTCCTTGTGTAGCGTTTCCTTGTGGATCAAAATCTACAACAAGTACTTTTTTTCCAATATAACTTAAACTTGCAGCAAGATTCACTGTAGTCGTTGTTTTACCAACGCCTCCTTTTTGATTTGCAACTGCGATTATTTTTCCCATACGTACCTCTTATTTTTTAAACGTTATTATAATTTTATATTCGTTTTCTGAATCAATTTCTTCTTTTTTTACTGTAATCCCTGTTTTTTCAATCATAGTAACCGCTTGATTGATTGTATTAATTCCTAATTTAATATGTCTTGCGATTCCTTTGTTCACAAGTTCAGGTTTTTTATCTTCTCTAATTTTTTCAATATAATGCTCTGTTTGTTTAACACTCCATTTTTTATCTTCAATTCTCTCTAACACTTCTTCTTGCTGATTTGTTGGTAGACCAATCATGGCGCGTGCATGTCTTTCAGAGATTTTACGTGCACTTACAGCATCTTGGATTTTATCATCCAATTGTAATAAACGAATTTTGTTTGCGACTGTTGATTGTGTTTTACCTACACGCACTGCCATTTGTGCTTGTGTAATATTTTGCATTTTCATAAGTGTTAAATAAGCTTTCGCCTCTTCAATTGCTGAAAGATTCTCTCTTTGAATATTCTCAACCAGTGCCATTTCCGCTACTTCATCATGCGTTGCATTTGCGACGATTGCCGCAATTGATGTATGTCCTGCTAAAATAGAAGCACGGTATCTTCTTTCTCCAGCGATAATTTCATAATGGTTGTCCACACGTCTTACTACAATGGGTTGAATTAATCCGTTTGTACGGATAGATTGTGCCAATTCTTGTAATGCTTCTTCTTTAAATTCAAGTCTTGGTTGGTAACGATTTGGTTTAATTAAATCTATTGATAATTCGATTGCTTCTTTTTTCATATTTACTCCTAAAGTGGACTCTTTTTAATCTTAGAATACATTCTAGGATATTTCTTGTCCGTATTTTTTACTTTCTTATATACAAAATTTTTACGACTGCTTTGATCTGATAGGAAATACTCTTTACTATCTATTAATTTACACCCCAATGATGTTGTCGCATTTTGTGCTTGTTTCACTTCTGTATCCCCACCACTTCCTTTAAGTGCTAAAAAGATACCATCCATTTTCACAAGTGGAATACAAAGTTCACTCAATACTCTTAAATTCGCAACTGCACGCGCAGTCACAATATCAAAAGATTCACGGTGCTCTTTCACAAAATCTTCTGCACGTGCATTTTCAATTTGCACGTTTAGGTTCAATTCTTTACACAATGTATTTAAAAATACACAACGTTTCATTAAAGGTTCAACGATTGTTACATCTAAATCTTCAAACACTATTTTCAATGGAATACTTGGGAATCCTGCTCCTGCACCTACATCACAAAGTCTACCTTCCATCTTCACACTATCACACGCTAAAATACTGTCATAAAAGTGTTTTTCATAGATTTCATTTGTTTCTACAATTGCAGTTAAATTTACTTTCTCATTATATTCAACTAATATTTGAGCATACTTTCTAAATTGTTCTAATTGTTGATCATTTAATGCTATATTTAGTTTTTTTAATGATTCAATAAATTCTAATTCATTCATATGATTCCTCCGTTAATCTATTATAACAAATAAACGTCCCATTAAATATGAAACTTTAATTATCTTTACGATTTCTTTGTTCTAAGTAGACCGCCAATACCGCAATATCCGCAGGATTGACACCTGAAATACGACTTGCTTGCCCTACTGTTCTTGGTCTAATTTCCTGTAATTTTTGACGCCCTTCAAGTGATAAATGTACAATTGTATTATAATCAATTGACTTGTCTAATATTAATTTATCCATACTTAAAAGTTTTGCTGCTTCTTTTTTTGCTTTTGTAATATATCCTTCATACTTTATTTCAATTTCAGTTCTATGTAAAACCTCATCTTCAAACGCAAGTCTGATATATGGCTGTAAGCCTTTTAATGTAACTTTTGGTCTTTTTAATAAGTCCGCAATTGTAATTCTTTCATTTAATCTTGTATACCCAACTTCTATTAAATATGTATTCACATCATCCTTAAAAGAGAATGTATTTTCATTTAATACTTTATTTAATGCTTCCATTTGTTTTTTTATATTTAAATAATATACATACTGATCTTCACTTACAATATTTAAATCATATCCGTACTGCGTAAGTCTTGTATCCGCATTATCATGTCTTAATAATAATCGATACTCCGCACGTGATGTCAGTAAGCGATATGGCTCATTTGTCCCTTTTGTTACTAAATCATCAATCATTACCCCAATATAGGCTTCATCTCTTTTTAAGACAAATTCAGGCTTGTTTTGAATTTTTAAAACCGCATTAATCCCCGCCATCATACCAAGTGCTGCAGCTTCTTCATACCCTGATGTTCCATTAATTTGTCCACCACAAAATAACCCTTCAATTTTTTTAGTTTCAAGACTTGGTTTTAATTGAAGTGGATCGATTGCATCGTATTCTATTGCATATGCATATTTAATAATTTCTACATCACTTAGTCCTGGAAGTGAACGAATAATCTTATCTTGAATATCGTGTGGAAGCGAAGTAGAAAATCCTTGAATATACGTTGTATCTAATGATAAAGACTCTGGCTCTAAAAATAGTTGATGTCTTTCTTTATCTTTAAAACGCATTAATTTATCTTCTATCGATGGACAATAACGCGGACCTACTCCTTCTACAAGACCACTGTACATACTTGATTTTTCAATATTGTTATAAATGATTTCATGTGTCAATGGTGCTGTATATGTTAAATAACACATAACTGGATCTTGGATGATTTCTTCTTTTTTTGTTAAGTAAGAAAAACGGTAAAACTCTTCACTCCCTGGCTGCTCAGTTGTTTTTGAAAAATCAATCGATGTCGTCAAAACTCTAGGTGGCGTGCCTGTTTTTAATCTAAATGTTTTTAGTCCCATATCTCTTAAAGATTGTGATAATTTATCTGTAGTAGGATCATCATCCGGACCTGAGCTTACCGCCGTATCTCCTACTAATATTTTACTTGTCATATACGTTCCCGTAGTTAAAACAATGGCTTTTGCTTGAATCACTTCACCATCTGCCATTTTTACACCATATGCTTTATTATCTTTTTCAAGAATCTCAATCACCATACCTTCTAGCACAGTTAAGTTTTCTTGATTTAAAATGATATCTTGCATCATTTGACTATACGCTATTTTATCTGATTGAACACGAAGTGATTGCACACCCGGTCCTTTTGTCGTATTCAACATTTTAAATTGTAATGCTGTAAGATCTGCGGTTCTACCCATTTGACCTCCCAATGCATCAATTTCCTTTACAACAATTCCTTTTGCAGGTCCTCCAATAGATGGATTACAAGGCATTGCCGCAATACGATCTATTTTTAAAGTGATCAATAAGGTATCACACCCCATTCTTGCACTTGCAAGTGCCGCTTCTGTACCTGCATGTCCTGCTCCTATTACGATGACATCTCTCATAAACAATCCCTCCTGCATTCAATATTTTACCATTTTTTATACTATATTTAAATGTATATGTTATAATATTGCCAGCGAGGTAAAATTATGATAAAACTTGTATTTTCTGATTTAGATGGGACTTTACTTTATAGAGGTAAAGAAAATCCAAGTGGTGTAAGTTGTGAAAATTTAAAGGCGATTGAATTGTTGAAAGAAAACAATATTCATTTCGCAATTGCAACAGGTAGACATCATACTTTTTTACCAAAAATCTTAAATACTGCTGATACTTATTTTGATACAGTAGGACAAGGAGGCGCACAAGTTCTTTTAAATAATGAACTTTTATATTGCACAGAGTTTGAACTTAATGAGATTAAAGAAATACTACATGCATTTAAAGGATTTGAAAGCGATGGAAGTCTAATTATGACAACACGTGACAATGATTTTGTTTATGATTCTCTTGATTCTAAATTTATTAAAGGATTTCAAACTTATAACCCAGAACTTCCACGTGATTATTCTACAATTTATGATATTACAATAGCACAATACATTGAAGATCTAACAAATGAAAAACCATCTAGAGTTTGTTGTCATTTTGATGATCAAGAGAAATGTGATGAATATCGTATGTTGTTAAATGAGAAATTCAAGGATCGTTATTCTTTAGTAAAATCTAGCCCACATAGTTTTGAGATTTTAAAAGATGGCGCAAACAAAGGAAAGGGAATCTTTTTGATTGCACAACATCTTAACATTGATTTAAGTGAAATCGCATGTATTGGAGATTCAGAAAATGATCTTGAAATGTTTGACTTACTTTTGAATAGTTATTGCATGTCTCACTCGAAAGATGAAATTAAATCACGCGCAAAATATACTGTTGATTCTGTGCATGAAGCAATACAAGATATTATTGAAAAAAATAATAAAGAAAAAACGATTGACAATTAAATTGGATGTCACTATAATAAAACTATAAAATTAGTTTTATGAATTATGAAAGGGAGCTTATGTCAATAAATACTGTACAAACACATTTAATCTTTAAAGGACTAAGCGATCCTCACAGATTAGAAATTCTTACACTACTTAAACAATCTGATGAGTGCAATTGTGAACTAAGTGATAAATTAGATATTCCATTATCTACACTTGCACATCATATGAAAGTTTTATTAACTGCAGGACTTGTCAGTGCTCGAAAAGATGGAAAATGGACGTATTACCATCTTGAGAAAGAACAGTTTAAATTAGCTGAAGATATTTTAAAAGAATATCATTTATAACACACCTAGTGTGTTATATTTTTGAAACACAATTCGTAAAAATTAGTTATATAGTTTTAAAAGGAGAAAATGTTATGTCTATTCAAGATCAAATTATTCAAATTGTATTCAATTTACTAGAACCTATTGGAATAGTAGAACCTATGGTATCTAATGTTATTGGAACCTTCTTATTTTTATTTGGAGAGCTTGTTTTATTATTTATTATTATAAGTTTTATTGTTGCACTACTTCAAATTTATATCTCTAAAGATAAAATACAAAAAGCTCTTACGACAAAATCAAAATTACTAAATAGTATTTTAGGTGGGCTTTTAGGGTCTGTTACTCCGTTTTGTTCATGCTCTACGATTCCACTGCTTGTCGGTTTAATAAAAAGTAAAGCACCCTTTGCTGGTATGATGTCATTTTTATTAACATCTCCAATTTTAAACCCAGCAATTATCGTTTTATTCTTAACATTCTTCGGAGTTGCACCTACCTTAATTTATGCATCTGTTGCCTTTATCTTTGCTGTAGTAGTTGGTTACATATTAGATATAAAAGGATTTGATAAATATATTAAACTTGATGAAGTGAAAAACAAATCAGAAACAACATCTTGTTGTGATGCCCCAAAAAAAGAGGAAACGTGTTGCACACCAAAACCTGCAGTTACAACAAGCTGTTGTGCACCTTCACCATCAATTTCTTTAACACCGTGTTGTGACACATCGACTTCTTCAACATCATGTTGCGATACGAAAGCTGAAGAAAGTTGTTGTGATGCTGAAGAAATCAGTTATTCAAACTTTACTGGAACATTTATTGAAAAAACAGGGATGGCAGTAAAATATGCATTTATTGACTCTGTTGGATTATTTAAAAAGGTGTTTGTATTTTTATTAATTGGAGCAGGTATTGGATCGTTTATTTATGGATTTATCCCTGAAGATTTATTAGGACAATTTGCTGGTGCAAATAACTTCTTAGCTGTTCCACTTGCTGCAGTCTTAGGAATTCCTATGTATATTAGAACTGAGACTATGATTCCTATCGCAAGTGTATTGGTTGCGAAAGGTGTAGGACTAGGCACTATGGTAGCATTGATTATTGGTGGTGCAGGTGCTAGTATTCCTGAGGTTTCTTTATTAGGTTCTATCTTTAAAAAACAACTTGTAATTACATTCTTACTTTGCATTTTCGCAGTTGCGACAATTACAGGGTTTGCATTTAATTTATTTCTAGGATAATTAAAAAGCACATTGTATGTGCTTTTTTACTTTATTTAATATTATATTCATAAAATCATTTTGTTGGAAAATACACAAGTGTCTGATTTGTGTATTTTTATTTCTTTTTATTTATAATAATCTTTATTGACAAGCAATAAGACATAGTCCATAATATTGTAAATTGATGATAGAGGAGAGTATTTATGAAAATTTATACAGAAAACCGACTTAATATTTTTAAAGCACTGAGTGATAAAACAAGACTTATCATTTTAGATATTGTGGCTAATAAAGAAATTTGTGCTTGTGACATTGGTGAAGAATTAAACTTAGCACAATCTAAGGTTGCATACCATATGAAATTATTATGTGAATGTGGTCTTGTTGTGTATGAAACAAAAGGTAAATATACTTTTTATTCAATGACACAATCAACTAAAGAGAAGTTAGATAGCTTCCTTCAATCACTTGAAAATGAATCTCATCCAACTCACACTGTAACATTTTGTACAAAATAGAAAAGATGTGTATGATTATTTCATACACATCTTTTATTTATGATAATCATCCTATTTTATCAAATTTTTCATAGATCTCTTTAATTTGCATTTTTATCTTCTATAGTGCGTTTTTTTTCAGTATATCCCTAAACTCAACAGGACACAAGTAAAGAAATAACTATAAATTTTTTATAAGTTAAACGTTACTTAATGCAATTTTTAAAATATATGGTAAAATTTAATCAGTATATACGAAAGTAGGTAATGAACTATGACAGTTACAGATGAAACACAAAACGTTACAAGAGAGAGTATTCTAGCAGAACTTAAAGAAGTGTATGAAACGATGACAATTAATCAAGCGAAAGAATTTCAAAGAAGATGGCGTCGTATTGATTCTTGGGAATCTGCTTATGAAGAAGAAATGAATGATCAATTCTATGAAATGATCAACCATGTTTTCTCTAAACAAAAAGAAGAACTTGCTTTAAATGCTTCTACAAAGGAAGAGCTTGTTAAAAAAGCAGAAGCTTTGATGGAACATGCTAGTTTTAATGAGGCTACAAAGATTTCTAATGAGTTAATGGAAGAATGGAAAAAAGCAAAAAGTGCAGGACGTGATTTAGATGATGCTTTATGGCAGAAATTTAATGATGCACGTCAAGCATTCTTTAATAAAAAACAACAATATTTTACTGATCGTAAAGAAGCTTCTGAAAAAGCAAGAGAGCTTAAAGAAGCTTTAATTGAAGAAGTAATTTCTTTAAAAAATTCTACAGAGTTTAAGAAAACATCGGATCGTTTAAATGAAATTATGAACTTATGGAAATCAGCTCGTAGCATTACAAAAGAAGTAGATGATCAACTTTGGGAAAAATTTAATACTGAAAGACAAGTATTCTATGACAATAGAAAAGAATACTACTTAAAAGTAGAAGCTGAAAACCAAGTAAATTATGAAGCAAAATCGGCGATTTTAGCGAAAATCCAAGAAATTGTAAATGCAAATTATTATTCAAAAGAAAATACAGCAATGGTTAAACAACTTGTTGAAGAATTTAAGAAAATAGGATTTGCAGGAAAAGTTCAAGAAAATGAATGTTGGACATCATTTAAGAGTTTAACTGATACTTATTTTGCTGGATTAAAAGCATATTCTGAAAGAAAAGCTGAGGAATATTTACAAAGAAAAGAAGATAGAAAATCTTTCTTATTGAATAAAATCGAACAAGAAAAACGTATGATTGAAAGAATCAAACGTGACATTGTTGGAACTTTAGCAGAAAGAGCTGTTAGAGATATGGAAGAAGATATTCAAGAAAGATTAGAATATATTGCAGAGATTGAAGAAGACTTAAAAGCAATGGACTAACATAAAAGCAACTAAATAATATTTAGTTGCTTTTTATATTGTATTTTAATTCACAATGCTCTATAATCATTTTGTCAAGACAGGGGAACTTTAATTAGTTGAGATGTAATATACGAACCCTCATGACCTGATCTAGTTCATACTAGCGTAGGGAGTCTAACCTTTAATATCGGTTATTGTTTCTACGCCTCACACAATCTGGAGGTGTTTTTTTATGAAAAAGAATGAGATTAAGACTTTAGTTTACATGGCATTTTATATTGCATTATTTTATGTGTTAGACTTATTTGTCAATACACTACCAATGTTTCAAATGCCTAGAGGTGGATCACTTGGAGTATCTGTCATTGCACTATTGATGGCAAGTTATCACTTAGGATGGAAAAAAGGGGTTGTAGTATCTGTAGCATCTGTATTTTTACAATTTATGACAGGTCCGATGTATACACCTGATTTACTTGGATTCACATTGGATTATTTAATTGCATTTAGTGTTTACGGATTTGCTTCTTTATTTAAAAATTATGGATTTTTCTACACTGGTATTTTTGTAACAAATTTTGTTCGCTTTATAAGTTCAACAATTTCTGGTGTTGTTGTTTGGGAAGTTCCATTATGGGGTTCGATCGTGTATCAACTATCTTATATGGTACCTACTTTGATCCTAACACTTGTGTTGGTTCCATTGTTGCATAAGTCTTTAAAACCACTTATCAAGTAATTGAAAAGAATAACAAGTTTCTTGTTATTCTTTTTTTATGTTCTGTATTACTTTAAATAATACAATTTTGTTGACAAACCATTACTTAAGCGTTACTGTATTAGTATAAATAATACAGAAAGGAGATACTATGTTCGTACTTAACCCAAATAGTAAAAGTAAAATATTTGAGCAAATAAGAGATCAGTTCATTGATTATATTTTTGCGGGATTTTTTGTATCCAACCAACAATTGCCAACGGTAAGGGTATTGGCGAAAGAGTTGGGTATTAATCCTAATACTGTTCAAAAAGCATACAATGAACTGGAATCATTGGGGTATATTTATTCCGTTCAAAGTGTGGGTTCATTTGTAAGTGATGTTAAAAAGTTATCTGTTGTTACAAAACAAGAAAAACTTACACAGCTTAGACAGTTAATTTCAAGTTCTTTAAAAGTAGGCATTACTAAAGAGGAAGTGATTGAAATAGTAAAAGAGATTAAGGAGGAGTCATATGATTGAAATAATGCACGTATCGAAAAATATTTCGACGAAGTCCGTGATTAAAGATTTAACTTGGACAATTGAAAAAAATACAATTTGTGGTTTAGTTGGACCAAATGGGGTAGGTAAATCAACTTTATTACGTTTAATTAGTGGTGTATACCATGCGGATGAAGGGGAAATCTTAATTGATGGAATCAGCGTGTTTGAAAATGACCACGTAAAAAAGAGAATTGTATTTGTAAGTGATGACCCTTATTATTTAAATCACGCTACTTTAGAATCTATGAAAACTTTTTATCAAATATTTTATCCATCTTTCAATAATCATATGTATCATACTTTGTTAAAGACTTTTAAAGTAAGTGAGAAGGAGAAAATTCATACGTTCTCAAAAGGGATGAAAAGACAAGTTTCCTTGATTTTAGCTTTGTCTTTATCTCCTGATTATTTACTTTTAGATGAAGCATTTGATGGGTTAGACCCTGTGATGCGATTAATGTTAAAACGTATTTTAACAGATGAAATTTTAAATCGTGATTTTACTGTAATTATCTCATCTCATAACTTAAGAGAGCTCGAAGATATTTGCGATACAATTTGTATGTTAAATGATGGAAAAATCACAGTATGTGGTGACATTGATACAATTAAACAAGATATTCATAAATTCCAAGTTGGATTTAGTGAGGATGTGGACATAGATGTCTTTAATGCAATCCATCCAATCCATATTCAAAAAAGAGGGAAGATTATTACCTTTGTTGTAAAAGGGGATGTTGATGAATTAACTGTGTTTATTGAACAACTCTCTCCTGTACTTGTAGATACATTGCCAATTAGTTTAGAAGAAGTCTTTGTTTATGAAATGGAGGAAAGCGGATATGCAAAAATTGATTAAATTTAGAACCGAATTCGAATATATGCGCTTTTTACTGCACCGAAACAAGCGATTTTTAATGCTATTATTCATTGGATATTTTGTTTCTAATCCTCTTTTATTAATCATTTCTGAAGGAATTTCATTGCCAAGTGATATTGCTTTCTTATTTGGGATTGGATTTAACGCATGTCTTTTACTTTTTTCTGTATATATTGTAAGTAATTTAATGTTTGCGTATCAAAAAAGTAAAAAAGGGTTGGATGTTTTCCATGCACTTCCAATTAGTAGAATTTCACTTTATCTTACAACATTTTTGACTGGTGTTATTTTAATTTTCTTACCATTCTTTGCATGTGCCATTTTAAGTACATCCTTAAATGTTGTGATGTTTGCACAACCTGTGTCTATCTTTACAGATGTATTTAGATTATACACAAGACTTGTTCCAATTATTCTTGTAATCTATAGCGTAAATATATTTGCTCAATTGAATACAGGTACAATATTTGATGGTGTATTATATAGTTTAATCCTTATATTTTTACCACTTCTTATGCTATTGGTTTTCGTACTTTATGGAGGTACATTCATATTAGGATTTAGCGGAAATGTATCGAGTGCTGTTATTTTATTATCCTCTCCACTATCTGATTTTGTAGGGCAGATTATATCCTTCTTCACTTCGTATGAAATGGATTCATTTTCTTCTTATACATTGTATTGGTATTCTATTGTAATTTTCATCGCTTTTGCGAATATGTTTATTTATAAGAGTATGAAAACAGAAACAGCTGGACAACCGTTTACAAATAAGGTGTTCTTTCCTATCGTAAGTGTTATCACAACGGTTGTTTTCCATGTATTATTCCTTACGATTTTTGTGCAATTCAATTCATCTTTTGAACCATTTGCACTCAACACTTATTTTATCCCTTTATTGATCTCAATGATCATCTTTGCGATAATGACATCTATTGCGAAACGCTCATTTGATTATTTATTTTCATCACTTATAAAATATTTTGTGATTGGAAGTTTAGCTTTTATTGCAATTTTCTCAATAGACCAGGCAAATTATTTTGGATATTTCTATACTGTCCCAAAAAATGCTACAAGTGCTACGCTTTCATTTTATGATGTATTTGAAACATATACCACATCTAAACAAAATAGTTATTCAAGTTATGTTGAAGTTGAATTCGATTTAGCTTCGATGCATCAAATCACCGAGTTTCATCAACTTATTTTGGATAGTTATGCGCTTGTTGACTATGAGGCTGACCGTCATTATGATTTGATACATCTTACTGAATATAGCAGTGCATCTTTTGAACAATTTAGCACTCCTTCAAGTGTAGAACATGTTGTCTTTTCCTACTACGACGGAAACAGTTTGATTAAAGAAGTCAGTTACATTATTCCGACTGTTATGTTAAAAGAGATTGCGAAGTATGAATATACTACAAATACGTTTAACCATCTATATCACAATATTTTAAGATCAGATGTAGCACATCGCGACATCCAATCAGCATTTATATATGGTCCATTAGGTAATCCAAACAATTCAAATTTACTTGATGTGGATGATACATTTATTGAAGAGTTTACTCAAGTCTATAAACAAGATTTCTTATCTTTAGATACATATGGTCCATTTGACACAAACTATGAATATTTGGGATACATTGAGTTTTTCTATACGAATACATTTGAAGAATCAACATTTAGGATTTCTAATAACTTTGCATCCTATACAGATTTATATTTTGACTCGACATTCCCATTGGACAGTCGTTATGTAAATACTCTCTCATTCTTAGAGGATAATAATATCGAGTTAGTTGAAAGTAAAGCGAATGGCCATGGATTACTTATTTACCCAAATACTGCAGATCCTTATAACCATTCATTCTATACACCTTATATTGGAGGATTGGGCTTAGATGGTCCGATTGATAGCACTCTGTTGTCTCCTGAACAAGTTGATCTGATTACACCTTATTTAATTCCAAAAGGAGTAAGTGATACACAGACTTATGTTGTTCAGTTAAATGAAGATCCTGTAGAGTATGCACCTGAAAGTTATATTATTAATCCATTGTATTTTGATACAGTAACAGAGATTATTAAAAATAATACAGTTGAATCTTATAATTATTTTGATGATGCATTATATGATTTCTTCTCATTAAATAATACAGTTGAATCTTATAATTATTTTGATGATGCATTATATGATTTCTTCTCATTAAATGACGATGAGTATTATCCTTATTATGATTTATACTAAAAAGATAGCAATTGCTATCTTTTTTAATATCCGTATACTTTTCTTCCTTTTACATAGAAATAAATAGATACAATTGCTGCCAGAAATTCAGCAGTTGGTAAAGCCAACCATACACCATTTAATCCAATCAACTTAGGTAATATAAGTAGTGCTGCAACAATAAAAACAAGACTTCTCAATATCGCAAGTGTTGCGGATACTTTACCATTTGAAAGTGATGTAAACATAGATGATACAAAAATATTAAATCCCATAAAGATGAAAGAAGGTAAGAATAAAAGTAATCCATTTTTTGCCATTTCAAATGTTTCGCTTTCTTGACTAATAAATAAAGCGATTGCATAGTCTGCAAAAAGAGGTGTCATACAAAGTACAATTAAAGATGCTGCCATTACAATTACAATACTTTGTTTCATAACCTTTTTTAAACCAGCATGATTTTCTTCACCATATTTGTATGCAATAATCGGTGCAACACCGATTGTATATCCAATATAAATCGCATTTTGAAACATTTGAATGTATAAAATAACACTGATTGCAGATACACCCGCATCTCCAACCATATCTAATAGAATGACATTGAATAAAATCGTTGTAATTGAAGTTGCTAAACTTCCTACAAGTTCTGAGGATCCATTAAACATACTTTTTGATAATACGCTCATTTTAAATTTAGGTTTTGTAAAATGTAATACCGATTTTTTGTTAACAATAAAGTAGATACAACCTATTATTCCCGGTATTGCTGCACCAAGTCCTGTTGCAATCCCTGCACCTGCAATTCCTAAATTTGCCATATTGGGTGAAATTAATACATAATCTAATATAACATTTGTAAGTCCACCTATTACACTTAATACAAGACCCACTGTTGGTTTTCCTGCTGTTGCCATAAATGATTGAGTGAACACTTGATAGAAAACAGGGACAGCAAATATACCTAAACTAAATAAATATGATTTTGATAAGTCATATAAGTTATCACTCACTTTTAGCATACTTAATATCTGCTCTGGAAATAGATACACACATGCTGTTGCGATAAGTCCAAGTCCTGTTGCAATTATAAACAATACTGTTAGAAACTCTCTTGCCTGTTGGTTTTTTCCTTGTCCCATATATTTTGCAATCACTGCATTTCCACCTGTTGCAAACATAAGTCCAACTGCCATAATAATTCCAAATAATGGCATGATTATATTAACTGCAGCAAGTGCATTTTCACTTACAAGATTGGCTACAAACATTCCATCTACTACAGAGTAAGTTGACATCAAAAGCATCATTGCCATCGATGGAAGTGTATATATTAATAACGATTTTAAACTGAAATCTTTTCCAAGTGGATTATTCATCATTTTTACCTTTTATCTGTTGGTTGAAATAGTAGTCTGAAATGTAATTTAGTATTTCTGACATCTTATCTACAGTTTCAACTCCAAATTTTTCCTCACATTTTCTTACAACGATTTCTTCTTCTTCAGTAAATCCAAAGTCATCTAAATTTTCTTTATTCACTGATAAATAAAATACTCTTTTATCTGTCTTACTTTGTGTACGTGTAATATATCCTTTTTTTACGAGTTCATTAATTTTTTGTGTAACTGCAGGACGCGATACCTTTAGTAAATCCGCAATTTGAGATGAAGTATATTGATTTGGATGTGCATCAATAATCTCTAAATATAAAATATCCTGATAAGAGAGATGATTGTTTTCTTTTCTTTGATATGCGTTTTGAAGTTCTAAAATAGCCATATCATGACTAAATTTTTGCATCGCTTCTAATAATTTATGTTTCATAGTTCCTCCATATAGTTAAGTAAAAATAATTATTTTTACTTAACTATATTAACTTCTATATTTCTTTTTGTCAATAAAAAAATACCACTATTGTGGTATTAATTTGTTGGTTCTATTTCTGTACCTGCCTCTGGTAAGATAAAGATTTGTTCAGAATCATATGATAATTGATACTGACCTCTTGCAATGCTTTGAACATATTCAGGATTAGTTAGTTTTTCTTTTTGCTCTTCTAAGAATTTATTTTCATCTAATAATTTCTCTTTTTCTGCCTCTGCGGCGTTTAATTCTTGTGTAAGTGTAAATGTAAGTTGTATTTCATTTACAACACTTAACAATAAGAATCCTGATGCTGCAAGAAATGATAAACCTATCAATTTTGATATTAATGCACCTGTTTTAAATTTTCTTTTTTTTATTTTAGGAATTTGACTCATTGTAACCATCCTTTTCTTGATATCTATTATTATACAATTTAAAGAATAAATTGCAAGCAAACTATGCCTCTTCTACAACCTCATACATCATTGCTGCATCTTCTTTTTTTGTATGATCTACTATTTGAAGCACTCTGACTTTGATTACACGCTGACCAAAAGTAACTTCAATTAAATCATTTACTTTTATTTTTGTAGATGGCTTAGCGATTTTTCCATTCACAACGATACGATCATGATCTGCTAGTTCTTTAGAAACTGTTCTACGCTTTAATATTCTTGATACTTTTAAAAATTTATCTACTCTCATAAAGTTCCCCTTACATTTCTGTTTTAATTTTTTCTAATACTTTGATAACTTGTGTTAACCAATCTCTTCTCTTTGTAAATTTTAGTTGTATTCTCTCATTTGTATAGCGAAGCTGTATATCTTGACTTATTTTATTGATGATTTCAAAGAGTTTTACACCATCAATTTGAGAAGACCATTCTTTTTTAAAGACTACCTCGAATGTTTCTTTGATTTCTTTAAATGTATCGATGCTTTCTTCATTTAATAATAATTCAAACTGTTTTTTCTCAAATAATAATTTTACTGATTTCGGTAGTTTACCATAATTGTCATTTACTTCTAAAATCAATTCATTTAATTCATGCGCATCTTTTGTTTGATCAATTCTTTGATACAGCGTAATTTTTTCAAAATCTCTTGGTGCGAATGTTTCTGGGATATATGCATCCAACTTGAGGTTTGCTTTTTGCATTTCCACTGGTTTTTCAATTTTAATCCCTTTTTTCTCTTTGATTGCTTCATTTAACAGCTCTATATACATATCAATTCCCACTGTATCGATAAAACCTGATTGCTCTGCACCCAACATATCACCTGCTCCGCGAATCGTTAAATCTCTCATTGCAATTTTATAGCCGCTTCCCAGTTCCGTAAACTCTTTAATTGCTTGTAGTCTTTTTTGAGCAATTTCAGATAATTGTTTATTCGCATTATACATCAAATACGCATACGCAAGACGATCACTTCTTCCAACGCGGCCTTTGATTTGATACAGTTGTGATAATCCAAATCGGTCTGCTTGGTCGATAATAATTGTGTTTGCATTTGGAATATCGATTCCTGTTTCAATAATTGTTGTACATATTAGGACATTGTATTCGTTATTTGTAAAACGATACATAACATCTTCAATTTCTTCACGGTTCATTTTTCCATGCGCAACTGCGATATTCACATTTGGAATTTCTTTTTGAATTTGGGATGCAACTGAATATATTTGACTTACATTGTTAAACAAATAAAAGACTTGTCCGTTTCTTCCGAGTTCTCTTTGGATGATTTCTCTTACAATTGATTTATTTTTTTCAATAACATATGTTTGAACAGGCATTCTATTGTTTGGTGGCGTATCTAATTGTGATAATGATCTAATTCCGATAAGTGACATTTGTAGTGTTCTTGGAATCGGGGTTGCACTGAGTGATAATACATCTAAATGCTTTCTCATCTCTTTTATTTTTTCTTTATGTGCGACACCAAAACGTTGCTCCTCATCAATAATTAAAAGACCTAAGTCTTTATATTCAACAGAGTTCGATAACATACGATGTGTTCCAATCAATATATCTACATTTCCAAGTTTCGTTTCTGCAATGACTTCTTTTTGTTTGCTTGGTACGACAAAACGACTTAACATTTCAATTTTCACAGGAAAATTTTTAAATCTTTGAAGACATGTAACATAGTGTTGCCTTGCAAGAATTGTCGTCGGACATAAAAACGCAACTTGTTTACCTTCCGCGACAGCTTTAAACGCAACTCTAAATGCGACTTCTGTTTTCCCAAACCCTACATCTCCACATAAAAGACGATCCATCGGTTTTTTTCGCATCATATCTTGTTTAATTTCTTCTGTTGCTTGTTTTTGATCTATCGTTAGTTCATAAGGGAAATCTTTTTCAAATTCCTTTTGTAACTCTGTATCTGCTTGATATTGATATCCAATATCCTCTTCTCTTGAAGAGTACAGCTCTATTAATCGCTCCGCAATATTATCTACATTTGCTTTTAGTTTTTCTTTTGTCTTTTGCCATTCATTTGTTCCAAGTTTATTTAATTTTGGATGAACACCTTCTCTTGAGACAAATTTTCTAACAAGTTTAAATTGTTCAAGTGGTACTAAAAGCGCATCGTCTCCTTTAAATGCAATGTTTAAGTAATCTTTATTACAATCATCCACAACTTTAGAGATAATTCCAATATATTTTCCAACTCCATATAAGTTATGAACAATATAATCTCCTGCTTTTAAATCCAGATAACTATTTAGCATTTCTGCTTCTTTAAACTTATTCGCAAATCTTCCAATTTTTGCCTTATTATTAAATAACTCTTTACTTGAATAAACAACTAAATTCTCAAAATTTGCTTCAAATCCTTCTTCGATTACATCGTTGATTAAATAAAGTCCAACTTCCATCTGATCGAGTAATATACTATATGGCATTCCTTTTTCTAATAATGCTTCTATTGTAAGTTTCATTTCTGTCTCATTTAATGCCAAGACTACTTTTTTAGATTGTGCTTGTTTTTCAATGATTTTAAGTGAAGTCGCCAGTGGTTGTTGTGGTGGTAAGTTCACTTGTGTAATTTGCGATCTCACATCATTTTTATCATTATAAAAATCTTTTAATTCTACAACAGAATGATTTAAAATAACACGATCAAATTGTGCAAATAAAGAGAACTTTAAAAACATTTTTCCTTCTTGTGCCATTTCTTGTACAAATTCTATTGTTTCTTCTGTCACTCTTTTTAGACTTTGATTGATCGCATCTTTTGTAGATAAATATAAAATCGGATTTTCAAAATAATCGACAATAGTAGATGCATTTTCTAAGTATGAAAAATATGCATATAGTCTAGTAGATGCCATATGTGCTTTTAAATAATCTAAGTCTTGTTGAATATGATGTGTTAACGATTCAAATTGATCGTGTTTTATTTGTGTCTGTAATTCTCTATTTACTTTTTCAGATATTTTTTCTATTTCAATATCGGAAAACAAAATATCAGTCGCAGGAATAATTTTTACAGTATCTACTTGGTTAATTGTACGTTGTGAACTAATATCAAAAAAACGGATGCTTTCTACTACAACATCAAAAAACTCTATTCTAATAGGATGTTGATAGTTGATTGAATAAATATCGATGATTCCCCCACGCATTGCGAAGGTTAAAGGATGGTCTACTCTTGCGACAAATTGATAGCCACTTTTTATTAATTGCTCTTTCACAAAGTTCATTGACATTTCTTGTTCAATTGAAATATTCAAAGTAACTTGATCAAATAGATCAGCACTTGGTAAATATCTTGTCAGTGCAGATGCATGTGTAATACATAACTTCACCTTATTTTCTACAATTTTAGCCATTGTTTCCACTTTTAGCGCCAATGTTTCTGGTGATGCCGCAATGGCTTCTACTCTAAGTGATTCTTCGACTCCATAAAGCACTACATTTTCTTCACCAATTAGATTCGCAACTGAATTGTATAACTGTTGCGCTTGGTATAGATTATTTTTTACTATGATTTTAGATTGACTTTTATTTTCTTGAAATGCAGTTGAGATAATCAATGCTTCTTCATACAACGACAAAGAAGCCAAGTTATTTTCTTGGCTATTAAATGATTGAACTGCTGGATTATTTTTTAACTGATCTAATATCCATTTTTTCATAGGCGCATCCTTTATTCTTGTGTTTTCTTTTTTGGTGTATCCTTTTTATTGTGTCTGTTCATTACATCCATAAATGTATATTTGGGAAAATCTAAACATGCCTTTACGGATGTTTCAATTGATTTTTCTATCTCTTGCATTTCTTCTTTACTAATTTTTCCTAAAACAAAGTCTTTTGTGTCCATATGTTGGTGTTTTCCAATTCCAATACGAATACGTGGGAATTCTTGTGTATGCAGATGTTGAATCATATTTTTGATTCCATTATGTCCACCTGCACTTCCTTTCTCACGCAATCTAACTTTTCCTGTTGGTAAATCCATATCATCATAAATAACCAATATGTCGCTTGGATCTATTTGAAAAAACTGTGCAGCACTTATAATCGCTTCTCCTGATAAATTCATATAGGTTTGAGGTTTCATTAAAATAACCCCCTCATTTTTTATTGTTGTTTTTGCGATCAATGATTTAAACTTCTTTTGATCTACATTTACATTAAGCTCTTTCGCAAGTGCATCGATTACCATAAATCCGACATTGTGTCGTGTTTTTGCATATTCATTTCCTGGGTTTCCTAGTCCTACTATTAATTTCATTTTATACCTCTACTGTTCTATATTAATATCTTTTAAACGTTCGTCCATCATATCATATTCTTTAATATGTATAAAGTATTGTATTTCTTGATAAAGCTTCATTTTCATATTTAATGCATGGACAATCTTATATAATATATAAAACAAAATGATAAAAAAGATCAAACCATCCAATCCTGATTCCATAAATGAAGAAAGTGATAAAAAAAGGCCAATCCCTATCATCAAATACTTTGTCATAACATTGAATACACGATACTGTTTATATTCAAGATTAAACCATGCGAATGAATCAAGTGGTTGTTTACTTGTTAGTTGTTTTTGATATTTTGATTGAAGTTTTTCAATCGTTTGAATCATTTTTTCTTTTTTCATATTTACCTCTTCTTTATATATTATACACTTTTTTTATGCATTCATAAAAAAACAAGCCGAAGCTTGTTTAGTCTTTATAGAAAATTCTTAAGCGACGTTCTTTTCCTTCGCCTTCACTTTCAGTACGAATATTTTTCATTTCTGTTAAATATTGATGAACGATTCTTCTCTCGTCATTTGTCATTGGATCTAATGTTGCATCTACTTTTGTACGTTGTACTGTTTTTGCAACACGGTATGCAATGCTTTTGACTTTTTTATAACGATCTACTTTATAGTTATTAATATCTACTAAAATTTGGAATCTTCTTTTAAATGTAGCATTGACTGCTCCTTTTACAACATTATTGATTGCTTGTAATGTTTGTCCACCTCTACCAATAATAATTGCATTGTTTTCAGCATTTAACATTACTTTAAATACATCGTTTGTTTGTTGGATCTCAATTGTTACCTCAACGTTTAAATTATTAAAGAATGTATTTAAATAATTATAAATAAACTCATTCACATCTTTTAAACAATATACTTCTACTGTTATTTGAGATCCAATTCCTAAGAATCCAGATTTTTCTTCAGTGATATAATATGTCAGTTCATCAATTCTGCAATCTTTTTCTCTTGAAGCTAACAATAATACATCATCTAAAGTCTTTGCAGTATAAGATTTCATTTTTAATTTTCTCCTGTATTACTTTTTGAAATTACATGTTGAACATATAAAGATTTAACTAAAGTTACAAGTGCTGAAATAAACCAGTAAACACTCATCGCTGTTGACCAACTTAATGAAATGACTACGATTACAGCCCACATAATGTAAATCATGTTTTCGTTTTGTCCTTTTTTGTTCGCATCTTTATCATATGATTTAATTCTATGATCTTCTTTTAATTTTCTTTTCGCCAATACTGATGGAAGTTTCATTGATAATAATTGCGCTGCAGCCATTGCGACAAACATTGCAACATACATCATATTTCCTGCTTGAATTCCTTCAAGTGGTGTTAAAGCTAAATCCATTGTCATAAACGAACCGTATACTACAGATTCTGCTCTTTGTACGGCTTGGAAGATTGATAAGATAATTGGCAATGTTGCGAATTGTCCAAATATAGAAGAAAATGGTGAAATGTTGTGTTTTTTGTATAACGCCATCATCTCAGTTGATTGCGCCATTTTTGAACGATCATCTGTTTTTCCTTCGTATTTTTTTTGAATCTTGTTTAACTCAGGTTGTACCATTTGGATTTTTTGAAGTCCAATTGATGATTTTAAAGAGAATGGAAGAACTAATAAGTTAATTCCGATTGTCGCAACAGCGATTCCGCCCGCAACTCCTAAGTATGGTGTAACATAGTTCATAACTTGTGCTACAGGATAAACAATTAATGATCCAAACCAACTATCGTTTGCGAAAATTTCGCTGAATGTAGTTTCTTTTGTGATTAATCTTGATGGAAGAATATCTCCATTCGCATCCACATTTTCAGTACATCCTGATAATACGATTAATAGAATTACAGCTATTAATAATAATATCTTTTTCTTATTCATTTTTTTCATTTACTAAACTCCTCGCTATAGTGTCTTATGCTTATACATTTTAACTTTTTTTAACAAATTTTCCAACTCTTTTTTATTAGTTTGGAAACTATGTTGATGATATCCTACTCTAATTAATAAAATTGCATCGAAATTCCCACTTAAATCAAAATATTCTTGCAACATCATTCTAGTTTGACGCTTTGTTTTATTACGTATTACAGCGTTTCCAATTTTCTTACCCACGCTGATTCCTATTCTAGCTTGATCTTGTGTTTTTTCCTTTATATAAATAACAAAACTTTTACAAGCAAAAAACCTCTTTTGATTCATAATTCGTTGAAATTCTCTAGTGTCTTTTACACGATATCTTTTTTTCATGTCGATTTTTAATAAAAAAGTCACCTTAAAGGTGACTATTTATGCAGATAATACCTTTCTGCCTTTAGCACGACGACGGGCCAACACATTGCGACCTCCGACTGTTTTCATTCGGGCTCTAAATCCGTGGACCTTTTGGTGTTTTCTTTTGCTCGGTTGATACGTTCTTTTCATATTAGGATCCACCTCCAGTTCTTTTTTTATTACAATATTGAGCAATTGCCTTTAGATTATACATAAAATAGTTCATAAAGTCAAATAAACTCTTTAATTATCTATATACTTTCTATAAATTAATGATTTTCTTTAAAGTAATGATATACTTCTTCAATTGTTCCTTTGAAAATCGGTGTATGATTTACATCCTCTCTTTTAACAAGCTCATCTGTTACAAATACAACATCAATTTTTGCTAAACATGCATTTCCATCTTCTCTTTCGTCATTTCCAACCATGATAACTTCATCTGCTGATAAATTATGTTTTTCTAATATTTCTGTATAATACTTTGGATTTGGTTTACAATAACTACTATTTTCATAAGTTGTGATGTAGTCAAAATCTGATACATTTAATCCAGCCCACTCAATTCTTTGGTGTGTTGCAGGATGTGGAAACATTGGATTTGTAGCACAAATTAATTTATATCCTTTTTCTTTTAATAAGGCGATTAATTTTGTTCCACCTATGTTTTCAGCACACGCTTGTTTTGCCACTTTAAAATAATCTTTATAAAATACGTCTGCTGTTTCTTTTATAGTTTCTTTTTCAAGACCTGTTGTCTTATTGAAAACTTCCCAGAAACGATCTTCATTTGATATCGTTCCATCGTTTTGTATCATTGCGACAACACCAGCATTCATACCAGCCATCATCACTTTTGGATCAATTCCTATTTCCATCATTTTTTTTGTGAACTCTGAAAAATATAGTTTCATAAATAAGTCCTGATCCATTTTTAATAACGTTCCATCTAAATCGAATAATATTGCTTTTTTCATCTTATTTTCTCCTTAAATCTATGCTTTAAAGTATACCACACTCTAAAATAGATTGTATATCAAAGTTTATTATTATAAAAAATTTGACATTCAAACCATTTTTGATATAATTTCAAAGTTATTTATAATAAAAGAGGAGATTTTATGAAATTATTAAAGAGAATATTATTAGTCGTTGTTACTTTAGTAATTGTTGCTGTACTGGCTTTAGGCTTCATGTTTAAAGATGAAATTTCAACAATTATGTCAATTAAAAAAATTGATGAATATGGACTATATGAAATCCATATGCAAAATGATTATGCATTAGATGAGTTAGTTGCCGCTGGCGGTGCAAGCACAGATAGCGAATTAACGAATTTCTTAATTGGAGAAATCTTGCAAGGATTACCAATTACATTTAATATCCCAGATTTTGGATGTAGTACATTTTTAGCACATACACCAGAGGGGGATGCTATTTTTGGAAGAAACTATGACTTAGATCCTGTTCCTTCAATGGTGACTTTTACACAACCTGAAAACGGATATAAATCAATTGCAATTGCAAATGCGAACGTTGTTGGAATTAATACACACCAAGATAGTTTAACACTTATGCAACAATTAATGACATTAGCTGTCCCTTATGTCATGATGGATGGATTAAATGAAAAAGGATTGGCAATTGGCGTTTTATTAATCGAAACTGATCCAACAAACCAACAAACAGACAAACCTGATTTAACTACAACATCTCTTATGAGACTTGTACTTGATAAAGCAGCAACAGTTGAAGAAGCTATTACTTTATTCGAATCTTATGATATGCATGCTTCTGCAAATGCATCTTACCATTTCCAAATTGTTGACAAAGCTGGAAATAGTGCTGTTATTGAGTATATTGGAAATGAAATTAACGTAATTAGAAAAGCAGAAGGAGAACATCAATTCTTAACAAACTTCTTAATTAGTGAAGAGGTTTATGGATTTGGAAAAGGATTTGATCGTTTCGATATTTTGGATGCAACATTAACTGAAAAAGATGGAATCTTAACAGAAGAAGAAGCAATGGATTTACTTGAAAGTGTAAGCCAAGATTCTACACAATGGTCTGTTGTATATAACTTGGAAAACTTAAGTCTTGATGTAACTGTAGGGGATGATTTCGAAGTTGTCTACTCTTACTCATTTGATGATTTTAAATAAAAAAATAAATGCTTAAAACAGGTGAGTGTTCACCTGTTTTTTTTTGACTTTTTTTCACAAGTTTATTCCTTTTATCCACATATAATGTACTGTGGATAAGTTATTTTAAGTAATTGTGTATTACTTTGAATATAAAAATGATTTCACAGTTTAATTAATTGTGGATAAATTGTTATAAACACACTTAATCACATATATAATTTATAAGTTATCCACAGTATGTGGAAACTGTTTAAAAGTCATTTTCACCCTTTATTTATAAGGGAATTTAATCCACATACCTTGTGTATAATCTATGTGGATTACTTTGTTTTCCCCACTTGTTCACAAAAATGAAATGCACAGTTACTTATACACAAGTTATCCACAGTTTAAATTTTGTGGATAACCGTGGATAACTCATCTTAAACGCTTTAAATAAAAGCTTATTTATATGTTTAGATGTGGATAAGTTTTTCTATGCGAATTTGTATATAGATTTTTGAAATAAAGTAGAGTAATATTAAGTTACTTAAAGGGGTATTATTTTATGTCAGTTGAATTTTATTACAAGGAAATATGGGAAAAAACATTAGAAATTTTTATGGAAGATATTGTTGGTGGGCCCCATAGTTATGATGAAGCTACGTTTGATACATTTTTATCAAAAAGTAAGTTGTGTAGTTTAAATGATGAACTTGCAATTATAAGTGTAGATACAGTTATTGCTGTTTCTATTTTAAATAGTGATAGTCATTTAATAGAACAATGCTTACAAAAAGTACTTAATAAAAATATAGAATGTAAAATTGTACATGAATCGAATGTTAAAAAAGAAATTCCATTCAAAAATGCGGGAAATATAGACGTTACACCATCTTACGATTATAAAACTACGAACATTATTCCAGATTATACGTTTGATAATTTTATTATTGGTCCATGTAACAAAGAAAGCCACACTGCAGCACTTGCATGTGCCTTAAAACCAGGTCATTTTTATACACCACTTTTTATTTTTGGAAATAGTGGACTTGGTAAGACACATTTACTTCATGCAATTGGGAATTATACACTTAAAAACTTACCAGATAAGAAAGTTCTTTATACAAGTAGTACAGAATTTGTATCAAATGTTGTAAATACAATTAAAAATAATAAAATTGAGGAATTTAAACAATCATTGAATCAAGTAGATATTTTACTTGTGGATGACATTCAGTTTTTAGCTGGAAAAGAAAAATCACACGAGATCTTCTTTACTATATTTAATGAATTGGTAAATAATAGAAAACAAATCATTTTAACAAGTGATCGTTCTCCTGCTGAAATTAAAGGTTTAGAAGAAAGATTGATTAGTCGATTCTCTTCTGGTCTTTCTGTTGGTGTCGATAGTCCTGAATTTGAAACAGCTCTTGCTATATTAGAGAAAAAATTAGAATATCAATCAATTGATCCATCTTTAGTTGACAATGAAGCACTTGCTTATATTGCTACAAACTTTAATAAAGATGTAAGATCACTTGAAGGTGCTTTAAATAGACTTATTTTCCTTACTATTATGTCAAATCCTGAACAAACTGAAAATGACCGTATTGATATTAAATCTGCAATTCAAGCGTTTAAGGGACAAACAGCGAGTAGTAATCAAGAATTAAATGTATATAGTATTAAAAAAGCTGTTGCGAATTACTATGGATTGACTTCTCAACAACTTACTTCTAAAACACGTACTAAAAACATTGCTTTTGCACGTCATATCGCAATGTATTTATGTAGAAAGCATTTAGATTTATCATTTGTTAAAATTGGAGAAGAATTTGGTAAACGTGATCATTCTACTGTTATTAATGGTTGTGAGAATATAGAAAAGAAACTTAAAAATGATATGTCTTATAAAATTGCAATTCAAGAAATTGAAAAAGTTTTTTAGAAATTATGCACATATTTCCACTATCTTTTCACATAAAAAAATGTTAAAATAGTTGTTAGGTAAGGTGTTTTTAACACTTATCCACTTATCCACAGTGCTTAATAATAATAAGTTCATTAAATAAATATAAAAGGGGGCTAATATTATGTATTTCAAAATCTCAAAAAAAGAATTCTATAATGCACTTTCTGCAGTTTCAAGAGCGATTTCTAGTAATTCTCCTATTCCATCATTATCAGGAATTAAAATTGAAGTTTTTAATAATGAAATATATTTAACAGGAAGTAGTTCTGATATTTCTATTAAAAAGAGAATTAGTAACACAGAAGAAGAAACAATTTTAAATGTTATTGAAGAAGGTTCAATTGTTATTGAAGCCAAATATATTTTAGAAATTGTACGTAAAATTGATGCTGTTGAAATTGAAGTAGAAATTATTGATGGATCTTTAACACGTATTAGCGGACAATCTGCAGAATTTAAAATCAATGGTATGAAAGCAAGTGAATATCCTGCTTTAGATTTTTCTAAACCAGAAAGAACATTTACAATTAATGCTGATGTATTATTAAAAGTTATTAATCAAACATCTTTTGCAACAAGTGATAAAGAAACAAGACCTGTTTTAACAGGTGTTAATTTCAAAGCAGTTGATAATCGCTTAGAATGTGTTGCTACAGATAGTTATCGTTTAGCGAAAAAAGTAATCGATGTAAATGGAATTGATGATTTTAATATTACAATTCCTGCAAAAAGTCTTGCTGAAATCGCGAAATCAATTGAACGTGAATCAGATATTGAAATTGCAGTTTCTGATAAAAAAATTCAAGTTTATATTGAAAATACAACAGTACAATCTCGTTTAATTGAAGGTGTTTATCCAGAGACAAGTAAATTGATCCCTAATGTATTTGATCATGAACTTGTAATTGACTCTCGTGACATGTTAAATGCGATTGATAGAGCTTCATTTATTAAAAATGATGGTATTTCTATTGTGAAGCTTTCTGCTTCTTCAAATGAAATTATTATTTCAAGTAAATCACAAGAAGTTGGATCTTCTTTTGAAAAAATATCAGCAATGTCTTATACAGGAGATGAATTAGAAATTTCTTTTAGTGGACGTTATGTATACGATGCAATTAAAGTTTTAAATTGTTCTGAAATTAAAATCTCTTTCAGTGGTCATATGAAACCATTTATTGTAAGAAATGTAAACGATGATAGCATTGTTCAACTAATATTACCAGTAAGAACATATTCATAATTAAGAAAACCGATTCGGTTTTCTTTTATATTAAATTGAGGAGAATATATGAAAAAAGAATTTATTTTAATTTTATTTGTTACATGCTTAATGAATCTTGGTATGAATTTTCATCATCCAGTGACTCCTACTTTATTTACTGAATTAGATTTACCATCTAGTATTTTTGGAGTTTCTTTTGCTGCAATGTGTTTAGGAAGTTTTGTCGCATCTGTATTTTGGGGAGAAGCGTCTAATGCATTTGGTAGAGTTAAAGTGTTTACTTTTATATGTATTGGATATGGCATCTCACAATTGGGTTTAGGGATTTCATATGATGAAACATCAGTTATTATTTGTCGTTTTATCGCAGGACTTTTTGCAAGTGGTGGTCTTGTATCTACACTTGCTTATGTAGTGGATGTAAGTGATATTAATATGCGTTCAAGAAATTTATCAATTTACACTGCTTGTACTTTAGCAGCAGCAGCTTTTGGCTTTTTAATTGGTGGAGTTATTGGAAACACAAATTATTATATTGCATTTTATACTCAAGCTGTTTGGATGGTTTTAGTTGGGATATTAGGTCATTTTATTATTAAAGAAGTGTATGTTGTAGAAGAAAAAGTATCAGTTAAACAAATAATGAAAAAAGCGAATCCTATAAAATCAATTGTTGCTTCTAAATCTTACGTTACTTCAGCTATGGTTATCTTTTTAGTTGTTATCTTCTTAACTTCATTCGCATCAAGTGCATATGACAATGCATTTAATTATTATTTGAAAGATCAATTAAATTTCCCTCCAGTGTATAATGGACTTATGAAAGCTGTGATTGGTATCATTGGTTTAATTTCCAACTTTACAATTAATATGTGGATTATAAAACATACAGATCAAGTAAAATCATTGTTTGTTGTATTGCTTGTAGGTGCAGTATCTTCTATACTTGCAGCATATACTGGTTTATTAGTTTTATTTATTATTTTCAATTTAGTTTTCTTTGGAGTCAACTCAATTTATCAACCAATTGTACAGTCGGTATTTATTGAAAAAAATGATCCTAAGGTCGCTGGAATTTTATCTGGTGTATATAGTGGAGTAAAAAGTTTAGGACTTGTATTTGGTTCATTGTCTGCTGGATATATTTATGGATTTGGCTTTACACTTCCATTTATTTTAGCAGGTGCTATGTTTACATTAAGTTTAGTTTTTATTAAAATATATCAAAAAAAATCAGCTTTAAAAACAAAATAAAATTAGTTGGTAAAACAATAAAAAATATAGCCTAAAAAGTGTATTTTATAACCTTAAAATACTGCTTTTTGGGCTATTTTATGATATACTAAATTGGTATGATTATGCATGAAGGAGGATTGAATTATGATAAAAATTACTTCTGAATTTATTACACTAGGACAACTGTTAAAATTAACAGATTGGATAGGTTCTGGTGGAGAAGCAAAGTTTGCGGTTAAGGAATTAGCTATTTTTGTAAATGGTGAAAAAGAGGACCGTAGAGGAAGAAAATTATATCCTAATGATCAAATCACAATCGAAAATAAATCTTACACAATTTCAAAATGATTATTCAAAGATTGAAGCTTCATGATTTTCGTAACTATGGAAAATGTGAAGTAAATTTACATCCAAAGTTGAATATATTTTTAGGAAATAATGCACAAGGTAAAACTAATATTATTGAAAGTATCGTATATCTTTCAACAACACGTTCTTTTAGAAATGTATTAGATTTACAGTTGATTAAACATGATTGTATGTTTGCTGCAATGGAAGCTACAATTCTTGATTTGGATGATAAGAAAAAGGTGAAAGCTGTTTTAAGTGAAAATGGTCGATCTCTTTTTTATCAAAATCAACCGATGAAAAAAAGTAGTGAATTTATTGGGATATTAAATGCAATTATATTTTCACCTTCTGATTTAGATTTATTTGAATCTTCACCTAAAAAAAGAAGAAGATTTATGGATTTTGAAATCGGAAAGATTCGTTCTATCTATTTGGTAAATTTAAATCATTATTTAAAATTATTGAAAGAGAGAAATCAACTTTTAAAACAAGAGAATGTAGATTTAATTTTTTTAGAAGTTTTAACAAAACAAATGGTAGATTTACAAGTATCGATTATTCAAGAAAGAGTTCGATTTATTACTGTAATAAATCATTACTTAGAGAAGTATTATGAGGTGATTTCAAATGAAAAAGTTTCTTTGAGATTAAATTATGAGACTTTTGTAGATTATACAAGTGAATCAATAAAGGATTTGATTATAGATAAATATGAGAAAAGTTTAAATAGAGATTTATTGTTTAAACAAACACATATTGGTGTACACAAAGATGATTTTATTGCACTGTTAAACAGTCATGATATTACAAGTGTTGCATCCCAAGGACAAAAAAGAATGATTATTTTATCTATGAAAATATCATTGATCCCTTATATTTATCACAGTAAGAAAAAGTTACCTATTTTATTGTTAGATGATGTATTGAGTGAACTGGATTATCAAAAACGTATTAATTTGTTTAGATTAATTCCAAATGACGTTCAAACAATCATTACGACAACAGATATAGAAGAGATTGAGAAGTTAAATATTAAAGAATATCAAGTTTATTATGTAGATAGTGGATCTATTTATTTAGATAAGGAGGATTTTAGATGACAGATGAATTACAAAAAGTAGATCATTCGTATGAAGCGGATGATATACAAGTGTTAGAGGGGTTAGAAGCTGTTAGAAAAAGACCAGGTATGTATATTGCCACAACCTCTGAAAAAGGATTACATCATTTAGTGTGGGAGATTATCGATAACGGTATTGACGAAGCACTTGCTGGATATGCAGATACGATTAAGTTAGTCATTGAAAAAGACAATATTATTCGTGTTGAAGACAATGGACGTGGAATGCCTACAGGAATCCATGATAAAACAGGTATTTCTGCAGTTGAAACTATTTTTACTGTGCTTCATGCAGGAGGTAAATTTGGTGGTGGTGCATATAAAGTGTCAGGGGGCTTACATGGAGTAGGTGCATCTGTCGTAAATGCGTTATCTGAATTTTTAGAAGTTACTGTTTATAAAGACGGACAAATATCTTATATCAAATTTATTGAGGGTGGAAATAGAGTTGATGAATTAAAAGTTATTGGAACATGTGATAAAAATATCTCAGGAAGTACTGTGCGTTTTAAAGCAGATCCTATTATTTTTACTGAAACAACTGTCTATAATTTTGATACATTAAGTGATCGTTTAAGACAAATGGCTTTCTTAAATAAAGGAATTCGTTTGTCAATTAGAGATGAACGTACAGAAGTTGTAGAAAAAGAATATCACTATGAAGGTGGTATCAAAGAGTATATTAAGTATATTAATCGTAATAAAACACCTATTCAAAAAGAAATTGTGTATGTAGAAGGTGAAGATGAAAATATTATGGTTGAAGTAGCAATGCAATACAATGATGGGTACCAACCAAACATCTATTCTTTCTGTAATAACATTAATACACATGAAGGTGGAACACATGAAGAAGGATTTAGACTTGCACTTACGCGTATTATCAACAATTACGCGAAAGAAATTAATGCACTAAAAAAAGAAGATGATGCATTATTAGGGGACGATATTCGTGAAGGTTTAACAGCGATTATTTCTGTTAAACATCCAGATCCTCAATATGAAGGACAAACTAAGACAAAACTTGGAAATAGTGAAGTGCGTAAGATTGTATCTGGTATATTCTCTGAACAATTAGAAAGATTCTTAATGGAAAACCCAGAAGATGCGAAAATCATTGTAGATAAAACAATTGTTGCCTCAAAAGCACGATTGGCTGCAAAAAAAGCAAGAGAACTTACAAGAAGAAAAGGTGCTTTAGAAATTTCTTCTCTTCCTGGAAAACTTGCGGATTGTTCAAGTAGAGATCCTGAAATCTCTGAGATTTATCTTGTCGAAGGGGATTCAGCGGGTGGAAGTGCAAAACAAGGACGTGATAGTAAATTCCAAGCAATTCTTCCTTTAAGAGGTAAAATTTTAAATGTAGAAAAAGCACGTTTACATCGTATTTTTGAAAACAATGAAATTCGTTCAATGATTACAGCATTTGGTTGTGGAATTGGCGAAGAGATGAATACAGAAAAAATCAGGTATCATAAAATTATCATCATGACCGATGCGGATGTGGATGGTGCGCATATTAGAACTTTATTATTGACGTTCTTTTATCGCTATTTAAAACCAATTGTAGATGGTGGGTTTGTTTATATTGCACAACCTCCTTTATATAAAATAAGTAAAGGTAGAGAAGTGCATTATGCCTATACTGAAGCGCAATTGGCACAAATTAAAGAAGAAATTGGTGAGAAAGTAAATGTTCAACGTTATAAAGGGCTAGGAGAGATGAATCCTGACCAGTTATGGGAAACAACAATGGATCCACAATATAGAACTTTAGTGCGTGTAACAGTGGAAGATGCAATGGAAGCAGATATGGCATTTGAAATGTTGATGGGTGATGAAGTTGAGCCAAGAAAAAATTATATTATGGACAACGCAGAATTTGTTGTGAATTTAGATATATAGGGGGTAAATGATATGTCAGAAAAAAACAGTGAATTTAATCATGGAAAAATAGATCATATTGATATTACCTCTGAAATCAAGACTTCATTTCTTGATTATGCAATGTCAGTTATTGTTGCGCGCGCTTTACCGGATGTAAGAGATGGTTTAAAACCAGTTCACCGTAGAATTTTATATGCGATGAACGACTTGGGAATGTATAGTGATAAACCACATAAGAAATCCGCAAGAATCGTTGGGGAAGTAATTGGTAAGTATCATCCACATGGGGATACAGCAGTATACGATACAATGGTTCGTATGGCACAAGATTTCTCTTTTAGATATATGTTAATTGATGGCCATGGAAACTTTGGTTCTATCGATGGAGATGGTGCAGCAGCAATGCGTTATACAGAAGCGCGTATGTCTAAAATTTCAATGGAATTATTAAAAGACTTAAATAAAAATACAGTAGATTTTGGGGATAACTACGATGGAGAAGAACAAGAACCGATTGTCCTTCCAGCACGTTATCCAAATTTACTTGTGAATGGAGCAACAGGGATTGCGGTAGGTATGGCTACTAATATTCCTCCACACAACTTAACAGAAACAATTGATGCGGTAATCGCAGTTATGGATAATCCAGATATTTCTACAATGGATTTGATGGAAAATCATATTAAGGGACCAGATTTCCCAACTGCAGGTTATATATTAGGACGTGCGGGAATTAAACAAGCGTATGAAACAGGACGTGGGTCTATTGTGGTGCGTGCTAAATCATCTATTGAAGAAATGGCAAATGGTAAAAAACAAATCATTATTACTGAAATTCCATATCAAGTTAATAAAGCAAATTTGGTTGAAAAAATAGCACAACTTGTTAGAGATAAACAAATAGACGGTATTACCGACTTAAGAGATGAATCTAACCGCGAAGGAATTAGAATTGTTATTGAACTTAGAAGAGATATTATGCAACCTGAGGTTATTTTAAATCAGTTGTATCGTATGACATCTTTACAAACATCATTTGGTGTTAATATGCTTGCGCTTGTAAATAAAACACCTAAATTATTAAATTTGAAACAAGTGCTTCAACATTATATTGACCATCAAATTGAAGTTACAATTAGAAGAACAAAATTTGAGTTAAACAAAGCAGAAGAAAGAGCACATATTTTAGCAGGGTTGATTATAGCGTTGGATAATATTGATGAGATATTAAATGTTATTAGAAGTTCTGCAGATGATTCTATTGCTCAAAATAGATTAATGGAACAATTTAATTTATCTGAAATTCAATCTAAAGCAATTTTAGATATGCAATTTAGAAGATTAACTGGTCTTCAAAGAAACAAAATTGAAACTGAATACAGCGAATTAATGACATTAATTGCTGACTTAAAAGATATCTTACAAAGTCATGTACGCGTTGTTAAAATCATTCAAGATGAATTAAATGAAGTAAAACGTAAGTTTGGAGATGATAGAAGATCTGAAATCATTGAAGCAGACTACGATATGCAAGATGAAGACTTAATTCCTGTAGAAGAAATCTTTATTACAATGACTGCAAATGGATATATTAAACGTATTCCTACAGATACATATCGCCTTCAAAACCGTGGTGGTAAAGGTGTTAAAGGAATGAGTTTAAATAGCGATGATGTTGTTGATTTATTCTTAAAAATGTCAACACACGATCATTTAATGTTATTTACAAACTTCGGTAAGGTGTATCGCATTAAAGGGTATCGTGTTCCAAATGCTACACGTACTGCAAAAGGAATTCCGGTTGTGAATTTATTAAACCTTGATAAAGAAGAAAAAGTAAGGGCAATTATTTCTACGAACAGTGAATCAGAGATGAAATACGTATTCTTTGCTACAAAACATGGTATTGTAAAACGTGTTGCGATTGAGGAATTTGAATCAATTAGACAAACAGGTAAGATTGCAATTTCATTAAGAGAAGACGATGAATTAATTTCAGTTAAATTAACAAATGGACAAAATGAAATTATCATCGCTGGTTCTAATGGTAAAGCAGTAAGATTTAATGAAGATGATGTAAGACCTATGGGTAGAAATGCATCAGGTGTTAAAGGAATTAATATTGATGGCAGTGAAGTTGTTGGTATGGCAATTGACTCTGAAGGCAAATATATCTTATCTGTTACAAAATCTGGATATGGTAAAAAATCATTATTAGATGAATACCGTCTGACAAGTCGTGGAGCTAAAGGGGTCAAAACAATTCAAATTACCGAAAAGAATGGACCACTTGTATCTCTTCGTGCTGTAGATGGTGAAGAAGATTTAATTATCGTTACAAATGAAGGAACAATTATTCGTATTTCACTTGAAAAAGTTGCAGTATACGGAAGAAGTACACAAGGGATTAAGTTAATTCAATTGAATGAAGAACATGAAGTCTCTACAGTGGCGGTAGTTGAGAAAAGTATTGAAGAGGATGAAATTTTAGAAGAAACAGAAGTACAACAAGAGTCATAATTGACTCTTGTTTTTTATATGCTATGATAAATAAAAGGAGGAGATAATATGATTCAACTTGCAGTATTTGATATTGATGGAACACTACTTGGTGCTACACACAAACAACTTCATCCATCAACAATTCAAGCTTTAAATAAGCTAAAAGAAAATGGGGTGAAGATTGCAATCGCATCAGGTAGAACATATCCTGCGCTTGATAGAACAATTGTCTCTTCAATCGATTTTGATTATTTTATATGTTGTAATGGAAATAGTGTTTATCATAAAGATAAACTGATTTTTCAAAATAAAATGTCAGTGAGTGATTTAGAAAAACTTACTGCAGAAATAAAAAGTGATGATGGGTTTATCATTTTCCATTTTGATGGTTGCACTGCAATTTACCACGATGGATTAAATAAATCAGAAAAATACCATGGATTCCCACAAAGTGGCGGTCTTGCGAAAGATTGCAGTACTCAATGTGATTATCACTTACAAAAAGATGCAATCCAAGCAGTCATTCATATTAAAGATGAATGGTTAAATAAATATAAGAAACTCTTTCCAGACTATAATTTTGTAGCGTTCGGTGATGGTGGATATGACGTAGATTTAAAAGGAATTAGTAAATTATCAGGAATTGAAAAAGTGTGCGAATCATTAGGATGTTCTTTAGAAAACGTTATTTCCTTTGGAGATCACATGAATGATTATGAAATGATTTCAAAGTGCAAAATTGGTGTTGCAATGGGGGATGGTTTAGAAGGAGTGAAACAAATCGCAAACTTTGTTACAAAAATAAGCGATGAAAACGCAATTGAGTATGCATGTATGCATTTTAATTTAATTTAACTTCATAAAACATTGACACATAGTAAGGTAGGTATTAAAATAGGTTTAAATCAATGAAGAGAATAAGTAAATAGGAATCTGATTTAAGAGATATAGTGGTTGGTGAAAACTATAGCAGAACTTATTGAAATCTATCTCTAAGAGAAAAGGTAATGCTTTTCCGGGTAGCACCGTTATCTGTACAAAGTGATAATGTTTCACGTGAAACATTATAATTAGGGTGGCAACGCGAGATATCGTCCCTTTGGATGATATCTTTTTTTATTTCTATAGGAGGAAATTTATGTTAGATATTCAATTTTTAAGACAAAACCCAGAAGCAGTTAAAGAAAATATTAAAAAGAAGTTTCAAGATCATAAACTACAATTAGTGGATGATGTATTGGAATTTGATAAACAATTCCGCGCTTCAAAAACAAAAGCAGATGAATTAAGAGGTCAAAGAAATACATTAAGTAAAGAAATTGGAAAATGTATGGCTCAAGGAAAAAAAGAGGAAGCTGAAACAATTAAAAAACAAGTAGGCGATATCGCAAAAGAGATAGTAGAGTTAGAAGTAAAAGAAGCTGAACTTGAAGTAAAAGTAAAAGAAATCATGTTAGTTCTTCCAAATATCATTGCAAATGATGTACCTTTAGGGAAAAGCGATGAGGAAAATGTTGAATTAGCAAAATACGGTGAACCTACAGAGTTTGAGTATGATGTACCATACCATGTAGAAATTATGGAAAGTTTAAATGGGATTGATTTAGACAGTGCTAGAAAAACAAGTGGAAACGGATTCTATTACTTAATGGGAGATGTTGCACGTTTGCACTCTGCGATTTTATCTTATGCACGTGATTTTATGATCGATAAAGGATTTACATATTGTATTCCACCATATATGATTCGCTCAGAAGTTGTAAGTGGTGTTATGAGTTTTGCTGAAATGGAAAACATGATGTATAAAATTGAAGGCGAAGATTTATATTTAATTGGAACAAGTGAACATTCAATGATTGGAAAGTTTATTGATACAATCTTACCAGAAAAAGAATTACCACATACTTTAACAAGTTATTCACCATGTTTCAGAAAAGAAGTTGGTGCACATGGTATTGAAGAGCGTGGAACATATAGAATTCATCAATTTGAAAAGCAAGAGATGATCGTTGTATGTAAACCAGAAGAAAGTGCAGAGTGGTTTAATCAATTATGGCAACATTCTGTAGAGTTCTTTAGAACCTTAGATATTCCAGTAAGAACAATCGAATGTTGTTCAGGAGATTTAGCGGATTTAAAAGTAAAAAGTATTGAT
>CAYJAB010000001.1:0-92108 GCA_964368305.1 uncultured Erysipelotrichaceae bacterium | reverse complement strand
TCAAAAGAAATATTTTGAAGTTGGAAGCTGTTCAAATTTAGGAGAGGCACAAGCAATAAGACTTGGGATTCGTGTAAATGGGGAAAATGGTAAATACTATGCACACACATTAAACAATACGGTAGTTGCTCCACCAAGAATGTTAATTTGTTTCTTAGAAAACAATTTAAATGCAGATGGTAGTGTTTCAGTGCCTGAAGCACTAAGACCATATATGGGTGGTAAAACAGTTTTATCTAAATCATAATGTTTCACGTGAAACATGATTGAGCTACTTGAAAAAAAACAATAAGTATCATATAATAACTAAGGTACAACAAGAGATATCGAATCAGGTCAGGTCCGGAAGGAAGCAGCCTTAAGACTATCTTCTTGTGTGTACCTTTTTATTAGGGTGAAATATGGATAATAAACACTATATGGAAATTGCAATTAAAGAAGCAATTCAAGCATTAGAAATAGATGAGGTTCCAATTGGTGCGATTATCGTTAAAGATGATCAAATCATTGCGCGTGCACATAATCTAAAAGAAATAAACCAAAAATCAACTGCCCATGCAGAACTGCTTGCGATAGAAAAAGCATGTGAAGCAATCGGAAGTTGGAGATTAGAAGAATGTACATTATATGTAACGCTTGAACCGTGTCCTATGTGTGCGGGTGCGATTATTCAATCACGAATCAAACATGTGGTGTTTGGGGCGTATGATCCTAAAGGCGGAAGTATTTGTTCTGTTATGAAAATGTTTGATACAGCAGGCTACAATCATTATCCAACCTATGAAGGTGGAGTATTAAATGAGATGTGTTCTAAACTGCTTACTGACTTCTTTAAGAACAAACGAAAACAAAAAAATAAGCAATTTTAATACCGATGTAATCATCGGTATTTTATTTAATGTTTCACGTGAAACATGAGATAAAACATAGAAAGAGTGTATATTTTATACTAAAATTTGGTATAATGATAAAGTATCTTAGGAGGAAAAAGTATGGCATATAAAGCATTATATCGAACGTATAGACCAACGTCGTTTAACGAGGTAGTTGGTCAACAACATGTTGTTACTACATTACAAAATGCAGTAAAACAAAACAAAATCGCACATGCATACTTATTTTGTGGTCCTAGGGGAACAGGGAAAACATCTATTGCAAAGCTACTTGCTAAAACAGTGAATTGTACGGATAGTGAAAATGCACCATGTGGTACATGTGAAAACTGTATTGAAATGCAAAATGGAGCACATTCTGATATTGTAGAAATAGATGCTGCAAGCAACAACGGTGTAGATGAAATCCGTGATTTAATTGAAAAAGTAAAATATGCACCTATTCAAGGGAAATATAAAATTTATATTATTGATGAGGTTCATATGTTATCAACAGGTGCATTTAATGCATTATTAAAAACATTAGAAGAACCACCTGTGCATGTTATTTTTATTTTAGCGACAACAGAAGCACATAAAGTATTGCCAACGATTATTTCACGTTGTCAAAGATATGACTTTACAAAAGTAAGCGATGAAGATATTGCGAAAAAAGTAAAAGAAGTTTTAGAAAAAGAAAACATTAAATATGATGAAGAAGTAATTTGGTTAATCGCTGATTTAGCAGATGGTGGTGTTAGAGATTCATTGAGTATCTTAGATCAATGTATTGCGTACTCACACGGTGAAATTTCAATAGAACATGTGAATCAAATTTATGGAATCACGTCAGATAGAGAAAAAATAGAGTTGGTTAATCAAATCTTAGAAAAAGAAATACAAAAAGTACTGGATAAAGTAAGAGCTATTTCTGAAAAAGGAATGGATATTAAAAGATTGACGAATGATTTAATTGATTTAATAAAAGAAGTTGTTATTTATAGTTTTACAAAAGACGAGAAAATGTTAAGTAAAGCAAAGAAAGAACATGCGATTTCTATTTTAGATAAGACAGATCAAACGAAGTTATTAAATATGATTGATATCTTAATTGAAACATCAGAAAAGTATCGTAATGCATCAAGTGTGATTTCTTACTTCGAACTGTGTTTATTAAAAATGATGAGTACTCCAACAAAAGAGTATGTGGAAGTTGTTGAGAAGAAAATAGAAACTAAAACAGTTGTAAAACCTATTGTAAAAGAAGAGATACCTCTACCTGCTGTTGAAGAAATGAAAGAAAATGATGCAGTTGTTGAAGAAAAAACAGAGATGGAAAGTCAATCTACTTTACAAGAAACACCATCTCCTGTTGCATCCTCATCAATTGTAGTTGAGAATGAATATATCTTAAGTCTACTTGTTGGAGCAGATAAAACAAAACGTGAAAGTATGTCTTTAAAATGGAATACGGTATCAAATTACTTGATTGATATGGATTATGCGAAATATGCGAATAAGTTTGCGGATGCAACACTCAACGCATGTGGCGATAATTATATAGTAGTAGGGGTAGATCATACCTTAATTGCAAATGATATTAATGAAAATGGTGAAGATTTAAATATGATTGCATTTATGGAAAAAATATTTGAGGAAAAGGTGAAAGTGTTCGCAGTTGAACATCATAACTTCAAATCAATTGTTGCAAACTTCCGTGAAAGAGCGCAATCAAATACACTGCCAGAGGCGGCAAAAGTGGAGTTTAAAGAAGTTAAAAAACCAATTGATAAAGATGCAGTTAAAAGATTAGAAGAAATATTTGGAAAAGATAAATTTAATATTGTGGAGGAATAAAAATATGGATTTACAAAAACTAATGGCACAAGCCCAAAAAATGCAAAGAGACATGGAAAAAACGCAAAAAGAATTAGAACTATTAGAATATGAAGCAACAGCAGGTGGGAATGCTGTTAAAGTTAGAATGAATGGTTCTCTTGAAATTCTTGATATTGAATTAGATGAAGAAGTTATGCAAGATAAAGAAATGTTAATTGATTTATTAAAAATTGCTACAAATAGCGTAATTGTGCAAGTAGAAACAGATAAAGCAAACAAAATGGGTGCCTTAACAGGTGGTCTTAAAGTTCCTGGAGTTAGATAGGTGTATCCAAAATCATTAGAACAATTAATTGAAAGTTTTAGAAAATTGCCAGGTGTTGGACAAAAGACTGCAGAAAGATATGCATTTCAAATATTGGGATTATCAGATGAGGATACCCAATTGTTTTCAGAGAGTCTAAAAAGTGTAAAAAAAGACATTTGTGAATGTGAAATATGTGGAAATATCGCAGAAAATACAAAATGTGAAATATGCAAGGATCCATCAAGAGATCATTCTGTTATATGTATTGTTCAAAGTCCAAAAGATGTAATCGCAATGGAGAAAACACAAGAATTTCGTGGTGTATACCATGTATTAAACGGCGTTATCTCTACATCGAAAGGAATTCTTCCAGATGATATTAATATCGCATCTTTACTTCCAAGAATTAAAGATGAGGTAAAAGAAGTTATTATTGCCACAAACTTAACAGTTGAAGGCGAAACAACTTCTTTGTATCTTGCAAGAATTCTACAAAGTCAAAACTGCATTGTAAGTCGTATTGCACATGGACTACCAATGGGTGGTCACTTAGACTATGCAGATGAATTAACACTTATTAAAGCGATTGAAGGCCGAAAAAAAATGGACTAAAGGAGGACTAAATGAATACAGATATTCAAATAGCTCAAAAAGCAATACTAAATCCAATCGAAAATGTTGCGAAAAAACTAAGCATCGATGAAAAGTACATAGAGTATTATGGAAAAGATATTGCTAAAATTAGTTTAGAAATCAATGAAACATTAAAAGATAAGCCAAATGGTAAATTGATTTTAGTAACAGCAATCAATCCTACCAAAGCAGGAGAAGGAAAATCTACTACTACAATTGGATTGGTAGATGGACTTGCTAAAATTAATAAAAATGTAATGGGTACACTTCGTGAGCCTTCAATGGGACCAGTGTTTGGTATAAAAGGTGGTGCCACAGGTGGTGGATATGCACAAGTTGTTCCTATGGAGAAAATTAACTTACACTTCACTGGAGATATGCACGCCATAACATCGGTAAATAATTTAATTAGTGCAATTATCGATAACTCAATTTATCATGGAAATCCTTTAAATATAAACCCAAATGAAATTACATGGAAAAGATGTGTTGATTTAAATGACCGTGCACTCAGACAAGTGACAGTTGCACAAGGTGGAAAAAATGGTGTAGAACGTAAAGATGGTTTTAATATTACAGTCGCATCAGAAATCATGGCAATTTTCTGTTTGTCAAAATCATTAGATGATTTTAAAGATAAAGTAGAAAATGTTATTGTTGCTAAAGATTACAATGGTTGTTATATTACGATTAAAGACTTAAATATCTCAGGTGCATTACAGTTGCTATTAAAAGAGGCGATTAAACCCAACTTAGTACAAACATTAGAAAATAATCCTGTATTTGTACACGGAGGTCCCTTCGCAAACATTGCACACGGGTGTAACTCAATCATCGCTACACAAATGGCTTTAAAACTGGCAGATTATGTTGTTACAGAAGCTGGATTTGGCGCAGATTTAGGTGCAGAGAAGTTTTTAAACATTAAGTGTAGACAAATGGGTATTTCTGCAAATGCAGTTGTAATCGTTGCGACAATTAGAGCATTGAAGCAACATGGTGGTGTCTTGTATGAAGATCTTAAAATAGAAAATACAGATGCTGTATTTTTAGGAATTGAAAATCTTAAACAGCATATTGAAAATATTAAGTCATATAACATTCCTTTTGTTATCGCGATAAACAAATTTTCTCAAGACAGTGAAGAAGAGTTAAATGTTGTTTTAAAATGGTGTAAAGAAAACAACATTACCGCTACACTCTGTGAAGGGTGGGCAAATGGTGGAAGTGGAATGACTCATTTAGCTGAAGAAGTGGTAAAGTTATGCGATGTTGATAATAAATTCACAAATACTTATAAACTAACAGATTCAATAGAAGAGAAAATAAATAAAGTTACGACAAAAATATATGGTGGAAAAGATGTAATATTTTCTGAAGGTGCACAAGAAAAATTAAATGCATATAAAAAGAACGGATGGGATAAACTTCCGATTTGTATGGTTAAAACACCTGTCTCTTTAAGTGATAATGCGAAACTCGTAGGAAGACCTAAAGAGTTTAGTATTCATGTAAATGATTTATCTATTTCACTGGGTGCTGGGTTTATTGTTGTTTATACAGGTTCAATCCTTACAATGCCGGGGCTTGCGAAAGTTCCTGCTGCAGAGAATATGGGAATTGATAAAGATGGACAAACCTATGGTTTATTTTAGAAGGTAGAAATACCTTCTTTTATTATGTAAAAGATTTTGTTAAAATAAGAATGGGGATAACTTTATGGCAACAGTAGCGTATATTACAGATAAAAAAATGATTGAATATCATCGTTTAAATGGAAACCAAACAATGAATTTTTGGAGACCTTCTAGTAGTAAAAAAATGGCGGATTTCCATAAAGGAGACTTACTATTTTTCTTAAGTAAAAGTAGTGATCGAAAAAAAGAAAAAGGAATTATTGGATATGGTAGATTAGACCATACAAATCAGTTTTCATTTAATAAGATGTGGAATACATATACAACAGAAAACGGATATGCAAAAAAAGAAGATTTATATGAAGCAATCGCAAAAGTTAAAAAAACAAAGGAATTCCCTAAAAAATTAAATTGTTTGTATTTAACAGATGTTGTTTACTTTCAAGCCCCAATTTATTTAAGTGATTTTGGTATAAAAATATCAAAAAGCATTGAAAGTTATATTTATTTAGATAAAGATAATATGCAGCTGACTTCACAAATACTAAATAAAGCAAAAGAAATTGGTGTAGATGTATGGACAGCAGCATTGAGTGATAAAATATTATCTACAAGTATGTTTGAAATAGATGTTACACAGCATTTATGTAGACAAATTTCTATAAAATTAATAGATAAAGATGTGAGTGAAGCAGAAATAAAAAAAGAAAAAAGACTTTTAAAGAAACTTAAAAGCCAATTGTTAGATTATTACAATGAGGAGTCAATTGATCAGCTCAAAGGGGATGAACTCTTGGTGATTGATGAGAATCAAATTAATTTATATCTTCCAATTGTAGCAACACAAAAAAAATCACTTACAAAGACAAAAGAGGCATTGGGACATGCACAAATATTTAAGATGAATTTAAATGAACAATTAAATGATTCTTACAGTATTCATTTTATCTTCGTATACGACAATAAAATGGTGGGAGAAATTATAGAAATGTTAGAAAAAGCTAAGATAAGTTATTTAGAACTTTCTTAGCTTTTTAAATTAAAACAAATTCCTATTGGGTGATTGTTTCAATAAAACGTACAAACTTAGGTTTTGCCTTTTTAAATTGAATAGAATGATTATTTAGTATTTTCATAAAATCAACGTAAGAAGTAGAATGCTCTTTGATAAGTTCATATTCAATCTCATAATCTTGATAGTTGTTTATAAAACTATGATCTAGACAAATTTCTTTGTATTCATCTTTTATTAAATAACGTATTGTTCGAATAGATCCGATTGAAATAAGAGGTGTATTCACATTTAATTGATCAAGTAATTTCACAATTTCAGGATGACTAAGTTCTGAAACATCACTAGAACCTACAGAAAGGGAATGTTCTAAAACCCCTTCATTTAGGGACTGCTTAAGTGTAAACTCAAATGAATCATTTATTTTTCTAATTCTGACATTTGCCTTTTGTTTAAGTAAGTCAAAGTCTTTTGTATCGAAATAGTAATTTGTTTGATCCATAATAGTGTGTGAGTGAAAATGTTTTAATAATAATTCAAACTCTTCTTTTGTTAGAAGTGATTTATATTCAATTTCTAAGTTTTTTTTCATAGCGGTAACCTCGTATATTTATGATACAATAGTACTGATATAAAAGGAAGTGGTAACATGAAACGTTTTAAAGTAGTCACAAGACAAGATGAGATGTCAGAAAAAATCGCATCTTATATCATAAAACAACTTGTACAAAATGAATTGATTGTAGATATGGATACACCAGAGCTTATTATTAGTATAGGTGGAGATGGGACATTTTTATATTCAGTACATACCCATTTAGATATACTAGATGATGTTTGTTTCATGGGAATTCACACAGGAACACTTGGATTTTTTACGCAATATACAATGCAAGAACTAGATGAATGCATCGCAGATATTTTATATAAAAAACCAAGCATTTATTCTTCATCTTTAATTGAAGTAGAAATAGAAGGCAAAACAACAGAAAAAGTATATGCAGTTAATGAAGCAAGAATTGAAAATGTAGTTAAAACTCAAATTATGACAGTTCATATTAATAAAGAAGAGTTAGAAGTGTTTAGGGGAACTGGTTTGTGTATCAGTACACAATACGGATCAACTGCATATAACCGTTCAATTAATGGAGCAGTTGTGCAAAGGGGACTTGAAGTACTTCAACTTACAGAAATTGCTGGAATTCATCATCGTGCATATCGTTCATTAAACTCACCTATTATTTTAAGATCAGATGCAGAAATTGAACTTGAAAGTAAGAGTTTTGAAGACGCAATGTTAGGGTATGATCATAAAATTAAATCAATAAGTGAAGCTAAAAAAATAACGTGTAAACTATCAGATAAAAAAGTGCATGTTGCACGCTATCGTAAAGATGACTTTGTCAAAAAACTAAAAAATTTATTCTAATAAAAAAGCTTACTTATCAAAAGTGAGCTTTTTTTAGTTTATTGTTTATGTCGTGTATAGTTTTCACTACTCATATGAAATACAATTGCCAAAGGAATCATATAAGAAAGTAAGGATGAACCACCAGACGATATAAGTGGTAGCGTAATTCCTGTGATTGGAAGAAGACCTACGATCATCCCCATATTTTGAAATTGTTGGAAAAGTAGCATACCTAACAATCCACATACCATATATTTTTCACGTGGTCGATCATAGTCTAGGGCAACTTTTAATAGTTTTAAGTTAAATACTGTACATAATATTACAGTAAAACACGCACCGATAAATCCAAAACTTTGACCAATTACCGCAAAGATGAAATCATTTTGAGGTTCAAGCAGTCCTACAACATACGATTGAACACCATGGCCAGTTAGTCCAGCGGATCCAATTGCTAATAAAGAAGTATACAATTGTTGACCCCATTGATTCATATATTTTTCTGTTTCAAGCCAGCCATAAAAACGATTTAGTTTATAACTACCGCCTAATAGTTTCGCTAATGTAGAAGGATAAAATTCGAATAAAAAGAATATAATAGCAACACCAATCACTGCTGCAACCATACCTGCAATGATCCATTCTTTTCGAATACCACTCATCATGACCATCACAGCAATACTCACAAAAATGATAATTGGAATTCCCGTATCTGGTTGTAAGAAGATTAGAATTAAAGGAAGTGCACAGTATTTAATAATTTTAATAAATAGTTTAATATCGCTTGAATAAGACATATCTACTTTAAATTTATTATGTTCATCGATAATATTCGCAACCTGTATAATTAATATAACTTTCATAAACTCACTTGGCTGGAATGTACCAATACCTGGTATTTGATACCAAGCCCGTGCTCCTGAAACAGGTCTAATAAAAGGTAAATCAATATAACGATCTACAAGTAAGAAAAACAGGAGAATAAGTAGTACAAAGTAGAAAAAGTTAACCCCAGTAAACAAGCGGTCAATCCCAAAAAACAGTAAGAATGCAAGTAAGATTGCACCCAAGATAAACCAAACAACTTGTTTCACTAAAATATCGATTCCATTAATATCAATTAGTGGAATTGCACTATATAAAGAAACTAAACTTGTAGCGAAAATCAACAAAAGAATAAGAACAAGTGTCTTATCTAAGTGAAAATCGATTTTAGCGAGGCTAGATTTTTTTTGCATAATAGTAGATCTCCAAAACAGTATATAAACTAATATCAATAGTTTACCATATTATACACATTTGCACAGTCTAATTATTGAAAAGTAAAAATTATTCACAAAATACACATGCATGTTTCATTGAATAGAGATAGTAAAAATGGTATCATAATAAAAGAGGTGAGATTATGAAAAGATGGAATTCATACATTGAGATTGTTAAATTTCCTTTTATAATGTTGTTTATTGCAACATTTATCATGGGTGTATGTGGAATTATCTTAAATCCAAATAATATAACAGTCTTTACAATAGAAAATGATATCGTGATATTATTCGCAGAATTATTTAAATATTTCGGAGGGTTTGTAGTTTCAAATTTTTCCTTATTAATATTAATCAAAATACTATCAAAAAACTTTGAAGGATCAGTGCCGGTGTTTATTGGTGTTGTAGCATATATTTTATTTAATGTAACAACAATGTTTTTGACATCACTTGATATGCCTGCAACTGCATATACTTCAGTTTTAGGTTTATCAATTAATATTACAAACTATTCAATTGTAGGAGCTGGGATAAAGTTTCCAATTGAAACAGGTATCATCGCAGCGTTGATTGTGGCTGGTCTTACAAGAAAAATATATATTAAATCAAGAAGTCGTTCACCTTATGGATTCTTATCTTTTGTCGATAGAAATACGGCAGCATTAATCTCAACATTATTTTATACACTACTATCTGCAGTTGCGATTTCATATATTTGGCCATACTTTATTGATATGCTTTATTCTGTTTTTGGATTTATCGCAAATGATATTACAAATCCAATGAACTTATTTGTATATGGAATATTTGATAGAGGACTTTCAATATTAAATATGCCTGCATTGATTCGCGGTCCATTCTGGTTTGGAGAAATGGGTGGTTCATGGATTAACTCTGTAGGAACAAATTATTTAGGAGATGTTGCAGTATGGACTGCACAATCAGCAAATGGTTTGATTGACACAGGAGCAGGACGATTGATTACACCTTACTTTATTTTAAATATATTTGCAGTTCCAGCTGTTATTATTGGTGTACTAAAAAGCATTACGGATAAATTTGCGCAAAGAAGATACATCATATTTGGAGTTATTGCAATTGTAGCATCTGTTGTATCTGGGATATTGCTTCCATTTGAGTTTTATTTATTAATGGTTGCACCAATGCTATTTGGATTTCATATTCTTGCTACAGGTATTTTATTTGCAGTGATGCAAGCACTTCAAGTGTTTATTGGATATTCATATTCAGGATCTACTTCGATTGCAACACCAGCAAGTATTGTGGATTTAATTCAATTCGCAAGAAATCCTGCGACAGAATCTGATATGCAATTGTTTATAATTGTGGGTATTTTAACATTTATTGCCTATTTATTAATGACAGTCTTCTATCTTAAAAAAGGAGCGATGGACTTCATGAATACAGGTAAAGGTGAAGCGACAATAGAAGGAATCATCTTTACATTGGGTGGAATCGATAATATTAAATCAACAGGATCAACTACAACTAAACTTTTAGTTCAAGTAGAAGATTCAGAAAAAATGGATTTTAACCGTATTCAAAAATATGGAGCTTATAAAATTGTGGAATCACGTGCGGGATATATCATTTCAATCGGGATGAACGCCTATATGATACATACAAGAATTAAGCAAATAAAAAAAAGAAATGAATTACAAAATACGCAACAACAATAATTTTACAAGAGACATCATAAAATGATGTCTTTTTTAGTTGGTAAATATGATAAAATAATATAGTGAAAAATAGATTAAGAGGTAGTCAATGAAACAATATACACCAATGATACAACAATACCTAGAGGTAAAAGAAAAACACAAGGATGCGTTAGTTTTTTATCGTCTAGGAGATTTTTATGAGATGTTTTTTGAAGATGCAAAAATTGCATCCAATGAATTAGATCTTATATTAACAGGAAGAAATGCAGGTGTAGAAGAGAAGGTGCCAATGTGTGGTGTTCCACACCATGCAGTAACTCCATATATTCAAAGATTGGTTTCAAAAGGATATAAAGTTGCGATTGTTGAACAGTTGGAAGATGCTGGTCAAACAAAAGGAATCGTAAAAAGAGATGTAGTAAAAATAATAACTCCAGGAACAATAATGGAAGATACAAACGATGATAAAAATAGTGTGTATATTGCATCTATTATAGAATACACACATGGATTTGCATTGTCGTTTTGTGAAATGGCAACTGGAGAAAACTATTTAAAATCAATTGATAAAAACATTACTGTTCTTAAACAACAATTATTAAAAAACAATGTGAGAGAAGTGGTTGTAGAATCAAACTTCAATGATAAATATTTAAAGAGTATTCGAGAAAGTGGATATATTACAATATCTTATTGTGACGCGTTTAGCATTGATTCCGAATATACTCCGCTTTATGAAGAAGTGAAAGAAGCGTATTATATTAAAGCGTTTGGATTACTTTTAAATTATTTAGCGAATACACAAAAAAGAATGATGAATCATTTAAGAGTCACTTATATCGACAATGAAGATGAATATGTATATATGGATTTTTCTACGCAACAAAATCTAGAACTTACAGTTGGATTAAAAGCACAGGCAAAAACAGAAACACTTTGGTCGTTTATGGATAAATGTCAAACTGCCATGGGAAGTCGTACACTTAAAAAATGGATTGAAAAACCATTGGTAAGTTTAAGTAAAATTCAAGAAAGACAAAATGTAATTTCTTATTTTAATAAGAATTTTATTGAAAGAATAGAATTAAAAGATGCTTTAAAGAATATATATGATTTAGATCGCTTGGTTGCGAAACTGGCGTATGGAAGTGCGAATACAACGGATTGTATTCGTATTAGAAAGTCACTAAAAAATGTACCTGCTTTATTAGCGTGTTTTAATAAGACACATGAATTTAAGAAATTAGGGAATGTAGATTCTTGTTTTTCATTATATCAATTATTAGAAAATGCACTTGTGGAATTGCCACCTGCGACTGTAAAAGAGGGCGGTGTATTTAAAGCAGGATATGATACGCAGTTAGATTCATATCGTATACTATTAAACGATGGTAAAGATTTGATGTTGGCACTTGAAACAAAAGAGAGAGAAAAAACAGGAATTAAAAATCTTAAAATAGGATACAATCGTGTATTTGGATATTACTTTGAAGTAAGTAAGGCAAATATTGGGATTGTAAAGGAAGAAGAAGGATATAGTCGTAAACAAACATTAACAAATGCAGAAAGATTTACGACAAAAGAATTAAAAGAACTGGAAGATAGAATTCTTCAAGCATCTGAACTTTCAATGAGTCTAGAGACACAGCTGTATCAAGAACTGATTGATAAAATGAAAGAGTACTTACCAAAACTGCAGCAGTTGGCATTTTCAATTTCAATGATAGATGCATTGTATGCACTATGTGAGTTAAGTAGTCAAAAAGGGTATGTGCAACCTCATTTTAATAAAGAAGGGATTATTGAAATAGAAGAAGGAAGACATCCTATTTTAGATGAGTTAATGAAAGAAAAGAAATATGTATCCAATGATTTAAAAATGGACAAAGATAGAAACATTTTAATGATTACAGGTCCAAATATGGGTGGTAAAAGTACATATATGAGACAATGTGCACTCATTTCGATTATGGCACAAATTGGATGTAATGTACCTGCTAAGTCAGCGAATCTTGTTATTTTTGATAAGGTATTTACACGACTTGGCGCAAGTGACGATATTTTAAGTGGGCAATCTACATTTATGGTTGAAATGAATGAAGCAAATCAAGCACTTAAGTATGCTACAGAAAATTCATTAATCTTATTTGATGAAATCGGAAGAGGAACATCAACGTACGATGGAATGGCACTTGCGCAATCCATGTTAGAATACATCGCGGTTTGTATAAAAGCAAAAACATTATTTTCAACACATTATCACGAACTAACTGAAATGCAAGATAAAATCTCTACAATACAAAATGTATGTGTAGATGTGTATGAACAAGACGATGTGATTACATTTTTATACAGAATTAAAGAAGGTAAAGCAGATCGTTCTTATGGTATCAATGTTGCGAAACTTGCGAAACTACCTAAAACTGTCATTGACCGTTCTAAAAAAATATTAGAAGATTTAGAAAACAATCAACAAGTTGTACAACAATCGTTTGAGATTGTAGAACTAAATAAAATACCAACAAATTATGAAACCGTAATGCAGACATTAAGTGATGTGGATATTAATCAATTGACACCACTTGAAGCATTACAATTATTAAGCGATTTAAAAAAGAAAATCTAAGAAAGGACACTTATGGGAAAAATACAACAATTAAATGAGCATCTTACAAATATGATTGCCGCAGGTGAAGTTGTCGAAAGACCTATGGGTGTCGTAAAAGAACTTGTCGAAAATAGCATCGATGCGAAGGCGACAAGTATAGAAATCACAATTGTCGAAGGCGGATTGAATCAAATAACAATCACGGATAACGGACAAGGCATGGACAGCAGTGATGCGGTAATGGCATTTCAAAGACATGCGACAAGTAAAATAAAACAAACAAGTGATTTATGGTCTATTATTACAATGGGGTTTAGAGGAGAAGCTTTACCTTCAATCGCATCTGTAAGTGATGTGCTTTTAAAAACATCAGATGGAAAAGAAGCAACGCAAGTAGAAGTAAAGTATGGAAAAACCACACAAGTCATTCCAATCACTTGTCCAAAAGGAACAAGTATAACGATAAAAGGGTTATTTTTAAAGACACCAGCAAGACTAAAACATATGAAAACAGTTGCTTATGAAACAGCGCTTGTCTTATCGGTTGTGGAGAAGTTTGCACTAAGTCATCCATTTATTGCGTTTTCATTGATTACAGATAATAAAACAGTATTTTCTACAAATGGAAATGGAAATTTAGTTGAAATCATGTATCAACTTTATGGTAAAGAAACCGCAAAACATGCAATAGAAGTATCGTTTGAAGATTACGATTATAAAGTAAAAGGGGTTATCGTAGCCCCACATGTAAATAGAGCAAATAGAAATCATGTGATATTGTTTATAAATCAAAGAATGATTAAGTCTTTTAGAATACAAAAAATAGTATTAGAGGCGTATCGTAATTATTTAGCTGATTCAAGATATCCGATTGTAGTCTTGGATATTCAAATGGATAGTAAATTAGTAGATGTGAATGTACATCCATCCAAATGGGAAATTAGACTTTCTAAACAAAATCAGTTGGAGCATTTGATTAAAACAAAAATAGAAGAATTCTTAAAGCAAGAAACAAAAGCAGTAGATGTGGCAATTAAAAAAGAAATACCTACATATGAAAAAATAGAAGTACAAAACTTTGATTTTACATATGAAGAGAAAAAAATATTTAAAGCAGAAGAAGAAAAAATAGAATATCCTGTATACAAAGAAGAACAAAAGAGTTTCAAGATAGAAGAAACTAAAGAAATTATAAAAGATAAACCAAAGCTTCCAAACTTTGAAGTAATAGGACAATTGCACGGGAAATATATACTAGCACAGGCAGAAGAAGGATTATATATAATAGATCAACATGCAGCGCAAGAAAGATATCATTATGAAATGATTCAATCAAAAATCTTAAAAGATGCTGCAGAGTTTATGGATTTATTAGTGCCTGTTGTCGTAGATGCATCTTTACAAGTAATCTCTCAAATAAATGAGGTTATCAATATGTGTAATAAAATCGGACTTGATATTGAACAGTTTAGTCAAAATCAAGTGATTTTAAGAAAAATACCAGTTTGGATGAAAGATACAGATATGACATTGTTTTTAAAAGATATTATTGATTTGTGGCAAGATGGAAATACGATTACATTAGAAAAATTAAGAAAAGATTCAATTGCATCTTTAGCATGTCATAGTTCTATTCGATTTAATCGTATTTTATCGATTAATGAAATGGAAAAAGTTATTTATGATTTAACTCAATGCGAGCAACCTTATCATTGCCCACATGGAAGACCAACATTTATATTGATGAGTGAAAAACAATTACTCAAGGAGTTTAACCGATGAAAAAAGTAATCGTGGTAGTAGGACCTACTGGGGTAGGGAAAACAAATTTAGGTGTTTATTTAGCAAAAAATTTAAATGGTGAAGTAATAAGTGGGGATTCTATTCAAATATATCGTAAGATGGATATTGGAAGTGCAAAAGTTACATCACAAGAGAAAGAGGATATCGTACATCATTTAATTGATATTTGTGACATTTCAGATCAATACAGTGTAAAAGATTTCCAAGAGAAATCTAGAGTATGCATAGAAGAAATAATACAAAAAAACGCGCAACCTATTATCGTAGGAGGAACAGGACTTTATATTAAAGCAGCCTTATACGATTATGTATTTAAAGAGGAACAAATAGATACAGCTTACTTAAACAGTTTAGAAGATAAAACAAATGAAGAGTTATATGCTTTATTAAAAGAAGTAGATGAAGATTCTTTAAAAGAGATTCATTTAAATAACAGAAAAAGAATAATAAGAGCATTAAATATTGCAAAGCAAAGTAGTGAAACAAAATCACAACAAATTGCAAAACAACAGCATAAACCAATATATGATATCTTTCTTATCGGTTTGACAATGCCAAGAGATTTATTGCATGAAAGAATTAATCAAAGAGTGTATAAGATGATTGATGCAGGATTAGAAAAAGAAATAAAAGATCTATATGAAGAAGATAAGGATGTTTTTTCATATCAATCCATGCAAGCAATTGGGTATCGTGAGTGGAAACCGTATTTTGAAAATGAGAAATCAGTAGAGGAAGTAGTTACATCTATTCAAGCACATTCAAGACAATTCGCTAAACGTCAGTATACATGGTTTAATAATCAGTTAAATACAAATTGGTATGATATCTTAACAGAAGGATATAAAGAAAAAATACTAGAAGATGTGAAGGAGTGGTTAAATGATTAATACAGCACTGGAAAGAATATCGCTATTAATTGGAGAACAGTCTGTAATAAAAATACAAAATTCATGTGTACTTGTAGTTGGTGTAGGTGGAGTTGGATCTTATGTAGTTGAGGCATTAGTAAGAACGGGAGTTGGGACAATCATTATGATTGATAATGATATTATTCAACCAAGTAATTTAAACAGACAAATCCACGCAACGACAAGGACGATTAATGAAGTAAAAACAGAGGCAATGAAAGAGCGTATATTAAGCATTAATCCTGATTGTAATGTTATTGCGATTCAATCATTTTTTGATAAATCAAAAACAGACGTATTTGAACATAAAATAGATTATGTTGTAGATGCGATTGATACAGTTACAAGTAAACTTGATTTAATTGAAATCTGCCAAAGTAAAAATTTGCCAATTATAAGTAGTTTAGGGATGGCAAATCGTTTTGATGTAAGCAAACTTAAAATTACGACATTGGAAAAAACAAAAGATGATCCACTTGCGAAAGCAGTTCGCTATCAAGCAAGAAAAAGAGGGATTAATTGTAAGGTGAAAGTTGCCTTTTCTGAAGAATTGCCATTCAAACAAAACCAAGTAGTTAATGAAGATGCACTGACACGTAAACAACAAATCCCACCTGCAAGTACAATTTTTGTGCCAGCAGCTGCAGGGTTAATGATCGCATCGCACGTTATTTTAGAATTAATAAAAGAGTAGTACATTAGAGAAAAATGATGTATTATAGAAAGATATTAGATTGGAAAATAGACAATGAAAAAAGTATTAATAAGAGTAGTTATGATTTGCGTTATTTTTACATCATTCACCTTCACAAAGGTGAATGCATTAGAATTAGAATCAGAATCAGCGATTGTAATTGATGCGAAAACAGGGCAAATATTATATGAAAAAAATAAGAATCAAAAAAATTATCCAGCAAGTATCACAAAAATCTTATCAGGGTTTGTAGCGATACAAGAAGGTGATTTTTCGGATGTTTTAACTGTAAGTGATACAGCGGTAAATTCAATTTCTCGTACATCTTCTCATATTTTTTTAGTAGAAGGGGAGCAAATGTCATTTGAAGATGCAATGCATGCGATGATGTTGCAAAGTGCAAATGATGCATCAAATGCAATTGCAGAATATACATCTAGCACAATTGAAGCGTTTGTATCTAAAATGAATGAAACAGCACAAGAAATTGGAATGACAAATTCGAACTTCGCAAACGCACATGGATTACCAGATGATAACCATTATACAACTGCGTATGATATGGCAATCTTAATGAAAGAAGCGATAAAAAATCCAGAGCTATTAGAAATTATGAGTACAGTTCAATATACAATGCCTGAAACAAATAAGAACGAAGAGCGTTATTTTGCAGCAGGAAATGAACTGTTTAAACCAAGTGAGTTTAAATATGATTATGCGATTGCAGGTAAAACAGGATATACAGCAGCAGCTGGATATACACTTGTGACAGTTGCAGAAAAAGAGGGAGCACAACTGATTGCAGTTGTATTAGATAGTACACTTGAAGGAAGATATGAAGATACAACAAAGTTATTCGAATATGGATTTACATTGTTTGAATCACGTCAATTTTCCAAAGATCTATTTGAACCTGTAGAAAAAGATATTTCAACTGATAAATATCGTAAAGTTACTGCTACTGCAACTGTAGAGAATGATATCGATATTCATGTTTTAAAAAATACAAGAAATGACGATCTTACATTTGAGATTAGTACGGTAGATTTAATAGATGAAGAAAATGCTACCGCAAAAGCAGTCATAAAAAATAACAATGAAGTGATTTATGAAGTAGATGCGGTAGTGACACTTGAAATTGAAGAACTGGATTGGAAAGATACATTTCCTTATTTGATAATGAAAAGTGTAATTACACTTTTTAGTATTACAGGATTTGGATTGCTTTTAGCACAAATTAGAAAAAGAAATAAAAGAAAAAGATAAATCACTTCATTGAAGTGATTTTTTTATTAAGGAATCAAAAAGAGTAGGGCGTATATAGTATTGAGGTGATAATATGCTACAAGCGATAAAACTTGAGAAATACTATGGAAAACATATTGGGATAAAAGATGTTTCATTTGAAGTGCATAAAGGAGAAGTTCTTGGTGTAATTGGAACAAATGGAAGTGGTAAAACAACAACATTTAGGATTTTATTGGGTTTAATTCATCAAGATAGTGGAATCATAAAATATGAAGGTAAACAAATATCAAGAGAAGATATTTGTCTTTTTGGCTATTTACCAGAAGAGAGAAGTATTTATCGTGACTTAACAGTGTATCAACAAATTGATTTTTTATGTCGTTTGAAAGGAATGTCTCAAGAAGATCGATTAGAACAAATGGATAGATGGTTAAATAAACTTGAAGTCATACAGTATAAGCATAGAAAACTAAAAGAATTATCTAAAGGGAATCAACAAAAAATACAATTGATTTGTGCAATGATTCATAATCCTCAAATCGTGATATTAGATGAACCACTTACAGGACTAGATTTGTATAATGTGAACTTAATGAAGACTGTAATTGAAGAATTTAAAAAGGAAGGGAAAATTATTTTACTTTCTAGTCATCAATATGATTACTTAGAACAATTTTGTGATCAAGTGCTTTTTCTAAAACAAGGAGAAGTGAAGTTTAAAAAAGAGATGTATGCATTTTATGATGAAAATAAAACATGTTATGTAACATTGAATCAAAAAGATATTGATGAAGAGTTTAATGGGTATCTTATTAATTATGAAAATGAACAATTGAGAATAAAATTTGAAGATTTAAGTAAAGCAAAAGCATTCGTAAGTAAAATGTTAAAGAATAATAGAGTAGAGAGTGTTGTATTGACAAAATCAACACTTAAAGACTTAATTCAAGAGAAACATCTACTATGAAAGAGTTAGTGTTGTTTTCTTTAAAAAGAAGATTTCTTAATAAAACAATGATTATCTTTAATGTGATTGCGATGTTTTTTATAGTAGGGCTTTTATTTGTCGATGAAATTGTAAAGTGGATTGAACCTGACTTTACAAAACAGTTTACAGTTTATGTAGATAAAAATTTAGAAGATACAATTGATATGTTTAATTACTATGGAGAGGATAAATACATTTTTCAACCTTATCCCAAAGAACAATTAGAAAATAAAGAATTAAATTTATATTATGATCAAAACACATGGATTATCGAAAGCAATTATGAAATATCAGAAATAGAACAAAGTGCTATGACAACGATAATACAAGCAACTCAAAAAAATAAATTCGAAGCGTATGAAAATACACAGCTGTTAGAAGAGATTCAACTAATCTACGAGCCACTTGTAATAAATACGATATTAGATCAACAACTAAATTATGATACCAAGCAACAAAATACAATCTTTATGGTGATTACAGGAATCTATTTTATCGTATTAAGTTTTAGTAGTACTGCCGCAAATGAAGTTGTATATGAAAAGACAAGTAAAATATTAGAATTGGTATTGACCTCTGTAAGTAGTAGAGTGCATTTTTTATCTAAAATTATTGTAGGGTGGCTAAGTATGATCATTCAAGCAATAGTTGTATTGATGCTGTGTATGGGTGCGGTTGTTTTTAGAATACAATATGATGGAGGATTGGGTCTTGTGCACTTTCTTCAATCAATAGATATCATACAAAATGAACTTCACACAATTTCAGAAGTAGTAGAAGCGTCAAACTTTACAACAATAGATTTTTTAAATGGCGTATATTGTGTTTTATTTGTATTGTTAGGGGTACTGCTTGTACAAATGGTTTTAGTCATCGCAAGTAGTTATATAACAAGTATTGAAGAATCGGCATCGATTCAAGGTCCATTTTATTTTATATTATTGATTTTCTATTATTTTGCTCTCTCTATTAATACGCCATATCAAATGGCACAAGGAATGGGGTATTATTTATCCTTTTTACCATTTTTTTCTATGTTATTTATGCCGTGTCGCATTATGATGGAAAGTGCGACACAATGGGAAATAGCACTTGCACTGATACTGTCTGTCAGTATCTTGTTTTTGATGATTGAGTTTGGGCAAAAATATTATCATCGCGGCATTTTAGATGAGAAAATAAAAAAGTAAACTTATTGTTTTTTAAGTTTACTGATTTCTTTGCTACGTGCGTACTGCGATAATTTTGAAAGGTTATCTGCCAAGGCGCGCTCATATGCGCTGTTTGTATTTGGGTGATAAAATTGTATATCTTTTATTTTATCTGGTAAATATTGAAATTTATGCCATAAGTCTTTTCGATCATATGGATATTTATCTTCTTCTGCCATACCAACAGGGGTATACCTTAAATAAGCAGGAACCGCAAGTGCTTGTGTGTTTACTTCTTGCATTGCTTGGGCAATTGCTTCATATCCGGATTGTGATTTTGGAGAAAGTGCTAAATCAATTACAGCAACCCCTAAAGGAATCATTCCTTCGGGAAACCCGACTTTTCTAGCGGCATCAAGTGCTAAAACAGTTCGTGAAACTGCTGCTGGATTGGCAAGACCGACAACTTCATATGCGGTTACCAACAGTCTTCTTTCAATTGAATCTAAATCATTTGATTGAATTAGACGGGCTAGATAATAAAGCGAAGCATTTACATCACTTCCACGTATAGATTTTTGAAGTGCACTTACTGCATCGTAGTGTCCATCGCCATCGTGATCCATATGTAAGTTTGGAATTTTACTATATTGTTTTACAATCTCTAAAGTAATATGTTGGTCAAGACTTGCGATTGCACAAATCTCAAGTACATTTAAGGCATATCTTAAATCACCATTCGCATGATTTGCGATAACTTGTTTGGCATCTTCATCAATTGTTACGGTGTGATTAAATCCGTTTTTATGAGTCAGTGCACGCTCAAGTGCACTTTTTACATCTTCTTGTGTAAGTGGTTTGATTTCAAATAAATGACAGCGTGATCGAATAGCAGGATTTATTGCAAAATAAGGATTAGAAGTAGTTGTACCAATAATTGTAATCAATCCATTTTCAATGTGTGGTAAAAGTAAATCTTGTTTATCTTTATTTAGACGATGAATTTCTTCTACAATTACAATTAAACCTGAAGAAAGCTTCGCTTCTAAAAAGATTGCATCTAATTCTTTTTTATTACCTGTTACAGCATTAAACATACGATAAGGTACATTTAATTCATTGGCAATCACTGTAGCAAGCGTTGTTTTACCAGTTCCCGGCTCGCCAAAAAGAATCATTGAATAGATTGTATTGTTTTCAATACATCTTCGTATGATCTGATTTTCACCAATTAAGTGCTTTTGACCGATGATTTCTTCTAATTTTTCAGGTCTTAATCTAAAAGCGAGCGGTTGTTTCATAAAAAATCTCCTTTCTACTATTTTAACATTGTTTCATTCATAGTAAAATAGTAATGATGAGGTGATTGAATGAGAGTCGTAATACAAAGAGTAAAAGAAGCCTCTGTAACAATAGATGGTAAACTATTTAGTGAAATTAAGGAAGGGCTATTAGCGCTTGTAGGAATATCACATACAGATACAAAAGAGATTGTAGAGAAAGTCGCAAAGAAAATGATTGAGTTGCGTATATTTGAAGATGAAAACAATAAAATGAATTTATCATTAATGGACAATCATAAAGAGGTATTATCTGTATCACAATTTACGCTTTATGCAGATTGTAAAAAAGGGAGAAGACCAGGATTTTCTTTGGCTGCAAAACCTGATATCGCAAATGAACTATACGAGGTTTTTAATACGTATTTAATAAACCAGTCTGTAAAAGTAAAAAAAGGTGTGTTTAAAGAAGATATGAAAGTATGTTTAATCAATGATGGTCCTGTGACAATCATATTAGATAGTGAGGATTTATAATGGGAAAAATAATATATGGAACAGAGTTAAGTTTTAGTATCAAAGAGAAACTAAAAGAAGATATCAATCGATTAAAAGATGAAAATAAAAGATTACCTAAACTATCCGTTGTATTGATTGGAGAGGATCCAGCAAGTCATACCTATGTGAAAGGTAAACAAAAAGCATGCGCAGAAGTGGGTATTATTTCAGAAGTATTTCTTTTAGATAAAAACAGTAGTCAAAAAGAAGTCATTGAAATTATTGAAAAATTAAATATGGATGAAACAGTGGATGGCATTTTAGTACAACTTCCAGTTCCAAAGCATCTAAACAAAGAAGAAATCATTGATACAATTTCTATTGAAAAAGATGTAGATGGATTCAGTAGTGTGAATATTGGACAATTACAAAGAGGTTTAGATTGTTTTGTGCCATGTACACCTGCGGGAATCATGTGTTTATTGGAGGATGTTAAGTATGATGTAGCAGGAAAGAATATTGTTGTTATTGGACGAAGTCAATTGGTTGGAAAACCAATTGCGCAGCTTTTACTAAACCACGATGCTACAGTGACAGTTTGTCATTCAAAAACAAATAACATTAAGTCAATCACAAGCCAAGCAGATGCACTGATTGTTGCGGTAGGGTGTGCACATATGGTCAAAAAAGAATGGATAAAAGAAAATGCAGTCATCATTGATGTAGGGATTAATCGATTAGAGGGTAAACTTGTAGGAGATGTAGATACACAAGATGTCTTAGATAAATGCAGTATGGTGAGTGCTGTACCAAAAGGAGTCGGTCCAATGACAATTACAATGTTATTGAAGAATACATATAAAGCATATGTAAAGAGGGAAGTGTATGAGTAATAAATTAGAATATGGATTAAACGATATTGTAGAAATGAAAAAGGATCATCCATGTAAAAAATCAAAACAATGGAAAATCATTAGAATGGGTGTAGATATTAAAATAAAATGTTTAGGATGTGGAAACAATATTATGTTTGAAAGACCAGATTTTGAAAAAAAATTAAAGAAGATTGTGGAAAAAGCAAAACCGGAGTAACGCTTTTATTTACTTGATATTAAAAAAGAATTAAGATAGAATATACAAAGTTAGAATTGGAGAAAAAAATATGGCATTAACAGCAGGAATAGTAGGATTACCAAACGTAGGAAAATCAACGTTATTTAACGCGATTACAAAATCACAAGTAGAAGCCGCAAATTATCCATTTGCGACGATTCAACCAAATGTTGGAGTAGTAGAAGTACCGGATGAAAGAGTTGATATGCTTGCGGATTTATTTAAGACAAAAAAGTCAATTTATACAACTTTTGAATTTACTGATATCGCAGGTCTTGTAAAAGGGGCAAGTAAAGGAGAAGGGTTAGGAAATCAATTTTTATCTCATATTAGAGAAGTAGATGCAATATGTCATGTTGTTAGATGTTTTGATAGCCAAGATATTACACATGTAGAAGGATCAGTTGACCCAATTCGTGATATTGAAATAATTAATTTAGAATTAATTATTGCAGACCAACAATCGGTTGAAAATAGATTAAGTAAAGTAGTAAGAAAAGCAGCACAAAAAGATAAAGAAGCGCTTTTTGAGCAAGTGTTACTTAAAAAAATCAATGAAGTGTTACTAGAAGGTAAACCAGTACGTAGTTTAGAATTCACAAAAGAAGAACAAGCGTATGTAGATTTATATCAATTATTATCTAGTAAACCAGTTATTTATATTGCGAATATGTCTGAAGAGGAAATCATTGATCCTGCAAAAAATGAACATTATTTAAAAGTATGTGAATTCGCAAAATCAGAAAACAATCAAGTGATTCCTGTTTGTGCAAAAATTGAAGAAGAATTATCATCATTATCAAAAGAAGAAAAACAAATGTTCTTGGAGGAATTAGGAATTAAGGAAAGTGGATTGGATATTATTATTAAAACAGCATACACGACACTTGATTTATGTACATTCTTAACGGCAGGTGTTCAAGAATGCCGTGCATGGACATTCACAAAAGGAATGAAAGCACCTGAATGTGCAGGAGTTATCCATACAGATTTCCAAAAAGGATTTATTCGCGCAGAAACATATGCATTTGATGATATCGTAGTTTATAAAACAGAGGTCGCATTAAAAGAAGCAGGTAAACTTAGACTTGAAGGAAAAGAGTATTTAGTAAAAGACGGAGATGTACTACATTTCAGATTTAATGTATAGAAAGAAACAGAAATGTTTCTTTTTTTTCTTGACATAATATGTTTTTGATATCATAATGATATCATACAGGAGGCATTCATATGCAAGAAAAAATTATAAAACCAATAAACGGATTATTCGTATTACTTTTAAATATTGCATTGATATTTGGGGCAATCGCAACATTTATCAATGAAGTTACAAATTATAATGTATCAATTATCGTAATAATTGGATCGATCATAGTATTTGTAGGAAGTATCATTAACTTCGCTGGATTAAAGGTAGTTAAACCACAAGAGGCTTTGGTGCTTACTTTATTCGGTAAATATACAGGTACAATAAAATCAGATGGATTTTATTATGTAAATCCATTTTCACAAGCAGTAAATCCTGCAGCAGATACATCACTAAGACAAAGTGGGGATGTGAATACAAAAAAATCAAAATTGATCACTACAGAAGATGTAACAGTACATATGAACTTAGATAAACACATTTCATTGAAATCAATGACATTAAATAATAATGTACAAAAAATCAATGATTGCTTAGGAAATCCAATTGAAATTGCGATTGCGGTGATTTGGAGAGTTGAAGATACAGCAAAAGCAGTGTTTGCGGTAGACAATTATAAAGAATTCTTATCACTACAATGTGATGCAGCGTTAAGAAATATTGTGCGTACATATCCATATGATGTTGCTAAAGGAGTGGACACAACAGGAGATGGTGAACCAGATGAAGGGTCACTAAGAGGTTCAAGTACAATCGTTGCTCAACAAATCAAGGATGAAATTCAAAGTAAAGTAAGTTTTGCAGGGATTGAAGTAATTGAAGCAAAAATTACATTCTTAGCTTATGCACCAGAAATTGCATCTGCAATGTTGCAACGTCAACAAGCTTCAGCAATTATCGATGCAAGAAAAATGATTGTGGAAGGTGCTGTTGGAATGGTTGAAATGGCACTTGAACAACTTGAGAAAAACAATAAAGTTCAACTAGATGAAGAGCGTAAAGCGGCGATGGTTTCAAACTTACTTGTCGTATTATGTGGAAACAAAGATGCCCAACCAATCGTGAATTCAGGAAGTTTATATTAATCAGTGGAAAAGAAACAAATTCCACTTAGAATATCCGCAAAATTGTTTTCAGAGTTAAATGCATGGGCACAAGATGACTTTAGATCAATCAATGGTCAAATTGAATATTTACTAACGGAATGTGTCAAACAAAGAAAAAAAGATGGTAAATATGTTTCAGAGACAATAGATGAACCAATTGAATTAGATATTGAATAAAACTGTAGAAATACAGTTTTTTCATTTATTTTCATTTTGTTACAAGTTTATTTCATAAAAATAAGAAATATGTTAGAATACAAAAAGGGGGTATATTTATGCACAAAAAAAGAATAGAATCATGTATTAAAAAAATGAAAGAAGAAAATTTAGAAGGTTTATTATATGCAACAGGAGCTAATTTTCAGTATCTAACAAACGCAACAGATTATCATTGGCAACGTGTATGTGAAAACAATATTATGGGGCAGTTTTCTGCGAAAACATTACCTGAATGTGTTTTATATTTAAATACAAAAGGAGAGTTTACAGTTGTAAGTATACCTAGCGTTGCAAAGCATTTTAATAAAGAGCATTTATTAGTGTCATATGTAGATCAAATGGCAGATACAATCTCAACTGTAATCAATGAAAAGAAAATTGGAATCGGATATGATTGTCATGAGTGGATCAAAGAAACATTAAAAGAAGTAAATGAAACAATAACGACTGTGGATGCAGAACTTTTATTGGCAGAAATGAGAAGTATTAAAGATGAAGAAGAAATCGCACAATTAAGAAAAATGGCGAAATTTACAGACGATGCAGTCATGCACCTTGTGAAAAATTTGAAATTAGGAATGACACAACTAGATGCAGAACAAATGTTGATGCAATATGCAATAGATCATAATCTAGATGATTTATCATTTCCACATACAGCAGGATTTAAGACAAAAGGCACATTTACAAAAGAAGAAAACTTCCTATTTCCAAGAGATTCTGTTTTAAAACAGAATACAGGGATTGCGTTTGATGTAGGATACTTAGATAAAGGATATTGTTCTGACTGGGGAAGATCTGTTTATATTGGTGAAGCGAGCGAAAAAGTACGTGAAGGATATAAAGCACTGCAAGCAGGACAAGTATATATGGTAAGTAAAATTGTGCCAAACAAAACAAATGTGAATGAGTTATTTGACTTAGTAAAAGAAGAAGTCGCAAGATTAGGGCATCAAGATGTACTTTTACACCAAGAAAGAGGAATGTTGGGACATCAAATTGGAATTGACTGTCATGAACATCCAATGTTAAATCGTGCAACAGATGCAATCTTAAGACCAGGGATGGTTTTTTGCAGTGAGCCAAAGATGATGTTTGATGGTGAATGTTATGTACGTGTGGAAGATATGATATTGGTAACTGAAACAGGCGCAGAGTTTTTAACAAACTTTGATCGTGATTTATTTGAGATTAAGTTAAATTCATAATTAATAAACAAACCTATAAAATAAATGATATAATATAGAAAATAGGGAGGACGTTATATGAAATTAATTTTAGCAATTGTCTCTAATGATGATAGTTCAAGTGTGGTAACTGCTTTAACAAAAGCAAACTTCCAAGTAACAAGATTAGCGACTACAGGTGGGTTTTTAAGAGCTGGAAATACAACATTAATTGTTGGGACAGACGATGAAAAAGTGGAAGAAGCAATCAATACAATTGGAAATGAAAGTAAACGTAGAACGGAAGTCGTTCCATCTACAGCGTCATATGATATTGGAAGATATGCATCTTTCCCTGTAGAAGTACAAGTTGGGGGTGCTACAATCTTTGTAATGGATGTTGCACAGTTTATGAAGTTATAAAAAAGGATGTAAAATCCTTTTTTATTAGTACAGATGGAGAAAAAAATGGAGACATATAATAAATTAGAAGCACTACGAAATAAAGTTAAAACAAAAACAATCCTACTAATACTCACACTATTGCTTACAATGATTTGTTTTATTTTGTTTATAGAAGTTGCAATACCAATTGTGATTGTTGGGATGGGGTGTTTTATTTTTCAAGCGTATAAAATAGAAAAAGATTCAAAGGAATATAAATTACTTTATAAGAAAACATTCATAGAAGGTAAATTAATGGAAGTGATTGACGAACTTGAATACAATCCAAATCTTGGTTTATCAAATGAGTACATAAAGAATACAGGCGTAGTTTCAATGGGAAATCGTTTTTATTCAAATGATTTTATTTCCGGAAAATATAATGGGGTTTTCTTTCATCAAAGTGATGTCCTAATTCAACAAGTTACATCTAATGGAAAAACCACAACTACAACGACTTTATTTAAAGGAAGATGGTATACCATTGATTTGGATACAGAGGTAAAAAATCGTACAGTTGTAAGAGAAGCAACATTTAAATTACATGTTGGATGGTTTACGGATATGGAGAAAATAGAACTCGAAAGTATTTTATTTAACAAAAAATTTCTAACACTTACAAACAATGGCCAGGAAGCATTTTATGTTTTATCGCCAAAAAGAATGGAAAAATTATTGCAACTTGAAACGAAATACGATGGAACGATCGCATTTGGATTTATGGATAATAAAATTCATATAGCGATCAATGATGGAAGTGATCATTTTGAACCAAAAGTGTGGACAAAACTAAATAGAGAAGAAATTGAAAAGTTTGTAGAAGGAATAGATGATATTACTAAAATCATAGATCATTTAGAAATAAAAACAAACAAGTAGAAAAGTTAAGAAAACAAAGGAGTAAATATGGAATTTATATTAATTGGGATTGTAGTTGTAGTGCTTTGGATGATTATTGTCTACAATAGCCTTGTAAAGAAAAATAATAAAGTTAAAGAGAGTTTTTCTGGAATCGATGTATCGCTACAAAGAAGATATGATTTGATTCAAAATATGGTTGAAGTCACAAAAGGCTATGCAAAGCATGAGAAAGAAACATTGATGGCTGTCGTAGAAAAAAGAAAATTACAAACAGCACAGGATGCACAACAATATGTAGATGAGCAAAATCAAACATTGTCACGTTTAATGGTATTAAAAGAAGAATATCCAGATTTAAAAGCAAGTGCTGTATTTATGAAGCTACAGGATAGTATGGTGGAGTGTGAAGATCAGCTATCAGCATCTAGAAGATTTTATAATTCAAATGTAACTGAGTTTAACACTTCAATAAAAGTATTTCCAAATTCAATTATTGTAAGCCAACTTGGATATACAGAATATGAATTCTTTAAAAAAGAGATAAATTAAAAAAGCTGGAAATTCCAGCTTTTTATTTTTTATGATATAACTTTTTTGTATGATAGACCGGTGTCATTGTAACGGTCATTCCAAGTTTTTTAAATATTTCTTCATCCACATAAGATAAAATTACAGTAGAATGAACTCTTGCGCCTTTAAGATTTTTAAGTTGTTGAATGGCGAGTTCTGCAGCAGGATTTGTGCTTGCAGCAACAGATAGCATAATCAACATCTCATCAGAATGTAAACGAGGATTGTTATTTCCAAGCATATCTACTTTTAAAGTTTGAATAGGTTCAATTACTTTATGAGAAATCAATGGGAAGCGGTCACTTATATTAGCAAGTACTTTTAATGTGTTTAAAAGACAAGATGCACAAGCACCGAATAATTTAGAGGTTTTACCAGTAACAATTGTTCCATCTTCAAGCTCAATTGCGACAGCAGGAGCATTTGTCTCTTCTGCCTTTAAAGTTGCAGCAGCAATTGCTTTTCTTTGGTCTATAGTTGCTTCTGCTTGTGTCATTAAAAATTCAATTTTAGAAGCACATGATTCATCTAAATGCCCTTTTCTAATCAATACAAGTGTGTTGTAATAACGATAAATGATTTCATGACGGCTCGCTTGTTTAATTCCTTCATCATCTATAAAACAAAATCCAGCCATATTAACTCCCATATCTGTTGGTGATTTATAAGGAGATTCATTTAAAATTGATTTTAACATTGCATTCAATACAGGGAAGGCTTCAACATCACGGTTATAATTAACTGCGACTTCACCATACGCTTCCATATGGAATGGGTCAATCATATTAATATCATTTAAGTCTGCAGTCGCAGCTTCATATGCTAAATTCACAGGATGTTTTAAAGGTAAATTCCAAATAGGGAACGTTTCAAATTTAGAATATCCAGATTTAATACCGTGTTTATGGTCATGGTAAAGTTGACTTAAACATGTCGCCATCTTTCCAGATCCTGGACCTGGTGCTGTACTTATTACTAAAGGACGTGTTGTTTTAACATAATCGTTTTTTCCAAATCCTTCCTCACTAATTACAGCATCTAAGTTTGTTGGATAGCCAACAATTGGGTAATGTAAATAAACAGGAACACCCATTTTTTGTAAGTTATTTTTAAATGCATCTGCAGAAGGTTGTTGAGAATATTGTCCAATTACAACACCACCTACATATAAATCAATACCACGATAAGCATCAATTAATCGTAAAACTTCTTGGTCGTATGTAATTCCAATATCACCACGCATTTTATTTTTTTCAATATCTTGTGCATTAATTGTAATTAAAATCTCCACATGCTCTTTAAGTTGAGATAACATTTTAATTTTAGTATCAGGTAAAAAACCAGGTAAGACACGAGATGCATGATTATCGTCAAATAGTTTCCCCCCGAATTCTAAATATAATTTATTGTCGAATAATTCAATTCGTTCTAAAATCTTCTCAGTTTGTAACGCTAAATACTTATCATTATCAAAATAAACGTTATTCATATGTGCACCTCTTTTCATTTTTACATATCACATTAATTGTATCAAAAAAAATTGATTGATAATAGAGTCAATTAAAGGAAATCATATTTTTTTTATTAACATGTGAAAAAAGCTTATTTATTATTGACTTGTAATGAGAATATAATTATACTTTACAAGTATTATATATTACATCTATATATTTCCCATAATATGGCTGGGAAGTTTCTACTGAATCACCGTAAATGATTCAACTATCGACGTTAGAGATAAAAAACTAAAAAGTTCTCTAAGGACTTTTTTTATTTTTCTTTTTTGCGAATATAGATTGATATGAAAACAGAGAGAAAGAGGGAAAGAAAATGGAGAAGTTTTTTAAATTAAAAGAGTTTAAAACGACAGTGAGTACAGAAGTATTAGCAGGGATTACAACATTCTTTACAATGGCATACATTATGTTTGTCAATCCAAGTATGTTGGCACAAACAGGGATTCCTTATCAAGCAGTCTTTTTAGCAACAGTTATTGCCGCTGGATTAACAACAATCTTAATGGGGTTATTTGCGAATGTGCCTTATGGATTAGCACCAGGTATGGGATTAAACGCAATGTTTACATATACAGTATGCTTTGGTCTTGGATTTACTTGGCAAGAAGCATTGGCAATGGTATTTATTTGTGGGGTAATCGCTTTAATTATTACAGTTACAAATGTTAGAAAACAATTATTAGTAGCAATTCCAGATGTATTAAAAAATGCAATTGGTGGGGGAATTGGTTTATTTATCGCATATATTGGTTTATGTAATGTAGGGATTATTAATTTCGCTGCAGGGGTTCCTGCAATGTCAGCGTTTAATACACCAGTAATTAACTTAACAATAATTGGTCTTGTAGTAACTACAATTTTAATGTTAAAAAATGTTAAAGGATCAATTTTAATTGGTATTTTAGTGACTACAGTTATTGGGATTCCAATGGGAGTAGTTGATTTAAGTACAGTCTCTATTTCTACTGAAGCATTTGCGGCAAGTTTTAATGATTTAAAAACTGTATTTGGTCAAGCTTTAGGAAGTGAAGGTCTTGGTAGTCTACTTGCGGATTCAAGCAGATATCCAATCATCCTAATTACAATTTTTGCATTTAGCTTAACAGATACATTTGACACAATCGGAACATTCATCGGAACAGGTAAAAAATCTGGAATCTTCACACAAGAGGAAGAAGATGAACTTCAAAATGGTACAGGAATGAAATCTAGAATTGAAAAAGCGTTGTTTGTAGATTTTATCGGAACAATGTTAGGTGCAATTTTAGGAACATCAAATATTACAACTTTCGTTGAAAGTTCTGCAGGAATCGCAGCAGGTGGTAGAACCGGTCTTACTGCAATCGTATGTGGATTTATGTTCTTAGCAAGTACACTTTTAGCACCAATCGCTGGAATCGTGCCTTCTGCTGCAACAGCACCAGCATTGATTTTAGTTGGGGTATTAATGGTATCAGCGTTTGCGGAAGTTAGTTGGGGAAAATTTGAAGATGCAATTCCTGCATTCTTTACTGCAGTTATTATGGTTTTATCTTATAGTATTACAACAGGAATCGCTGCTGGTTTCTTCTTCTACTGTTTAGTAAAAATCGTTTTAGGTAAAACAAAAGAAATTCATCCAATTTTAGCGGGAGCAACAATTTTATTTATCATTAACTTTATTGCTACAGCAATTTAATAAAGGAAGCACTTCATTTGAAGTGCTTTTTTAAATATACGCCTATTTAATCGTGTTTAATGGTTGCAACTATTTATTTGTTGTGATAGAATAACTAAGCAAACTTACTTTATACCCACATGAGGTATAAGGCGGAAGGAGATAAAAGTATGAAACCAGGAATTCACCCAGAGTACAAAGCAATTAACGTAACTTGTACATCTTGTGGAAATGTATTTGAATCAGGATCAACTTCAAACGAAATTCGTATTGATACTTGTTCAAATTGTCATCCATTCTATACAGGTAGACAACGTTTCGCTGCTGCTGCAGGTAGAATTGAAAAATTCAACAGAAAATACTCAGGAAAAACAGAGGAATAGAAAAATTAGAGGGTTAAACCTCTTTTTTTATGTTTCTAATATTACATTGATTTGGTATAATATAAAATGAATTTAAGAGGAGAATAAAAGTATGATGTATCATCGTTATAAAGAAGGTTATATTGAAGTTGTCGCAGGATGCATGTTTGCAGGAAAAACAGAAGAATTAATTCGTAGAGTTAAAGTGTTAGAGTTTGCGAAGAAAAATGTTCTAGTGTTTAAACCAGAGGTGGATGACAGATATAGTATTACAAAAGTTGTTTCGCATGCCGGAAGTTCGGTAGATAGTATCGTTGTGGAAAAAGCGATTGATATCTTAGACTACATAACAAAAGAAACAAATGTTGTGGCGATTGATGAAGTGCAATTTTTTGATGATAAAATTGTCCAAGTTTGCGATCATTTAGCACTTAAAGGAATTCGTGTAATGGTAGCAGGATTAGATACAGATTTTAGAGGGTTGCCATTTGGGGTGATGTCAGAGCTTATCACAACATCAGAGTTTGTGACAAAGTTAACTGCGATTTGTGTAAAATGTGGCGCACCTGCTACAAGAACGCAACGTATCGTAAATGGAAAACCAGCAAGTTTTTATGATCCAATTGTATTGATTGGAGCAAGTGAAAGCTATGAGGCACGTTGTAGACATTGCCATGAAGTGGCGAAAAAACCAAAGATTATTAAATAATACATAGGAGGTAGAAGTATGAGCGCGATGATTAGTCGTTTAGAATTGGTGTCAAATCGATATAATGAATTGAATGATTTATTAATTACACCAGAAGTATATAGCGATTCAAAGTTGATGGCAAAGTATGCAAAAGAACAAGCGTCTTTACGTCAACAAAAAGAAGCATATGATGAGTATTTAGAGATTACAAACAATATTGAAGAAGCAAATCAATTATTAAAAGAAAATGATGCTGAATTAAAAGAAATGGCAAAAATGGAATTGGAAGAATTAAAACCAAGACTAGATGCCTTACTTGAAAAAATCGAGATTTTATTAATTCCAAAAGATCCTAATGATGACCACAATTGTATCGTAGAAATTCGTGGAGCAGCAGGTGGAGATGAGGGGAATATTTTTGCCGGAGACCTTTATCGTATGTATAGTAAATATGCAGAGACAAAAGGATGGAAAATTGAAATAATGGAATCTAGTGAAGCAGAAGCTGGAGGATATTCTTTAATTAGTTTCTTTGTAAAAGGAAATGAAGTTTACCGCCATTTAAAATTTGAATCAGGTGCACATAGAGTTCAACGTGTGCCAAAAACAGAAACACAAGGAAGAATTCACACTTCAACAGCAACAGTACTTGTACTTGCGGAAGCAGAAGAAGCGGATATTGAAATTGATCCACAAGATTTAGAAGTTGAAACACACCGTGCAAGTGGAGCAGGGGGGCAACATGTTAATAAGACAGACAGTGCTGTTCGTATTACACATAAACCAACAGGAATATCTGTTAACTGTCAAGATGGACGTTCTCAACATGACAACCGTGCAACAGCAATGCGTTTAATTAGAGCACGTGTAATGGAAGAAATGCAAAGAATTGAAGACGAGAAAAAAGGTGCAGAACGTATGTTGAAAATCGGAACAGGAGATCGTTCTGAGAAAATACGTACGTATAACTACCCACAAAACCGTGTAACAGATCATCGCATTGGCTTAACAATTACACAATTAGATCGTATTGTGGAAGGAAAAATGGATGATGTTGTAGATGCATTAATCGCTAAAGAGCAACAACAAAAATTACAAGCGGGAATTTAAAATGCCAACGTATCGTGATGTTGTAAAAAATGCAGAAGAGAAATTGAAAAAAATTGAAGTTGAGCATTATGCTAAACTTCTGATGTTAGAACTGACGCAAAATATCAATGTAGATTTATATGCTTCTTATCAAGAAGAGGTACCACAAGAGGTATTGTCTTGTTTTAATCAAGCACTAGCGCGTCTTGAAAAAGAAGAACCACTTTCGCATATCTTGGGATATTCTTGGTTTTATGGACGAAAGTTTAAAGTAAATCAAGATGTATTGATTCCTAGGAATGAAACAGAAGAATTAGTAGGACATGTACTTGCGGATATAGATACATATTTTAGTGATCATGAAAAACTAACTTTAATTGATATTGGTACGGGAAGTGGTGCAATTGCGATTTCATTAAAAGCAGAAGAATCAAAACTTCAAGTGTATGCAAGTGATATTAGTACAGAAGCAGTAGAAGTTGCGAAAGAAAATGCAAAAAATAATGAAGTGGATGTTACATTTTTTACTGGGGATATGGTGAAACCATTTATTGAAGCAAATCTCAAAGTGGATATTTTATTATGTAATCCACCATATATTCCAAGTGAAGAAGTGCTTGAGCATAGTGTAGTAGGATTTGAACCACATCTTGCCTTATTTGGTGGAAAAGATGGATTAAAGTATTATCATACTGTGTTTGAAGATGGTCCTAAAATCTTAAATGAGAAAGCAATTATGGCTTTTGAGATAGGATATGATCAAAAAGATGTTTTATTGGGAATTGTAAAGGAGTATTTTCCAAATCAAAAAGCAAAAGTGCTAAAAGATTATTATGGAAATGATCGTATGTTATTTGTATATTTTAATATTGAACTGAAAGATTAATCATTTATGACTAATCTTTTTTTATTACAAATGAATTTTGTCTTATAATATGATAAAATATTATACAGAAAAAGGGTGATGAAATTGAAAACTGAACGCTTAGAAAAAAAAGACATAAATAGAATAGTAGAAATACTAAATGCAGGTGGAATTGTTGCGCTTCCAACAGATACAGTATATGGACTGGCTGTAAAGTCAGATCGTTTTGATGCGATCAATAAAATGAAAATTGCAAAACAAAGACCTGAAACAAAACCATTTCCAATGATGGTAAACCATGTAGATCAAATTGAAATGGTTGCGAATATTGGGTATCGTGAATATCAATTAATAAAAAAATGGATGCCAGGTGCAATCACAATGATTTTTGAGAAAAAAGACCGTGTGGATGAAATTGTTACAAACGGATATAAAACAATCGGAATTAGAATGCCGGATGATGAATTTGTATTAAGTATTATAAATCAAGTAAAGGCACCCCTTCTTGTACCAAGTGCAAATATTAGTGGAGAGCCAAGCTGTACGACATCAGATGAGGTCTTAAAACAATTAGATGGTAGAATTGATGCGATTGTAGTTGGGGAGAGTGGTGCAATGATGCCAAGTACAATTATAGATTGCACAAAACAAACACTAAGTACAATAAGACAAGGTAAAATAACATTAGAAGAAATAATAGAATCAATAAGGGAGAATTAAAATGAAAATTGGGATTGCATGTGATCATGGCGCGTATGCGTATAAAGAAGTATTAAAAAAACATTTATTAGACAAAGGATATGAAGTAGAGGATTTTGGATGTCATTCACCAAATAGTGTGGATTATCCAGATTATGCATATCCATGTGCTGTAAGTGTAGCAAATAAGCAATGCGATAAAGGGATTGTATTATGTGGAACAGGAATCGGTGTAAGCATTGTTGCGAATAAAGTAAAAAATATTCGTTGCGCACTTGTGAATAGAGTGAGTGAAGCAAGTGTTACTCGCCAACACAATGACTCAAATGTATTAGCGATGGGTGCACGTGTCATTGATGAAAGCACAATGTTAGAAATTGCGGACACGTGGTTAAATACAGAGTTTAGTAATGACCAAAGACATATAAATAGAATTTGTAAGATTAATGAAGTTGAGGGTAAGGAATAATGGAAGATATTCTAATTCAACAAATCATTGAAAAAGAGAAGGACAGACAACAAAATAATATCGAATTAATCGCAAGCGAAAACTATACTTCAAAAGGAGTATGTGAAGCTGTAGGAAGTATCTTAACAAACAAATATGCAGAAGGATATCCTAAAAAAAGATATTATGGGGGATGTGAATTTGTAGATGAAATTGAAACAGTCGCAATAGAAAGACTGTGCAAACTTTATGGTGCGCAGCATGCGAATGTACAACCCCACTGTGGATCATCTGCCAATATGGCGGTTTATATGGCTGTTTTAAAGCCAGGGGATAAAGTGTTAGGAATGGATTTAAGTTCAGGTGGACATTTAACACATGGACATCCATTGAGTTTCTCTGGAATTTTATATGAATTTCACAGCTATGGTGTAGATGCGAAAACAGAAGTAATTGATTATGATGCAGTTTTACAGCAAGCAAAAAAAGTTCAACCAAAATTGATTGTTGCAGGTGCAAGTGCATATTCACGTATAATCGACTTTAAGAAATTGCGTGAAATAGCGGATGAAGTCAATGCTTATTTAATGGTAGATATGGCACATATTGCAGGGTTGGTTGCGGCAGGACTTCATCCATCACCAATAGAATATGCAGATTTTACAACAACTACAACACATAAAACATTAAGAGGACCAAGAGGTGGTGCGATTCTTTGTAAAAAAGAGTATGCACCTATCATTGATAGAGCGGTATTTCCTGGGATTCAAGGTGGACCACTGATGCATATTATCGCTGGAAAAGCAGTGTGTTTTTATGAAGCACTACAACCTGAATTTATTGCGTATCAAAAACAAGTAGTTAAAAATGCGAAAGCAATGGAAGAAGAGTTTAAAAAAGAAGGATTTAGAATAGTGAGTTCTCAAACAGATAATCATTTACTTCTTGTAGATGTAAAATCAGGATGTGGACTAACCGGAAAAGAAAGTGAAAAAATATTAGATCAAGTATGCATTACTTGCAATAAGAATAGTATTCCTTTCGACACTGAAAAACCATTCACAACAAGTGGAATTCGTATTGGGACACCTGCGATGACAACACGTGGATTTAAAGAAGAGGAATTTAGACAAGTTGCAAGATGGATTAGTAAAGTATTAAAAAATCATGAAGATATTGAAACGTTGGAAACTGTAAAAGAAGAAGTGTTAAACTTAACTCGAAAATTTACGGTTGAAATATAATAAAAAAGGAGAACATAAAAATGTTAAAAGTATTAGATCATCCATTAATTAGACACAAACTTACGCATATGCGTAAAGTAGACACAAAGACGAAGGATTTCAGACAAAACTTAGATGAGATTGCTGGATTAATGGCTTATGAAATCACACGTGACTTACCTGAGCATGATGTGGAAATTGAAACACCAATTCAAAAGTGTATGATGAAAGAATTAACAAAAGATATCGTTTTAGTTCCTATTTTAAGAGCGGGTCTTGGAATGGTTAAAGGGATTACAGATTTAATTCCAACAGCAAAAGTGGGCCATGTAGGGCTTTATCGTGATGAAGAAACACTACAACCACATGAATATTTTGCGAAATACCCATCAAATATTGCGGATTCTGTTGTAATGATTTTGGACCCGATGTTAGCAACAGGTGGTAGCGCAAATGCAGCGATTGATATGGTGAAGGCAAAAGGTGTAAAATCAGGGATTAAACTTGTATGCCTAGTTGGTGCACCAGAAGGGGTAAAGGCGATTGAGGAAGCACATCCAGATGTAGATATTTACTTGGCTGCATTAGATGAAAAATTGAATGAAAAAGGATACATTGTACCAGGTCTTGGGGATGCTGGGGACAGAATTTTCGGAACAAAATAATGAATTCGAATTTTCGCTCAATTTTAAAAGCTTTAAATCTTGCGTTTACGATGGTCGCATGTTTTATGAGTGGGTTTGGAGTTGGGTATTATTTAGATAGTGTATTAAGTACAAAACCTATATTTATGATAATAGGATTATTTATTGGAATGGGTCTTGCGCTTTTATATTTATTTAACTTAGACAAAAACTAATTTTTTATACATCGGTACCTTAATGGACCGAATGGAGGTAAAAATGAATAAAAAAACGAGAAGTTTAGTTGAATTGGCTTTATTGATTGCGATTGTGGTTGTTATGGCGTGGGTTCCTTATTTAGGATATATCCCGCTGGGAGTTGTTTCTTTAACGATTATTCATGTTCCGCTACTTATTGCGGCATATCGATATGGAGTTAAAGGTGGATTGATGCTTGGAATTGCATTTGGAGTCACAAGTATGGTGATTGCTATGATTAGACCACAAGCAATTACAGATCCGTTGTTTGTAAATCCAATTATATCTGTACTTCCAAGAGTGGTTTATGGAGTATTGTTAGGGTATGGATGTAGTGTTTTTAAGAAGATGAACTATGGAAATGTATTGAATACGGTTTGGATGATTTTATGTACACTATTGCATACAATGATGGTAATTGGTTTATTGTATATTATTCAATACCAATCATTGGTTGATATGAATGCAATTGAAACACAAACAAGTATTTTAATATTCTTAAGTAGTTTTATTGTAGTGTCTATTTTAGAAGGTGTTTTAGGAGCAACCGTGGTGATGTTTATAAATAAAGTGTTGCCGAAGGGGAATTAATATGTTGATGTGCATTGATATTGGAAATACAGATATTTCCTTTGTGTTGTTTGAAAAAGAAAACATAAAAATAGCATTTAGAATACATACAAACAATAAAAAAACATGTGATGAATATGAGATTGATATTAAAAATATATTAGGTTCAAATCATGTAAGTTTTAATGATATTGAAGGGGTTTCGATCGCAAGTGTTGTGCCAAAAGTAACAGCGTCTATCATAGAAATGTTTAATCATTATCCACAAATAAAGCTTGTGAATTTGGGATTTGGGGTTAAAACTGGACTTAAAATAAAAGCAGATAATCCAAAAGAAGTGGGTGCTGATATTATAGCGAGTGTAGTTGCTGCAAAAGAAAGACATCAAATGGATACGTTTGTGGTGGATTTAGGGACTGCTACAACAATTACGTATTTAAGTAAAGAAGGTGTTATGGAAGGGGTTGTGATTATACCGGGTGTGATGAGCATGCTTAAATCACTTACAGATAATACATCGCTTTTACCTTCTGTTCACATAAAAGTTCCATCAACCGTTCTTGGAAATAATACGTCTCATTGTATGCAGTCAGGAATTACATATGGACAAGCATCAATGATTGAAGGAATTATTGAAAGAATCGAAAAGGAAAAAGATCTTCAAAATAGTAAAATTTTATTAACGGGGGGATTCTCTAGCATGATTGGTGAGATTATAAATAGAGAAGTTGAAGTGGTGGATAATTTATTGTTAGAAGGATTGAGAATTATATATAATAAAAATAGTTAAAAAGGATAATTAAAGTATCCTTTTTTTTCAATAGTTTGAAAATGGAAGTATTTTAAAATTTTATAATATTTTAAAAATGAAAGCGTTAACTTGTTAGAATTTTAACTTGTGAAATTTCACGTGTTTTGTTGACTACATATATATAATATGATAAATTATATAAGGCTTGCGTACGTTAAAAACGCAATATACAAATCAAAGGGATTTTGTGGATTATGAATAAATACGAATAAATATGGTATTTATTTAAGGAGTATTATGAGAAAACAGACGATTAAAAATACTTTTTTATTAATGGGGATAATAGCTTTGATTAGCTTGATTTGGGATAGTGCAATTTCTGCTGGAGTAATCTTAGGAACCATTGCAAGTATTATTAATTTGATGATATTAGATTGGTACTTAACTGGGGTTTTGAAGGAAAGAAATTACCGTGCAGTTTCTTTCGGTATTTTAACAGTGTTGCGTCTTGCAATAATGGCATTAACATTATGGTTAGCTAGTGTGTATCCAGATATATTTAATATATTTGCGGTAGCAGGTGGTTTATCATTATTAAGAATATGTATTGTATTAGAAGATTTAAAAAATAAAAGGACAGGAGAAACAAAGTGACAATTCAAATTGATGTAATTACAATTGTATTATTTACAACTTGTATTATCGCGGTCTTAGCTTATGTGAATGCTCAATTCAAAAAAGCAGATCCGCTTGAAAAACCAAAAGGTGCAGTATTAATTGCATCGATGTTAGTAGAAGGAATAGAAAATATGGTTGCAGGTTCTGTATCAAAACCAGAGGTAAGAACATGGCTTGCACCTTATGTACTGACAATCGGATTATATATTGCGGTGTCGAATTTATCGGGGTTATTTGCATTTAGCCCACCGACATCAAATTTCAGTGTTACACTGACACTTGCTTTGATTTCATTTATTATGATTCAAGCAATCGCAATTAAATACCAATCAGTAAAAGGATATATTCAAGGTTATTTTGATCCGCATCCTGCGTTTTTCATTTTGAACCTTTTTGGAAAAATTGCACCGGTTATTTCAATGCCGTTGCGTTTATTTGGAAATATATTAAGTGGTGTAGTTATTATGTCATTGGTATATGGATTTACAGAATTTTTAAGTTCATTGATTTTTCCGTTTTTAGGAGATTTCAATATTGTAGGTATTGCACTTGCACCAGTATTACATAGTTATTTTGATATTTTCGCTGGTCTTGTACAAATGTTTATTTTTATTACATTAACGATGGTGTATATTGGGAATGAAATCCCAACAGACATAGATTAAACACATAGGAGGAAAAGAAATATGGATATCGCTAGAGGTTTAATAGCAATCGGAGCTGGTCTTGCAATTATGACTGGTATGATGACAGGTTTAGGACAAGGATTTGCAGCAGGTAAAGCTGTTGAGGCAGTTTCAAGAAATCCAGAGGCAGAAGGAAAAATTCGTTCTACTTTGATTTTAGGTTGTGCACTTGCAGAGAGTTGTGCGATTTACGGAATGTTAATTTCATTCTTATTAATGTTTGTATTTAGATAGGAAGCAAGCACATTGATGCTACGCCAGAAGAGGTGAAAAAATGGAATTAAACGTTGATATAGCTGGGCAGTTGTTTCCCAATCCGATCACAATGATCGTTCAATTATGTGCAACGGCAGTACTTCTTTATTTCGTAAGAAAATTATTATGGGGTCCTGCAAAAGCATATTTAGCAAAAAGATCTGACGCAATGCAAATACAACTTTCTAATGCTCAAAAATTAGAAGAGGAAAGTGTTGCACTTAAAAATGAAGCATTATCTCACATTAAAGAAGCTAAAAAAGAAGCTAAAACAATTATCGAATATGGTAAAGAAGAGGGTACAAGAGTACGTGAAGACTTAATCAATGAAGGTAAAAAAGAGGCTGATTATAAGCTTGAGAATGCTCGTCTTGAAATCGAACATGAAAAACGTGCGCTTCGTCAAGAAGTGCAAAAAGAAATTGTGGATGTAGCAATTATGGCTGCTGAAAAATTACTTGAAGAAAAAATGGACGATAAAAAAGATGTTGAATCAATTAAACGTTTCGTAAAGGAAGTAAATGAGTAATGGAACAACTATCTAATCGATACGGGGTTGCGCTTTTTGAACTTGCGAAAGAAGAGAATGTTGTCGACGTATGGCAATCTCAAGTTAAACAAATAAGTTCACTTTTAAGTAAAAATAACGAATTGTTAGATTTTTTAGAACATGTTTTGATATTGGGAAAAGACAAAAAAGAAGTAGTAGAAAAAGTATTTGGTAAATCTATTGATAAAAACATCCTTAACTTTATGTTTTTATTAATAGATAATAAACGTGTATATATTCTAATGGATACTTTTAAGAAGTTTAATAGTTTATGTAATGAGGCTAAAAATATTGAGGAAGGAATTGTTTATTCTAAACGTCCTTTATCAGATGAAGAAGTTACAGATGTTGAAAAAGCAATGGGCAAAAAATTTGATAAGAAAATTGAACTTTCAAATAAAGTGGATTTAAACTTATTAAGTGGTGTTAAAGTTGTAATCAATAACACTGTCATTGATGGTTCAATGCGTAATAAATTAGATGTATTAAAAGAAAACTTACAAAATGAAAGTAGGTGGGAAAGATGAATTTAAGACCAGAAGAAATTAGTGTTTTAATCAAAGAACAAATTAAACACTATGAACACAAAATTGAAACTAAAGACGTAGGTCATGTAATTAAAGTTGGAGATGGTATCGCTTTAATTCACGGATTAGATAACGCAATGGTAAATGAATTATTATTGTTCCCAAATGACGTTTACGGAATGGTTTTAAACTTAGAAGAAAACAACGTTGGAGCTATTTTAATGGGTTCTGACAGTTTGATAAAAGAAGGAGATGAAGTTAACCGTACTGGAAGAATCGTAGAAGTTCCAGTTGGGGATGCTTTAATCGGTAGAGTTGTAAATGCTTTAGGGCAAGCAATCGATGGGAAAGGCGAAATCAAAACTGATAAATTCCGTCCTATTGAACGTGTAGCGCCTGGGGTTATGACACGTAAATCAGTACATCAACCTGTTCAAACAGGATTAAAGATTATTGATAGTATGATTCCAATCGGAAGAGGACAACGTGAGTTAATTATCGGGGATAGAGAAACAGGTAAAACTGCAATCGCTCTTGATACAATTATCAATCAAAAAGATCAAAATATGTTATGTATTTACGTAGCTATTGGTCAAAAAGCAAGTACTGTTGCTCAAATCGTTGAAAAACTAAGAGTAAATGGTGCTATGGAGTATACGACTGTTGTTGCTGCAACTGCAAGTGAACTTGCTCCACTTCTTTATATTGCACCTTATGCAGGATGCGCAATTGGTGAAGAATGGATGGAACAAGGGAAAGATGTATTAATCGTATATGATGATTTAAGTAAACATGCGGTAGCATATCGTGCTATTTCGTTATTGTTAAGAAGACCACCAGGACGCGAAGCGTACCCAGGTGATGTATTCTACTTACATTCAAGATTATTAGAGAGAGCTGCGAAATTAAATGATGAATTAGGTGGAGGTTCTTTAACGGCTTTACCAATCATTGAAACGCAAGCTGGAGATATCAGTGCTTATATCCCTACAAACGTAATCTCTATCACAGATGGTCAGTTATTCTTACAAAATGAATTGTTTAATAACGGTATCAGACCTGCGGTAGATAGTGGGTTATCAGTATCACGTGTTGGTAGTGCGGCACAAACAAAAGCAATGAAACAAGTATCTGGTTCATTAAAACTAGATTTAGCGCAGTATCGTGAATTATTGGCATTTGCTCAATTTGGTTCAGATTTAGATGCTGCTACAAAATCAGTAATTGACCATGGAGCAAGAGTTACTGAACTTTTAAAACAGAGTCAGTATGCACCATTGACAATGTGTGAAGAAGTATTGTCTTTATTTGCTGCAAAAAATAAATTCTTAAGTGAAATCGAAGTTGAACAAGTTAGAGATTTCGAAAGTGAACTTCAAACTCATTTCCATAGAGAACATCAAGAAATTCTTGATGAAATCGAAGAAAAGAAAGTAATTTCTCCTGAACTTGAAGGAAAAATGAAAGAAATTATTAAGGCATTTGTTGCTCATTACAAACAAATGAATGGTTAATTTAGATGGCTGCAAATAAACAGGCACTAAAAACTCGTATTCGTTCTATTACAGCAACGAAAAAAATAACGAGCGCTATGCGATTAATGGCAACTTCTAAATTAAAAAAACAAAAAGACTTAGCTCTTTTAAATAGAGAGTATGCTCATACATTAAGAAATACAATGGATAAAATTTTATCTAATAATAAAGGTGTTGAAAGTGTCTTCTTGACTCAAAGAGAAGATACAAATCCTTTAGTAATTATATTTACAAGTGATATGGGATTATGTGGTGGTTATAATACCAACGCATTGAAAAAACTTGCAGCAGAAACGGCAAAAAATGCACGTGTTATTGTTATTGGTAAAAAAGGAAATTCTTTCTTAGTAAACCGTGAATACAATGTTGTAAATGAATTAATTTTATCTGATAAAGTTAACTTCTTAGAATTGAGTGAAATTGCACAAGATGCATTAGAGCAATATGAAAAAGAAGAAATTACAAGTATCCGCGTTTATTACACAAGATTTGAAAACTCAGTAACTTTTGTTCCTGAAGTTATCCAATTATTACCATCTTCTATTTCTAAAACAGAAAAAGATGAAACATATACAAGTACGATTTATGATCCAAATCCTACTGCAATCTTAGATCAATTAATTCCTATGTATGTTAAGTCTATGTTATATAGTACATTACTTGAAACGAAAACTTCGGAACAAGCTTCAAGAAGAATGGCTATGGAACAAGCGACTGATAATGCAGAAGAGTTAATCGATAACTTAAAATTAGTTTATAATAGAGCACGCCAAGATGCGATTACGCAAGAAATTTCGGAAATCGTTGCGGGTGCGGACGCGATATAGGAGGTATCTTATGAACAAAAATATTGGAAATGTCATTCAGGCGATTGGTCCTGTTGTAGATATTCGTTTTCCTCAAGGAATGTTACCTGCATTATATTCAGCAATTCGTATTCCGATGACGGATCACGAACTTGTCGTTGAAGTTGCACAACATATTGGTGATGACTGTGTTCGTTGTATCGCTATGGACTCTACTGATAAATTAGTAAGAGGACAAGAGGCAATTGATACTGGTGCACCAATTAGTGTTCCTGTAGGAGATGAAGTTTTAGGAAGAATGTTCAATGTTTTAGGACAACCTATTGATGGTTTTCCTGAAGTTGATAAAAGTGTAAAAAGAGATCCAATTCACAGAAATGCACCTTCATTTGAAGAGCAACAAACAACTGCTGAAACACTTGAAACAGGGATCAAAGTAATAGACTTATTATGTCCTTATGCAAAAGGTGGTAAAGTTGGTTTATTCGGAGGAGCTGGGGTAGGTAAAACAGTTCTAATGCAAGAATTAATCCACAATATCGCTACTGAGCATGGTGGTATGTCAGTCGTTGCTGGTGTTGGAGAAAGAACGCGTGAGGGTAATGATATGTACCACGAGATGAAAGATTCTGGCGTACTTTCAAAAACAGTATTAGTTTATGGACAAATGAATGAGTCTCCAGGGGCTCGTATGAGAGTTGCACTTAGTGGACTAACGATGGCTGAACACTATCGTGATGAACAAGGGCAAGACGTATTACTATTTGTCGACAATATCTTTAGATTTACACAAGCTGGATCTGAGGTAAGTGCGTTATTAGGACGTATGCCAAGTGCGGTTGGATACCAACCTACACTAGCTACGGAAATGGGACAACTTCAAGAACGTATTACATCTACTAAACGTGGATCTATTACATCTGTTCAAGCAGTATATGTACCTGCCGATGACTTAACTGACCCTGCTCCTGCAACGGCGTTTACGCATCTTGATGCGAAAACAGTATTAGATCGTAGCATCGCTGCACTTGGGATTTTCCCTGCGGTAGATCCACTTGATTCTAATAGCCGTATGTTAGATCCACTTATTATTGGGGAAGAGCATTATGCTGTAGCGCGTGGTGTTCAACAAATTCTTCAAAGATATAGAGAATTACAAGACATCATCGCAATCTTAGGTATGGATGAGTTAAGTGATGAAGATAAACAACTTGTAAACCGTGCAAGAAGAGTAAGAAATTTCTTATCTCAACCATTCCATGTTGCAGAACAATTTAATGGTATGCCTGGTGTTTACGTTAAACGTGCTGATACTGTAAGAAGTTTCAAAGCGTTATTAGAAGGTAAATATGACCATTTACCTGAACAAGCATTCATGTTTGTTGGAACTGTTGAAGAGGCTGAAGCAAAAGCGAAAACTTTAGGTGCTTAGTATGTTTAAAGTTAGAATTGTAACGCCAAGTGGGTTATATAGAGAAACAGAAGCATCTATCATAAACGTTGTGACAACAGAAGGTCATCGTGGTATTTTACCAAATCATATGTCTATTATTTGTATGTTAGTGCCTAGCAAAATGAGTTTAGTTGAAGCTGAGGGAAGATTTGAATTCGCAATTGGTGAAGGAATGATCTATTTCCAAGACAACCTTGCAACTGTATTAATTGATACGGTTGAAAGTAAAGAAGAAATCGATGTTGCACGTGCTAAACGCGCGAAAGAAACAGCTGAAAAACTTCTTGAGACTGAACCAAAAAACGTGATGGCAAAGACTGCTTTAAACAAAGCATTAGCTCGTCTTGAGGTATCAAAATAAGCATATTAACTTAAGTCTAATTCTGGGTTAAAACTTAGAATTAGACTTTTTTATTTGAATATCAAAGCATTTGTGAATGTAACTGCTTACATTTAAATTAATAGTTGTATAAATTATACTTATTAATCGAATGAAAAAGTTTTCAAAAAAATGCAAAAAAACCTTTATTTAAAGGGTTTTACTCACTTTTGTAGTAGTTTAAATTTATTAAAAAATCACATAATTTAAAATACTAAAAATAGATGCCATTTATTTATTCTTTTTTTCACATTTATGTTGAAAAACGATATAGATGGGTGTATACTAAAAAATGTAAAGCATAAATTTAGGGGAAAATAATCACTAAAATTTAAGTTGGTATAATCTTAATTTTAATAAATGAATTACATCCACGTGGATATTATATTTATTCAAATTAAGTCATTATATGTTTCAAAAAATGATTCACTAAAAACAAGAATTAACTATTTCATTTTTTATTCAAATTTTTTCAATAGTTATCATTCAAAAGGAGGAGAATTTATGGTTGATGTAACTAGTCTAGGACTACCGGCGTTAGATATCATGACTTGGGTATTTGCGATACTTCCAGTCGGAGTAATTTTAGTCCTAATGTTGCAATTCAAAATGAGCGGTGCTCGTGCTGGGGTTATCTCTTGGGTATTAACAGCAGTAATCGTTTATTTTGTGTTTAAAGGAGGACCTGATGTAATCGCATCTGGTACTGTAAAAGGGGTATGGGCTACACTATTCGTGTTGTTCATCATTTGGAGCTCAATGTTCCTATACAATTTAGTTGATTCTACAGGAAGCTTCGAAGTTATCGCTGCTAAATTTACAGAATTAACAAACGGAAACAGAATTTTACAACTTCTTATCTTAGGTTGGGCATTCCCAACATTTATCCAAGGTGTTTGTGGGTTCGGGGTTCCAGTAGCTATCGCTACACCATTATTAATTGGATTAGGATTTAGTCCAATGTTATCAGTTGTTACTGCTTTATTAGGACATTCTTGGGGGATCACATTCGGTTCTTTAGGAGCTTCTTATTCAGTATTATTAAACTACACACCAGAAGGTGCTATTGATCCAGCGTTAATGGCGTTCTGGGGTTCAATCTTCATCGCATTTGGTGGAGCTATCGTTGGATTCTGTATTTTACATAACTACGGAAGAAGCGAATACGGAAAAGGTTTCGGAGCTTTCAAAGAAGGTTTCGTTGCTGTAACATTCTTAGCTGTTGTTATGGGTGCTGCTCTTATCGCTACATGCTTCGTTTCTCCATATTTAGGATGTTTCGTTGCGGGTGCTACAGGATTATTAGCAGGTGTTGCTGTTCTTCCTAAATTAAAAGCTTACCGTCCAACTGCTACAAATACAGGGGAAACTACTTCAAATGCTAAATTCCTTAAAGCATTCTCTGCTTATATCATTTTAGTAATTATCGTATTCTCTGCTTATTTAATCACACCACTTAAAGCGTTCTTAGAACAACCTGCATTATTATGGGGATTCGCTTTCCCAGCAAATGAAATTGCTACAGGATTTGGAAATGCTGCTACTGCTAAATACTCTGCATTAAAAATTGGTACTACACCAGGAACATTAATCGTTGTATCTACAATCGTTGCTGCAATTTGCTACAAATCTCTTGGATTATTAAAACCAGGTGCTATTAAAGCTTCACTTACTAAAACAGTTAGTCAATCAATTGGTTCAACTACAACAGTTATCCCAATGACTATGATGGCTATCTTAATGACTGAAGGTGGTATGACTGTTTATATCGCTTACGGTATTGCAATCGTTGCTGGAACATTCTATCCAATCCTTGCACCATTCATTGGTTTATTAGGTGGATTCGTAACAAGTTCTGGTACATCTTCAAATATCTTATTCACAGGGTTACAATATGAAGTTGCTGATATCTTAAAAGTATCACCATACATCATTCTTGCATCTCAAACAACTGCTTCATCTTTATCAAATTCATTCTCTCCAGGGAATGCTGCATTAGGTACTGGGGTATCTAACCAAGCTGGTAAAGAAGGAGAAATCCTTAAAATCACTGGATTCTATAACATTATCCAAAGTGGTTTAGTAGGTATTTTGGCTTACATCCTTATCTCAATGGGATTAGGATTCTAGGAGGTATCGAAAAATGTCAGACGTTGTAAAAAGAAAAGTTTTAGCGGTACTTATAATTTTAATTTGTACTGCAGTACTATATGCTGCTTTATTAAGCGGTGATGTTAACATGATGTGGGGAGCACTTGCATTAATGTTAGTTGGTTGTGCTTATTTATTCAAAGTTAGCTAATCTTGGCTAATTAAAACTCGAATTTATTTTAGATTAATTTAAGTATACGTCATTGTAAAATGACTGATAATACAGCCGTTATAACTAAAAAACAAGGAGGAAATTAAAATGGCAAGAAACGCATTTATCGTTATCGATATGCAAAAAGATTTCAATTTAGAAGGAGCTCCATTCCGTGTAGATTGCGGTTTACAAGCTATCCCTTATATTGAACAAGCTTTAGAAGCTACTCGTAAAACAAATATTCCAGTATTCCACGTATTCAGATACTACCGTGCAGACGGATCTGACTGTGAAATCACTCGTTACGATGGATTCAAAGCTAAAGGTGGAGGATGTGTAACAGCTACTCCAGGTGCTGAAATCATGGATACTCTTAAACCAATCGCTGGTGAGTACCAAATCGTTAAACAACGTTGGTCAGCATTCTTTAACACTGAGTTAGACTTAATCTTACGTCGTTTACAAGTTAAACAAGTAATTTTAACTGGTGTTCAAACTCCTAACTGTGTTCGTGGAACTGCTTGGGATGCTAACTCATTAGATTACGAAATCGTTGTATTAACTGATGCAACTAATGCTGCTACTCCAGAAGTACACAATGCTAACTTATTCGACATGAAAAACATCGGATGTAAATTAATGACAACTGCTGAATATGTTGAAATCTTAGCTAAAGATCCTGAAGGACCAGAAGCTACTTTCCAAGATAGACAAAGAGCTGAAATCGAAAGTTCAAAAATTGTACCTGAACCACACGATATGTACGACTTTTCTAAATAAGAAAATAGTAATTAGTTAATAATAAAATTTATAAAATAAATTTTAAGAACTGTGATAAGTAAGATTCGTCTGAAAGTCACAGTTTTTTTGTGCTTAAAATGAATAACTTTGCTATAATATTACAAAGAGGCAAGCGTATGGATGAAAAGAAACTAATTACACAAATCGCATATGATATACAAAGTATAGGGGGTATACTTTTTTATGTAGGTGGATGTGTACGAGATGAATTATTAAATAGGCCTTTCAAAGACTACGATATTGAAGTATATCAAATAACAGTAGAACAGCTTTTTTCTGTATTAAGTAAGTATGGTACGGTCATTGAGATTGGAAAATCATTTGGAGTATTGTCTTTAAAAGGCTATCCTTTTGATTTTGCGTTGGCTAGAATGGAAAATCGTATTGGAAATAAACATCAAGACTTTGAAGTGACAGTAGATCCATATCTTTCATATTATGACGCAAGTAAAAGACGTGATATTACAATTAACGCATTAATGAAAAATGTTCTTACAGGTGAGATTATAGATGAACATAACGGATTGGATGATTTAAAAAATAAAGTGATTCGTCATATAGATGAAAAAACATTCATAGAGGATGCACTTCGTGTATTTAGGGTTGCGCAATTTAGTGCAAGACTAGAGTTTGATGTAGCAGAAAGCACTATAAAACTATGCAGGAGTATGGATGTTACAGCATTAAGCAAAGAGCGTGTATATGAAGAAACAAATAAAGCGTTGTTAAGCGCAGATAAACCAAGTCTATATTTTAAGTGTTTAAAACAGATGAATCATGTTTCATACTGGTTTAAAGAACTTTATCAATTAATAGATTTACCGCATATGTTTGAAAACCATCCTGAAAAAGATGTTTGGGAGCATACGATGATGGCACTGGATGTAGCAGCAAGTTTAAAAGACAAAGCATCAAATGCACTTTTTTATATGTATGCTGTATTGTGTCATGACTTAGGAAAATCAATTACTACAAGACTTGTAGATGGAAGTTATCGATCATATGACCATGATCGTTTTGGGGGAGATGTTGCACGTGATTTATTAAAAAGAATTACAGATAATAAACAACTCATTGTTTATGTTAAAGATATGGTGAAATTACATCATCAACCAAGATATTGTATTAAGTTTGATTGGGATGACTATAAAACAAGACGACTGTTTCATCAAAGTGTAAATCCAAAAGATTTAGTATTGGTATCACAAGCAGATCTTATTGGAAGAGGTAAAGTACCAGAGAATACGGAGCACATGATATCTATATTAAATGAAAAGATAGAAGAATTTAAAACATATATGAATCAGTATGATGTAAATGGAAATGATTATTTAAAGATGGGATTTGATGGAAGTATAATGAAAGAAATGCTAGAGGCGAGCCTTGATTTATATTTTAGAGGAAGAAGTAAAGAAGAAATATTAAGTGAAATAAAAGCACGGTATAAGGAGTATTTATGAGTGAAGTGATCGTTAAAATTAGTTTACATGTTGTGATGTTCATGATTAGTTTTTATGCGTTATCTGGTATTGATTTCTCAAGATTTATTTATAAGAAACAAGTTGTGAAAGCACAAATGATGTTAGTTTTATTTAGTATGGCGCTGTCTTATTTATCATCTCAATTTATGATTGCTTTGATGGTTCAGTTTTATTAAAAATGATTTTTAATCTTATAGAAGAATTCGACTAATTTGTGATATAATGATAATGTTTTTAAAATGGAGGATTGTACATGGTATTTTCTAAGTCAGTCGGTATCGATTTAGGTACTGCAAATTTATTAATTTATGTTAAAGGTGAAGGTGTTGTATTAGATGAACCTTCAGTTGTTGCTTTAGATGCGGAAACGAAAAAATGTTTAGCGGTTGGTCGTGAAGCAAAAGAAATGCTAGGAAGAACTCCAGGTCGTGTATTGGCGATTCGTCCATTAAAAGATGGAGTAATTGCAGACTTTGAAGTTACAGAATTAATGTTAAGTTATTTTATTCGTAAACTAAAATTAAAAGGGATGTTTTCACGCCCTATAATTCTTATTTGTTGTCCAAGTAATATTACATCAGTTGAACGCAATGCAATTCGTGATGCTGCTTACAGAGCAGGTGCGAAACAGGTATATATTGAAGAAGAACCGAAAGTTGCGGCAATTGGTGCTGGATTAGATATTGAAAAACCTACAGGTAATATGGTATTGGATATAGGCGGAGGTACAACAGATGTAGCGATCTTATCACTTGGTGAAATTGTTACAAGTACATCACTTAAAATTGCAGGTGATAAGCTAGAAAAAGATATTATCAAATATGTAAAAGATTATTATAAACTATTAATTGGTGAACGCACTGCTGAAGAAATCAAAACAAAAATCGGAAATGCATGGCGTGGATCACGTAATGAATCATTAGATGTAAGCGGACGTGACTTAGTTACAGGTCTTCCACATACAATTAAGATTAATTCTGAAGAAACAGAATTGGCAATGAGAGAAAGTTTACAGGATATTGTACGTGCATGTCGTACTGTACTTGAACAAACGCCACCAGAATTATCTGCGGATATCGTTACAAGAGGTATTGTGTTAACAGGCGGGGGAGCACTACTTCATGGTTTAGATCAATTACTAATGAATGAATTAAGTGTGCCTGTTTATGTTGCGGAAAATGCACTTCATTGTGTAGTTGAAGGTACAGGAGTCATGTTAGAAAATCTTCATTTAGTTAGATAAATACCGCTTATGCGGTATTTATTTTGTGAAAGGTAGAATATATGTTAAGTAAAATCATAGAAATTTTAACTGAATTTATAAAACTCGTATTTGATTATGCGTTTTTTCCTATGGTTTTAGCGATTATATTAGTGCCTTTGGTAAAAGTAATCGGATTAAAGTTAGGAATATATGCTCAAGAAAATAGTCGTACGGTACATCATGGAAAAATTGTGCGATTAGGTGGGGTTGCCATCTTCTTATCATTTATGATTTTTATGGCTTATTATTTAAAAACAGATACAACAATTAATGCGATATTAATAGGTGGATCAATAGTCTTTATCGGGGGTGTACTCGATGACATGTTTGATTTACCTCCTCTTATCAAATTAACGTTTCAATCAGTTGGGGCACTTATTGTAATTGTAATTGGGGATGTATCACTTGGAACAATTAATCTACCATTTGATATATCATTCGATATGGGTTTTATTAGTAAATTGATTACATTTATATGGATCATTGGTGTTTCAAATGCCATTAATTTAATTGATGGATTAGATGGACTATCAAGTGGAATAAGCGCAATCGTATTGATGACAATCGCATTTATTGCGACACAAATGCTTAGTATGAGTGTTGCACATATTTGCTTAATATTATCAGGTGCGGTAATTGGATTTTGGTTTTATAACTTTCATCCAGCAAGTATTTTTATGGGAGATTGTGGTGCTTTATTTTTAGGATTTATGATTGCATGTCTTTCATTATTAGGATTTAAAACTGCAACATTTGTGACTTTAGGGTTTCCAATCATTATTTTGTTTGTACCTATATTAGATACATTTGTAGCAATTGTAAGAAGAAAATTAAGAGGAATAAGTTTTAGTGTAGGAGATAAAGAACATCTACATCATATCCTGATGTTTAAATTAAAATTAGGACATAAAAACGCGGTTATTTCTTTATATATTGTGACTGCACTATTTGCGATTTGTGCGGTACTTAGTTATTATAATGAAGTATATGGAATGGCATTATTATTTGTACTAGTAATTGGATTTGAATTATTCATTGAAATTACAGAGATGGTAAACGCAAAATATCATCCATTAATTGGACTCTCAAGAAGATTGACTGGATATCCAAAGAAAAAAAATAAAGGGAATAAAGAAGATCAAGAATCATAGAAATATGATTCTTTTTTTTAGGTGTTTTATAAGAGGTGTCGTATTTAATAATGGAGGAAAATATGACAAATATAGAATGGAATGATTTATTGTATAAAACACGCGTAAAAAAAGAGAACAGTAAAGAGCTATTAGATGCGTATTTAAAGTTAACAAATGAAGTGAACAAGGAATTAAAAGAGTTTGAATTAAAGAAGATACTTGTAAGTGAAATAAACTATGAAATTAGAAAGCGTTATAAATCGAGTGAGCTTTTAGGGTTTAAAGTAAAAATAGGAGATGTATGTTACATAGATTTTGGGAAAGCATATATCAATGAAGCAGGATTTCAACATTTTGGAGTTGTGATTAGTATGAACAATGCTAAGGCTTTTGTCGTACCAATGACAAGTAATGAAAGTACGTATTTTCAAAGTTATTGTGAAAAAGAGTATCCGTGTGGCAAGAAACATTTAATGCGACTTCCAGATATGGATGGATTAAATCGTAAGTCTGTGTTGTTTTTAAATGACAGTAAGTTTGTGAATACATCAAGAGTAATAGAAATTAAAGGGCACATAGATGTAGAGTCAAAGCTATTCTTATCAATAAAAAACAGGGTGAAAGAATGCTTAGATCTTTAAGATAACTCTATACGAAAAGATAGATATAATGGTATGATAATGACGGTGATAAATATGACAAAAGAAACTTTTATCATTGGTGTAAGTGGAGGATGCGATTCAATGGCTTTATTGCATGCTTCTTTAAGTATGGGCAATTTAGTTGTAGCGCATGTGAATTATCATAAAAGAGAAACCGCACAGCGAGACCAAGAAATTGTGGAAAAATTTTGTTTAAAACATCAACTAAAACTAGAAGTGTTGGATGCGAAAGAGAATAAGAAATCTAATTTTCAAGCATATGCAAGAGATGTAAGGTATCAGTTTTTTAAACAGCTTGTGGATAAATATGATGCAAAAGCAATTATTGTGGCACATCATATGGATGATGTGATTGAGACTTATCTTATGCAGGTAAAAAGAAAAAGTATTCCGATGTATTATGGTATAAAAGAGAATACTAATATAGATGGATACTTAATAAAACGTCCTTTTATAAATCAAACAAAAGAAGAGTTAGAAGAATATTGTAATAAACATCAAATTGAATATGGAGTAGATGAATCTAATTTAGATAAAAGATATACGAGAAATAAAATAAGACTAGAAGTAGTAAATCATTTAAAGAGACAAGATAAAGAAGTGTATGTTAGTATTATTGAAAATATGAATCAATCATTAGAAAAACAAAATAAAAAAATCGATGAATTGTATTTAGAGATAAATACAGAATTTAAGATTGAATCGTATTTAAGTAAATCAATAGATATTCGATTAGAAGCTTTAAGGAAGTGGTTTGTATATCAGATTGATCAAAGTGCATATCGATTTTCTATCAAGAAATTAAAAGGAATAGATCAATGGATATCTAAAAAGGAAAATACGGTATATGTATACAAAAAGATACATTTATATAAACATGAAAACCGGGTATATTATTTAGATATAAGGGAGTCCTATGAATATGTTTTATCTAAAGTAGAGTACTTTAAAACAGATTATTTTGAGATTACAAACAAAGGAGAAAAAATTGAAGGGATTACAGTTTCAAAAGATGATTTTCCAATAAAAATAAGAAACTTCAAACAAGGAGATGCTATCTTATTAAGATATGGGACAAAAAAGGTGAATCGTTGGTTTATTGATCGTAAAATACCATTGAAGTTAAGAAAGAGTTGGCCTGTGGTTGTGAATTGCAATGAAGAAGTCATATTTGTGCATAAAATTGGGTGCAATGTGCATCATTACTCTAACAATCCTAATTTGTTTGTGATAAAATAATACTATTATGTAGGAGGATTAACAATGCATAAAGATCTACGTGAAATACTAGTTGAAGAAAAAAAGATTTATGAAAGATGTAAAGAATTAGGTCAAGAGATCGTACAAGATTATAAAGAATGTCCAACGACACCTCTTTTAGTAGCTTTACTAAAAGGGTCTGTTCCATTTTTATCTGAATTAATTAAACATATTGATTTAGATATTGAAATAGACTTTATGGATGTATCAAGTTACGAGGGTACAGAATCAATTGGAGATATTAGAATATTAAAAGATTTGGATCGTACAGTAAAAGGACACCACATTTTACTTGTGGAAGATATTGTCGATACAGGAAGAACACTTACAGAAGTTAAAAGGTTGTTATATAATAAAGGGGCAGCAGATGTTAAAGTTGTATCTTTATTAGATAAACCAAGCCGTAGAGTTTGTGATATTCATGCGGAATATGTTGGATTCACAATTCCAGATGAATTTGTAATTGGGTTTGGATTAGATTATAACGAAAAATATCGTAACTTACCTTATGTTGGTGTGTTAAAGGAAGAAGTTTATAAATAGAAAGAGGTGTATGTAGTGCGTAATAAGAATATTTTAAGTGTACTGCCGTACTTAGTATTGGTTTCAATTATGTTGATGATGTTCTCTCTTGATGGAGGTTCAACATCAAAAAATTTAGACTATAATGCTTTTAATGAAGTATTAGAAAGTGGTAGTATTGTTGAGGCAAAAGTATCTGTTTCAAACAATGTTGTAAATGTATCAGGTGTATATACTGAAAATGGATTGGAAGTTGATTTTACATCACGTATTCCAAATACAGATGAAGAAATTGCAGGACTTATGAGTGCGCTTGAAGCGCAAGTAAGCGAAGAAAAATTGACGGTTGTTGATCCATATCAGACAAATCCATGGTTAGATTTAATTATGTCATTTGTACCATTTCTACTAATTGGTGGATTTGCGTTTTTCGTATTAACGCGAATGAACAATGGTGGAAATAATAAAGCATTTGAATTTAGTAAAACACGTGCAAGACTTGAAAGTGACATTAATGTTAAGTTCGATGATGTTGCAGGGTGTGAAGAAGAAAAAGAAGAAATGCGCGAGTTAATCGAGTATTTAAAAAATCCAAAGAAATTCTCAAAAATGGGAGCACGTATTCCAAAAGGGATTTTAATGGTAGGTCCTCCAGGAACTGGGAAAACACTACTTGCAAAAGCAGTAGCCGGTGAGGCAGATGCTCCATTCTATTCTATTTCAGGGAGTGATTTCGTAGAAATGTTTGTCGGGGTTGGGGCAAGTCGTGTACGCGATATGTTCAAAAAAGCACAACAAACTGCACCTTGTATGATTTTTATTGATGAAATTGATGCGGTAGGGCGCGAAAGAGGAGCTGGTGTTGGTGGAGGACACGATGAACGTGAACAAACACTTAACCAATTATTAGTTGAAATGGATGGGATTACGGATAACAGTGGTGTCTTAATTATTTCTGCGACAAACCGTCCAGATGTTTTAGACCCTGCTTTATTAAGACCAGGTCGTTTTGATAGACAGATCACAGTAAATCTTCCAGATCGTAAAGGAAGAAAAGAAATCTTACATGTACATGCAAGAAATAAAAAATTAGATGCATCTGTAGATTTAGATAACATTGCAAAACGTACGCCAGGATTCTCTGGAGCGGATTTAGAAAATGTTTTAAATGAAGCTGCAATTTTAGCTGTACGTGAAAATAAAGCGTTAATTGATATGCGTTTATTAGATGAAGCAATTGATCGTGTTATGATGGGTCCTGCTAAGAAAAGTAAAAAATATTCTGAAAAAGAAAGAAAATTGGTTGCATATCATGAATCAGGACATGCGATTATTGGATTAAAATTAAATGATTCAAATATTGTACAAAAAATTACAATTATTCCTCGTGGTGTTGCGGGTGGTTATAACTTAATGACACCTAAGGAAGAAAAGTTCTTAAATACAAAAACTGATTTAATGAGTAGAATTACAGGATACTTAGGTGGACGTGTAGCAGAAGAGGTATTCTTTAAAGAAATCTCTACTGGAGCAAGTAATGATATTGAAGAAGCGACAAAAATTGCTAGAGCAATGGTAACGCAATTTGGTATGAGTGAACTTGGACCAATTCAATACCAACAATCAGGTGGTAATGTATTCTTAGGAAGAGATTATAGTAATTCACAAAATACATCAGGACAAGTTGCATTTGAAATTGATCAAGCTATTCGTCAAATTATTGATTCTTGTTATGCAGAAGCGAAAAAAATCATCACTGAAAACAGCGAGGATTTAATTAAAATAGCGGATGCATTACTTGAACATGATACTTTAACTGCAGAACAAATTGAAGATTTGTTGAATGGTAAAGAAATTGTGTTTGCGGAGATTCCTAAACTAGAAGAGGAAAAAGTTGAAGAGACACCTGTTGAGACAAATCAAGAAAATACAGAAGAAGTTATTGTTGAGACAAAAGAAGAAACGAAGGAGTAATTAGGAAAAGTAGAAATTTATTTCTACTTTTTTTATATAAAAGTTAAAATTTGTGAAAAAAGTGGGATTTATCGTAAAATAAATTTGACTTATAAAATAAAAGATATAAAATTAATATGTTATGTAAAAAAAGGGGTTTTTTGTTATGTTCGTAATATTGTTATTAATATGGATTATGTTTAATGGACGAATCACATTAGAAGTCACATTAATCGGAGTTGTAATATCATTCTTTTTAACTTGGTTTATGGTTAAATTCATGGATTATAAGTTAAAAAATGATTTTTTCATTTTGAAAAAAATTAAGTATATCTTGGAATTATTGTTTGTATTAACAATTGAGATAGCGAAATCAAATGAGCAATTACTTTATTGGATTTTCTCTAATAAATATCGTATGGAACCGGTAATTGTGATTTTTCAAGTGGATTTGAAAACGGAGTGGGCGAAATCAATTCTAGCAAATTGTATTACGTTAACACCAGGGACAATCACATCTTCAATAGAAGAAAACGAATTTACAGTGCACTGTTTAGATCGTGAACTTGGCAAAGGATTGAGTGAGTGCGCTTTTGTGAAAGTACTTAGAAAATTAGAGGAGGGTGCAGCATGATTCAAGATATCAAAAATTTTATAATGATCGCTACGATGATCATTTTAGCGTTAATGATTTTTTCTACGTTTGTACGTACGATTATCGGACCAAGAATCAGCGACCGTCTTTTAGCTATTAATATGATTGGTACGCAGGTTATCTTATTGATATGTATTTTAGCTGTGTATTTAAATGAAACAGGGCTTGTGGATATGGCACTTATTTATGCAATGTTTAGTTTCTTAAGTATTGTGTTGTTTACAAGAATTTATCTTGGAGTATATAACGAACGTATGATGAAACAAAGAGTGGAGGATGACCAAGAATGATGGAAGTAATAGGACTAATTATTGGAACAGTATTGATACTTATTGGACTTGTTATTGTAAGTACATCGGTATTTGGAAATTTCCATTTCAAGTATGTATTAAATCGTATGCAAGTTTCAGCAATGGAAGATACTTTAGGGATTTTATTTATATTATTGGGGTTGATTTTTTATAGTGGAATTGGATGGTTGGCATTGAAACTTCTATTGGTTATCGTGTTTTTCTGGATTTCATCACCAACAAGTAGCCACTTGTTAGTGCAAATGGAAGTATTAACAAATCCAAATCTTATGGAAGAAGTAGAGGTGATTGTAGAATGACATTTTTTGCAATAATATTATGCATCTATTTAATTGTTTGTGCAGTGTGTGTATCACTTACAAAAGATGTTTTGACGTCTATTATTATTTATGCAGGTTTTTCTGTAGTTATGTGTGTAATTTGGATTTTAATTGAATCTCCAGATTTAGCAATCACAGAAGCTGCGGTAGGGGCAGGGGTAACGACTTTATTATTCTTTGCGACATTTAAGAAAATACATTTAATTGATGAGGGGGAACAACATGAAGATTAGAGAAGATTATGAGTACTCTGGTTGGAGACGTTTTGTCCATTGGGTAAATGGAGATCCAGTAGAGGATTATACGCCTGAGTCTGTATTAAAAAGAAATGATTTTTTAGATGAGAATGAAAGAAAAATTCAAACTGAAAATGTGAAAGATTCTATTTTTTCTACTTTAAAGAAACAAATTAGTGATTTTATGATTAATAATTATAAGAAATTTAATTCTATTATTTCTGTAGTTATTGCGGTTGTTATTATTGGCGTATTGTTAACGACAGTATCATTTTTACCTGCATTTGGTGATCCTAATAATGCTGTAAACAATGAAGTGAGTCAAAGATATATTGAACAAGGTCTACAAGAGACAGGGGCTGTGAACATTGTAGCGGGTCTTATTTTAGATTATCGTGCATTTGATACATTAGGGGAAGCACATGTACTTTTTATTTCTGCTGTCAGTGTTATGATTTTGTTGCGTTTAGATTATCGTAAAGACGGAAGTCTTAAAAAGCATAGTAAAATTTTTGATGAAGGATATGACCGTAAATATGAACCTAGAAATGATTCTGTGTTACAGTATTTTACGACGTTTTTATTCCCAATCATGGTTTTGTTTGGAATTTATGTTATTTTAAATGGACATATTTCTGCAGGTGGAGGATTTGCAGGTGGAGCAATAATTGGTTCTGCTTTGATTCTTTACAACAATGCGTTTGGATTTAAAAAGACAAGACAGTTCTTTTCTTATAGAACATTTCAAACAGTATCATTTTTATCATTGATTACCTATGCAGGTTTAAAAACATATTCATTCTATATGGGGGCAAATCATTTTGATAGTGGTATTACTTTAGGGACACCTGGGGATATTTTAAGTGCGGGATTGATTTTACCATTGAATATTTGTGTTGGTTTAGTCGTTGCTTGTACGATGTATACATTATTCGCATTATTTAGAAAGGGAGGATTGTAAGATGAGTCATTTATTAACGAATTTTTATGAAACAACGGCCATCATTATTTTTGGTATTGGATTTACAACTCTTCTTTTAGATAAAAACTTAATAAAAAAAATCGTTGGATTTAACTTTATGGATAGTGGAATATATTTATTCTTAGCTTCTAAAGGGTATATATTTGGAAGAAAAGCACCGATTATTGTCGATGGGATTCAAGATGTAGAGGCTTATATAAATCCAATTCCAAGTGGTCTTGTATTAACGGGAATCGTAGTATCAGTAAGTGTTACTTCATTTTTATTAGCGCTTACGATTCGTTTATATTATCGTTATCACACTTTAGATATTGAAGAAATCATGCGCCTTGCGAAATTGGAGGAAGAATAAGATGGAATTTGTACAAAACTTTCCGTTTTTTACAATCATTATGACTCTTTCTTCAGGAGTGATTTGTTCATTGTTAAAAGGGAAAAAAGCGAAGTATTTTGGTTTAAGTGTATTGGTGGTTGTATTTATACTTTCACTCATGACATTGTTGTTTGTTGTATCTACAAATGAGGCATACAACTATATGATGGGGCATTTTCCTGCTCCATGGGGAAATGAAATTCGCGTAGGGGTTTTAGAAGGAATCTTTGCAACTGCATTTTCTGGGATTATGATTTTATCACTTTTAGGTGGTTTAAAAGAAGTTGAAGATGATGTAGAACATTCTAAAATTAATTTATATTATTCTTTAGCTTTATTATTAATGAGTTCATTGTTGGCTTTGGTATATACAAATGACTTATTTACAAGTTATGTATTTGTAGAGATTAATACGATTGCATCTTGTTCACTTGTTATGATTCGTTATAAAAGTGGAAAAGCACTTGTGGCAACTGTCCGTTATTTATTTATGAGTTTATTAGGGTCTGGTTTATTTTTAATCGGGACTTCAATTATTTATGATTTAACAGGTCATCTTTTAATGCAAAACATCCAAGAAAGTGTTCAAGTATTATTTGAAACAGGGGCATATGTATTCCCACTTGGTGTTACGATGGCATTATTTAGTATGGGGCTTGCGATTAAGAGTGCTTGTTTTCCATTTCATTCATGGCTTCCTGATGTATATCAGCACTCGACAATTGCATCGACTACGATTTTATCGAGTATTGTATCAAAAGGATATATTTTCTTATTAATTAAAATATTCTATCGTATGATTGGAATTGAAAATATCTTTAGTTCTGGTGCAACAGACATCTTATTTATCTTTGGATTAATTGCTATGATTTTTGGGTCAGTAAAAGCAATGAAAAAGAAAGATTTAAAAGAAATGTTGGCGTATTCATCTGTAGCTCAAATTGGATATATATATTTAGGAATTGGGCTTGGTACAGAGATTGGTTTGGTTGCAGCATGTCTTCAAATTTTAGCGCATGCGATTACAAAACCATTACTATTTGTCGCAACAGGTGGAATTATGCGTGTATCAAATGGTAAAAAAGACTTCAAATCAATTCAAGGTGCTGGTTTTAGAGATGTATGGGCAGGGATTGCGTTTGTAATTGGATCGCTGTCGATGATTGGGATACCTTTTTTTGCAGGATTTAGTGCAAAAGCATTATTAACTGTTTCAGCAATTGAGTTTGAATCATTGAAAATGTTTGCGGCTTTAATTGTATTAGCGATTTCTACAGTTCTAAATGCTTTCTATTATATTCCGGTTTTATTTGTATTATTCACAAATAAAAAGAATTCAGAAAGTACAGAATCAAGAAAAACACTTTCATATAAATTTTCTATTATTGGATTTATCGTTCTTAACTTTATGTTAGGGGTATTTGGTGGTCAATTTAATGAAATGTTACAAAATGGAATTTCCATGTTTAAGTAAGGGAGGAAAATATGTTATTTACTACATTATTGCCAATTGTGTTTGGCGCACTTTGTTATTTCCTACCGTTCAATAAAGTGGAAAAGAAAAGAAATATTTATGTAACAGTTGCATTGTTTTTAACTTTTTTCTTAGCGGTTATGGTAGTGATTACACCACAAAGTTATACTGAATATCTTGCGTTTTCTGAAGAATTGACAATTGGGTTAAATGCGGATGGATTGGGTAAGTTTTTCTTAATTATTGTGAACTTTGTATGGTTGTTTGTTGGGATTTATAGTTTAGAGTATATGAAACATGAAGCGAATCATCCTCGTTTCTATAGCTTCTTTTTAATCTCATTTGGTGCGATGAATGGGGTATGTTTAAGTGGAAATTATTTAACGATGTATTTATTTTTTGAGATTTTAACTTTTGCAAGTATGCCGATGGTCTTACATTCTCAATCATCAGAATCAATTTCTGCAGCGATTAAATATTTAATTTATTCTGTATTTGGGGCGACGATTGGTTTATTAGGATTTTTCTTTATCTCAAATTATGCGGATACGACAGTCTTTACACAAGGTGGTGTAATGAGTGTGGATGTCTTGAATGAAAATAAAGATGTATTATTATTAGTATGTTTTATGACAATTATTGGGTTTGGAGCGAAAGCGGGTCTTTATCCACTTCATTCTTGGCTTCCAACAGCCCATCCTGTAGCGCCTGCTGCTGCAAGTTCTTTACTATCTGGTATTATTACAAAAGCGGGTGTACTTGCGATTATCCGTGTTGTGTATTATCAGTTTGGATATGAATTTATTATGGGGAGTTGGGTTCAAACAGTTATTTTATGTTTAGTATTATTTACAGTATTTATGGGATCTATGTTGGCGTATAAAGAGAAAATTATGAAAAAGCGTTTGGCTTATTCTACTGTTTCTCAAGTATCGTATATTTTATTTGGGTTATTTTGCTTTAATGCGATTTCGTTTATGGGTGCTTTACTGCATATTGCAGCGCATGCACTGATTAAAAATGTTCTATTTATGGTGAGTGGTAGTGTGATTTATAAGAGTCATTTTACACGTGTAGATCAGTTAGATGGACTAGGGAAAAAGATGCCTTATACATTTGCATTGTTTACAATTGCAGGGTTAGGGTTGATTGGAATTCCACCACTTGTAGGATTTGTTTCTAAATGGTATTTAGCGACAGGTTCATTGGCTACAATGAATTCTATAATTAGTTGGGTAGGGCCTGTTGTGCTTTTAGTGAGTGCATTGTTGACTGCAGGCTATTTATTTACTATTACAATACAAGCATATTTTAAACCGTATACAGGGCAAGAAAATGTATCTGAAGCAAATAAGGTAATGTTGGTTCCGATGGCTGTGCTTGTGTTTATGACAATCTTATTTGGGGTGATGCCATCTTTATTGACAGATCCTATTCATATGATTATTCAAGGGTTATTTTAAGGGGAGGTAAAATATGGATTATTTAGTACTTATAGCAATCATGTTTCCTATTTTATTAGGGTTTTTACTTCCTTTTCTAAAAATAAGTGAAAATGACTCTAAGAAGAGAAATGTGTATTCAATGTTTGTCGTTGTATCGACAAGTTTAATGGTGATGGCTTTAATCTTTACAGATATGAGTCAACCAATTAATTTAATCTCTATTAATAAAGGGTTTGAAATTGCGTTTTATATTGATGGGCTTGGTAAGATTTTCTTAGTATTGATTAGTGTTTTATGGCCGATCGCAACATTGTATGCGTTTGAGTATATGGAGCATCTTTCAAAGAAAAATCAGTTCTTTGCGTTTTACGTAGCAACGTATGGAGTGGTTGTAGGGCTTGCAAGTTCTGCGAATCTTATAACATTCTATTTAATGTATGAAATATTAACGTTTATTACACTTCCACTTGTAATGCATTCGATGGAAAATCGTGATGTTAAAGCAGGAAGACAATATTTAGTGTATTCAATTACAGGAGCTTCTTTAGCTTTTATTGGTATGATGATTATTTATCAATTTGGAGCAAGTTTAGATTTTGTATATGGAGGCGTTGCATTTAATTCATTTGAGGCAAACGAAAGTATTATCTTACTTGGATATTTATTATGTTTCTTTGGATTTGGTGTAAAAGCAGCAGTCTTTCCATTTCATAAATGGCTTCCAACAGCAGGGGTTGCGCCAACACCTGTAACAGCGTTGTTACATGCGGTTGCGGTTGTTAAATCTGGTGTCTTTGCGATAGCAAGGGTAACATTTTATTGTTTTGGACCATCTATTTTAATGGGGACATATGCACAAAGTATCGCAATGGCATTCGCAATTTTTACAATTGTATTTGGAAGTGCGTGTGCATATAAGGAAGTGCATTTAAAACGTCGTTTAGCGTTTTCTACTGTATCAAACTTATCTTATATTTTATTTGGTATTACTTTAATGACACCACTTGGTCTTGCGGCAGCAATGGCGCATATGTTATTCCATGGTGTAATTAAAATTTGTCTGTTTTTCTGTGTAGGTGCCGTTATGGAAGTTACACATAAAGAATACCTTCAAGATATTGAAGGATATGGTAAAAAGATGCGTGTTACATTTATTAGTTTTACAATAGGTTCATTTGCATTAACAGGGATTCCACTATTTGCAGGGTTTATTTCTAAGTATGCACTTGCATCAGCAGCAATTGGGGTAAACAGTTCGCTTGCACTGCTTGGTGTATTGGCGCTGTTGATTTCAGCAATTCTAACAGCCTATTATACATTTGAAGTTAGTATCAAAGCATTTTTCCCAAGAAGAAGTTTATCGCCATCTTCACTTGAAGTTGCGCATGATCCATCTTGGATGATGAAAGTGCCATTTGTAATTTTATGTGCAATGATGTTTTTCTTAGGAATCAATAGTTCATTTGTGATGGATGCATTAACAGCAATCACAAATGGCTTGGTATAGGTGAAAATTATGAATGAAATATTATTATTTATAGTAACAGTATGGCCGATGATGGGTGGATTGCTTGTCGTATTATTTGGAAGAAAATCAAGTAAGACAGCATTTAATTTAGCAACAGCGGTTGCGATGATTGAGTTTGTAATGGTTGCGTACTTACTTTATACAGTTTTAACAGTAGGTCAGATTCAATTTAGTTTTGACAATCTGTTTGGATTATCATTTGAACTTCAATTAGATGGATTTAGAGCGGTGTATAGTTTAATTGCAGCATTTATGTGGTTTATGACTACAGGATATACAAAAGAGTATTTAAGTCACTATGACAATAAATTACGTTATTTATTTTTCACTCTTGTCACAGCAGGGGCAACGGTGGGTGTATTTTTATCTGTAGATTTATATACAACATTTATTTATTTTGAAATTATGTCATTTACATCTTATGTGATGGTTATTCATGATCAAAAACCAGAAGCAATGAAAGCTGGAGAAGTTTATATTGCGGTTGCGGTGATTGGTGGATTAACGATGTTGATGGGACTATTTGTTTTATATAATACAATTGGTACATTGAATATGAATGAATTATATGATGCTGTATTGGCTTGTGATAATTATATGAGTGTTATTGTATCTGGTATTTTAATATTAGTTGGATTTGGTGCAAAAGCGGGTCTTTATCCACTTCATGTATGGCTTCCGAAAGCCCATCCGGTTGCACCTGCACCAGCAAGTGCATTGCTAAGTGGTATCTTAACTAAAGCGGGTGTGTTTGGTATGATTGTCATTTCTATGGAAATCTTTAGAAATGATACAAACTGGGCGTATTTAATCTTAACTTTAGGGACGATTACAATGGTGCTTGGGGCAATATTGGCTCTGTTCTCAAATAATTTAAAACGTACACTTGCGTGTTCTTCAATGTCTCAAATTGGATTTATTTCAATTGGGATTGCGATGAGTATTTTCTTAGGATCTCACAATACACTTGCGGTACGTGGAACATTGCTTCATATGATGAATCACTCTTTAATTAAATTGTTATTGTTTATGCTAGCGGGTGTAATTTATAGTAATACACATCAGTTAGACTTAAATAAAATTCGTGGATTTGGACGTAAGAAATGGTTCTTAGGCTTATTGTTTTTAATTGGTTCTTTAGGTATTGGTGGTATTCCATTATTAAATGGATATGTATCAAAAACATTGCTCCATGAAAGTATTGTAGAATATATTCATATCGTAGAGGCAACTTCACTTGAACCATTGTTTACAATGATTGAGTATACATTCTTGTTTGCGGGTGGTATTACAGTTGCGTATATGACAAAAATATTTGTCGCAATTTTTGTTGAAAAAAATAGTGATAAAGCAGTACAAGAAAAATACGAAGGTGTTAAAAAAGTCATGTCTAAAGAAAGTTGGGTTTATTTAACACTGAGTGCAATTCCACTTGTATTGATTGGATGTATGCCAAATGCATTCACAGATAAAATCGCAGATATTATGCAAGCATTTATGCATGGACACGCACTGGATCATGCGGTTGCGTACTTTGCTTGGATTAACTTAAAAGGTGCAGTCATTTCAATTACGATTGGTGTACTTGTGTATTTCTTAGTTGTACGTGTATTCTTAATGAAAAAAGAAGATGGTGTGGTCGTGTATGCGGAGCGTTGGCCAAGTTGGCTGGATTTAGAGAGATTAATTTATCGTCCTATGGTTCAACACATATTACCGTTTACATGTAGTTTAGCAGCGCGCTTTGTCGCAAGCTTTACAGATTGGATGATGGCACTGCTTAATGCAACACTTCTTAGAAGAAAGAAAAAACCTGTTGTGGATCAAGAAGATTATCTTCCGGGAAGTTTTGAGATTAAATATGCTGAACATCCACGTTGGGATGAAATCGAAAGTAGCCTTTCTTTTGGGTTATTACTGTTTGGTTCTGGTGTGTGTATTTGTTTAATTTATATGTTATCTAATCTTTAATTGTGAAAAATCACTGATTTTGTTTAAAAAGTTGTTGCTTATTTGTGAAAAATGAGCTATTATATACTAAGTTTTTATTTACAGAGACTAGTATATTAGACTTTAAAGCATTACACAGTGATTTTTTTATTGGAATAAAGTATGATTAAATAAAGAATATATATGCTCGTAAGAGTATATTTTCATTTGTGTATTGTATCTATAGGGGGTATTGTATGGAAAAGAAAAAGTTTAGATTACCAAAAATTGGAGCAAGAGTAATAAAGACGTTGGTGGCTGTTCTTGTAGCTGCACTTGCGTATGAATATTTATTGGATGGAAGAAATGCAGCATCTGTGTGTATTGGTGCAGTATATGGTGTTGGAAACGTTATGAAGGATGGGGCTAAAAGTGGATTTAACCGTGTCTTTGGGGCAATGCTTGGAGGACTTGTAGCGATTCCGTTTTATTATTTGTTTTCTACAACACCATTTGGGATTCCAAGTTCAATCTATTTAGTATTAGGACTATTTTTAACGATTTATATTAATATTATTTTAAATGCGACAAGTGCAATTCAACCGGGTACAATCGTATACTTCGTTGTATTGTTTACACAAACACCGGATACATATGTTGGATATACAGTAGCGCGTGTTGTGGATACAGCAATTGGTGTATTGATTGGTCTTGTGATTAATGTCATTTATCAAAATAAAGTACATAATGGAGATGATGTAATAAAGGTAGATGATATTGGTCAAGAAATATAAAAAATAGATATAGAAAAATCCCCTTGTTTATGTTGTAATAAATAAGGGGATTTTATTATGGAGCTTACAAATATACAGAAGTATTCTGTAGTAGAAAAAAATGATACAACCTATGATGGTGAATTTTATTATGCAGTGAAGACTACAGGTATTTTTTGTCGTCCTTCTTGTAAATCAAAACTTCCAAAATATGAGAATGTCATTTTTTTTAATACAGCGCAAGAGGCAATTGCACAGGGGTATCGTGCTTGTAAGAGATGTCGCAGTGATTTATTAAATTATGATCCAGTGAGTGAAGATATCAATCGCTGTATTACATATATGCATGAAAATTTTGATGAAGAACAGTGTCTTGATTTATGTGCACAAAGGATAGGGTATTCTAGAAAAAGAATGAATGAACTATTTGTCGCAAAGAAAGATATTACGGTTTGTGCGTATTTATCGAATATACGTCTGCAATATGTATTGGATCAATTAGAAAATACAGAAAAGGCAATTGTGGAGATTGCATCTAGTATTGGTATAAATAGTGTATCTTCGTTTTATGTGTGGTTTAAAAAAAGAAAAGAGTGCACACCGGGGGAATATCGTGCAAGTTTAATAAAGGAGTAAGTATGGAAAATTATGCGGTTTATAAAACAAAAGTTGGATATGTAAAAATAGGGTATGAATCTGATTATGTAACGCATTTACTTTTTGTGAAAGATGCGGAGGATTTCGGTGTAAAAAATGAATTTACTGATTATGTCTTTGATGAACTGTGTGCTTATTTAGATAAAAAAAGAGTGCAGTTCACTTTTAAATATCGTGTTAAAGGGACAGACTTTCAAAAGAAAGTGTGGGATGCACTTTGTAATATTCCATACGGTGAAACACGTACGTATAAAGATATTGCCCAGGAAATAGGAAATACAAAAGCATGTCGTGCAGTGGGTGGTGCAAATAATAAAAATCCAATTATGATTGTCGTTCCTTGTCATCGTGTAATTGGGTCATCTAATAAACTGGTAGGGTATGCGGGAGGATTAGATGTAAAGCAGTTTTTATTGGATTTAGAGAGTGGAAAATAAGTAGATGATTATTAGTGCTTCAAGAAGGACGGATATTCCATCTTTTTATGGTGAGTGGTTTTTAAATGGGTTAAAAAGAGGAAAAGTATATGTGATTCATCCATTTAATCCAGATAGATTTTATGAAGTATCTTTAAAGAAAGAGGATGTGGATTTAATTGTATTTTGGACAAAGAATCCAATTCCTTTTTTACCTTATTTAGATGAAATAGATCGTATGGGGTATTTGTATTATTTTTTATTTACAATTACACCGTATGATAAAAATACAGAAGAGAATGTTTTAGATAAAGAAGTATTACTTGATTGTTTTATAAAGATGAGCAAGCGTTTGACAAAAGATCGAATGGTGTGGAGATATGATCCGATTATTTTAAGTGATGTGTTTACGGTTTCATATCATATAGAGAAGTTTGAGTATATGTGCAAAAGACTGCAAGGGTATACGGATACATGTGTTGTGAGTTTTTTGGATTTATATAAAAATGTATCGCATCGCATGCAACATACAAGTGATGCGTATATTAATATGGAGGAGTATCGTGTGTTAATGCAGCATTTTGCACGTATTTCTGCAGAGTATCAAATTCAAATTACAACGTGTTGTGAAGAGTTGGATTTATCTGATTTAAAAATTGAACATTCTTCTTGTATTGATAAAAAAAGAATAGAGAAGATTTTAAAGATGAAGGTGGATGTGAAGAAGGATTTAAATCAAAGAAAGATCTGTGGCTGTGTTGAGAGCATTGAGGTGGGTACGTATAATACTTGTTTGAATGGTTGTAAGTATTGTTATGCTTTAAAAAGTGATAAACAAGCTTTCATCAATTATAAAAATCATAATCCTGAGTCTATGGTCTTAAGTGGAAATATGACAGAAAAGAGTATTATAACGACGCGAGAGACGAAAAGTATAATAAGAAGACAGTTATCGCTTTTTGATGAGTAAAATAGATTTATAGAATCTATTTTTTTCTTATTTAAAGAGGGAATATATGGTATAATTATTTTCATTGCAAGGAGGAAAGTTATGAGTTTTTTAAGAAAATATTTTGGCGAAAAAGCATTTTATATAAAAACAGCTACAATTGCGATCCCACTTGCACTTCAGATGTTACTGCAAAGTTGTATGAGTATTATTGATATGATGATGGTTTCATCGATTGGTATGGTAACTGCAGTTGGGAATACCTCACAAATCATCATGTTGCATGATGGGATTAGTTGGGGTGTGTCATCTGGTATTGCGATGTTTTCTGCTCAGTTTTTTGGGGCAAAGCAAAATAAGAACTTACAAAAGACATTTGCGCTTGGACTAATTTTAGGGGTTGCGAATGCTACGATATGGACTTTGGTTTCGATGTTTTTTGGAAGAGATTTATTATATTTCTATTTGAAAGATTTAGAAGTATTGCATTATAGTATGTTGTATTTGAGAATCATGATGTTTTATTTAATTCCATATGCAGTGAATCAATCATTTATGACAATGTTTAGAAGTACACAACAAGCTAAAATAACATTGTATGTATCTGTGATAGGTGCGTTATTAAATGTAGGGTTAAACTATTTATTTATCTTTGTGTTAGCGTATGGAGTGGAAGGTGCAGCAATGGGTTCTGTGCTTGCACAGTTGATTGTATTAGTGATTAATGTTACGTATGCAATTAAAACAAAACAACCTTTTATTCAAGACTTTGCATCGGCATTTAAAATAGACTTGAGTTTTGTAAGTCCAATTGTTAAAAAAATGACACCGCTGATTGTGAATGAAATGTTGTTTGGAGTTGGAATGACATTGTTTGTAAAAGCATATGGTTCACTAGGGACATTGAGTATGGATGCATATTATGTATCAAATCAAATCTTTAACTTATTCTTATTTGGCGTACATGGATATGGTCTTGCGGTCAGTGTATTAATCGGAGCACGTTTAGGAGAAGGTAGAATTGAACTTGCGAAAGAAGAGTCAAATTATCAGTTGGGACTTGGGTTTATTTTAGGAATTGTTATGGTCTTTATTATGTCAGTGTTTGCGAAACCGCTTGTATATATGTTTGGCTATAGCAAAGGATTTGTGTTTGATATGGCTGTTGGATTGTTGTATGTGTTTGCGATTAAATTATTTTTAAGAATGTTTAATTTTATGATGTTTTCAACATTAAGAGCAGGTGGAGATACAAAAATATTGAATTTCTTGGATTCGGGTCTTGTGTATGGTGTAGGATTAACTTTAGCATTTTTCAGTGTTGAGGTTTTAAAAATAGAGAATATCGTACTTGTAGTGTTGATTTGTCAAATTGAACAAGTTGTACGATTGATATTGACGATGATTCGATATCGTCAAGCTAAATGGGCTAAAGATTTGACAAAACTTGTGAATTCAAGTAATTAATAGATATAAAAGGAGTGAAGCGTATGAAAGATCAATTAGTAAAAGCGATTGCCCATAGTGGTAATATTAGAATATTTGTTAGTACAACAACAAATCTTGTGGAAGAAGCAAGACAGAGACATGATTGTTGGCCAACATCTGCAGCAGCACTTGGTAGAGTGTTAAGTGTAGCTACAATGATGGGTGGAATGTTGAAAAGCAGCCATGAAAAAATCACGATTCAAATTAATGGTGGCGGAAGCATTGGGACGATTTTAGTAGATGCCTATAGTGATGGGACTGTAAGAGGATTTGTGGGAGATCCGCATATTCATTTAGTATACAATGATACGAATAAATTGGCTGTAGGAACTGCTGTTGGAAAAGAAGGGTATCTAAGAGTTATAAAAGATATTTCACTGAAAAATGACTTTACAGGTACAGTTGCACTTGTAAGTGGTGAGATTGGTGAGGATTTTGCATATTATTTCACTGTGAGTGAACAAACACCAACTGCATTAAGTGTAGGAGTATTGGTAGAAGAGGACAATCATGTAAGTGCTGCAGGTGGTGTATTAATTCAATTGATGCCAAGTGCAACAGAAGAAGATATTGTGGCATGTGAAAAAGTAATTTCTAGTTTAAGACCTGTATCTGAACTTGTAAGTGAAAATATGGATGCGCAGATGATTGCGAAAAGTTTATTTGAAGATATTGAAATATTAAGTGTAGAAGATCTAGCGTTTAAGTGTGACTGTAATAAAGATAGAATGCAGGATGCTTTAATGACTTTAGATGTGAAGGATTTAAAAGAAATGAAACAAGAGGATCATGGTTGTGAAGTGAGCTGTCAGTATTGTAATACACAGTTTTGGTTTGATGAAGCAACCTTAGATGAAATTATCCAAAGTAAGGTAAATAAAAATTAATGAAGTGGAAAATTAGGGATATTGAAATTGAAAATCAAGTTGTGATTGCGCCGATGGCTGGTATTAGCAATGTCGCTTTTCGTAGTATCGCAAAAGAGTTTAATGCTGGTTTGATTTATACTGAAATGCTGAGTGATAAGGCGATTGTGTATGAAAATCAAAAAACACATGGAATGATGGATATTGCGGAAAATGAACATCCGATTTCTATGCAACTTTTTGGAAGTGATAAAGAGAGTATGGTAAAGGCCGCAATCTTTTTAGATCAAAATACAACGTGTGATATTATCGATATTAATATGGGGTGTCCTGTTACAAAAGTCATCAAGTCTAATAGTGGATCTGCAATGATGAAAGATCCTGAAAATGCATTTTCAATTGTTTCCGCAATTGTGGAAAATGTAAAAAAACCAGTTACGGTTAAAATAAGACTAGGTTGGGATACAAAGTCAATCAATGCGGTTTCTTTTGCACAAGGGCTTGAAAAAGCAGGAGCAAGTGCAATTGCGCTGCATGCAAGAACACGCTCTCAAATGTATGAGGGTAAATCGGATTGGAGTTATATCAAACAAGTGAAGGAAGCGGTTTCTATTCCAGTAATTGGCAATGGGGATATCATAAGTGCAGAAGATGCACGTCGCATGTTGGATGAAACAGGATGTGATGCGGTGATGATTGGACGTGGTATTTTAGGTGATCCATGGTTGATTGATGAGTGTGTTTCTTATTTGGAAACAAAAGAGTTAAAACCGTCTAAGAGTTTTACAGAAAGAATTGAAATTGCCAAACAACATGCAATCCGTTTAATTTCATTGAAAGGTGAGAAAACGGGTATGCGTGAAATGAGAGGGCATGCGGGATGGTATTTAACGCGTATGCCATTTAACAATCGCATTAAGGATGCATTAAATCATATTATTTCATATGAACAATTTATATATTTAATTGATGGATATCAAAATCTGTTGAGAAAAGAAGATGTGGATAGTATGGATATGGATGAATTGCTTCAAAGATATCATAATGCGTTTGACAAACAATAAGCATTTAACTATAATACAAATGATACATGTAGAAGTGGAAGTAACGATTTTTAAGTCTATAGAGACCTTGTGGTTGGTGTAAACAAGGGATGAGAAAATCAGTGAAAAAAGACATGGAGTGATCGGTTAACTTCCGTTATAGAGTTTGACTTTAAATAGTTACTAAGATGTCATAAGTAATTTTGACATGAATTAGGGTGGTACCACGATGATAAACTCTCGTCCCTATGGGATTGAGAGTTTTTATATTTTAGGAGGAAAAGTATGGAATTAAATTTATCTGAACAAGAACTTGTTCGTCGTCAAAAAATGGAGCAATTAAAAGAAAAAGGAATTGACCCTTATGGAGAAGCGTATACACGCTCACATACTTCTAAGGACATTATAAGTGTGTATGAGGATAAATCAAAAGAAGAGTTGGCTGAGATGAATATTGAGGTTTCTATTGCAGGTAGAATCATGACACGTCGTTCTATGGGGAAAGCAGGATTTATGCATCTTCAAGATCGTGATGGTCAAATTCAAGTATATGTTAGAAAAGATACTGTAAGTGAACTTGAATATGAATTATTTGATAGTGCAGATATCGGTGATATTGTAGGGATTGTTGGAACGGTGTTTAAGACAAATCATGGTGAGTTAAGTGTTAAAGCTAAAACGTATACACATTTGTCAAAAGCATTAAGACCATTGCCTGAAAAATTTCATGGTTTAAGTGATATTGAAGAGCGTTATAGAAGACGTTATGTAGATTTAATCATGAATGAGAACTCTCGTTTTGTGGCGATGGTACGTCCTCGTATTATTCGTGCAATTCAAAATTATTTTGATTCACAAGGATTGATTGAAGTTGAAACACCAGTATTACAACCGATTTTAGGTGGTGCAGCAGCGCGTCCATTTGTAACACATCATAATACATTAGATATGGATTTTTATTTACGTATTGCAACAGAATTACCTTTAAAACGATTAATTGTTGGTGGTATGGAAGGTGTTTATGAAATTGGTCGTTTATTTAGAAATGAAGGAATGAGTACAAGACATAATCCAGAATTCACAACAGTAGAAGCGTATATTGCATATAGTGATATGAAAGGGATTATGGAAACAGTTGAACAGTTGCTTGAAAGTGTTTCGACATCCGTATTAAATACGACAGATGTGGCATGGGGGGATAAAACGATTTCCTTGAAAGCTCCATATAATAGAGTACACATGGTAGATGCGATTAAAGATGCATGTGGTGTAGACCTTTGGAATACTTCATTTGAAGAAGCGTTAGAACTTGCGAAAGCACATCATATTAAAGTTGAAAAACATCAAATGAGTTATGGTCATATCGTAAATTTATTTTTTGAGAAATTCGCGGAAGAAAAAATCATTCAACCAACATTTATCTATGGACATCCAATTGAAATTTCTCCTCTTGCGAAGAAAAATAAAGAAGATGAAAGATTTACAGATCGTTTTGAATTATTCATTGATGCAAGAGAGTATTGTAATGCATTCTCAGAATTAAATGATCCAATCGATCAAAGAGAAAGATTCTTGGCTCAAGTAAGTGAAAAAGAACTTGGGAATGATGAAGCAAGTGAGATGGATGTAGATTATGTAGAAGCTTTAGAATATGGTATGCCTCCATGTGGTGGTTTAGGACTTGGAATTGACAGACTAGTTATGTTACTTACAAATAGTGATACAATTAGAGAAGTTATCTTATTCCCACATATGAAAAACAAACAATAAGTTAGACATTGTACTAACTCACTAAGACTTGTTATAAAAAGAATTAGTGAGTTTTTTGTATTATAATACTATTATGATCATAGAGTTGTTGCAGTATCAAGAAATAATAATAGAAAAAACATTTATACGTTGTACTAAATGTTTTTTTTCATTTACTTATTCAGTAACCAATCAATTAAGTTTATATAGCGAATACCATTAAAGTTGGCACCTTGAGGTACTTCATCTAAGGTTAATAGAAGTTTTGGATAATGATCACTTATGGCTACTAAAGGGGCAAGTTCTCGTTTTAGTGTGTCTTCATTAAGTACACTGGCAGAAACTTGTACATATAAAAGTCCTTCTTCATTTTTAGCAACAAAATCAACTTCCTTTTCAGCTACTTTACCAATGCTTACTTGAAACTTGCGTCTTTTTAGTTCAAAGTAAACAATGTTTTCAATTAAATGTCCTATGTCAGATGAACTTGAAGCAGAGATAAGATTGCGGATACCAGTATCAACGATATAATACTTTCCTAAAGTTTTCAAATGTTGTCTACCTTTGACATCAAACCGATCAACTTTATAGAATATATAAGCATCACAAAGAGCTTTTAAATAATTGTCGACAGAATTAACCGATGTCCTTCTACCAGCAGAGTTTATAGTATCACTTATTTTCTTTGTCGAAATAGGACTTCCAATTGATGAAGCAACTGCTTTTACAATGTTTTCTAGTAAAGAAATATCACTTATACCTTCACGTTTTGAAACATCTTTTATTAAAATAGTACTATAAATTCCTTCAATATAAGAATTTATCATATTTACATCCTTTAAGATATTTGCTAAATATGGGAAAGAACCAAATCGCATATAATCTGCAAAATGTTCTCTTGATGAACGAGTGCTATCTTGAAATGTCATATATTCATTAAATGATAAAGGCAACATATCAATCGTTATGTATCTTCCTGAAAGAAGTGTTGCAAGTTCGCCAGATAGCATATAGGCATTAGAGCCAGTAATATAAATATCTGTATTGTCTTTAATAAATAAGCTATCAACTGTTTTTTCAAAGCTTGGACAGTTCTGTATTTCATCTAGAAATATATATGTTTGCTTATCCTTACAAAGTTTTTCTTTTATAAAGTTATATAACTTTTTATAGTCTAGAAGCTCTTCATAATCAAGATCTTCAAGGTTTATGGAAATAATTTGTTCTTTTAAAACACCTTCAGTTAATAAATGATTTTGAAATTGCTTAAATAATGTGGACTTTCCACATCTTCGAACACCGGTAACAACTTTTATTATATTTTGGTCACGAAATTGCAATAACTCTGATAGATATTCTTTTCTTGTTATCATCATTATACACCTCACTTTGTTTTTATTATTATATCAAAACCATATTAAAAATGAAAGTTTTTTCTCTACAGAGAAAAAAATAGATATATTTATTGAGTTTATATTTTTTACATCAACATAATCTATAGGTGCTCATTAAATATGATTAGTAGAATAAATGATAAATCATTAATTATATTGGCTCTAAGAAAGATGGTGGGTACTATATTGCTTCATAAAAGAAAAAGTACGGAATAAATATGTAGTAGAACATTGTAAATGCGTGCAAAAAACATGTCAATTTCCTGCCAAATTTAAATCTCAATTTGTAGAAATATTTCTGACAGTTAATAAAGTACACTAATCACTGTGTATATTAGTGATATGTAATAATAACTAGTTAACATACATATTTCCACATATGAGAAATAAATAAAAGATTAGATATCATACTAACTTAAAAAGCCATTTATAGGGCTTTTATTATTTAAACAACAAAATAAAGATGTTTATATGAAAACAAGGCTATGTCAAGCATTTAAGCGAGATATAGCCTTGTGATGTACTAGATAGATAATTATTTTTAATAATAATGAAATAGGTTGTATCATTTTTACTTAATTTGGATAAATTGATGCATTGAGAAACTATATAGATAACAAGATACCGCAAGGTTTGGATAAATCGTTTCAATTGCTTTTTGATACAAAGTCAATTGTGACATATATTTCTCTTTTAAAACTTCAGCATCTAAAATAGAATCCGTTTTAAAATCGACAATGATTGCTTCTTTTTCATCCATTGCGACAAAGTCCATAATCCCTTGGACAATAGAATGTTCTATTTGTGTTACAAATGGCAACTCTTTATAGACAGGCATAGTCAATAGCTGTTTGTAAAATGCAGAACTTGAAAATTGAAGAAGTGCATTTAAGTAGTAAGTACTCAAATGAAAAGGCTCTAACATTTCTAAAGTCCATACAGTATTTGGTAGGTTTTGAATTGCGTGGTGAATGGATGTCCCAACAGCACTTCCTGTTTTTTCTGTATGTACAAAAGGCAGTATTTCATGTTTCTCTGTTTCACTTGGTGACACCATTTTTGTTTGTTTTACAGTTTTTGTCCATAGTGTGTGGATGTGTTTTGTTTGAACAGGTGCAGTGTGTGAAATCAATTCCCATGCTTTGTCGATAATAACTGTTTTAAAGTATGGTTTTTCTTGAAGCATACATTTTAATAGCCATCCAGAAAAACCGATTCGACTAAAGATTCCTGCAAGATTTAAAGGACGCTTTGAGATGTTTTTACTAAAGACATCAATGATAAACATCTGTTGTTGAGCACGTGTTAGACCTACATATAACAGCCTCATTTGTTCTTCAAAGTCTTCTTTTGTATTGTTGAAATCTAAAGCTTTACGATAAAGACTTAAATTAGAAAAACGATAAGGGAACTCTACATTATTTAATGCAACCCCTAAGTATTCATCGCATGCTAACTTGTTTTTAGATTCTAAGTCATGTTGCGTAAATGAACTGCAGAAGAAGACAACAGGAAATTGTAATCCTTTTGATTGATGGATGGTCATTACAGTTACCACATCTTCATCGCTTTGTTTAGACATGGCTTCTGATGTTTTTTCATCTTCAATTGCTAAAATAAATGAAACATAGGTATAAAGATTTGGTTGTGTTTTTTGATACTGTGCCGCTTTTTCAAAAAGTAAATCTAAGTTGTTTCTTTCTTTTTTTGTACAATGAAGATCATAGAAGTTTTGTATTTTGAAGATGTAAGTAAGTACATCACAAATACTCATTGTAGGATTTTTAAGTGCATAGTAATCATCTTTAATCAAATCAAGTAAGTTTGTGTCGTTTAATTGATGTTTCGCGAGTGTATCATTATCGATATGATATATATTTTTTAAAACAGCAATTAAGTTTATCTTATCTGTAGGATTATTTAAGATATGTAAATAAGCCATTACACTTGAAACACTGGAAGATTGATAAAAACCACTTACAAGTGAGAATGAATAAGGTACATTTAATTGTTCAAATGCATTCATTAAATGAAGCTTCATATTGTGATTTCGAATTAAAATCGCAATGTCTTTAAACTTTCTTTGTTCCTCTTTAACAAGTGTAACAATCTTACTTGCAATATAATGCGCCTTAAGTTCATGGTCATTGTATTGCGTTGCATCTAAAAAGCCATCATCTGGAAATTGCGTCATATCTTTTTTCTGAATCAAATGAAACTCAACAGGGAAACATCCCTCTTTTTGTGAGTCTATTCCTGTTTGTACATAGTCGAATTCATTGTATGAACTTTTAAGTCCATCAATGTTCATCATTTGATCAAACATATCATTATTAAAATCAACAATATCTTGTTTAGAACGGTAGTTGTTGTTTAAATAAATCACTTCCATAATAGAAGGATCTTCTTGCATTAATTCTTGCATAATATTTGGTTTTGCACCACGGAAACGGTAAATAGATTGTTTAATATCTCCTACTCTAAAGACATTGTTTTTACGACTAATGAGTTCCACCATTTCATTTTGGATAATATTTGTATCTTGAAATTCATCTACCATAATATCGATATATTGATTTTGATAGATGTGTGCTACTTCATTGTTGTTGGCAGTTAAAATGGCATAGGCAAACTGTTCCATATCATCAAAATCAATCCCGTTGTGTTTTATTTTTAATTGTTCATATTTTTCTAAGTATTGTTGAGTCATGTGTGCTAATTTTTCAATGAGTGGTTTTTGATATTCAATAGACAATAAGTACTCTTTAGAATCATAGAGACCTTCTAATATAGATTTTAAACATCCAATCACATTGTCTCTAAACTCTTTATAGATTGGATCTTTGTCTAAAGAGGACTTAAGATCAACGCCCATACAAGAAATAGTTGCAGATACAAACCTATCGTAGTTTTCATCACGAATTTGCGCTAACATATAATACGCCTTATCAAGTTTTGCTTGATTCGCAAGAATATACGCTGCTTCTGTTGGATGGGTTTGTAATACATATGCGGATAAATCTTGAATATGACTAATTAATACATCACATTGAACACGGTAAGATTCAAAAAATAATGTTTTCAGATCATTTGGTAATAAATCAATTCTAGAATATTTTTGGTAATTATTTGAGATTTGATTTAAATAAGTTTCATAATTTAAGTGTCTTTTTGCGGTTTTCGCAAGTTGTAAGATGGCTTTTTCAAGATCTTCTTGATCGATTGCGGATGCACTAAATGTATCTAAAAGTTGTACAAATGCTTCATCTTTATGTTTAAATGCATCATTAAAAGTATCCTCTAATGCTTCTTTTTTTAGTAAAGCTAAAGTTGCATCGTCTAATATATTAGAGATACGTGTAGGTTCAAGTTGGATCGCAAAATAATAGTTTTTAATAATGTTTAGACAAAATGAGTGAATAGTAGAAATAGAAGCAGAAGGTAAAAGTGCCATCTGTTTTTTTAGATATTCACTTGGATTTTTTTGATAGGCTTCGCTTAGGGAAATGGAAAGTCTTTTTTTCATTTCTGCAGCCGCTGCATCGGTAAATGTCATGGCGATAATTTGGTCAATGGATACTTGATCTTCAATAATACGTTTCATTAAACGCGCGATTAAAACAGTTGTCTTACCTGCACCTGCACTGGCACTGACAATTATATTTTTATCTGTTAAATCGATTGCTTTTTTCTGTTGTGAATTCCATTTAATTGCCATCGTTATCTCCATCCTTTAATGTCTCAATATCTGTAAGTGGGTTGGCTTTGTATACAGCTGTATTTTGACAAATTGCCTTAAACTCACAGAAAGTACATGCGTATTCTTTTGGATCACATGCAATGTTTCCGCTTAATAAAAGTTGTGTGAATTGTTCATATACATCTAAAAGCGCTTGTTCAATTAGTTCAAAATTATAGGCTTTTCCACTTACTGCAGGTCCATTTTTACCTAGTCGAATCCCTTTTACATGTTTGGCTGTTGTATCAAGTTCTGGTGTAAACAGAACGGTTGCACCAGATAGTTTTTGTGACTCAATAAACAGTTGATGTTTTTTCTCGCTATCAAAGTAGGTTTCTTCTTTTTTTCTTAAGTCATAGGTATATGCTTTTATTGGTGTATTTGAGGTTTTTAAAGTAGCATAGTATGCACCTGTTGGTTTTTTATTTAATTGTTGTGTGATTACATATAAATATGTCAATAGTTGCAGTTGTGTTCCTAAAAAGAAATTCTTTTCAGAGAGTGTTTTCATACTGCTTTTATAATCAATGATTCTAAAGTAGTCACTGTATGTATCAATACGGTCGACAACTCCTCTTAATACTAAAGAAGCCTTGTCAAATTCAAAAGTGTGTGTAAATGGATACTCTAGTTTATCTGTTTTGAAGGAAGTTGTACTTTCCATTGAAGTTAAAAACTCTAAAGTAAGACTTAGATTATTGTGAATACGTAGTTTAATTAAGTCTAACTGATCTTTTTTGTTTGAAAATAGCTTATATATATCTTTAAATACAACATCAATGGTTTGCGTTAAATCTTCTTTTGAAACACGTGGATATTTTTTATTTAATACAAGCACTTCAATTATTTTATGAAGAATCGTTCCTAAAAGTGCACTGTCTAAGACAATCTTTCTTTTACTATATAGTTTAAACCCATACTTTAAAAAGTATGAATACTTACAATTAAAGTATGTCTCTATAGAAGACACAGATCCAAATATCGTATTATCTTTTAAGAAAAGTTCTTTTGAAGTAGTAGGTGAAATATGTTCTTTTTGTGTTTTTGCTAGATCATTTGAAACAATAGGCCACTCTTGTATTTTAATGTTTTGTGCTTCAAGCCACTGTTCAAGTTCAAAGGCAATTTCTTTTGGTTTTCCATTTAAATCTCCGTAGGTATAAGAGATAATAAGATTCTTAGCGAAACTTAATAGTTCCATTGTTTGATCTAGTGTAAAAGTGGTACGCTCTTCAATAGAAGGATATGCAAGTTGTTTCATATAAGATTCATCAAAGATCCCTGTATGAATTTTTGGTTTAATAAATGCATTGTGGTTTCCACCTAAAATAATGTTTGTATGCAGATCACTTGTATAACATGTACTTAAAGTTGCGATTTTAATTCCGTTTTGACTAGAATCTGTTTGGTCCACTTGTATAGATTTAAACAGATAGGTTAAGAAAGATGGGATATCTAATATCGAATCGGTTTCATTATATAGATCGTTTATGAATACTCTTACTTTTTCGAGTGCTTTTTGTTCAAACTCTGATTTTAAAAATAGGTGTGTTAAACATAAATCAAAGCTTTCTTTCAGAATATCTTTTGAAGTTTTTTCATTGAAAATAGATTCGATAAAAGGAAGCAGTAAAAGTCTTGTTTGTTCAGCATCTTGTTCAAGCTTTAAAAGCTCTTCGATATCTTTATTAGAAAACAGCGTATCGGATAGTGTAGCGACTTTATTAAAAGGATGTAAGCACTCTAAAAGTGTAATATCATATTGGGATGTATATTGATAAAAACGTGCGCAGTTAAAGTCAAAACATTGGTATTGTATTAATGTTAAAAAAGAGGCAATGTCTTTTTGTGTTAAACAGGCAAGATATGCTAAATAAACATATTGTATTTTTGTAGTAGATGTTTGATACATAAACTGATACGGTATTTCATAGCGTGAAAATACTTGTTTAATAAGTTCTGTATAAACGCTTGTATCACTTAGTATGATTTGATAGTTGGATAAATCATCAGCATTTGAAATTAAGTATTGTGCAAGTGATTCTACTTCATAACGTGTATTGGCTGCTTGAAACGCTTTAATAGACGCAAGCGTAGGTTTATTAAGTGGAATATACGTTGCGTTATTTTGAATCATCGTTTGAATTGTATTTTTTTGACTAATAGATGCATAAGCATCTTGATAGATTGTGACATAAGATAAATCTTGGTTTTGTAGCTGTTGGATCTGTTTAACTTTTGTCTTTGTATTTGTAGGAATCAAATAAACAGCCTCAACTAACAGTTTTAATTCTATTTCTTTTTGTGTTGTGTGAGGTAAGTCTGAAGGTTGGATATGATATTCATCCATTATTCTTACAAATGAAATAATTTCTTCAATAAATCCATATGAAAAAACAAGTGATTTAAATACAGAAAGTTGATCTTTTAATGCTGTACATGTTTTATAGTATTGTAAAAAAACATGTGTATTTGAAATACTTTCATCTTGATTGAAAAAAGTGTTATAAGATAAAATCTGTATTTTAATCATTCCATTTTTATTTTCTTTGAGTAAGTTTTGGAAAATAGATTTCTTTTGGTATGCGGAGGCAATGATTGTCTTATAGTGTGTGTTTTCTTGCATAAAATACCCCTTATTCTTACCTTTTAGAATAGCATATTTGTATGGTTTTGTCAGTGTGTAAAAAGTGTTCTAGATTAAAAATAAATATTGAAAAAATATACAAATTAAAAGAGAAGTGATACAATTTGAATATAATTTGACAATCATTCTCAAATTCATATAAAAAGGAGAATACTATGAAAGGCTATAAAACAGAAGTACGTAAGCTATTATTAAACTATTTTGAAAGTATTGGACACCGTGTTGTATCAAGTCAAATGGTATACGATCAATTAAAAGAGCATACGATTAGTTTAAGTTCCATTTATCGAAACTTAGCAAAAATGGAAAAAGAAGGTATTTTATGTAAGATGACACAACAGAATAGTCATGTGGTTTTATATCAATATGTCAATCCTAAAAAATGTCATGGAATTGTCCACTTAAAATGTAAACAATGTGATATGACCTATCATTTAAATGAAGAGTTATCTCATATGATAACAAATATATCTAAACAAGAGCATGGATTTTCTATTGGACAAACAACGGCAGTACTATATGGAAAATGTACAAATTGCCAAGATAAATAAAGGGGAATAAAATGAAGAAATTAATAGGATGTATTGTACTTGGATTACTGTTGAGTGGATGTCAAAACATTACAGAGTCAAAAAGTGATATCGTATCTATCGTTACTATATCTTTTCATGAATACGATTGGGTAAATGCAATCATTGGAGAAAATAATGATGTTTTTGAAGTAGAGTATCTAATGGAAGATGGAGTAGATTTACATGGGTATGATCCATCTATTGAAGATATAACAAAAATAGCTTCTGCGGATTTACTCATTTATAATGGAGGACATTCGCAAGAGTGGGTAAAAGATGCACTGCTTAACACAACAAATGAGAATCAAATTGTATTTCAATCAATTGAAGCATTGGAAGATAAAGTGCAATATGAAGTACATGTGGATGGTATGCAACAGGATACAAGCCATCAAGAGCATAGTCATGAAGAAGATGAGAACCAACAGTCTTCACATATTGATGAACATGTATGGTTGTCTTTGAATAATGCACAAATAATAGTAGATAAAATGACAGATGTAATTGTGCAGTTGGACATAGAAAATGAAGCGATGTATAGAGAAAATGCACACATGTATCTGGATGAATTAAAGGATTTAGATGATACATATAAAGATAAAATAGACAAAGTAAACAATACGAGTTTAATTATTACGGATAGATTTCCATTTTTATATTTGATGCATGACTATAATATTGATTATTATGCAGCATTTCAAGGGTGTTCAGTTGATACAGAAGCAAGCTTTGAAACGGTTGCGTTTTTAGCAAATAAAGCAAGTGAGTTAAAGGTAGACCATTTAATTATTTTAGAGAATGGATTAGAAGAACTTGCGAAAACAGTTGCGAGCAGCAGTGGAAATGATAATGTTGAAATAGTGCGTTTAAATTCTATGGAATCAGTATCTAAAGAGGATGTTGAAAAAGGTGTAACGTATTTGTCGATAATGGAGCATAATTTAGAGGTGATTTTAAGCACCTTAAATTAGTAAGGAGAAGATATGAAAATAGTATGTGAGAATCTTGCGATTGGATATTCAAATACAGTATTACATAAGAATATAAACTTTACGGTTTCAAGTGGTTCTTATGTTTGTGTGATTGGTGGAAATGGAGTGGGTAAAAGTACACTAATGAAAACAATATTAGGTTTAATATCACCAATTGAAGGAAACTACTTTATTGAAGATCCTACAAAAAAAGGGATAATTGGTTATCTTCCACAACAATCACAGCTTCAAAAAGAGTTTCCAGCTTCTGTTGAGGAAGTTGTGCTGTCTGGCTTATTAAATAGAAAAAAATTTCAGTTTTGGTTTACAAACAAAGACAAAGAAGATGCTAAAGAAGTGCTTCATAAATTGGGTATTCAAGATTTAATGAAGAAAAGCTATAGTAAATTATCAGGTGGGCAACAGCAAAAAGTACTGTTAGCACGTGCACTGTGTGCTACAAATAATATACTTTTGTTGGATGAGCCTACTGCAGGACTTGATACGAAAACGACAAAAGATTTTTACGAAATTATTAAAAAGTTAAATGAGGAAGGTGTGACGATTATGATGATTACGCATAAATTAGATGAAGTCATTGAAGATGCGAGTCAAATAATCTGTATAGATAAACATCAATTGGTATGTATGACAAAAGATGAATATATAAATGGTGTACAAAATGGATAATATGATACAAACATTAAGTACATACTTATCGTTTCCATTTGTACGATATGCACTGATTGTAGGGGTTTTAATTGCACTGTGTGCATCGATGTTAGGGACAACACTTGTGCTAAAGAAATTGTCTTATATTGGAGATGGTCTTGCACATATTGCCTTTGGAAGTGTCTCAATTGCGGCAGCACTTCGTATTGCCAATCAAGAACTGTTGGTTTTTCCAATTACTGCAATTGCCTCTATCGTCTTATTAAAAATGAGCAATCATAAAAAAATAAATGGAGATGCGGCAATTGCAATGATGTCGGTGGGATCTTTGGCAATAGGGTATTTATTAATGAATACATTTTCGGTCGCATCTAATGTTGTAGGGGATGTACATACTACTTTATTTGGAGCGACATCCATTTTAACGCTTACAATTATGGATGTTGTAACATGCATTGTCTTATCTATTTTAGTATTGATTGTATTTGTAGTGTATTATCATAAACTATTTGCGGTAACGTTTGATGAGAACTTTGCGAAAGCAAGTGGAATCCATGTAGCATTTTATAATATAGTAATCGCAATTATGATATCTGCAGTTGTGGTTATTGCTATGGAATTGGTAGGATCACTACTTGTGAGTGCACTGATTGTATTTCCACCACTTACCGCAATGCGACTATTTACAAATTACAAATCAGTAGTTATTTCATCTGCTTTGTTTTCAGTAGTGGGTGCATTTTCAGGGATCATCATTTCAATATTAGCTGCAACCCCTGTGGGCAGTACAATTGTAGTGATGGATATTTTAATTTTCTTAGTTGTATACTTAATTTCTATCGTATTAAAGAAGAGATAAATCTTGTAAAAACGCTTGTTTTTCGTTATGATAATCAAGTTGAAAGAGGTTTATATGAAAAAAAATTATACTGGTGAAATCGCACTATTGGGTGCAGCATTTTTATGGGGTTCAGGATTTATTGCGGTTGAAGATGCATTAAACAATGGATTTAGTCCATTTTTATTACTTGCATGTCGTGGATTAATTGGTGCTATATTCTTAGCGATAGTATCCTTAAAATATGGTAAGTGGACAAAGTTAACACTCAAACATGGATTTATTGCAGGCTGTTTTATGTTTATTGCGTTTGCACTTCAAACGTATGGTCAGATGCTGTCTACTGTAAGCAATGCAGCCTTTTTAACAACGCTTTATGTTGTAATGACTCCTTTTATTTTAAGAGTATTCTTTAAAAGACAAATAAAGAAAATGGTATATGTAGGTGCAATTATTGGTTTAATAGGAACAGCTTTCTTATCACTTGAAGGTTCTTTAATCTTAAAAGAAGCAGATATCTTATTAATACTATGTGCATTATTTTTTGGATTACATATTATTTATTTAGAAAGTCTACAAGGACAACATAGTGCGTTGTCTTTAACTTCAGTACAGCTAATGACAATGAGTGTACTTTCTTGGGTGTTTATTATCCCAACGCAAACACAAGCGATCACAGGAGGAATCCCAGCAGTATTTTATTGTGGGATTGTAAGTAGTGGTATTGCGTTTTTCTTACAAACATATGGTCAAAAATATGTGAGTTCTTCAATGGCTTCGCTTTTACTAACACTTGAATCAGTCTTTGCGGTTATGTTCTCTATGTTGATTTTTAATGAAGTGTTATCTATTCAAATGTGGATAGGTGGAGCATTGTTATTAATCGCAGTACTTATTGTGAATTATAGTGAAGGCAAACAGGAAAAAAATCCACAATAAAATAAAAATAATAATAGATATGCTATATATGTGTGCTAAAATAAAAATAGAAGGTACAGGTAAAACTGTATAGTACTAAGCAAATGGACATCGTATATAAAAAAAGGAGGAAACAAAATGAAATTCAATTTATATGCCCCATTAACAGGAGAAGTTTTTCCAATAACTAAATCTTCAGATGATGTTTTTTCAAGTAAAGTCGCAGGAAATGGATTTTTTGTAAAGCCAAGTGAAGGTGAAGTAAGAGTCGTTGCACCATGTGATGGAAAAATTGCGTATGTGCATAAATACAAACATGCAGTAATGATCAAAACAGAAGATGCAGTTGTATTAATCCATGTTGGTATTGATAGTGTCAACATGAAAGGAAGTTGCTTTGGAGTAAATGTAAAGGAATCTGATACTGTAAAAGCAGGAGATACACTGTTAACAGTAGACTTCAAAAAACTAGAAAAACTTTATAAAACAGATGTAATTGTAACAATTGCAGAACCAGTAAATGGTACAGAAGTTAACATCGTTTCAGATCTTGTAAAAGCAAAAGAATTAGTAGTAGAAGTAGAAATATAATTATTAAAAACAACAATACTTAAAGGGTGTTGTTGTTTTTCTATTGTGTCTATTTAATATATGAATAAATAGTAGGTAGGAAAATAAAATATATTTTTAAAGAGTGGGAGGATATGATGGGCGAATACAAAATTTTTAAAGTGCAAACAGAAGAACAATTAAATCATATTGTAGATAAGTACAACCAAAAGCAGCTAGTAGAAAAAATAGAATTTGTAAATAGCATAAAATTGGAACATTTTTTGATGCGTGTAGGAATAAATCCTGAAGAATACAGAAAAGAAAATAACTATATTGATGAGAAAAACAATATTTTCATTTCAACTAGTTCAAAAGGATTTTCAATAATAAGTACATATGGACTAGTAGGAATACATGATATGCATGAAAATAAATTTTATAATTCTCTTATATGCCAAATAATCGTATTGAGATGTATTATAAAAGAAATAAAAAATAATGTTAAAAATAAAAGTACATTTAATATAGATAGTATAGAATATGAAAAGTTAAGTTATTATACAAATATAATGTTGAGTAATAGGGTATTCCTCTGTGAACTATTATGTAAATATTATTTGTCTATTTTTGAAGATGATGAAATAAAACACACACATGACATTAAAGAATTGTACAATAAAACAATTGAGAAGATGTTTAAAAACAATCATAACAATACAGTATTTCACAAGATAATGTATGTTGAAGTAAAATCTATGTGTAATCATATAGCTATCATTGAAAATCAAAGTGACAAAAGCAACTCAAAAAAATTCAAAATAAGTAATGTTAAATACAATGATAATGCAAATGACCCGACATTGTATAACTTCTACAAAGAAGGGGTACTAGAAGTAATGTTTGAAAAATGCGAAAAGTTAAGCACGTGGCAATATGCCCCAAGAAATCCAATATATTTGGAAACAGGTGAATTAGAGAGATTGATAAAAAACAATAGGGCTCGAAAAAGCGAAATTGAAATAAAATATAGATATCTTATAGATATAAAAGAAAACTAAAAATTAAAGTTAGGTAAAAGAGTATGAAAAATACTCTTTTTTTATAGACAAATAAAAAAGAGTAGTGTACAATGAAATTAATTATTAGGTTGTCCGTACAAGTTAGGAGATTCAATATGAATACAAATGATAGAACACCGCTGTATTATCAGTTGATGAATGAACTGTTAAGAAGAATGGATTCTGGAGAAATAAAACCAGGGGAACAGCTTCCTTCTGAATTAGACTTAAAACAAGAATATAATGTAAGTCGTGCTACTGTGCGTAAAGCATATGAAGAATTGGCTTTAATGGGAAGAATAAAAAAGAAACAAGGGTTAGGTGCATTCGCAAATCATCCGCGTATTGAAAAAGGAGTCTCTAAATTAACGGGGTTTAGTGAGGATATTTTAAATAGAGGTGGAGTACCCACTTCAATTACAAAAAGTCAAACATTAGAAACAGCCAATGAAAATGTACGCTTGAAACTTAAGTTAGAAGAAAATGGATTGGTGAATAAATTGGAAAGAATTAGATTAAATAATAATGTTCCAATCGCAACAGAGATATGTTATATACCATATGCATTGTGTAATCTTCAAGATATAGATTTAAATAAACAATCTGTGTATAGTTTGTTGGAAAAACAATATAACTTAGAGATCACAAATGCAATACAATCGCTTGAACCGATGCTTCCAACAAAAGAAGATAAAGTGAATTTAGAATTGGATGAGGATGAATTAATATTATATACAGAAAGATTAACTTATTTGGATAATCAAACACCTGTTGAATATACAGAGACAAAGTACCGTAGTAGTAAGTTTAAGTTTTGGGTAACATTGAAAAGGTGATCTATATGAAAAACACATTTATTTTACTGGATGATTTAAAGAAACAATATGGGTGGAAATCTGTTTTAGATAGAATAAAGACACCATATATTGTTTCAAAAGAATATGAGAAATCAAAAGTTATGATTGTTTCTGATTTATCTGATTTAGTTTTAAAAAATGTGGAAGTGGGGAATGTCGCAATAATTGAAAATCCTGATTTAAGTAAATTGGGGTTTAAAAAATATGGAAAGGCATTTGTGAGTCGTACATATTTTCCAGAATATGAAATATTGAATATAAGAAGTCCTATGTTTATTGATATTTATAAGAGTGAAGATATTATAGGATATGGACTTCAAAATGAAAATCGTATTACAAAAGGTGGTTTGGAAAATGGTAAGCTTCCTATACTTATAAAAATAAAGTATGGGAAAGGGATGATTTTTGCGATAACAGGAGACCTGTCAAATCTTTTATTTATGCATGGAAATAATTTAAGAAGGTTTTCTAAGTATTCTGAAATAACAGAAAGAACTACAGTTGTAGATAAGCGCGAAGTAAGTGATGTTTTATACAATGTAATTAAAGAAGCGCATAGAGTATTGGATATTCCTTTATTTACACTTTCGTATTATCCGAAAAGAGAACGTACTGTCTTTATGGTAAGAATAGATGTAGATGGGGTATTTAAAGAGAATGTAGGGTATCTTTCAAATGTATGTGTTGAAAATGGTGTAAAGGGTTCTTTCTTTGTAAACAAGGATATGTGTTTAAAGGAAAAGGAATACTTAAAATCAATTTCGGACATACATGATATTGGAAATCATGGTGTTGTACATAATGTATTTGATACATATGAGGAAAACTATGAAAATATTAAAAATTGTGAAAGTTGGGTTAAAGAACAAGTTGGTGTTTTCAAAAAGATGTTTATAGCACCAAGAGGAATGTATAATGATCAATTGGGTCAAGCGTTGCTTGACAATGGATATACATTCTCATCAGATTTTGGGTATATAATTGACGGATATCCTCAATTTACATTAATAGATGGCAAACAAAGTAATTTACTTCAAATCCCTTGCAATGCATTTTGTGTAGGTAGAGGTGTTATCTATTATGAAGATATGGGTAAACAAATTACAGATGAAGAGATTATTAAATATTATAAAGATATGATAGATGAGAAAATTCAAACAAAAGAACCGATTATCATCTATGGACATCCAAAAGAATTCGGTAAAAGATATCATATTTTAGATAAAGTAATTAAATATTTGAAAGAAAAAGACATTAAGAGTTTAACGATGTTAGAGTTTGAGCAGTGGTGGAGAAGAAGACATGAAGTTGAAGTAGAGGTAGTGTTTAATTCTGCAGAAAAAGAGTATGAAGTAACATTAAATGACGAAGCTCTTTTTGTAGAAATAGCAGATGAGTATAAATATAAGGTGAATTACAAAAAATAAAAAGGAGAGAACAAATGAAATTTACTGAAAAAGTTATGCCTATGTTACAGCGTTTAGGACAAGCAATTATCGTGCCAATTGCAATTCTTCCAGCAGCAGCGATCTTATTTAGAATAGGATCTCCAGACTTATTGAATATTCCAATTTTAAGTGTTGCTGGACAAATGATCTTTGCGAACTTATCATTACTATTTGCGATCGGAGTTGCCTTAGGGTTTACAAAAGACAGTGGGACTGCAGGACTTGCGGCTGCCAGTGGTTATTTTGTAACAGTCGGGGTAGCACATACATTTGATGCAACAATTGATATTGGTGTATTTGGTGGGATTGTATTAGGATTTGTTACTGCAGCTTTATATAATAAATACCATAATATCCGCTTACCAGAATACTTAGCATTCTTTGGTGGAAAAAGATTTATCCCAATCGTAACTTCACTTGTATGTATTGCACTTGGGATTACATTTGGTCTACTATGGCCTGCAATTCAAGCACAATTAAATAATTTGGGTGCTTTGATTGTAGAATCAGGAGATGCAGGACCTGCAATCTTTATGGTAATCAACAGACTATTACTTCCATTTGGATTACATCATATTCCAAATAACTTCGTGTTCTTCCAAATGGGTACATATACTGCAGAGGGAATTACTTATACTGGGGAAATCACAAGATTCTTACAAGGAGATCCTACAGCTGGTAAATTCTTATCAGGATTCTTCCCAATCTTAATGACAGGATATCCTGCAGCTGCACTAGCAATGGTGCATACTGCAGATAAGAAAAACAGAAAAGCGGTTCAAGGGATTATGTTAAGTGCAGCATTTGCAGCATTCTTAACTGGAATTACTGAACCAATCGAATTTGCGTACATCTTTGCAGCACCAGTTTTATTCATCGCTAACATTATCTTATCTGGTTTAGCAGCATTTGTATGTAGTGCACTGGGCTTAACTGCAGGGTTTGGATTCTCAGCGGGATTTATTGACTATGCATTAAACTGGAACTTAAGTAGTGATCCAATTTTATTATTAGGAATTTGTGCAGTATGGAGTGTATTATTCTATGTTGTATTTAGATTCTTAATTGTTAAGTTAAATTTACCAACACCTGGTAGAGAAAGAAAGGAAGTCGTAGAAAATGAGTAATTTTAGTGAAAAAGCAAAAAATATCGTTGAAGCCTTAGGTGGAAAAGAAAACGTAGATGGACTTGATGTATGTATCACAAGACTAAGATTTGAAATTAAGGACATGTCACTTGTGGATGATGAAAAAATCAAAGATCAAGGTGCACACTGGGTAACTAAAATGGGTAGAAATGCACTACAAGTTATTTGGGGTACACAGGCAAACGTACTTGAAGACGAATTAAATAAATTATTATAAAAACATGATAGTAAAAACAAAAGAAGTAAAATAGTATAACAGAACCACCAATACAAGCGTATTGGTGGTTTTATGTTTACTATACTAACTAATGTGTGCTAATGCTTGAATAATAAAGGTGTTAAATGATACTATTAAACAAAGAATAATAAAGGGAGAAAAAATATGTCAAGTGCACAGCAAAGGGCGGAATTACAAGCTCAAATATGGAAAATAGCAAATGAAGTTCGTGGATCAATTGATGGATGGGACTTTAAACAATATGTGTTAGGAACACTGTTTTATCGATTTATTAGTGAGAATTTTGCTAATTATATTGAGGGTGGAGATCCTGATGTAAATTATGCAGAGTTGGATGACAGTATTATTACTGATGACATTAAGGAAGATGCGATTAAAACGAAGGGATATTTTA